>CAZLYU010000003.1:170873-171777 GCA_964563855.1 uncultured Planctomycetales bacterium | reverse complement strand
TGCCAGTGCAACTGCAGTCAATACACATCGTTTCATCGTGCTATCCTTCTGAGCATGAAACACAATCCCACAACGCCAAGCACCGTACTCGGCTCTGGGATAACTCCAAACCGAACATAATCCCATTCACTTCGGGCATCAGAGGGATCCGTGTCATGGCCCCAACCAAAGCGATTGGAAGAAATAATGCGTTCAAAAACACCGTGCTGAACCAATACACCATCGATTAGCAAGCGATAAGATCGCATGTCCTCGCTTTCAAGCCGATATGTGTGCCACTGCGAGGTATCGACCGGGACCGCCGGCCACTCTTCCAATAAGCTGTCAACGCCGTCACCGTAGAAACGAATGCTGACCGCGTACGACTGTTCATCAATGAATGTGAAAAACGTGTCTGACAGCCCTACAATGTCAGTCACACGCAAGCGAGCCTCGATGACGAGCGTTTCGCCAGCATCTGGTGATGTCTTGAAAGAAGGCTCTTGAATGTAGTAATCCAGATCAAAGTCGGTAGGGCGCGTATCGAGCGTCAAGATGCTATCGTCTAGTTGGCGAGTTGGTGGCGTACTTTCGAAAAGACGCACCCAGCCCTCATTCTCCGGGTAGTCATTCCCTTCATAGGCGATGCTCCACGGCGCCGCTGCGGCGAGCGGCGCTGTCGCAACCAGCACCCCGACGATGATCAATCGCTTACGTACGTACATCACAACCTCGTCCTCCTTTCCCTCATACCCAATCCACGCAACGCCGCACGGCGCCGTTTCACGACTTGGTGGTTGCTGCTGAGGCGTCCCCAACCATGTCCCATCCCTTGGCGGAAGCCGCCGCGGTGAACGTCGCCGCTGACTCAGCTTCCAATAACAGTAAGAGACGACGGCGCCGGAAGGGCGAGAGGAGGGGGGGG
>CAZLYU010000003.1:122714-170863 GCA_964563855.1 uncultured Planctomycetales bacterium | reverse complement strand
TGCCGACCAACGTCGCCCCGGACCCCGCGTCCAAAAACACTATGCCAACCCCCCCCCCCCATTAGCGTCAAGGAAAATCCGATAAATATGTTCCGACGGTTAGCGGCTTTCTCGAAGCGACCCGATGGCGGGATTCGCAACGCCCGCTAACCCAGTCATAGCCCCCTGCAGCTTACTGCAGACGCCTCAGTCCGCGCTGTCCAACTCGAACGCCGCGTGTGCTGCTTGTAGTGCGCGGTCGGCGTCGGCGCGTTTCACGAGTACGCTGATGACGATCTCGCTGGTGGAGATGTTTTCAATGTTCACCCGCGCCTCGGCCAGCGCCTTGAACAGCGTGCTCGCGACGCCGGCGTGTGAGCGCATGCCCACGCCGACCACGCTCACCCGGCTCAGCTCGTCTTCGACGTTCACTTCGGCGATCTGCATGTCGTGCTGCAGATTCTCGGAGACGGCGCGGGCTTCCTGTGCGTCTTTGCCTTCGACCGTGACCGACAGGTTCATCTCGGCGAGATCAGTCGCGGCGGTTTGAATGATGTCGTCGACCAGCACGTGTCGGCCGGCGAGCTCTTGAAAGATGCGCGCCGCGACGCCGGGCTGATTGGGAAGCCCCATGAAGGTGATGCGGGCGACGTCGCGCTTCAGCGTGCAGCCGCGCACGACGACGTCCTCCATGCCCGGAGTGCTGGCCATGATAATGGTTCCTGGGTTGTCGGTGAGACTGCTGCGGACGTGGATCTGCACGTCGTACTTTTTGCCGAACTCGATGGAGCGGCTGTGCATCACGCCGGCGCCGAGACTCGCGAGCTCGAGCATTTCGTCATAGACGATGCGGTCGATCTTCCGGGCCTCGGGCACGATGCGCGGATCGGTGGTGAAAATGCCGTCGACGTCGGTGTAGATCTCGCACATCTCGGCGCGCAGCGCGGCGGCGATCGCGACGGCGGTCGTGTCGCTGCCGCCGCGGCCGAGGGTGGTGATGTTGAAGGCCTCGTCGACGCCTTGAAAGCCGGCGGCGATGACGATGTGGTTCGCGTCGAGATGTTGACGGATGCGGTCGACGTTGATGCTGCGGATGCGGGCGCGGGTGTGCACGCTGTCGGTCAGCATGCCGAGCTGCGCGCCGGTCATGCTGATCGCTTCGTGCCCGGCCTCGTGAATGGCCATCGCCATCAGCGCGATCGAGACCTGCTCCCCGGTCGAGAGCAGCATGTCCATCTCGCGTTTGCTCGGCGTGCGGCAGACCTGATAGGCGAGGTCGACCAATTTGTCGGTGGTCTTGCCCATCGCCGAGACCACCAGCACCACCTGCTTGCCCGAGAGCTTGGCGCGGATCGCGCGGCGCGCGGCGAGGTGGATCTTGTACGCGTCGGCGACGCTGGTGCCGCCGAACTTCTGCACGACGATGGCCATGGCGGCGATTGTGCCGCTCGTCTGGGGCGGATGCAAACGAGCGGGTCCGCGTTGGCTTGCGTGATCACCGGGCGAGCGCCATGCTGTCGTTCGCAACGGGGGTGAGGCTGTTTGCTCGCAAGGGAGCTGTCGTGTCGACATCTACCGCCGCCTCTGCGGCTCAGACATCGCGTTTGCCCGCCACGATCGAATGGATTGGCGGCGATGACGGCCACCTGCGGCTGCTGGATCAGACGCGTTTGCCGACCGAGGTCGTCATGCGCGACTGCACGAGTGCTGAGGATGTGTGGGACGCGATCAAAGTGCTGGCGGTGCGCGGGGCGCCGGCGATCGGGGTGGCGGCGGCGTATGGGCTGTGTCTCGGCACGCGGGCGGATTGCGACGTCGACCTCGCGACGTTTCGCGCCCGGGTGGCGGAGGTGAGCGCCTACCTCAACAGTTCGCGACCCACCGCCGTCAATCTCTCGTGGGCGTTGCGGCGGATGGAGCAGACGCTGACGGACTTTGCCGGCGACGGGGCGGCCGCTTGGGCGCGGTTGCTGGCTGAAGCGCACGCGATTCGCGCAGAAGATGCCGAGACGTGCAAAAGAATTGGCGAGCACGGGGCGGCGCTGTTGCCGGACGGCGCCGGCGTGCTGACGCATTGCAACGCTGGGGCGCTGGCGACGGTTGCGCACGGGACGGCGTTGTCGCTGATTTATGCGGCGCACGCGGCAGGGCGGCGGCTGCGGGTGTTTGCTGACGAGACGCGGCCGCTGCTGCAGGGGGCGCGGTTGACGGCGTTTGAGTTGGCGGCGTCAGGCGTCGATGTGAGCGTGTTGTGCGACAACGCGGCGGCGAGCCTGATGAAGCGTGGCGAGATTCAGGTGGTGGTGGTTGGCGCCGATCGGATTGCAGCGAATGGTGATGTGGCGAACAAGATCGGGACCTACAGCGTCGCGGTTGCGGCGCGGCATCACCAGATACCGTTTTATGTGGCGGCGCCGCTGAGCACATTTGACGCGAGTTTGTCGAGTGGGGATGAAATTCCGATCGAGCAGCGCTCGGATGAGGAAATTCGGCGAGGGTTTGGATCGGAAACGGTGCCGGCGGGGGTGGCGTGTTTGAATCCGGCGTTCGATGTGACACCGGCGGAGTTGGTTACAGCGATTGTGACGGAAAAAGGTGTGGTGCAACCGGTTTCGTCCGAAGAAATCCGCCGTTTTTTACTCTGAGGGCCTTGCGTCACATGTCAGAAGACGTATAGTCCCATCCCGATTTTGCGGCGCGGTCTTCAGATCTGAGCTCCCCATGCGGTCGGGGCGCCCACACTGTCCAGATCGTGAGCCCGCCGTGAGGATTACCGGAACACTCGGTGTGTGGCCGGGTGTTGGGTCGATGTCTCAAGGATAGGGCTGAGTTTCAGTTAGGAGGCTCACGATGAAGAAGGCCTTTTGGATCAAGCTGGCGATGCTGGCATCTGTCAGCAGCGTGGCGCAGTTGGGCCTGTTTGGCGATGGCTGCCTGACGGCGGTCGTTCGACGCCTGCTGGTGTCGTACGCGGTCGACTAGTCGACGGCGACAGTGGATCAACCGAGAAACAGAGTTTCAGATTGGAGAAGACTCACATGAAGCGCACGTTCAAGACGTCGCTGCTGCTCCTCGGCACTGGCGCCGTGGTTCTGCAGAGCGGTTGCTCGTGGGTGGCCACCATGCTTGGTGACGCCATCGGCGACTTCCTCGTATTCAACTTTTTCCTCGACTAAGACAGACCGCTCTGCCGCGGCTCGAGCGTGAACGCTCGAACGACCGCGACGGGACACAGGAGATAAACGCAATGAACAAGAGCAAGCTCGTTCTGCTCGCCGCACTCACCCTGGGTGGCTCGACGCTGTTCCAGAGCTGCCTGAACTCGTTCGTCCGGGGTCTGTTCAACACGGGTTTCAGCTTCGGCGGCCCGGTGTGGGTTGACCTCGCCCTCGACATCATTCGCGAAGACCTGTTCAGCTAAGCAGTTGGTCGCCCGTCTTCGTTTGCCGGCGCGGTCGACGAAGCCGGGTGAGGCCACTTTGGTGAAACAAGTCGTGGGCGAACGTCCACGTTACCCCTGGAGAAACGAAATGAAAAAGAAGCTCGCTTTTCTCGCCCTCGGCGGTGCGCTGCTGGGCCCGGGCTTTTCGTGCGTCGGTTGGCCTGGAATCTTTCCGTTCAGCCTGCTGAATCTGCAGCCTGACACCCCGCTCCAGTACCTGCTGTCGCCGGCCAACTTCGCGCTCGACCTGTTGTCGTAAGCGACAACGGATCGATCGCAGTGAAAGTCGGCAACGAGACGCGGCCTGGTCGCGTCTCGTTTGCTTTTGTTCACGACGCGTGGGTTGTCGCGTCAGCGAGTGCAGCCGTATACTTCGGCCGTGTGGTTGGCGGAGTTCTGCAGCCCTGGAAGGAGTGCTTGATGAACCGCTTCGGTCGCGCCCGACGCTGGGCGCTGCTCATCGCGACGGGGGGCTTTCTCTTGCAGGCGTTCCCGACGGGCTGCAATCAGTTCCTCGGCGCAACGGTGCTGACGTCGTTTGACTTCTGCTCGGTGCTGAACTGCGACTCCAGCACGTTCTTCGGTTTTTGCGAACCCGTACCCGTCTTGATCGACTGCCCCAACATTGAGGCGGCCGAAGGCTAACACGCCGCGAGGTGATCATCATGCAACGTTCCCGCTCGTGGCGGACGACCGCGCTTATCTTTGCCAGCGCTACCGCCTTTCAGTTCGGCGGTTGCGGGCTCGACGGCGCGCTCGCGTTTGCCGGCAATCTCAATCCGTGCGGCACCGTGCTGAACTGCGACCCGGTCGAATACGCCTTCCTCGCCTCGGGCTACGAAGGCCCCGGCGTCGACTTCAGCGTCGATCCCACGTGCACGTTTCCGCCGCTCTGTGGACCGAACGCGTTCACTCCCGCGCCGCCGGCGGGCGGCGGCGCTCCCTAAGCGGGGACCGCGGTCCAAGCTTTCTGAGCAGCCTCCGCAGTGATGTCCTTCCGCGGAACGATCACGCACGTCTTGCTGGTGTGGCTGACGCAGGTGCTGGTCGCTCCTGCGCTCCATGCGCAGCCCAATACCGCGTCAGCCGTGCATCTTCCGCTAGACAACGAGGCGGCGCTCCTGCTGCGTGAACTCGAAGACGCTGTTGAACAGGACGACGCGCGCGTGGCGACGGCGCTAGCGGCCCGGGCGTTTGCGGCGGCCGACGCGCTCACGCCGATCGCTGACGGCGGCTTCGTTTCGGCGCACCTCCGCGCGGCCGACCTGCTGGCGCGACTCTCCGGTCCAGCGCGGACGCTCTATCAGCAGATGCAGGACGGCCGAGTCAGCCGGCAGTTCGAAGATGCAGCAAGCCGCGGCGACGTGGCCCAATTGCTCGATCTGTTTGAACGACACACGCCCAGCCGGCACTGGGCTGAAATCGGGCGCGAGCTGGGCGCGTTGCTCATTGACCGCGGCGCATGGGCGCCAGCGCTCCGCGTCGCCGAGCGCGTCCTCGCTACGCGTCCCACGGCGCCTTGGCCGCACGAAGCCCAACGCGTCGTGGCGCTTGCGAAGCTCGGCCTTCGGGAAGCGGCGCAGGCGGGGCTGACGGGGCTCGATGACGCGCCGGACGCCGCGCGGCGCGAGGCCTACGCCGCATTGGCAACCTGGTTGCAAACCAGCGAACAACCGCCCGCGCCCATGGCGTTATTGCTACGCCCCGCGTCGCGCTGGCGTTCCTTTTGGTCGGCGAGCGATAACGCGCCCGCGCTGGACGTCGCACAACTATCGATCGAACTGCGTCGCCCGCCGCTGCTCAGGCCGTTGCTCGCGGGCGAGCGGGTGATCGTGCGTCGGCCCGGCAGCCTGCAAGTCTTCGACGCGTCTTCGCTGAGCATGCTCTGGCGTGTGCAGAGCCCAACCCAGTTCGAGCACGACGACGATCGGGGCAGCGCGTTCGATCGTTTCATCATGAACGATCTGTTTACGCCGCAACAACAGGTGGGCGCGACCTTTCCGTCGCGTGCGTTGTCTGACGCGTTCGCACAGGCGCTGGCGCACGCCGCGCTCGCCGACGAACAGCAGGTCTACACCGTTGAGCCGCTGGCGACCGCCGAAGCCGCCGCGACCCCGCGTCCCCGTTGGATGGGGCGTGGCGGGTCATTCCTGCGACTCACGCCCAACCTTCTGACCGCCCGCCGGCTTGCCGACGGCGAGACCGTTTGGACGCTCGGCGATGCGCCCGAATCCGATCCGCTGCATTTCCCGGTCGCCCCGACGACGCTTGACGCCGATCGCCTGCTGGCTGCGTTTGTGCGTAACGAGGAGCTCTGGCTGGCCGTGCTTCGCGCATCGGACGGCACGGTGCTCGAGGAACGCGTCGTGCAAAGCCAGCCTATGGAACTCCCGGCTGCGGGCGGGCGCGTGCAGTTGGCTGGGAACGGCAACGAAGTATTTGTTGCAACTGGCAACGGCGTGGTGGCCGCGCTCGAGTTGCGCGGTGATGACGAACGTCGCCCACAACTGCGATGGCGTTGGGCGCACGCGTATGAACGCGATGAACGCTACGGACCGCGGCCGATGTGGCGGCGCGGCGACCCGCCGCTCCCGCGGATCGATCCCATCTTGATCACGCCGAAATTGCTCATTGCGGCGCCGACCGATTCAAACTTCATCCTCGCCTTCGATCGCTATCACGGGCAGCCGCAGTGGCGACTGGAGCGACGCGTGGCGCCGATGGTGATCGGTGCGACGTCGCACGCGTTGATCGTGGCCGGCGGCCGGGTCGCGTCGCACGACCTGCGCGATCCGAACCAAACGACGTGGCGCTCCGCCCCGCTGGATGTCTGCGCCCGCGGGACCGTGCACGGTGATCGCGTCTATGTGCCGACGCTTGACGGTGTCGTCGTGCTCGCCACCGAGTCCGGGCGAATCATCGGCGACCAGTGGACCGCAGAACGCGATATGGCCTTCGGTCCAGCCGGAAACGTGGTGGCTGCGCCGGCGCGGCTCTTCACCGCCCAGGTCGGAATGATCGAGAAGCTGGTGGATCCTTCGATGACGCCCGCCGCCGACGACCGGTTCGTTCTCGCGAAGCTCGAAGCGATGCAAGGCCGTCTGTCGGACGGCTACCAGCGACTTGCGGCTGCTGATGATCTGTCGAGCGCGGAGCTCGAACTGAAGCTCGAGTGTCTCGGCGGGCTCGCGGCGGATGCGCCTACTGCCGATGATCGCATCGATCTGCTCGATACCGCGCTTCAGGAAGCGACGACCGATAGCACGCCGCAGATCCGCGCATGGCTGCTCGACACGCGTCTCGCCGCGGGACGGGCGGCTGCGGCGCTCGAAGGCAGCCTCGAACTGTTCGGCGATGAGAGCGGCGAGTCGGTGCGTGTCGGATGGACGGGTGAGCGTCGTATGCAACCGAGCTATTTCGCCGCCGCGACGCTGCGAGAATTGCTCGCGGCGGCGAGCGCGGCGGAGCGATCGGAGTGGTCCCAGCGCGTGATGGAAGCCGCGCTGACGCCAACGCAGCAGTTGCTCGCGGCGAGCTTGCCGCTTTCGCCCGAAGTCTACGAACAGCTCGAGCACGCCCTGGTGGACGCGGCCCCGGCTCTGCCGCCGGAGATTGTCGCGCGATTCCTTTCCCCAAGGCCGGACGCAGCGGACGCTGATGCGCTTCGGGGGCTGACCGAGGCGTGGGCGGCGCTGGTTTCCGCCGGCGACGTGGGGCGCGCCCTCCCGACTGGTGAGGTGTGGCGGACGTTGGTGGAAGACGCTGACGCCGCATCGGCGGTGCGTCGCCTGGGCGAACGGATCGCGGCAGCGGAGTCGGTGCTGACGCGTCACGCCCGCGACCGTTTGACGCCGGCGATGCGCCCGACGTGGGTGCGCGAGCAACACGCGCTGGTGTGGCCGGATGGCGCTGACAGCCTCGCGCAGACCATCACCGCGATCGACCGCACGCGCGGGCGGCTGGTGCAGCTGTCGCTCGACACCGGCGACCGTCGCTCGTGGGTTGACCCGCCACGCGCCGCTTCGCGAACGGCCGACTCGGAAGCGGTGAGCGATCTGCTGGCCGCGGCGTTGGCTGGTGAAGACGCGGCGCCGATCGCAGTCGCGGCCGATGCGCAGGCGATTCAACATGACGGTCGGCGGCTGATCCAAAGTTCATGGGGGTTGGCGGCGGTTGGTGCGGGGCCCGTGTTGTGGGGCGGCGATATCTGGTGGCGTTCAGCGAGCGATCCGAGCTCGTCAGATGATTTCCCGAGCCGAGCGTCGGCTGATCGCGAACGCGTCTATCTCCTGCGTGATGGCTCCAGGATCAAGTCGTCGCTTTGGATCGATGGATCGCTGGCATGGGAGCGCGTCTTTCATGGTCGCCGCTTCGAGCGGGTGGAGCGGGTCGCCGACGCGGTCCTGCTGACGGACGACTTGCAGCGCGGCGTTGTGCTCGATGCACGGACCGGCGTCTTGCGCGGATCGCTGCCCACACCGATGGGCGCTTCCGCCGCGACGGCCGCGGCTCATGGTGTCATCGTTTCGCTCGGCGCGCGGGGCGCAGTCGGCATTGACCCCAACAGTGCGACGGAGCGTTGGGTGCGCCCCGGCCTGATCGGCAGCCGCATGACCATCGTCGAGGGCAGGCCGTGGGTGGTCATTCGCTTGTCGACCGGCGGCTATCGCGTGTTGGATGCGCTGACCGGCTCGGATGTTCTTGCTGAGCGCTTGCAGCCGTTAGACGGCGTCATCACGGCGGCGGCGGCCGCCGATGAACGGCTCTATCTAGCGGCCGATGATCCTGCGCCGAGGAATGGCGGCGTGACTCTCCTGGCGATCGACACGGCCTCGCAGGCGCCGATTTGGGCGCAACAGTATCCGGGGGTGCTGCCGATCGACCTGACGCAGTTAGCCGGTGACCCGCGCTACATTCCCGTGCTGCGCTGGGAGAGTTATCGCGGGTGGAGCGATAGCGTGCGCAGTCCGCGACGCCCGGCGCGGCGCGGCCCGGATGCAAGCGACGCTGCGCTCCAGTTGATCGACAAACAGAGCGGCGTGCCAATCCTGCTCGATATCGACGCGCCCTCGGCGCGGCGCGACTTGCCGCTGAACGCCCAGCTCAAGCCGCAATCCTTGCGCGAGGCGGCGTTCGTCCGCGTCTGCGGCGGACGGGTGTTGGTGCAGGCCGGCGGGTCGATCGGCGTCTATCGCGGGGAGGACCTGGTGAAGTGAGCAGCGTGCGACAGCGTTTCACCACGATCGCGCTCATCGGCGTATTTACGACCGCGTCGACGCACGGCCAAACCAGCCCGGCGCCGCCCCTGCCCCCGCATGTGACCGACGAAGTGCGCTCCGCGATTGATCGTGGGTTGGAGTTCTTGGTGCGGTCACAAAACCGCGATGGCAGTTGGCGTTCCGGCGGTCCAGGCGGTGCGTATCCCACCGCGATGACCGCGTTGGCGGGCTTGGCTTTGCTTGCCGCGGGCAGCACGCCCGTTGAGGGACCCTACGCGCGCCACGTCAGCAGCGCGCTCACGTACGTCCTGGGCAACGCGCGGCGCGACGGGCTAATCGCCGCGTCGGAGGAGCTCAGCAATTGCATGCACGGACACGGCTTCGCGATGTTGTTTCTCGCGGAGTGTTATGGCATGGAGGAAAGCCCGCGACGCCAGGCGCAAATCCGCGATGTGCTGCGGCGAGCGATCGAGTTGACCGCGCGCAGCCAGAGCCAGGCGGGCGGCTGGCTGTACACGCCCGACTCGGGAGGCGACGAGGGCTCGGTCACGGTCACGCAGGTGCAAGGGTTGCGCGCTGCGCGCAACGCCGGCGTCGCGACGCCTAAGTCGGTCATTGATGAGGCAATGGGCTATCTCGTGAAGTCGACGAACCCGGACGGCGGCATCACCTATCGGGCCGGCGATGGCGGCCCGAGTCGGCCGCCGATCTCCGCCGCCGCCGTCGTCTGCTGGTACAACGCGGGAGTGTACGACGGGCCGCGCATCCGCCGCGCGCTCGAGTACATCACGCGAACGCTGCAACCCGAGTTGGCGGCGCGAACAGGGCACGAATATTACGCGCACCTCTACATGGCGCAGGCCATGTTCCTGACTGGCCCCGAAGCGTGGGAACGCTACTATCCAGCCGTCGCGCGGCGTCTGCTTGGCGCGCAGGCGCCGGACGGTTCGTGGGACGGCGACTTCGTGGGCACGACCTACGGGACCGCCGTAGCGCTCATCGTGTTGCAGTTGCCCTATCGACACTTGCCCATCATGCAGCGCTAGCGGTCGCGAGCGCGGAGAGAGACATGGCTGAAAATACGACCCCCGCGCCGACGGGCGATGATGTGGCGTTGATCGAGCAGCTACGCCACGCTCAGCAGCGCGTGCGCGATGCGATGACGCAGGTGATCGTCGGGCAGCAGGAGGTGCTCGACGAACTGCTAATCGCGCTGTTCGCCGGCGGCCACGTCATCTTGGAAGGTGTTCCGGGATTGGCGAAGACGCTGATGATCAGCAGTTTGAGCAAGTGTCTGGGGCTCGACTTCGCCCGCATCCAGTTCACGCCAGACTTGATGCCTTCGGACATTACGGGCACTGAAGTGATCCAGGAGGATCGCGCATCCGGCGAACGCGTGTTTCGTTTCATTCCCGGCCCCGTATTCACTAACGTGCTGCTGGCGGATGAAATCAACCGCACGCCGCCGAAGACGCAGGCGGCGCTGCTGGAAGCGATGCAGGAGGGGCAGGTTTCCATCGGGGGTGAGTCGCGTCCGATCGCAGCGCCGCTGTTCGTGCTCGCCACGCAAAACCCGATCGAGCAGGAAGGCACGTATCCGCTGCCCGAGGCGCAGCAAGACCGCTTCATGTTCAAGGTGTTTGTGCGCTATCCGTCTTACGACGATGAGTATCGCATCGCCGAGCAGACCACTGCGGGTGAGCGGGTCGCGTTGCAGGCGGTTCTGCAGCGCGACGAGATTCTGACGCTGCAACAACTCGTGCGGCGGGTTCCCGCTCCGCCGAGCGTGATCCATTACGCGTTGCGCTTAGTGCGCGGCACACGTCCTGAGGAGGCCAGCGGCGCCGTTGCGGACGTGGTGCGGCGTTTGGTGTCGTTCGGGGCCGGTCCGCGTGCGGCGCAGTTTCTTTTACTGGGCGCGAAGGCCCGCGCGGCGTTGGCCGGGCGCGTGCATGCCTCTATCGAAGACGTACGCCAACTCGCCAAGCCCGTGCTGCGCCATCGGATCGTGACCAACTACGCCGCCGAGGCCGAAGGGTATACAACTGACCGCTTGATCGAAGCGATCGTCGCCGACGTCGATGCCGGGGATCCAACGCATGCCGCCATCGCCGACGTTACTCACGCCTGAGGTCATCGCGCGGCTGAAAGGGCTCGAACTGCGCGCCCGCACCGTCGTGAGCGGTGCGCTGACCGGCGTGCACCGCAGCGCGTTTCGCGGCTACAGCATCGAGTTTGCCGAACACCGCGCGTACTCACCCGGCGACGATATTCGGCATGTTGACTGGCGTCTGTTCGGGCGCAAAGACCGGCTGTTCATCAAACAGTACGAGGAAGACTCGACGCTCTCGGTATGCGTCGCGGTTGATGTCAGCGGTTCGATGACGTACGGAAAGCCGCTGAGCAAGTTCGACTACGCCAGCACGCTCGCCGCGAGCATCGCGTGGCTGGTCATCCGTCAGCAAGACGCGGTCGGGCTTTTGACGTTCGATGAACAGGTGCAAGCCGCTTTGCCGCCCAGCGCCGGCCGCTCGCACTTGGCGAATCTCATCCGCTTGCTCGAGTCCGCCGAACCTCAGCATGCGACCGACATTGCCGGGCCGCTCGTTCGTCTCACCGGTGAACTGCGCCGACGTTCGATTGTGTTCCTGTTTTCCGACTTGCTCGCGCCGGTTGATGCGGTGGTGCGTAGTGTCGAGCAACTCGCCGCCCGTGGTCACGAAGTCGTCGTGATGCACGTGATGGACGATGACGAGTGGCGCCTGCCGCTCGACGACAACACGCTGTTTCAGCACGTAGAGGTGGACGAAGAACTGCTCGCCGACCCGCTCTCGCTGCAACGCAACTACGTCGCCGCGGTCGAGCGGTTCAGCCTCAAGGTCAAGACCGCGTGTCTGCGGCTGCGCTGTGACTATCTGCGGATCAACACGCGCGAACCGCTCGACGCCGTGCTTGTGTCGTATCTGGCGCGAAGACGCGTTCGCCGCGGGGCGAGCGCATGATGCTGCTCGCCCTTACGTTTGCGAATCCGTTGCTGCTCGGCGGCCTCGCGCTGGTCGTTGCACCGGTCATCATTCACTGGTTGTCGCGACGGCGCTATCAACGTCGCGCTTGGGCGGCGATGCAGTTCCTCCGTGAGGCCGAGCAAGAGACGCGTCGTCGGATGCGCCTCAGCGAGTGGTTGCTCCTGCTGCTACGTTGCCTCGCCATCGCGCTGCTGGCGCTACTCGTCGCGCGGCCGTTTCTCGCGAATGATCTCGCCGCGGCGCTGGCGGGCGGCGACGCGCCGGTCGAGCGATTCCTGGTGATCGACGATTCCGCGAGCACGCAAGTCGTCGTGGGCGGCGCGACTCGCTTCGAAGCCCTGCGCGGCGCCGCCGAGGGTCTCGCGGCGCAGCTCATCGCCCGCGCGGCGCAGGGCCCGCTGACCACGCTAAGCGCCGCACAGCCGAGCGTTCCGCGGTTCGCCGTCACGGATCCAGCGGAGTTGCCGCGCGTTCGGCGTGTACTGGCCGAGCATGAGCCGACGCCGCTGCCCGTCGATGTCGCCGGGCTCGTTGATCAGATTGCGGCGCGCGTCGAGGCGATCGACGGTGAGACGCGACTCGATGTGTACTTGTTCACCGACGCCCAGCAGTCGGACTGGGGCGCCGATCGTCAGTTGCTCTGGCGAAAGCTTGCCGAGTACACCTCCGCGCAACTGCGGATCATTGTTGTGCGTAGCGACCGCAGCACGATCGACAACCGCGCGCTGCGCGACGTTGTTGAGGTCGAACCCGACAGCGCGCTCGCCGGGCGCGTCGTGCAACTCAGCGCGAGGTTGGCGAGTCATGGCGCTGCGCCAGCGGCGTCGCGCGCGATTGAGCTGGCGCTCGACGACCGCCCCGCGCCGCTCGCGGAAGTCAGTGATCATCGTCAGGAAACCCTGGCGTTTGTCACGCCGCTGACGGCCGGATCGGCGCGGTTGCGCGCCGTGGTTACGCCCGGCGACGCCCTGCCGCTCGATGACGTTTACCACCGCCGACTTGATGTCAGATCCGGTTGGCGGGTGTTGCTGGTCAACGGCGATCCCCAGGCTGATCCGCGCGCCGACGAAGCGTATCTCATGCGACGCGCGCTCAATCCGCCTGGCCCGTTCGCATCCGGCATCGAGGTGGTTGAAGTCGGTCCTTCGCAATTGTCCCCGGCCGAGCTCGCTGAAACCGACGTGGTCATCCTCGCCAACCCGGCGCCGCCGCCGTCCGCGCAAGTGGCCGCGCTGCGCGACTTCGTCGAATCAGGCGGCGGGTTGGCCGTTTTTCTCGGCGCAAACGCGCAACGTGCGACAACCCACGATGACGTGTGGAACGGGTTGATGCCGGCGACGATCGGCCGCGTCACGACGCCGAGCACGCCGGTGACGCTGCGCGGCGTCGAGCGTCACCCGGTCATGTTGATGTTCCCGCCCGATGCGGACACGACCAGCGCCGCGCAGTTTCGCACATTCATCAAGCTCGCCCCGCTGCCGCGCGAGGGTGCGTCTGCTGCGCAGGTGCTCGCGCGGTTCACCGACGCCGAGCAGAGCCCTGCGGTTGTCGCCACGCAAGTTGGAGCAGGGCGGGTCGTCGTGTTCGCTGCGCCGGCTGACCTCGAGTGGAGCAACTGGCCGGCGGCGCTGGACGGCAGCTACGTGGTGACGCTGCTGCAAATGGTCACGCATCTGGCGCCGAGCGCGCCGACGCCGACAAGCGTCGTTGCTGGCTCGCCGCTGGAAATCGTGTTTGATGCGCGGCGCTACGGGCCGCGGGTCGAGATTCGTCCGCCGAACTATCCAGCCACGCCGGCCGAAGTGCTCGAGGCTGCGCCGCTGTCGGCGAACCGGGCGCGGGCCGTGTTGGCGCAGACGACGCAAGTCGGGTTCTATGACGCTGTGCTGACGCGGCGCAGCGGTGCGCCGGAGCTGTTGCCGGTCGGCGTAAATGTTGATCCGCGGGAGTCAGACCTGACGTTGGCGTCCGACGCGACAATCAGCGCCGCGCTGGGCGCCGCGAGCCATCTCATTGTTGATGCTTCCGACGGCTGGAATACCCCCGAAGGCGAGCGTGGCGTCGACATGTGGGCGGCGTTGGTGCTGGCGACCGTTGCGGTCTTGATGAGCGAACAGTTCCTCGCCTGGCGGATGGGGCGCCAAGGCGTCATCCGCGATGCGACGCGTTCGCGCGCGACATGAAACACGCAGCATGACACCCGATCTCATCGAACGTCAGGTCTTCGAGTTCGCCGCCGACTGGGGGGGCTGGCCGCGGCTTATCGGCGTGTTCGTGATCGCGTTCCTGTGTTGGTCGGTCATCGGGCTCTATCGACGTGAGGCGCGCGGCGACGCATCGCGGCTGATGCGCGTGGCGCTGGGGGTGTTGCGGTGCGCGGTTCTGGTCGCGCTGGCGATCATCCTGCTGCGCCCCGCGCTGGTGACCTACGTCGAACGCACGACTCCCGCGCGGGTGGTTGTTCTGGTCGACGCATCCGCCAGCATGCAGCTGCGCGATCCCGGCGAAGCGGCGTCGCGTTTCGATCGGGTGCGTGCTCGGCTGTTGTCACCCGGCGGCGACTGGGTCGGCATGTTGGCGGATCGCAATCAGGTCGTCGCGTACCGGTTCGGAGCCAACGTCGTGCCGGCTGACGCCGCCGACGCGGCGCTGCCGTCTGCGGCGTCGCTGGACGGTCGCGGAACGGCGCCCGGCAACGCCCTGCGAACCGCGTTGGAAGATGCAGCCGGACAGCCGCTCGCCGCGGTGATTCTCATCAGCGACGGCCAGTTCAATGACGCGGCGCCGCTGCCCGCGCTCGCGACCCTTGCGCAGGAGCGACGCGCCCCGATTCACACGATCGGTGTCGGGGTTACCGATGAGCCGCTCAATCTGCTTGTGAACAATCTTTCCGCGCCGGAAGCAGCTCCGCTCGGTGATCCGATTGAGTTGCGACTGGAAGTCTCGGCGACCGGACTGACCACACCGCTGGAGGCGGAGGTGTCACTGACCGAATCGTCGGTCGACGGGACCGACGCGACCACGCGCGAGACGCGTATCGTCCAGCTCACGCCGAGTGAAGCGACGGCGGTCGTCACGCTGCCAATCGCGTTGGAGGAAGCCGGGCGGCGACGGTTCACCGCTCGGATCAGCGGCCCTGGTGATGAACTGCTCGCGCAAGACAACGTCGCCGACGCGCTCACCAACGTGCTGGATGATCCGCTGCGTGTGCTGGTGGTGGCGGGTCGTCCGTCATTCGACTACCGCTTCCTGGTCCGGCTGCTGCAGCGCGACGCCACGATCGATCTCAGTACCTGGCTGCAATCGGCCGACGAACGCGCGCTCCGCGACGGGGATACGCTGATTACGGAATTCCCGGCTACGCCCGACGCGCTGTTCGAGTACGACGTGCTGCTGTTGCTCGACCCCGACCCGACGGTACTCGACCCCGCCTGGACCCGTCTGGTGCGCCGCTTTGTCGACGAGTTTGGCGGCGGGCTGCTCTATCAGCCGGGAACGCATTTTGGTGAACGGTTCATGAGCGACGCCCGCATGGGCGACCTGGTGGCGATGCTGCCATTCGCGCCAGATCCCGACGCCGACCTGCGCCTCAGTGAGCGCGGTCCGTTCAGCACACGCGGCACATCGCTGCGGGCGCCCGCCGCGTCTGCGAATCACCCGCTGATCCAGGTCTCAGGAGATGCTGAAGCGAGCCGCGCCGTGTGGAGCGCACTGCCGGAGGTCTTCTGGACGTTCCCGGTCGGTCGCTTAAAGCCGATCGCGACGCCGCTGCTCGAACGCGACGCGCCCCCCGCACAGACCGTGTTCGGGCTGCAGCCGGTGGGCGGTGGACGCGTCACGCTGCTTGCCTTTGAGGGACTCTGGCGGTGGCGTTCGACGGCCGAAGCGCACTACAACCGCTTCTGGGTGCGGCTCGTGCGATTCCTCGCTGCCGGCCGCTCGGCGGGTGGGGCGTCGCGCAGCCTGGTGCGCGTCGAGCAACCGCGGTACGACGTTGGCGAGTATGCGTCCATCGAAGCCCGCGTCTTGGACGACGCGTATCAGCCGTGGGCGGCGTCGGAAGTCGATGTGGAGGTCCGCGTCGCTGACGCCCCGCCGAGCACGCTGGCGCTGTCAGCCGCGCCAGACCGTCCGGGGTGGTACACAGGGCGCCTGTTGCTCGAGCAAGCGGGGCTCGTCGACCTGCGACTGCCGACGCCCACAGGAGCTGACCCCGTGCGCGCCCAATTGAGTGTGCGGGCGCCGAACGTCGAGTTACAGACCATCCGACTGGATGAATCTCGATTGAGACGACTGGCGGAGCTGACCGGCGGATCGTACGCATCGCTCGACGATGCCGGGCGCTTGCCCGAGCGCATCGCCTCCGCCGCGCGAACGGATGTCACGCAACGTCCGCCGGATGATTTGTGGGACAACCCCTGGGTGCTTGCGGGACTGGCCGGATTGCTGAGTGTCGAATGGTTCGTCAGACGGAGGCGGCGAATGCTATGAGCACGTTGCCCGTCACCGGGGTCGAGTCGCTGGTTGCGCCGCTCAAGCGGCTGCGCAGCGCCGTTCGACGTCACCTGGCGCTGCGCGGACTTGCACGCTGGACGACGCTGGTGGTCGTGATCAGCCTGGCGCATCTGCTGCTCGATCACTGGCTCAAGTTCGCGCTCGACCAGCGCATTTTCATGAACCTCGCGATCACCGGCGTCTGGATTTGGTTCGGCTGGCGTTGGATCGCGCGGCCCGCGACGCGTCGCCTCGACGACGCCGCCCTTGCGCGGCTGGTCGAGCAGCGTCACGGAGAGCGGTTCGACCGCCTGAGTGCGGCCATGCAGTTCGCGCAGGGCGCGGTGCACAGCGGCTCACCGTCGCTGATCGCCGCGACCGTCCGTCAGGCCGTCGAAGTGGTCGAGCGTTTCGACTTTCTCGGCGTGCTCGATCAGCGCGCAGCCCGGCGCCGCAGCTTCTGGCTGGTGGTGACCGGTATCGTCATCGTTGTGGGGCTCACGCTGCCGCCGTGGGGCGTCATGCTGCGCACGTGGTTCGCGCGCAACTGGCTGCTGCAAGACATCAGCTATCAACAGTGGACCTACCTGACGCCGGACGGCTTCGGCGCCGACCGCACGCGTCGCGTTGCAGAAGGCGCGCCATTGACGCTGACCGTCGCCGCTCGGGGCCGTGTGCCGTTGAGTGCGAGAATCGAGTGGCGTCGAGCGGATCAGCGCGGGCGCAGCCAACTCACGCGGATCGGGCGCGACCGCTTTGTCATCGACTTACCGCCGATGAACGACGCGTTGCACTTCGTGCTCGTTGGCGGCGATGAACGCACGTCAAACTACACGCTGTTGCCGACGCCGCGCCCACGCGTCACTGCGTTGCGCACGACGGTTGACCCGCCGAGTTATGTTCCGCACGGATCAGCGACGTATGAGGGCGAGACGGCGATCGAGGTGCTGTCGGGCTCATCGGTGTTGGTCGAGGCTGAGTTGAACAAGCCTGTTGCGGGCGTCCAGCTCCTGACTCCCGACGACGTTTCAGCCGCGATGCTCGGACGCCCGACCGACCGCCAAGCCGTCGCCCGGATCACGCGACCGCGCTCCGGGGCGTACGCGTTCACACTTGTCGACGAAGACGGATTCTCGAATCCGCAACCGCTGCAGTTGCTCATCACGGTGGCGCCGGATCCGCCGCCCGAGGTGGAGCTGGATATCGCGCACATTAGCGATGTCATCAGTCCGGAGGCGCGGCTCCCGATGACCGTGCAGTATCGGGATCCGCTGGGCCTGGAAACAGCGACGCTGGTGACGCGGGTCGACGACGGTGAACCGATCCGAACAACGGTATCGAGTTTTGAACGCGGCGCCACGGCGTTCTCCGTCGACACGACGATCGAGGGCGCGGCGCTGGGTTTGACGGCGGGAAGCCGATTCTCGATCCACGCCGCGGCGACCGACGCCGATCCGAACGGCCCCAATGTCGGCGTCTCGAACACCATTGCGGTGCAAGTGATCACGCCCGACGAGTTGCTGGAGCGTCTGATCCGACGCGAGTTTGATCTGCGGCGCGAGGTCGAGCAATTGCTCGCGGCGCAGCGCGGTCTCGGCGATGCGGTGCGCGGCGTCGCTGAACAGGTCGATGGACGCGGGCCAGCGCCAGAACAGGCCGAGGCGCTTGCGCGACGTCAGGCGTGGCACGCGACGCGCTGCGTTCGACTCGGGCAGGAGTTTCAGCGTCTGCTGGATGAGATGCGCGTCAATCGCGTTGCGACGCCCGCGGATCAGGAACGGCTGACCTCCGGCGTGATCGCGCCGCTCGCGCACCTCGCCGAAGCAACGATTCCTGCGGCGGAAGCGCGGCTGCGCCGGTGGTCGGAGACGCCTGAGGCGGCGGGCGTCTTGAGCGATCAGGACCGCATCGTCGCCGCGCTGCAGACCGTGTTGACGAACCTTCGCGAGTGGGAGGGATTTCGAGAGACGGTGAAGCTGCTCGAAGAACTCGTTGCCGATCAGCAAGATGTGCGCGACGCCACTGTAGAGGCGATGGAAGCGCAACTGCTGGAACTGTTGGGCGAGGTCGATCCGTCTGCGGGGCCGTCGGAAGGCGACGACCGGTGAGGCGGTTGCGTCGGGGCGTACAATCGGTGCAACGAAGGTGTCATCAGCGAGGATCCGCCGACATGGGCGTCAAGTCGTCGTTCGATAGTCGAAGCCGTTGGCGCTGGTTGCGGGGAATTGCGATTGTGTCGCTTGCAACCGCGTCGGTCGCGCCGCGCGCTGCGCTGAGCGCTGACCCGCCGAGCGCGGCGGAAATCACGGCTCGACAAGTGTTGATCGAGCAGCGCGTCGTCCGGCTCGAGGGCCGCATGGCGCAGTTGATCAATCGACTGGCGGAACGTGAACCCGCGCAAGCCGCGCGACTGCAGGCGGCTCTGCGCCGCGCGGGCGAGGCTCAGTTGCGCGAGCGGCTCGCTGCGAGTGTCAGCCTGCTTCGTGATGAGCGGCTTGACGACGCTGAGCTGGAGCAGCGCGTGCTGGTCGAAGAGCTGTCAGCGGTACTAACGCTACTCACCGAAGAGACCGCCGCGCTAGACCAGCTCCGTGATGAGCGTCAGCGGCTCGAGGCGCTGCTCGAGCGCAGCACGGAGTTGCTCGCACAGCAACGCGAACATAATGAAGCGAGCCGTCAGCAGGAGGGGCGCATGGCGCAGGCGGAAGCGCTTGCCGCGCTCGCCGACCAGCTCGAAGCGCTCGCGCGACAGCAGCAGTCGCTGCGTCAGCCCACCTCGGCGACGCCTGACGATCAGGGCTCGACTGCATCGGGTGACACTGGTCAGGACGAGGCGCGTATCGCCGCGACCGAGCCGTCCACGCAGCCCAGTGCGGCCGACGCAGCGGCGCAGGATGCGCTCGCCGAGCGTGCCGAATCGGCTGTTGACGAGCTGCGACAGCAGGCGAACGAAGCGCCGCCGTCCGGTCAGTCGACGCTCGAGAACGCGTCGTCGATGGCGCAGCAGGCCAGCGCTTCGATGCGCGCGGCTGGCGCGGCGCTGCGATCGACAGAACCAGCGAACGCTTCGCGGATGCAGCAGCAAGCCGAGGCCGCGCTGCAAGCCGCGGCGGAACAGATTCGCGCGGAGCAAGAAAGACTGGAGCGGATGACGGATCTCCAGCAGCGGGCGGAAGCGCAGCAACAGACCCAGCGCGAAACCGCCGAGACCGCCGAGGCCATGCAGCCCAATGGCGCTCAGCCCGGCGCCCCAGGGGCGCGCGAGATGTCGCAAGCCGCGGCGGCGATGCAAGCCGCTGGCGAGCAGATGCAAGCGGGCGCGGACGGTCAGGCCGCAGCGGAGCAGCAGCAAACCGCGGCCGAGAATCTCGAACAGGCGCAGCAGCAGCTTGCCGATGCACTCGAACAGGTGCGGCGCGAAGAGCGCGAGCAGTTGCTCGAAGAACTGCGCGGTCGACTGTTGGCGCTGCTTGCGCGGCAGCGGCGCATCCAAACGACCGTCGAGCCGCTGGCCGAGCGAGAGCGCCTGGGGCCTGCTGATCAAGTCCAACTCGATCAGGCCGCGGCGGAGCAGTTTGAGACGGCGATCAGTGCGGACGAAGTGCTGCGTTTGCTGGTGCGTGACGAAACGACGCTGGTGCTGCCCGAGCTCATGCAGCACATTCGCGGTGATATGGAGTTGGCTGGCGAGCGGTTGGAAGCCGCCGACCTCTCGAGCGACACGCTGTTCCTGTTGGGAGATCTGGTCGCGCAACTAGAGGGAATGGTTGAAGCGATCGAAGCGCAGCAGCAGGCTGACGCGCGCGGCGAGGCGCCGCCGCCGGGGCAACCTGGTGGGGAGTCGGCGAGTGCGTCAGCGCCGCTGCTGCCTGGATCCGCCGAGCTGCGACTACTCAAGTCCGCGCAGCAACGCGTCTTGGCCCGCACGCGGCAGCTCTCGACGCTCCCCGCTCCCGATTCAGACTTCGACGCGCGGATGCGGCATGAACTCCTCGGCGCGCGCCAGCAACGTCTGGCCGAAGTCGCCGCCCAGATGATCGAGCGGAGCCAACGATGATGTTCAGCGCCGCCGCCTGCCTCGTGATCGTCAGCGCGCTCGCCACAACGACGGCGCCCTCGTCGCCGCCGACCCTTGATGCGGTGAATGCGGCGTTCGTTGAGCATGCCGCTCAGGCCGCGCCGCGAGACGTCGCAATGATGCTCGAGCTCACGTGGCGGGAGCGCGGAGCCGACTTCGATGCCGCGGCGTTCATTCCAAATGCGCTCAGTGCGATGAATGACGCCTTTCAGGAAGCACGCGCGGCGTTTGTTGGCGGCGACATGGAGCGCGCCGCCGCACGCTTCGAACCGTTGATGCAGGCGGCTGATCCCTACCTGGCCGCAAACGCGGCTGCGCTGCGTATGGCGGCGCTCGCGCAACTGCAGCAGTGGGCGCGTTTCGATGCGGCGCTTGCCGACGCATCAACCGAAGTGCTCGAACAGCACACCCCGATCGCTGCGGAGATCGCGCTCCTGAGCGTCTTCTCGAGCATCCGTGGGAGTCGGATGAGCGAAGCGGCGCGGCGTGCGACAGGTCTGCTTGAACGCTACGCCGACGCGCCGGAGAGCGTACGGCTCGCGGCGCAGCAGCTTCTACAACAGCTCGAGTCGGGCGGTCTCGCCAAACTCGACGCCGCCCGCGAGCACATGCTGTCGGCGTCCGGCGGTCTGATTGAGTCGCGTGCGGGTGATCAGGTGCAAGCGGCGCAGGAACGCGCGATCGCGCTGCTCGACGAACTCATTGAACAAGCTCAGCAGCAAGAGAACCAACAGCGTCAGCAACAGCAGCAACAGCAACAGGCGAGCGCCTCCGCTTCGGGGGCGGCGAGTGGAGCGCCAGCGGGGGCGTCGACCGAGCGAACCGGCGCCGGCGAGATTGGCGAGCTGAGGGCCCCGGCGCCAATCCTGCCGGGCGAGAGCTGGGGCGAGCTGCCTCCGGCCGAGCGCGAAGCGATCTTGCAGGACCTTCGCGAACGGGCGCCGGCTCGCTACCGCACGCTCGTCGAGCAGTACTACCGCGCGCTCGCTGAGGAAGAGTGATGAGCGCCGCACCCCACGCGCTTCGACTCGGCTGGCTCGTCATGCTCGGCGTGCTCGGCGCGGCGGCGTCGAACGGGCAGCCGACCCCCCAGCCCAGCGTCGACTCCTGGAATCGCGAACCCGTGACGATTGAGCTGCACAGCGGCCAGCGGATCAACGGGGCGCTCGTCGAGTGGACGCCGGACGTGGGTGTGGCGAGCGCGGCGGGCGAGCAGACCATTCCGTGGGACCAAGTCGCTCGACTCACGCTGAACCAGGCCGTTGTGCGCGACGCAGCTAGCGGCGCCTTCATCGTCAAGTTCGTCGACGATACCCGTCTGCGAGGCGACATCGTCGACCGCGACACCGACGGGCTGACGGTGGAGACGATGGTCGGATCGTTCACGCTCGACGTGACCGAGCTTCACGGCCTCACCCGCGCCGCACTGCAGGATCTGGCGCAGGAGCGGCTCGCCGACTTTGACGCTGACACGGCCGCCGAAGACGCGCTGCTGGTGGCGCGCGGTGCGGATGCGCTCTTGCTTCGCGGACGTTTGCTGAGGATGGATGGGCAAGGCGCGCTGCTCGAATGGAACAACCGCGAAACGCGCGTGCCATGGGACCGCGTCGCGGCGGTCGCACGCGCGAACGCGGCGTCTCGCGTCGCCGACTGCCGCTGCACGCTCACGACCGGGCAAGTGATCGCTGGAAGCGTGTCGAGTGTCGACCAGCAGCGGATCAACATTCAGTCGCCCACGCTGGGAGAAGTCGTCATCCCGCGTGACCGGCTCCGCGAAGTGCGCTGCCGCGGCGCCAACGTCACGTTGCTCACCGAACTCGAACCGACCAGCTTCGAGTACGACCCACTGCTCGGCCGAGCGTGGAGCTATGGCGTCGATGAAACGCTGTTCGGATCGCCCGTCACGTGGCGCGACGAGCCGGTGGCGTCTGCGATCGTCATGCACAGCCGCAGCCGGCTGCGGTATCGACTGGCGGGCGCCTACTCCCGGTTCATGGGGCGCGTCGGCGTGCTGCCCACCCCGGTCGGCGGGGCGGCCGTTGTCCGCGTCTGGACCGATCAGCGCTTGGCGTTCGAAGCGGAAGTCGCACCCCACGCCGACGCGCAGCCGATCGATCTCGACCTGACCGACGTTGGCGAACTTACGCTCGAAGTCGACTACGGCGCCGAGCTCGACATCGGCGATCACGTCGTCTGGATGCGGCCGCGACTCACACGTCCCGACGCGACCCCCTAGTTGCGAACGGTCGTCACGCGCGTTTGATCCGGACCTCACGCGAGTCGCTACTGTAGTACACTCCCGTCGATGTCATGGCGCCCGGACGACGATCTGCTTCACGACGATGATCTGCCGCAAGAGAGCGATCTGGAAGCGTTCGGCGAAGACGCGGCGGACGTCGACGACGAGGTCGACCGCTGTCCGCACTGCGGTCGATCGGTTCATGAATCCGCAGCGCTGTGTCCGCACTGCCGCTCGTGGATTGATCGCAGTGCGACCCGCCGCACGCCGACGTGGATCATCGTCACTGTCGTGCTGCTGTTGCTCGCGTTCGGTTTGTTTGTCGTTGTTCGCTGACGATGCGTACGCGTTACGCCGACCAGCGGCGCCGAGCGTCGAACAGGGCGGCGCTCACCTGTGGTTTGGCGGTGCCCATCAACGCTGCCCGTCTGGCGATCGCCGCCTCGGTGGTGAGCGCATCCATGACATCGGGTTGAATCAGCGGCGAGGCGGCTTGTAACCGCTGCAGCCCGAGATCTTCGAGACGTTTCCCCGCGGCCCGCGCTTCGTCGACCAGCTCCTTCACCAACCCATGCGCCGTGCGAAATGGCGCGCCGCGTGCTGCAAGGTAGTCAGCCAGTTCGGTGGCGTTGGCGTAGCCGTCGACCTGCTCGACCGCCGCCCGCGTGCGATCGCGATCGAACGTCACGCCCGCGAGCATGGCCCGCGTGACGCGTAAAGCGAGTCGCGCGGTCTCGACCGAGTCAAACAGCGCTTCCTTGTCTTCTTGCAGGTCTTTGTTGTACGCCAGCGGCAGCGCCTTCATGGTGGCGAGCAGGCCGGTCAGCCGTCCGATGACGCGCCCCGTCTTGCCGCGCACCAGTTCGGCGCCGTCCGGGTTGCGCTTCTGGGGCATGATCGAGCTGCCGGTCGTGGTGGCGTTGTCGAGCGTCGCGAAGCGGAACTCCTGTGCGGTCCACAAGATCAGTTCCTCGCTGATCCGCGAGAGATGCGTCATCAGCAGCGCCAACACGCTCAGCAGCTCCGCCGCGAAGTCGCGCGCCGCGACCGCGTCGAGCGAGTTGCGACACGCGCGGTCGAAACCGAGCAGCGCAGCGCTGTGCGCGGGGTCGACGGCAAAGCCACTACCTGCCCCGGCGCCGGCTCCGAGCGGGCACTCGTTCAAACGCGTTCGCGCATCGAGCAACCGGTCGCGATCGCGCTCCAGCGTTTCGAGATGTGCGAGCAGGTGGTGCGCCAGCAACACGGGTTGGGCGCGCTGCAGGTGCGTGTACATGGGCAGCACGGTGTCGGCGTCGAGTTCGCGCTGCGCGACATCCAGCAGTACGCCCGCCAGCGCACCGCAATCGGCGACCAATTCATCGGCCCGCGCACGGCACCACAAGCGAATATCCGTGGCGACCTGGTCATTGCGCGATCGGCCCGTGTGCAGTTTCCCGCCCACGTCGCCGACAATCTCGCGCAGCCGGCGCTCGATGTTGAGATGAATGTCCTCATCGTCGTCGCGGAACACGAACGTTCCCGCGTCGATCTCGCTCGCAATCTGGTTCAGCCCCGCCGTGATCGCAGCGACTTCTTCGTGGTCGAGCACGCCTTGCTTGCCGAGCATCGCCACATGCGCGTGCGAGCCGGCGAGATCTTCACGCCAGAGCGCGCGGTCAAACTGAATGGAGACGTGGATCGCCTTGAGCGCGGGATCCTTGTCCGCCACGCTCATCCGAGGTGCTCCCAGAACGAGGCCGCGATGGTCGTGTAAGCGTCGACCGCCTTCCGGACGTTGCTGATCGAGACAAACTCGTCGGGTTGGTGCGATTGCCGACCGTCTCCGGGACCGATCAGGCAGCACGGCGTCGGTCCGTCCGGCGTCTGCGTGAGAAAGTAGAGATCAGACACGCCGCCAAAGGCGCGCAGTTCGGCGGCGGGCAGCGCGTGTCGCGCGGCGCGAATGATCGGCTCGGTGTCGGGCGTGCCGACGGGCTTGAAGCGCTCGCTGATCACCTCGACGCGGATCTGCACCGCTTGCTTGATAGCCTCGATCATCGCGCGGTTGTCGCAGGTTTGTGTGGTGCGGGCGTCGAGCGTGATCTCAGCGTAATCGGGAATGACGTTCTTCGCGGTGCCCGCCGACATCATCGTCGGTTGGATGGTGGGTGGGCCGAGCAGCGGATCGCGTCGTGTTTCGCCGAGCGTCGCCGCCAGCGCTCGCAGCGCCACGATGTCTTCAGCCGCCTTTTCGATGGCGTTTTCGCCTTCCCACGGGCGCGACGCGTGACCGGCGCGCCCTTCGGCATGCAGCACCAGCCGCACCATGCCGCGCTGGCCGTTGCAGACGTTGAGCGCGGTGGGCTCGCCGATCACGCCGGCCGCCAGCTTGCCGAGCATCGGCAACGTGGTCTCCATGCCATTGGGCTTGCCCATGCCGCCGGTTTCTTCTTCGGTCGTGGCGGTGAAGATCAGGCGGCCGGCCGATCCGGGATCGGGCGCGGCGACGAAGGCCGCCGCCATCGCTGCAACGCAGCTTTTGGCGTCGGTGGCGCCGAGTCCGAAGAGTTTGTCTTCTTCGATGTCCGCCGACCACGGGTCGCGCGTCCAGCGCGGCGATGCGGGCACCGTGTCGAGATGCGAGTTGAACAGCAGCCCGAGTTCGCCGGAGCCTTTGGTGCAGACGAGGTTGTCGCCGATGCGCTGCACGTCGAACCCGCCGTGCGTGTCGCGCAGTGCAGCTTCGAGGACATCGGCTGCGAGGCGCTCCTCGCCGGAGTAGCTCTTCGCAGCGAGCAGACGCTGCAAGAGCGGGATGGAGTCGAGGGGGCTACTCATCGTTGGGTTTCGGCAGCTGTATCTGGGGCGACAACGGCGTCGCGCGATTGCACGACCATCGTGCCCACGCCGCCTTGCGTGAAGGTTTCGAGCAAGAGCGAGTGACGCGTCAGGCCGTTGATGATGTGTGCTTCGTGTACGCCGCCGAGCGCCGCGCGTGCACATGCGGTAAGTTTCGGCGCCATGCCCTTTCCGGCGATGCCGTCGCGAATCAGACGATGCGCTTCGGAAGCGGTCAGCACGGAGAAGATCTCACCCTTCTTCGAGAAGTCTTTGTACACGCCGGGCACGCTGGTCATCACGATCAGTTTTTCAGCCCGCATCGCCATGCCGATCTCGGCGGCGACGGTGTCGGCGTTGATGTTGAGAATCTCGCCCTTCGCATCCGACGCGAGCGAGCTGACCACCGGGATGAAGCCGCGCGTCACGAGGTCATGACAGACCTGCGGATCAATCTCGTCGACGTCGCCGACATAGCCGAAGTCGATCTCGCGCTCTTGTCCATCTTCGACGACCTTGGTGACCGGCCGTCGGTGCGCGCGCACCAACCCCGCATCGACGCCGGTCAGCCCCACGGCGCGGCCGCCGTGCTTTTGCAGGGCGCTGATGATCTCGGTGTTGATCTTGCCGGCGAAGACCATCTTGGCGACCTCGAGCGCCGCGGCATCGGTCACGCGTCTCCCGCCGATGAGTTCCGGCTTGAAGCCGAGACTTTCGCTGAGCTGGTTAGCCTGCGGTCCGCCGCCGTGCACGACGACGAGTCGGATTCCGACCATTGAGAGCAGCGTCAGGTCGCTGGCGATGGCGTCGAGGTGTTCGTGATCTTGCAGCAGTTCGCCGCCGAACTTCACGACAAAGAGCTTGTCGCGGAAGAGCCGGATGTAGGGCAGCGCCTGCAGGAGCAATGATACGTCTTGCATTCAGCAACTCGCGCACATGGGGGTGGACACCGCGGTCGAGCACCACAGTGTTAGAAAACCGGGGCTACATGTCCAGCGCCAGGTCGAGCGCCGGGGCGGAATGGGTGAGGGCGCCGACGGAGATCCGGTCGACGCCGGTGGCTGCGATGGCTCCGATATTGTCGAGTCGCACGCCGCCGCTGACTTCCAAGAGCAGCTTCGACTCGCGTCTGAGATCGTCGCGTTGCGCAACTGCCGAGCGCATGTCGTCGCGCGTGAAGTTGTCGAGCAACACGATGCCGACGCGGGGCACGCGGGCGACTTCGGCGAGTTGTGCGAGCGTGTCGACCTCGACCGCGACGAACGCCACGGGCCCATGGACGCGATCGATCAAGCGCTCGATGGTTTCCGCCAGTTGCGACGTGCTGACGCCGGCCAGGTGATTGTCTTTGATCAGGACGGCGTCGAAGAGTCCCAGTCGGTGATTCACGCCGCCGCCGAGACGAACGGCGTATTTGTCGAGTTCGCGCCAACCGGGGAGGGTTTTGCGGGTATCGAGCACTTGGACGGCTGGATTCGCGGCCTGGGCGGCGTCGACGTGCAGGCGCGTCTGCGTCGCGACGCCGCTGAGCCGGGTCAGGAAGTTCAGCAGGGTCCGCTCGAGCGTGAGCACCGCGGCGACTGGTCCGCTGACCGTGGCGCACACGGCGCCGGCTGCCACGCGGGCGCCGTCGTCGATCTGTGCGTCGAAGCTCAGATCGGCGCCCAGTTGCTGTGCAAAGACGCTGCAGATTTCCGGCGCCAGGGTTGCGCCGCCGAACACGCCGGGCGCCCTGGCGGTCAGACGTGCGATGACGCGTCGCTGCGGGTATTGCAGGAGTGCCGCCGTGATGTCGCCGCGTTCGCCGAGGTCTTCCTGCACTGCGTCGCGGACGAGCTGTCGCGTGAGTTCTGACCAGTTCGCCATCGTTCGCGATGATAGCGACATCCGTGACGTCGCGGTGCGCTACACTCAATCGAGTCCGGGCCATTCGTCTGCCGATGGAGACGCTCGAGGCGTGAACGCCTATTACTGCGACACGTTTGTGCTGCCGCTTCCGGCGAATCACCGCTTTCCGATGAGCAAGTACGCGTTGTTGCGGCAGCGCGTCTTGTCGCTCGGGCTGGTGAAGCCGAGCGCGTTGCGGGTTCCGCCGGCCGCGAGTGATGAGCAACTGCTCCGCGCCCATTGCCGCGACTACATCGAGCGGGTGACGACAGGGACGCTGGCGCCGGCCGAAGTGCGACGCATTGGTTTCCCGTGGTCGCTCGAGATGGTGGAGCGCTCGCGGCGCTCCACCGGTGCGACGCTGGCCGCGTGCGAAGCCGCTTTGAGCGACGGGGCGGCGGCGAACCTGGCTGGTGGAACGCATCACGCCACGCGCGACGCAGGCATGGGCTTTTGCGTGTTCAACGACGCTGCGGTGTCGCTCCGCGACCTGCAGGCGCGGGGTCGCATCCGACGCGCGGTGGTGCTCGATCTTGACGTGCATCAGGGCAACGGCACGGCCGACATCTTCATGGATGACGACAGCGTCTTCACATTGTCGGTCCATGGCGAAAAGAACTTTCCGTTCCGCAAATCGAGCAGCGATCTCGACATTGCGCTGCCCGATGGCGCCGATGACGACCTCTTCCTCGAAGCCGTGAACCGCGGCGTGCGCTACGCGCTGGAACGCGCCGCAGCAGATCTGGCGGTCTATGTCGCCGGGGCCGACCCGTACGAAGGCGATCGGCTCGGCAAGCTCGCAGCGACGCAGGTCGGCCTCGCGACGCGCGACGCGATCGTGTTTGACCTGTGCGGACGGATCGGGCTGCCGGTGGCGGTCGTCATGGGCGGCGGCTATTGCCCGAACATCGAAGAAACCGTCGAGATCCATACGCAGACGATCGCCGCGGCGGTCGCGTACGCGGATCGCTGGTCGCGGGCGTCGGGGGCGGCGTGAGTTGTCGCTGCGGCGCGAGCGCTGTCAGTCAGTGACGCTGTGCTCGACGGGTTGGTTAGCGGCGGGCGACGGGGCCATCCCGGCCGCGAGACCTGCAATGCAGACACGATTGCGGCCAGTTTCTTTCGCGTGATAGAGCTGGGCGTCGGCATCCGCCGTGAGCGCGTCGGGGTTTCCGTGGCTGTCGAGCCGGTAGGCCCCGCCGACACTGATGGTGACGCGCAGCGTGTGTGGGGCGTGATGAATACTCTGCTTCGCCACGGCCTCGCGAATGCGTTCGCCAAGCAGTTGGAGCGACGCGCGGGTGACGTCGGGGCAGATCACGATGAACTCTTCCCCGCCAAATCGCCCGCAGACATCGTACGAGCGCAAGCTTTTTCGCAAGACCTTCGCGACCGTCGCGAGCACGGCGTCGCCGGCCTGATGCCCGTAAGTGTCGTTGACGCTCTTGAAGCGGTCGACGTCGAGCATGAGGCAGCCAAGCGCGGCGTTGTTCCGGCGCGAATACTCCCACATCTGTTCGAAGCGCTCGAAGACAGCTCGGCGGTTGCTGAGACCGGTCAGCGTATCGGTCGACGCCAACCGTTCGAGGCGCTGGTTCAGCATGAACAGGCTGGCGCTGGCACGGTGCGTCTCGATCCGCTGCTGCAGCAGTTCGCGCATCATCCGTTGCATGCGCTCTCCGGCATGCAGTCGGGCGAGCAGCTCGAGCTTGTGGTACGGCTTGGTCATATAGTCGTTGGCGCCCGCCTCGAAAGCCTCGACCAACCGTTCAACGTTGGTGTGTCCGGTAAGCAGGATAATGTGCGTCGGACGCAACGCCTGCATTTCCTCCAACTCGCGCACGGCGCGGCAGAGCGCCAAGCCGTCCATCCCGGGCATTTCCCAATCAGCCAACAGCATGCCCTCGCCCAACTCCTGCAGTCGGTTGAGCGCCGCCAAGCCGTCCGCACACGGATAGACCAGGAAGCCGGCTTGCGAGACGTGGTGCGTGATCAGTCGCTGCACGGCCAAATCGTCTTCCGCGATCACGATGCAGCGCTCCGCTGAAACGGAGCGCGACGTCGCCACTTCGGACGATGGTTCATTGCCGGGCATCTGCGATTGCATACGACTCTACCATCGTCGTCTTGCCAGACAGGGTGCACCCGGTCATCGTTTTCCGCGTTCTCATGCTGCGAGTGCTGATAATCAGCCGAACCCCTCGCACCACGCCCGACCCTCGACAAGTGGTGCTGGCGCAATGACCAACAAGCCCGGGCCCCAGCGTCCGACAAAACAACTCTGGTTGCTCCCGACCGAAACGCCGCATGCGGAGCAACGCATCGCGACGGTCGTCCTGCGGACCGGATCGTGGGATCTACATTCGTTCGCGATTCCACCCCAACTCGTGAACGCCGTCGACGTCGGCCGACGCGTGCACGTTCCCCCGCGACGCGGCGACACGCCCGTCGAAGCGGTTTGCGTCGCTATCGCCCAACGTCCGTGGCAGGCGGCCGCCAGACCCATTCTCGACGTCGCTAGCGGGCCGACGTTGCTTGACAAGCATGTCATCGAGCTTGCGCTCTGGACCGCCCGCTATTATCACGCCCCGCCCGCAAAAGCACTCGGCGCGGCGGTCCCATGGGATTGCCCGGCGCCACAGACCGAAGTCTGGTTGTCCCTCGGCGTCGAACCCGGACGTCGCTTGTCGGCCGGGCAGCGAGCGGTGCTCGATCACCTGCGCGCGGGGCCGTCGCCGAGGAGCGACGTGCTGCGCGCCACGGGCGTTTCCACCGCCACGCTGCGAACGCTGGTGCGGCGTGAACTGATCGTCGAGCAGCAGCGTCGGCCGCCGCTGGCCGCCGTGTCGCCGCCAGCAGCGCCGGAAGACGATTACCACTTGACCCGTTCGCAGCAGCATGCGATCGATCGCATCGGCGCGGCGACGCAATTCAACGCGTTTCTCTTGTACGGGCCGCCGGGCAGCGGGAAGACCGAGGTCTACGTGCGTGCGATGCGGCGCGTCGTCGGCGACGGGCGCCAGGCGATACTCGTGGCGCCCGAAATTGCGCTCGCCACGCAAATGGTGCAGCGCATCGCGGCCCGCTTCGGCCGCGTCGCCGTGTTGCACAGTCAACTCACCGCGCGGCAACGGGCGGATGCGCTGTGGCGGATCGCGGCCGGCGAGGTCGACGTGATCGTCGGCACGCGGTCGGCGGTGTTCGCGCCAGCGCCGCGGCTCGGTTTGCTGATCGTCGACGAAGAGCAGGAGCCGAGCCTCAAGAACCTTGCGGCGCCGTACTTCCACGCGCGCGATGTGGCGCTGAAACGCGGCAGCTTGCTCGCTGTGCCGGTCGTGCTTGGGTCCGCGACGCCGGCGGTCGAGACATGGTGGAACAGTACGCATCTGCCCCACGCGACGCGTCTGGAGCTGGATCCCTGGCGCAAGACTCGCCCCATCGTGCGGTTCGCATCAACACAAGCAGACGGGGGTGGGCGATTGCTGAGCGAGACGCTGGGCGGCGCACTGCGGTCGGCCTTGCGCGACGGTGCGCAGGCGGTGCTGCTCCACAATCGCCGGGGAGCGGCCAGCGCCTTGCGCTGCCCGCGCTGCGGGCTCATCCCAACCTGCGACCGCTGCGATACGCGTCTCGCGTTTCACGATCTCGGCGGTGAACCGCATCTCCGCTGCCACCGATGCGGACGCAAGGCCCCGTTGCGGCGCGATTGTCCCGACAGTGTTTGCGGCGGCCGGCTCGAACGCGTCGGCTGGGGAGTGCAGTCGCTCGAAGCCGCGCTGCGCGGCCAGTTTCCCGATGCCCGCATTCTCCGGCTCGACAGCGACACGATGCGCCGCCGGGGCGACTACGAGCGCGCGCTCGCCGCGTTCGCCGCCCGCGAAGCCGACATTCTGCTCGGCACACAGATGATCGCGAAAGGGCTCGACTTCCCGGGCGTGCGGTTGGTGGGCGTCATCGACGCTGACGCCGCGCTCTGGCTGCCGGACTTTCGCGGCGTGGAGCGCGTGTTTCAGTTGCTGGTGCAGGTGATCGGCCGCGCCGGGCGGACCGGTGACGAGGCGGAGGCGATCATCCAGGCCGATCATCCCGAAGAGCCGGTCTTGCAACTGGCCTTGGCGGGAGATTACGCAGCGTTTGCGCAGCGGACGCTCGACGAGCGCGAGCGGCTGCGTCAGCCGCCTTTTGCGCGATGGGCGCGGCTCGTGGTGTCGGACGTGTCACCCGGCAAAGCGCGTTCGGCGGCGGAAGCGGTGGCCACGGCGCTGCGACCGCGGGCGGCGGCGCTGCATCCGGACCTCACCGTGGATGACGCCCGCCCGTGCACCGTCGCGCAAGTTCGCGATCGCTGGCGGTTTGAGGTGCTCCTGCGCGGCCCGCGCAATGGCCTGATGCAGCGACTGCTGATGGAGGCCCGCAGTCAGCACGTGTTGCGACCCGGCGGCGTGCGTGTGTCGGTCGACGTCGATCCGATCGACTTGCTGTGACGCGTAGCAACGGTCTCGTTTCGTTTGACGCGTCAGAACACCCTGGCCTGCTGATGCGAGAGCCATGGGCAGGGCGCCGTCGCGACGGAGAGTGTGACCGTGCGCTAACCGACGCGGGCGTCAGACGTGTCGGCCTGGTCGCCGCTTTGCGCCAGGGCGTGAAACTGCTGCCTGCGCAGGATTTGTTTGCTGCACTCGAGATAGCCGGTCACCGTGCTTGCGCCGCCCGTCACCGTGTCGCCGCCAGCATAGTTCGCCGCCAGCAGCCACTGGCTGACGTCGTGCTCGAACTCGGCGGGGTAAACGAGCGCGACGACGTAGTCGCCGGCTGGCGGATGGTCGTCGAATTGCGACAACTGCACGTACGCTCGGCAGGGAGGCGCTTCGGCCGCGGCATAGTCGCACAGGGCCTCAAAATCGGCCTGGGCTGCGGCGGCGTCGCGACGGTGAAACAGCATGCCGCTCTCGAGCGTAAACTGCACTCGACTGACGCCGCGCAGTTCGAAAGCGCCGTCCGGGGATACGCGTTCGATCCGGTACGCCTGCGCGGCGTGATGCTGCTCGCTCTCGAACACCTCGGCCACCTGCTGCGCGGTATAGCCGACTTCGGTTGCGTCGCCGAAATCCACCACGTACAGGCCGGCGTAGCGCTGCGGTTCGTTCACGGCCGGGAGTTTCATTGCTGCACCTCACGATCGATCGGTTCGCGGCGGACTAGGTTTCGTGTCGACTGAACCAGACCCCGACCACTGTTTGCAACAGGATACGGACGTCGAGCGCCAGACTCCAGTGGCGAATGTAGTACAGGTCGTGTTGCAGCCGCTTGCGCAGCGTCGCCATCTGGCCGCGGTGGCCGCGCACCTGTGCGTAGCCTGTCATTCCCGCCTTGATCTTATGACGCAACAGGTACTTGGGCGCCTGACCGCTCAACGTCCGAATCAGTTCCGGACGCTCCGGGCGCGGGCCGACCAGCGACATGTGGCCGGCCAGCACGTTGAACAGGTTGGGCAACTCATCGAGGCTGGTGCGGCGCAGGAACCGCCCGAGCGAGGTGCGTCGATCATCGTTGGTTCGCGCCCAGACGGCGCCCGTGCGGCGTTCGGCGTCGACGTGCATCGTGCGGAACTTGACCAGCTTAAAGCGCCGGCCGTCGAACCCGACGCGGTCCTGCAGATAGAAGACCGGACCGCGACTCGTGAGCTTGATCAGCACGGCGATGAGCAGCATCGGTCCGGCGGCGACCAGCGTCGCCGCGACGCCGACGATGACGTCGAACCCGCGCTTCGCAATCGCATTCCAGCCCTCGAGCGGGCTCTGGCGCAGCGACAGAATCGGGACGCCTTCGAGTTCGCTCACCGTCGGGCGCATGGCGTAGAGCGGGTCCAGTTCCGGCGCGATCCGCACGTCGAGTGCGGTCTGGTCGAGTTGTGCAAGTAACTCGTTGGTGCGATGCGCCTGCTCCGCCGGCAGCGCGACGAACACCGCGTCGACCGGATAGCGCGTCAATAGACGGCCGACGTCGGTCAGGGGGCCATAGACCGGTACGCCGCGGAGCGCTCCGGGTTTGGCGGCAGGGCGGTCGTCAACGAAGTAGGCCACGCGCAGGCCGGTCCAAGTGTTGCGGTGGAGGGCCTGCATCAAGCGCTGCGCGTTGCGGCCGGAGCCGAGCACGGCGGCGATGCGTTGGTTGTAACCGCGCGAGCGCAAGAGCCGGAGCAAGAGTCGGGCGCTGATGCGAAACAGCAGAAAGCCGACGGCGCCGATCAGGGCGTAGGTAAGCAGGAACCCGCGCGACGTCTTGTGCGCCTGGGGTTGGAAATAGTCGATCACGATCACCGCGACGATGACCACGACGAACGCTTTCATGACGTCGCGGGCCTCGACCCAGAGTGCGTTCACACGCCGCGGCGCGTAAAGGCCGACACGCCAGAACGTGATCAGGTGGACGGCGACAACCACGGGCAGCAGCACGAGGTACGCCGACAAAGGCGGGACGCCCTTGGCGGGGTCGACCGGGAGGTGCGAGAATCGCAGCCAGTAACTGAGCAGCCACGCGCCGGTGATCGCCAGCGCGTCGGCGACCACGAACAAGGCCAGCATGAGTTGATTGTGCTGTTTGAGCATGGCGGCGCTTCCTTGCCCAGCAATGCCCGTGCTGGAGGACCGATCTATTATGCGGCGAGACGATGAGTCAACAAGTGCGCACCACGAAGGATCCCCGAGGAGAATCGGATGATACTGACGCGTTGTCGAATGCTGGCTGGCTGCTGGTCATGCTTGAGCCTGATGGCGGTGTGGGGCGCTCCGATCGCGAGCGCGCAGATGGTGCGCGACGCGATCCCCCAGAATCCGGAGGCGGACGTCAGCGGCGAGGAAGGGGTCGCGGCGATTGTCGAGACGATCAATCAAGCGTGGCGGACCCCCGAGGGAGCGGGGATGATCGCAGGCGTGCTCGCGGATGAGAGCTACGCCTACATCATCCGACGTCCCAGCAATCGTGACGAAGTGATGATTCTCGACAAGAGCCGCTTTGTGCAGAGCTTCGATCGGGAGGTGCGCCGACCCGGACGACCCGAGTACGCGTTCGAGAGTTGGAGCGTGCATGCGGATGGACCGCTCGCGTATCAGTTGGGCGCGAACGTCACCACCACCTCGTCCGGAGAACGCATCGAGGCGCCATTCTTCAACATCTATGGCCGGACCTCCGAGGGGTGGCGGCAAATCGCGGTCGTCCGGCTCGAGGGCGTTCGACAGGCGTTCAAAGACGATGAGCACGCCAAACGCGACGTACGGCGTATCGCCATGCGGTTGTTCAATGAGAACGCGTGGGGGGATGAGTCGGATGAATCGCTGGCCGGAAGCTCCACGACGCCGGCTGTCTATGTCGCGCCGCGCGTCGCGATGATCGACGGCGATGGGTCACTCCGCGAAGACCGTGCCGAGATCATCACGTGGCTGCGCGCTCAAGCCGCGAAGCATCGGGTGCGGGTCGATCAGGTGTTGGCGCACGGGGCGGCGTGCACGGTCCGGGCGGCGTTGACCGATCCGTCGGCCGCGGGCGTGACCCGCGCTTACGCGACGCTGATGTTCGAGCGTCTGAGCGACGCGTGGCTGCTGTCGCACGTGCAAGTTACAAATATGCGGATTCCGTTAACTCCGGGGGATGACGATTGATTTATGTGCGTGGCCTTTGGATACTCGGACGCTCCGGGCACGCACCTCAGGAGGGTGGGAAGCGAGTATGCGTGCAGCCGAAGTGAGTGTGGTTTTGCGGTAGCGTGAACGCGGCGCCAGAGCGCGTGCTGCTGCTCCTGGAGTCGCAATGCACGCTTCGTCTCGTGCGATATTGGTCTCGATTGCGCTCGCAGCCGTTTCGGCCGCCGGCGCCGACGCGCCCGGGAAGTGGGAAGGTGCGTTCGCGGGCTATCTCTACGTTCGCGGCCACGATTCCGGCTTGATCCGCGTCCACGCGGCGCCGCTGCCGCCCGACGCGGATGCCGGGGCGTTTTATAGTGAGTCGGTTGCGGACCTTCAGTCCCTGGGCAGTTGTGAGCTGCGCGTCGCCGCACGCTACGAACGGCCGGGCGACGTGCTGGAGTCTCAACTCGCGGTCGGCGTGACGTTCGATGCGCCGGTGAACGAAGCAGTCAGCGTCATGGTGTTTGTCCCCGGCTATCGCAACCACGCGCCGCGCAATCAGCGCACGCAGATTTGGGCGACCTGCAGCACAGCCTTGACGAACACGACCAACGCATTGGCCGGCGCGAGCGCGACGATTCCGTCCGTGTGGAACATCGGCGGCATGCTCACCCCAACCGGCGCTTTCCGACCCGAATTCGCCGTCGGTCCTGATCTTGTTCTGCCACCCGCTTCGCCGGAACGCCGTGACACTCATTTCCTCGATGCCGACTGGCGCGATTTGCCTTACGACGCATCACTCGGCTGCTGGCTGATCTTTGATCTCTCAGCGGGCGCGCGACTCAGCATCGCGTCGCGTTTGCTCCATCAAACCGCCGGCGCCAACCCCGCTCCGATCACGTGGCTGACCGACGCCGAGCGCCCCGCCGAGATCACCGTCTATCGCGAGCCGCTGCTTGGCGCCGCCGGAACGACCCGACGGGTGCATGCGGAGGAGTTCGTGTACGAGTTCAATCCGCCGCGGCTGGAGAAGTGGCTGACCGAGGATCTCTACCTGCCGTACGGCTTGGGCGATTACGGGGCCACGATCATGAACGACACGTCGGTCCCGTTGGTGCGGTACCGCCTGACGCCGCCTTACGAAATCCGGGTGGCGGTCGAAGTGGTGCATGACAACGATCCAATCGACGACGATGTGTGGGGCGGACTGCGGCTATTGACGTCGGCGTTGGAAACGCCCGGCGGCGTATACGAGTATCGCTTCGAGACTTCCGGTCAGACGATCGACTTGGATCAGGAGCGAGACTACTTCTACCCGGGCATCAACATGTACTCAGTCATTCGGGCCCCATTGGTCGAGTTCGACTCGTCGCCAAGCACGACTGGTATGGTGTACGCCCGCGCCCGCCGACTCGACGGGCTCGACTCGGTGATTCAGAACGGGCTCGACTGGTGCTCGTGCGATGTCGGCGCGTTCTGCTCGTGCTTCACCGACACGCGCTACATCACCGAGCCCATCGATCGCGCCTGGGTTCGGCTGCAGTTTGAGTCGACCGAGGGCGACCTCGGCAACGCGCGCGGACGCTTGCGACTCTTCCTACCGAATTGACGCCCGCCGTGACTCGTCGCACCAGCCGATCTTCATGCGCCTGAAACTCACTATCCTCGGCTCGGGCACGTCGCATGGCGTGCCGATGATCGCGTGTACGTGTCCGGTGTGCACGTCGAGCGATCCGCGCGACCGGCGCACGCGTTGCAGTGTGGTGTTCAGTTGGACCGGCGGCGCCCTGCTGGTCGATACCGCCCCCGAGCTGCGCCTGCAGTGTCTCGCCAACGACGTGGACCGTGTCGATGCGGTCTTTTATACGCACGGCCACGCAGACCACGTCGTCGGGCTCGACGACCTTCGGCGTTTCAACGCGGTGCTCGGTCGCGATCTGCCGGTGTACGGCTCGGCTGAGACGCTCGACCGCCTCCAGCGGATGTTCACCTACGCATTCGTCGACAACCCCAACTACCCGAGCCACAAGCCGCGGCTCACGCCGATGGTCGTCACCGATGATTTTGACGTCGCCGGTTGTCAGGTCACGCCGCTTGCGTACCTGCACGGCGAGACGCCGGTGCTCGGGCTGCGCGTCGGCGGCATTGCCTATCTGCCCGACTGCAGTTTCATCCCCGATGCGACCCGCGAGCGACTGCGCGACTTGGACGTGCTGGTGATCGATGCACTTCGCCGGCGACCACACCCCACGCACTTCAACCTCGAGCAGGCGTTGGTCGAGGCGGAGCGCATCGGCGCTCGCCGCACGTTTCTCACCCACATCGCCCACGAACTGGGTCACGCGGAAGTCGAGGCTGAGCTGCCGTCGGGCGTGCGGATGGCTTATGACGGACTGCTTATCGAATCGGGGGGCTAGCCGAACGTGAGCATCCCGTTCGCCGCGCCCTCCGCTCGCGGGTACCCTCGTCAGTCATGAGCATTCGAGCACGCCTGGCTTGGATCTCCGACGCAGACGAGCAACAGTCGTTGGCGGTGGCGCTCCGCAGTGTTCTCTCCGCAACCGAGCGCCCGACTCCATATGCTGAGTTGGTTGCGACGTTGGGAGTGGCGAACTCCCCGGTCGCCCCCGCGGCGCCGCGGACGGGGAGTGCGCCCCCGGCGGTTGATCTGACGATCGACCCGGCGACGTGGGGTTGTTTCGGACGCGACCTCTTCCTCCCCGCGACCGCGCGCCTGTACGGCCTGCGCCTACGTGAGCTGCATCCGCCGAGTGCGGCGGCCGGATTGCAGGCGTCGCGCGAGTTTGAGCAGCACTTCCACGACAGCTACGCGCCGCTCATCCGGGCGGCGCTCGCGGCGGGTCAGGTCGCGTTGGTGTGGCGCGGCTGGCCAGACGCGCAGGGTTTGGCGTGGGGCCTGGTCACTGAGGAGCGCGACGGCCACCTGCTCGGATACCGCCCCGGGGGCGCGGGGGAATCACAGCCGCTGGTGACGCCGGCGTGGCAGGTGTACATCGTCGAAACCGCGGATCCTCAGCCCGCGCCGCTCACGCCGGATACGCTGCTCGAACATGCGTTGCGTGCGCGGGCGCACTGGTTCGGCGCAAGCGACGCGAGTGCGGGGGTGTTGCACGGTGCGGCCGGATACCGGGCGTGGCGCGCGTGTCTCGATCCGGCGAGTCCGCAGCCGCGAAGCGGACTCGCGCCGGCGGTCGCCGAGTTTGTAGGGGCCCGACAGGTGAGCGCGGAATGGTTGGCAGGACTCGAAGATACGCTGAGCGATTCGACGCGAAGTGCACAAGCGGCGACGTGGCGAACACTGCTGAACGACACGCTGGCCCGCCTGGCGGAGTTTGGCGATGTTGACCAACTAGGCAGTCTGCTCGTGGACGACGCCGGGGCGCAGCAATTCGCCGCGGCAATCGACGACGTCGCGGCGCTGGAGAGCCGGTTCGATCCGGCCGGGCTGCGATCGGCCTAACCGATCGCGTCGTTGCCGCTCTCCTCGGTGCGAATGCGGATGCATTGTTCGAGCGGCAGCACGAAGATCTTGCCGTCTCCGATGTTGCCGGTTTTGGCGCCTTCGATGATCGCCTTGACGGTGGGCTCGACGAAATCGTCATTCACGGCCAGTTCGATGCGCACTTTCTTGAGCAGCGTCACCTCGATGCGCACGCCGCGATAGTGCTCGTCGTAGCCGCCTTGCTGACCGCAGCCAAGCGCGTTGGTGACGGACATCTTGTAGACCTCGCGTCGATAGAGCGACTGCTTTACGTCATTAAGGCGTTCAGGCTGGATGTAGGCGACGATGAGTTTCATGGTCTGCTCTCCCGGCTATTCCGTCACAAACACCTGGAAGCCGCTATACGCCTCCATGCCATGCTCGCCGATGTCGAGCCCGCGGCGTTCTTCGTCAGGTGAGACGCGCAGGCCGATAGTCAGGCGGATCAGGCCGAAGAGAATCAGCCCCAGACCGAACGCCCAGATGAAGGCCGCGCCGACGCCGATGGCCTGACTCGCGAGCTGGCCGAAGCCGCCGCCGTAGAACACGCCGTTCGAGGTGCTGAACAGCCCGACGGCGAGGGTTCCCCAGGCGCCGCACACGCCGTGCACGCTGACGGCGCCCACGGGGTCGTCGATCTTGAGCACGGTGTCGATGAATAGCACGGCGACGACGACGAGTAGACCCGCAACGGCGCCGATCGCGAGCGCACCGAGCGGGGAGACCGCGTCGCAGCCCGCGGTAATGCCGACCAGACCCGCGAGCGCGCCGTTCAGCGCCATCGAGGCGTCGGGAGTTTTGTCGATGATCCAGATGGCGATCATCGCGAAGATCGCGCCGGCGGAGGCGGACAGATTGGTCGTGACCGCGATGTAGCCGATGCTGGCGCCGCCGGTGGTCGTGCTGCCGGCGTTGAAGCCGAACCACCCGAACCAGAGGATGAAGACGCCGAGCGCGGCGAGGGGGATGTTATGACCGGGAATGGCGCGGGCCTGACCCTGTACATACTTCCCAAGCCGCGGTCCACAGACCAACGCGCCCGCGAGCGCCAGCCAGCCGCCGACCGAGTGCACGACGGTCGAGCCGGCGAAGTCGTAGAAGGGCTGCAGGAAGGCGCCGTCTTCGCCGCCGCCGAGGTTCTCGAGCCAGCCGCCGCCGTCGAGCAATCCGCCCCAGGCCCATGAACCGAAGACTGGGTAGATCAGCAGCGTGATGAAGGCGCTGTAGACCAGGTAAGACGTGAACTTGGTGCGCTCCGCCATCGCGCCCGAGACGATGGTGGCGGCGGTCGCGGCGAAGACCGTTTGGAAGATGAGAAAGGTGAACCCGAGGTCGCCGGGGACGTCGCTGGGGGCGAAGAGCGTTGTTCCGAACCAGCCGGTTGTGGTGGCGCCGAACATCAATCCGAAGCCGACCAGGAAGAAGGCGATTGAGCCGACGGAGAAATCGAGCAGGTTCTTCATGATGATGTTCACCGCGTTCTTGGCGCGGGTGAACCCGGTTTCGACCAGCGCGAAGCCGGCCTGCATCAAGAACACGAGGGTCGCCGCGACCAGCGTCCATACGATGTTCAGATTGAGCTGCGAGCTGCTGTCATGCGCGAGCAGACCGCCGCCAATCAGCGCGCCATCCATGTCCAACCTCCTGGAAACGCCCTCGCGTTTGCACCTGACGCAAACGTCTCACCGTGCGCCGGTGCATCGCCCTGTGGGCAAAGCGAACGCTTGTAGCGATCGCGCCAGACAGCGTCAATGAAAAAGTTGCGACGTTCGCCGCGGCGTGGTTGGTCAGATGACGCGCCGCAGCGCCGCTTCCACGCGCTCGCGCGTTGCCGACGGAAGCTCGGCTAGCCACGCTCGAAGCGCCTCGGCGCCCTCTTTCTGTCGCAGCAATGCGGCCTGCCCCCTGACGAACGCGTCGCGGTCGCTGGCGAATCTGTCGAACGCAGTGCGCAACTCGTCGCGCGTCCAGAGTGACAGCGGGTCGGGCGCGTCCGACTGACGCGTCGCCCAGGTCACCAGCGACTTGCCCTCGTCCGGGTCGTACCAGTACAGCGGTACGGCCGCGGCAAGCTTAGCGCGCGGCGTTCCGAGCGTGTTCGCGATCTCGGCGGGAATCTTGGTCAACACGTCGTCGAGTGTGCGGCCGCCGAGCTTGTCCAGCCAGCCGGCTTCGCGGACGGGTGAATCGGTCGGGGCGGCCAGGCGCGCCGGAGGCGCCAGCAGCGTCTTGCGCCCAACGACCTGAAACTGTACGACCACGCGATGTTTCAAGCCGCCGGCCTCGCGCACCTCATCGACCCGCTCGACCCGCCCGACGCCCCATTCCGGCCGGGTCGCGCTGCGGACGTTGGATCCAACCAGCGCGGACGAGATGGGCAGGTCGGTGGGTTCGGTCATCGTCGAATGCTCGCGTCTGTTGGAAACATGTCAGAGATTGTCAGTCCGGCCGCTACCCACTTGCGGAGAGCCTATCGTGGTCACATTCCGCGATGCTGAGGAGCGTTCCGCGCGTTATCCTCTCGCGGGTGCGGCCAGGTGCGTCACCCCGCCGATCGACCGATGCAGCCCAGGGAGCCAGTTCGCATGAATTCACGCTCGATGCTGACCATACTCCTGATTCCGTTGGTGACGCCAGCACCGGCGGCCGTGACGGCGTTTTCCGGGTCCGCAGAAGTTGAGGTCGTCGAGCGGATTGACGGCGCATCGGGCGCGACGGATCGCGAGGCGCTCGCGTTCCCCGAAGACACCAGCAACTTGCCGCTGCAGCCGGTGGCGGTGCTCATCGATTCGGAAGAACTCGCGGCGGCGGCGGTCGCGGCGCAGTTCGCCGATCCGACGCTGCTCGATCAACCCAACCCGGAAGAATTCGCATTGAATTTCGCGGCCAGCAGCATCTCCGAGGCCACATCGCATGAGATCAACGCCCTGCTGCGCGAGTCACGTTCGATCACGTTTACGTCTGAAGAACTCGGAGTCGCCAACGGCGTCGAACGAACGTTTATCGGCACGTGGTTCGTTGACGCGGTATTTGCGATCGTCGGCGAAGAGGGTGCGGGGGATCTGACCGGGGCCGACATCGATCTCGAGATCGACGTGATTCAGACGACTGCAACGGGATCGCAGACGGTCTTCTCGGGTGCGCTGGCGCTGCGTGGCGGCATCGGCGGCGTGGTGACGGTGAACGCGATCGGGGACATCCCGCCGAACCAGGTGCTCGCGCTCAACCTGCCAACGCTCTTGGACGAGTTCGGAGCGGTCAGCTTCGTTTCAATCCCCAATCAGCAGTTCGACTACACCTACGACGCGGTGGTTGGGGAGCCGTTCGAACTCACGACCGAGCTGCGCGTTCGCGGCGCGACGCGACCCGACGGTGCGGCGGTCGCGGGGATCATCGGCACACCGATCGAGCAGATCGCGGACATCGTCGCAATTACCCAGTCGCTGACGGCCGGCGAGAAGCTCGAGGCGGCGATGGTGCAGGAGCGGGAGGATCCGCAGGGATCGCCGCTGGCCGCGCAACAAAACGCGCAGGTTCCGCTGATTGGGCCGTGCGGTGGATTGGGATTTGTCAGTGTGGTCGGTCTGTGTGGTTTACTGCTCGCCTCTGGTGGACGTCGCCAACTCGACTGAACCGGGGCCGGCGCTGGTAGGAGAACGCGGTGCTGTTTTATCCGCGGCTATTCGTGACGGCGATGCGCAGCCTGAACAATCACTTCCTGCGTTCGCTGCTGGCGACCATGGGGGTGCTGATCGGTGTGGCGAGCGTGACCGCGAGCATGTCGATTCTGGAGGGGGCCTCGAACAAGATCTTGAGCGACTTCAAGTCGCTGGGCTCCAATCTGCTGACGGTCGTGCCGGAAGCCGCGCAAGTGCAAGGGCGGGTGGTCGGCATTGCGCAGACCCTCGTGCCCGCCGACGGCGACGTCTTGCTGCGCGAGTTGGGCGACCAGGTGGATGAAGTTGCGGCTGTGGCGCGCGGTTCGGCGACGGTGCGCAATTTCTCGAAGTCGAAAGACTATCAGGTCATCGCGACGGACGACCGCTACTTTCGCATCAACGCCTTCGAGACCCAGGAGGGTCGGCTGTTCAACCGTGCCGACGTGACCGACTCGATGAGCCGCGTGGTCTTGTTGGGCGCCACGGTGGCGAGTGATCTGTTCGGCGGCATGGCGCCGGTCGGGCAGTCGGTGAAGATTCGCGGAAACACGTATCGCGTGCTGGGTGTAATGGAGGAGCGCGGCAACATCGGCTTCATGAATGCGGATGAGGCCGTTTACATACCGATCAAGGCGGCGCTGAAGCGTTTTTTCAACCGCAAGTTTGTTGATCAGCTCGTCGTGCAGGGCGCCGAAGGAGTTGATCTCAACGAGCTCGAGAAGACGATCGCCACCATCCTGCGCCGCGAGCACAACATTCGTGTCGGTGAGAAGGATGACTTTCGCATCCTGAACCAGCAGGAAGCGCTCAACAACATCAACTCGGCGGCGCTGATCTTTCGCGTGGTGTTTTACAGCATCGCCGGAATCAGTCTCGTGGTCGGCGGGATCGGCATCATGAACATCATGCTCGTGTCGGTGACGGAGCGCACACGCGAGATCGGGGTGCGGATGGCGGTGGGGGCGCGTCGCAGCGACATCCTGCTGCAATTCCTCGCCGAGGCGCTCATCATCAGCCTGCTCGGCGGTCTGTTCGGTTTGCTGGTCGGGTGGATGATGTCAGACTTGATCGACAAGACGCTGCAGGGCATGTTCATCACCGAGATCACCACCGGCGTGATCGTCGCGGCGCTGTCCGTTTCGACGGTCGTCGGCGTGATTAGCGGCATCTACCCCGCATGGATCGCAAGTCGCAATAATCCGGTTGACGCCCTTCGTTACGAGTAGCCCGCGTCTCCGCCAGCGGGCCGCGCGCTTCACTCGGGCGCGGCCGCTCGTCGATCTGCGGGGCCTTTGTAGATGCGCGTCTGCAAGCCGTTCACGTAGCTCGTCCAGTCGCTGTCGTCGTCTGCGGACGACTGCACATGGTGCTGAAACATCGCCATCTTGGCATCGATGTTGTCGAGGTAGTGAACAAACATCGCTTCGGCGGCGGCGGGCAGCTTGGGACTGCCGAACTCGTACGCGCCATGATGCGCCACAATGATGTGCCGGAGCAGGTTGAGACGTTCTTCGTCGAGCGGCGCCTGTCGCTCGGCGGCGATCTCGCGCACCTTCTGGTCAATCCATGACACGCACATCACGATGTGGCCGACTAGTTGTCCCTCCGTGGTGTACGAGAAACTCGACGCATAGCCGAGTTCGGCGGTCTTGCCGGCGTCGTGCAGAAACACGCCGGCGAGCACCACGTCGCGGTCAAGCGCTGGATAGCGCGGCAGCACCAGCAACGCCAACTCGAGCAGGTTCAGCGTGTGCTCGATCAAGCCGCCTAAGTATGCGTGATGCATGGCGACGGCGGCGGGCGCGAGCTTGAAGTCGCGTTCAAACGACTCGTCGTTGATAAACTTGCCCACCACCGCGAGCAGGTCTGGATGCTCGATGGTGCGCAGAATCGCTTTGACGCGCTCCCACTGTTGCTCCGGGTCTCCGGCGCCGCGCGGGAGGAAGTCGAGCGGGTCCACGTCGTCAGGCGCCGCGGAGCGAACGCCGTCGATGATGAGTTGCGGACGGTTCTTGTAGCTCTCGACGCGCCCCCGGACGAAGAGATAGCCGCCGAGCGGGATGTCGGCGAAGAGTTCCTTTGAGGCGTCCCACTTGCGCGCCACGATCTGGCCGGAGTGGTCAGCAAAGACGGCGTGGATGTAGAGACTGCCGTTGTTGGTGGTGCGGAGGTCCTTTTGATGCACCAGGAAGAGATGGTCTTCGAGAAAGTCGCCGGATTGAAACTCTGAGATCAGTCGTCGCGGCGGGGTGGCGGGCATCAGATGCGGGCCTGACCGGAGCGCGGCTTGGAATCCGGCGCGAGCTCGGCGGATCCGCCGAACAGTTCCTTGCGAACCGCGACCCCGAGAGGTGTGGTGTAGTACGAGTGAAGCCGCTGGGCGAACTCCTGAATGACCTGCACTTCGGGCGCTCCCTGCTGAATGCGTCGGTCGAGCAAGAAGATGAGCGCGTTGGGATCGCCGGCGTGCGCGGTTTGCACTTCGGCGAGGAGGATTTGCTCGGCAACGACGCGTTCCTGATCGGCCTGGTGATCAGCGCGGTGAAACACCGCGCGCTGCTGCTCCGCGATGACGCGACACAGGGAGTCCAGCCGCGGTTCGTGCGCCACCTCACTCGTCCACGCCTGCTGTCGTTCTTTGCTGACCATCACCACCACCCGATCCAAGACGGAACTAGGGCCCCGCGTCTGTAGGTGCGTCGAATGCGCCGGCGGCTTCCGCCGCTGCAACCTGCTGCTGCGCCTGAGCGACGGCGACCTGAATATCCTGCATGAGCAGCACCGGGCTCTCGAACATGCCGGCGTCGGCGTCGTCGATGATTTCGGTGAAACGATCGAGGAACGCCTGGAGGTACGCCAGATTGCGCAGCGCTTGCTCGGGGGAGGCGGTGATTAGCGGCGACTGCGCCACACGCCATTCCCCGGCCTCGTTACGCATCTGCACCGGATTGTCTTCGCCGACGGTGCGGGCGGCGTCGACGGCGGCGGAGGCGAGGTCCAACCCGAGCCCGGCCGAGCCCAGCCCGCCGAGCACTTGCACGGTCTCGCCGACCGCGACGTCGAACCCGACGCTGGAGAGCGCTTCGCGCACGAGCGTTTCGGTGCGCACGACGTCGAGCGACGCGTTGACGTTCTCCTGATCGATGGAGCGCAGGTTGACGAGATTCAGAAGGGTCTCGTCGTCGAGCTGAGCCACCAACTCCTGCCAGCGGAGTTGCACGGACGAGAAATCCGGAGCCTCGAGTTTGGCGATCCAGATGTTTTTCAGCGCCGCCAATCGGTCGAAAGCCGAGAAGAGTGCGTTTTGCACGCGTTCATCGCTGATCGCCGCGCCGGGGGGCTGAAGATGCAGTTCGACGATCGTTTGGGCGTTGGGGGCGCGCAGCGCGTTGATCAACTCAAGCACCGTGTCGCGCACGGCGTCTTGGGCGGCGGCGGCGGCTTGTTCGCGAACGGTGACGGCGTTGCCCGTGTAGTTGCGCGGATCCTGCAATATCGCAGGGTCGACCTGGGATCGCACCGACAGCGGGGCCACGCCTTCGATCACCTCGTTATACGCCGATTCGGGCGGGTTCGCGCCGCCGCAACCGATCGTGAATGCGGGTGTCGCGCACAGGGTGGTGACGAGAAAGAGGCGTTGCATGGTCGGCCGAAACAAACCCATCTGGCGACCTCCATTGCGGCGTGCCGCGTGCGCAGCGGCATGCAGCGCAGATCGAAGCTCAATTCATGAAAGTAGTTTCGTCGCGTCCGACCGTCAACGGATCTCGACGCGACTCGACGGAGCGACTCGGCGGCGAGTGGTGGCCAGTCGGTCGCGGATCTGGGCGGCGTGCTCGTAGTCTTCGGCGAGAATCGCGCGGCCCAACTCGGCTTGAAGCCGGGACGGCGAGTCGCTCGGCAATGCGGCGAGAATGCGGGCGCGCAACTCGGCCAACAGCCGGATTTCGGGCAGTTCGGCCTGGTCGTACAGGTCGGGCAAGTCGGTCAAGAGTCGTTGGGTGGCGTCGCAAACCTGCAAGGCGGCTTCGGGTTCGCGTCGCTGCAGGAGCGCCAGGGACCGCGCCCGGCCGTTCATCATGGTGACGTAGGGGCGCTGCGGCTCGAGGGCGTTGCGTTCGGCGTCGCTGGCGCCATAGCGTCGACAGAAGTCGAGGATGCGCAGGTTGTGTCCGGTGTCGCGCTCGACCTCATCAAAGTCTTCGAGCACGAAGAGCGCGAGGAAGCGCTGATAAAATAAGTAGGCTTCGTGTCGTAATTCTGCGGCGTCATCCGCCGACAGGACAAAATCCGCGTCATCGCCGGTGCGGTTGACGAACTCGGTGAGTTCGCGTTCAAGGTGATCGAGCAAGGTCGACGAGCCGCCGGGTTCGGCGCCGTCGGGACGTCCGGTGATTTCGAGCTGGAGCAGGCCGAGATCGACGCGCGTCTGGATCTTGTCGCGCCCATCGCGACCAATGATCTTGCGCACCGAGATTTTGCCCGGCTCGTATTCCCAATCCAACAGGATGTCTCTGAGGTCGCGTAGCATCACGGGAGAGATCGACCATCAGCCGGTGTAGCTGGATTTAGAGTCGGATTGAGGCGGCGGAGCGTATGAGGTGCGCGTGATATCCGGACGTTACCGCGGTTTGCGGCTCTCGGCGCCGCCGGGAATGAGCACGCGTCCGCTGACTGACCAGATCAAGGAAACGATCTTCAACATTCTCGGCTCGCGCCTGGCGACGCCGGGTGAAGTCCCGGAGGTCGATGTGCTCGATTTGTTCGCCGGGAGTGGTTCGTTTGGTATTGAGGCGCTCTCGCGCGGCGCGCGGTCGTGTGTGTTTGTCGAGCGTGACCGGCGGGCCGCGGGCGTGCTGCGCGGCAATTTGGCGCGTCTGTCTGATCGGCGGGATTGCAGGATTATGACCGAGAACGCGTGGTCAATGCGTTTGCCGCGCGTCGATCACGGGTTTGGTCTCATCTTCCTTGACCCGCCGTTTCCCGATGTGTCGCCCGCGCATCGCATGCTCGACTTGTTACGGCGATCGGCGGCACGGCTCGCGGAAGACGGCTTGCTGGTCTTCCGGTTTGAAGATCGGCGCGGTCTTTCGCTTGACGCGCTGATCGGCGCCGAGGTGGTCGAGCGGCGTTCCATGGGGCGCAGTGAAGTGCTCTTGCTATCGCGCGCGACCGGCGCCGCGCAGCAGCAAGGTGAAGAAGAAGACGGCGCCAAGGCCGTTGGTCAACACGCCGACCGGGAGCTCGCCAGGAAGCGCGCTGCGTGCGATGGCGTCGGCGACGGTCAGGAAAGCGGCGCCGAGGCCGCACGAGGCGATCATCAGGGGGAGCGCGCGCGGCCCGACGAATGAGCGCGCCATGTGCGGCGCCATCAGGCCGACAAACCCGATCGGGCCGCAGTGCGCGACGATCACGCCGGTCAGCAGTCCGATCAGGATGAACGACGCATACAACACGAACGTCACCGACACGCCGCGGGTGGCGGCGAGCGACCCGCCAAAGAGCAGCAGGTCATAGTCGCGGTGTCGCGAGAGTGCGAAGAGCGCCGCGGGGAGAAACAGAATCGCGACCCGCTGCCATGCGGTGGGATCGTGTCGCGAGAGGGCGCCCATCATCCACAGCACGATTGCATTGGTGACCGCCTGATTGGCGAAGTAGTTGACCGCGAGAATTCCAGCGCCGCTGAAGTACGCGATGCACACGCCGACGAGCAGCATCTGCGTCGTGTCGCGTCCGAATGCGGTCCGGGAGAGCGTGATCACGAACGCGATGGCGCCGGCGGCGCCGAGCAGGGCGACGAATCCGATCGGATCGAAACCCGCCAGGCGCGTTGCACGCCACGCATCGCCGAGTATTGCGGGAAAGATCGCGTCGCCTAGCAGGTACGCGGTCGCGGCGGCGAGGGCGGCGGCGCTCGCGACGCCGAACGTGTAAGGGGTGGCGAGCGGATTCCGGAAGAGGGATTGAAAGACCATCCCGCCGAGCGCCAGACCCGCCCCGACGAACACGCCGAGCGCCGTACGTGGCGCGCGATAGCTCCAGAAGGTCTCAGCTTCGGCCAATTGGTCCGCGTTGGGCGGTTCGGTGACCCAAGGCCGCGCGACGCCGCTATAGCCGAAGAGGCTTGAAGCCGCGGCGGCGATCATGGCGATGCAGAAGATGAAGACCGCCGGCTGCACGTG
>CAZLYU010000003.1:85492-122614 GCA_964563855.1 uncultured Planctomycetales bacterium | reverse complement strand
GGCGGGACGACTCCGGCTCACTCAGGCCGCGACTCCTCGTCGCTGTCCCTGCGCCGCGTCGGGCAAAGCCTAGCCACCGGAGACGATGATCTGGACGAAGCAATCGATGTCGGCGGCGTTCAGGCTTCCGTCCATCGTGCAGTCGCCGAGGAGCGCGGCGCAATCGGGGTACGCGGCGGCGTAGGCTGACTGATCGACGAGGGCGAGGACGAATCCGTCAATATCACCAGCGTTGACGGCGCCGTCGCAGTTCATGTCGCCGAGGCCGAACCGGGGGGCGCACGCGTCGGGGTGGCCGTCGCCGTTGACGTCATCGCAGGTGGTGAGCGGTCCGGCCCAGACGCCGCCGGAGGTTTCGCAGTCGGGCCGGAGTTGGTTGGGGACGCAGACGTCGCCGAAGCAGCAGGCGCCGCCGGGCTGCGGACAAGGATTGGGGGAGCAGGTCGAGCCGATGCCCTGGAAGATGCCGCCGAGCGCGGTGCAGTCGAAGGAGAACTCGAGCGAGCATTCGCCGGTCGGCAGGCAGCAGGCGCCGCGTGTGCAGATGCTGCACTCGGTTCCCGGTCCGGCGAAGACGCCTTGGATCGCCTCGCAGGTGACCTCCTCGACGAAGCTGAGGCAGCCGGTGTCGCGGCAGCAGGCGCCAACGCGCGGGCACGTTTGTTGGGCGCAGGTTTGCCCCTCGAACCAGGTCGAGCCCGGTTGGTTCAGGCAGGCGGCCTCGCGGACGTTTTCGCTGCACGTGCCATCCGGGCGGCAACAGGCGCCGACCGGCTCATCACAATCGACAATGGCGCGAATGACGAAGTCGCCGTTCACGAGGGGGCAGGTTTCGGCCCAGCCGTTGAAGAGGCCGCCAACGGCGAAGATCGCGTTGCGTCCGGCGACACAGCCACTGACGTCGCGCAGCACGCTGGAGTCGCCGTTCAAGACATTGTTGGCGTTGGCGAATTCGAGCGCGACGTAAAATCGCTGCCCCTCGAACACGGGGACGTCGATCGGTACGGTTCCCCCTTCGTCGGTGAAGCGGAATTCGTTGAGAAAGCCGGGCACCAGGACGGGACCCGCGAGGAGTTCGAGCACGGCTCCGGGCACAGGGTGGGCGCCGTCGGCGTAGATGCGGATGGCTTCTTCGAGTGAGTCGGGGTTGGCGGCGCCCGGGGGCTGCCACCACAAGATCTGGACCGCGACAATTTTGCCGTCGCAGGGAGAGGTGAGCCGCGCGGCGACCTCCTCACCGGGGACGAATCCGCTGACGATCGAGCCAAACTGGCCGTCCGTCAGATCGTCGTTTTGGACCGACACCTCGGCGGCGAACGTCGCCGTCGCCGCAAGAGCCGCTATGCAGCATCGCAAGATCCCGCGCATTTTCCTGGCCTCCACCGCCCGGCAACCGTTTGACGCGCGCCAGTCCGCTCCGCAGCTTCGTCAAACCCTCAGATTCGTCATCTTTTCAGGAAGCGGGTGTCAAATCAAGCGTGATGTCCGACGCGCGAAAGGCGCCGAATCGCCCCGCGAGCCGCGTTCTGGGGCCCGCGTCAGAGCAGAATCCACCCACTCCCGTACTGACGCGGCGTGACGGCGGGCGGCTCGAGACGAAGGCGCAGCCGCGAGATCCAGATGAGCACGCCGTAGCGGCGCGTCAGCCGGGTGTCCCAGTAGCCGTCGGGAGCCGCAATATCGCGGCCGTGTCGGCGAGCGATGCCGCGGACGCGATCGACGGTGAGGTCGGAAAACTCTTGCACGCGCCGCGCGGTGGCGGCGCCGATGAAGCCGCCGCCGGACAGCTTGAACCAGATCGGGTCTCCGGGATGGATGCGTCCGAACGGTAGTCGGCGGGTTTGGCTGAAGCGCGACTCGATGCGTTTGGCGCCGGCGGCGAGCTGCCGGGCGGAGATGGGATCGACAATTGCGATGTGGCCCTGCGCCCGATGGTCTGGGCTGGCGCCCGCTGCGCTCTGACCCGTTGACCGGGCGCTATCCGACCTGGCGTTTGGGCCGCTTGCGGGCCGCGGGGTTGATCTTGAGCATCCAGACTTCGTTGCCCTGCTCATTAAATGCGACCTCGGTCATGTATGACTGCATCAGCATGAGTCCGCGGCCGCTTGGCCGCTCGAGGTTTTCATCGGACGTTGGGTCGGGTACGTGATCCAGGTGAAAGCCGGAACCTTGGTCGCAGACCGCGGCGACGAATCGCTCGTCATCGCAAAAGTAGCGGACGGTGACCGTCTTGTTGGGATCGTGCTGATTGCCGTGTTTTACGGCGTTGGTCACGGCTTCTTCGAGCGACAGCTTGATGGCGAAGCAGGCGTCGGCGTCGTACGAAAAGCGTTCGACGACGCGCATGATGCTTGATTCGGGGTCTTTCGCGCGCCGCAGATCACTGGGAATCTGGATTTCGGAAAGCTGCGACTCGCTGATGCCAAAACTGGCGGGCGGTTGCATGAAACGCGCGACCTCACGCCACGGGGCCCGTTGGCAGCCTCACTTGAAGCTTGCCAGCGCCTGCTCGTGGGTATCGTGGATGTCGAACATTCGGGTCAGGCGGGTGATCTTGAAGACCTCGAAGATCTGGCGGTTGATGTCCGAGAGTCGCAGTTGCCCGTGAGGCTTCTGCTCTATCACCTTCTTGTTGAGGTTGATGAGCATGCCCAAGGCCGCGCTGGAGAGGTGATCAACATTCTTGAAATTCAGCAGCAGCTTGATGCCGGGCTCGTTGTCGACGAGTCGCTGCAACTCGTCGCCGATCTCCTGGATCGACAGCTCCTCCAGAATTTTGCGGTCAACGAACTCCACGACTGCCACGCCGTCTTGCCGCCGAACCTTTAAGTGGCTGGAAGGCTGCTCCATCGCTGCGTCTCCGAGCGGGTCTTGCGCGTCTGGGCCGCGATGATGCGACCGCAAGTGTTATTCTTCGCCGCCGCCCGGCGACGTGTCAAGGCGGCGCGGCGATCGGGGTTCGCGCGGCGGAGCGCCGTTGCTACACTGCACTGCTTGGCGACGCGGAGCGGCTGCGGATTCACAAGCAGCGGTCCGCTACTTGAACGAGTTCGGATGAAGGAGCGCAGCGTGGATCGAGCGCGTGTGTTGGACGTGGGGCAGTGCGACTTTGACCACCAGAACATTCGCAATCTGCTCGAAGCGCACTTCGACGTAGAGGTGCAGCGAGCACACAGCGTTGAAGAAGCGCAGGCCGCGGCGTCGACCGGCGGTTTCCAGCTCATCCTCGTCAATCGCCTAATGGATCGCGACGGCGCCGAGGGCCTCGACCTCGTGAGACATCTCAGCAAGAGCGACCTCGCGACCAAGCCGCCCATCATGCTGGTCAGCAATCTGCCGGAAGCGCAGTCGGCCGCGGTGGCGGCGGGCGCGGCGGCCGGCTTCGGAAAGGCTGGTCTTGGTCAGCCGGAGACGCGCGAGCGACTCGCTGAGTTTCTGCCGACGAAGCCGGGCTCGTCCGTTTGAGCGGCGGCGTTGGAGGCGAGGTGAGAGCGACGGTGTCTGATAGCGCAGTCCAACGGTTCTATCGATATCACGCGCTGGTCTACGACAAGACGCGCTGGATGATTCTGCACGGTCGCCGACAGGCCGTCGCGTTGCTGGGTTTGCAGCCCGAGAGCCGGGTGTTGGAGGTCGGGTGCGGCACGGGGCTCAACTTTCGCTTTCTGCAGGAACGGCTCGATCCGCAGCGCGGTGCGCTGGTCGGGCTCGATTTCTCTCACGACATGTTGCGCCAGGCGGCGAAACGCGTGGAGCGGCGCGGCTGGCGAAACGTCGAGCTCGTGCAAGGCGACGCCGCCGACATGCGCTTCGATCAGCCGTTCGACGCGGTCTTCTTCGCCTACAGTCTTACGATGATTCCGGAGTGGCGTCGGGCGCTGGAGAGCGCCCGCGCGCAACTGGCTCCGCAGGGCCGGGTGGTCGTGCTCGACTTTGGCGTGTTTGGTGGATGGGGCCCGCTGGGCCCGGTGATGCGCACGTGGCTGCGTTTGAACCACGTGGCGACGCAACATCCTTACATCGACGGCATGCGCGCGGTTTTCGGCGACGTGTCCGTCAAACCCTGGCTCGGCGGCTATAACTTCACCGCCGTCGCGCGGAGGTCGGGTTCGTGAAGCCGACAGTGATCAACATGCTCGCGCCGCAACGGCGTGGATTGATGGAGCGCATGGTCTTCAACGGCATCGTGTTCAACATGTCGTGGGAAGATCCGGAGATGGATCGGCAGGCGTTTCAGATACGCCCCGACGAAGATGTCGTGATTTCGATCAGCTCAGCCGGGTGCAACCCGCTGAACTTTCTGTGCCAGTCGCCGCGCCGGCTGATCAGCATCGACGGCAATCCGGCGCAGAACGCGGTGCTCGAGCTGAAGCTGGCGGCGATCGCGACGCTCGACCACCAAACCTTCTTCGACATTTTCGCAGCGCGCAACCCCGGGGTGGTTTCGTCGGTCTATCGCTCGCAACTGCGTCCGCACTTGTCGGAGCGGGCGCGAGCCTTCTGGGATCGCAAGCTATGGCTGGTCGCCCGTAATCTCTATGACTTCGGGCGGATGGGATTGTTCTGCCGCTTCCTGCGCGGATTCCTCCATCAGCTCGGCATCTCGCGCCAGCAGTTGCACGCGTTTTGCGACATTCAGGATCTCGACGAGCAGGCCCGCTGGTATCACAAGCATGTCGCCCCGCGCCTCTGGGGCCCGGCGTCGAAGACGCTGATCAACTTCAAGCCGTTCCTCTACATGGCGGGTGTGCATCCGCGGCAGTGGAAGCTGGTCGACGGGCGCCACGACATGTACGACTACGTGCGCGAGCGGATCGAGTACGCCCTGACGCGGGTGCCGATCTACGACAACTATTTCCTGACCGTGGCCATCACCGGCCGCTTCCGCGGGAACCGCGTGCCGCCGTATCTGCTCGAAGAGAACTTCGAGACCCTGCGCGACAACCTCGACCGCGTGACCATCGTGAACGGGTGGCTCGGCCCCTATCTCGATACGCTGCCGCCGCAGAGCATCAGCAAGTTCAACCTCCTCGACATCTTCGACTGGATGACCGAGGAGCAGTTTGAAGGGACGCTCCGCAGCGCGCTGCGCGTCGCCACTCCCGACGCGACCATGATCTATCGCTCGGGCAGCTATCGGCTGGATCCGCCGCCGGCGATTCGTCCGCAGTTGGTGCATCATCCAGATCTCTCGCGCGACCTGCTGTCGATCGACCGATCGGCGACGTACGGCAGTTTTTACGTGTTCACGGTGAAGGGCGATGGCCGACCGAAGACCAACGGTCAGCTCACGCACGCTTCGCCCGTCGCCGTCGCTTCCTAAAGCCGGCTTCCAGCTTTCGGCGGGCAGTTTCGCGTACACTCCGCGAGCATGTCCGTCGACGATCCCCGTCACACGGCGCTGCAAGCGCAATTGCGTCGGTTGCCATCCGTGGATGAGCTGCTGCGCGAACCGGTCGTCGCTGCTTTGCTCAACGACTTCCCGCGCAGCGAGGTGGTGCGCGCGATCCGCAATGTCATTGACGGTCGGCGTCGCGCGGCGCAGGCTGGCGAAACGCTCGACGCCGACCGGCGCGGCCTCGCGCTCGAGATTCGCCGGCAACTCTTCGCACGTGCTCAGCCGCGCTTGCGTCGGGTGATCAATGCCACCGGCGTTGTTCTGCACACGGGGCTCGGGCGTGCGCCACTCGCCGAAGCGGCGCTCGAAGCCGTCGCGGAGACGGCGTCCGGCTACTGCAATCTCGAGTTCGATCTGACGGGTGGAAAGCGCGGCCGACGACAGGCGCTCGTGCGCGAGCTGCTCTGCGAGCTCACCGGAGCCGAGGCGGCGTTGGTCGTGAACAACAATGCCGCCGCCACTTACCTGGCGCTCAATTCCATGGCGGGTGGGGGTGGTGAGGTTGTGGTCTCGCGCGGACAGCTCGTCGAGATAGGCGGTTCGTATCGGCTGCCCGACATCATGTCCGCCGCCGGTTGTCGTCTGGTCGAGGTGGGCACGACCAATCGCACGCACCTGCGCGATTATGAAAAGGCGCTGTCCGACAGCACGCGAGCGCTGCTGCGCGTTCATACGAGCAACTACCGCATCGTGGGTTTCACCACGGCGCCATCCCTGGCGGAGTTGGTTGAGCTGGCCCGCTGGCAGGCGGGACGCGTCGTGGTGATCGACGACTTGGGCAGTGGCTTGATCGAACACGCGTGGTTGTCGGAAGCCGCGGCGGCGCTTTCCGACGACGCGACGCCGGTGACGTTTCGCGATCCGGAGGGCGACTTTGACAAGAGTGTGCTCGATCTCGCGGAAACCGATGAACGACCCGCAAAGACCGCGGTGCACGCCATGGCGAGCGAGCCGTCGGTGCGCGCGAGCGTTACGAGCGGGGCCGACCTGACGCTCTTTTCGGGAGACAAACTGCTCGGCGGGCCGCAGTCTGGGGTGATCGTGGGGCGCGCGGAATTGATCCAGCAGCTCGAGCAAAATCCACTGATGCGTGCCTTGCGTCCGGGCAAGCTTACGCTCGCGACACTGGAGGCGACGCTGCGGCTCTATCGAGATCCAAAGCGCCTCGCGCATTTGCTACCGACGTGGCGTGCGCTCCTGACGCCGCTCGAGGCGTTGCAGCAGCGCGCCGCGCGGCTCGCGGCGTTGCTCAGTGATACGTTGCGCGGCTTGGCCGAACCCGAAGCGGTCATGGAGGAGGAGGCGGAAGCAGCGGCCCCCTACGAAGTCATGGCGGCGCCAGCGCACTCTCAAGCAGGCGGCGGCGCGTTGCCGGGGCGAACATTACCGACTTGGGTCGTGCGTCTACAGGGAGGCGCACTCGACGCAGATGCATTGGCCGCGGCACTGCGGCATGAAGACCCGCCCGTCATTGTTCGTCGCCGTCATGGAGCGGTGTTGTTCGATGTTCGAACGCTCGACGACGACGACCTTCGCACCGTTGCGATTCATGTCGGTGAAGCGCTTCGTGGGTAGCGGGAATCGCGACGCGGGCGAGATCTCTGCAATACATAGGCGCGAAAAAGAGTGCGAGGATGTACGACATCAGTCGCACATCCTCGCGAATTGTGATTGATGTCGCGTTGGCGACTTAGCGGCGACGCAGGGCCGTGAAGACCGCACCGATGAGCACGAGCGCCACGCTCGTCGGCTCAGGAACGATGTTCACGAAAATGCCGAGCTTGTACGTGAAGTCACCGGTGTGGTCCATCATCGTGTCGTTGTCGACGCCGTCGAAGACGCTCAGCGTGCTGAGGTCAGGATCAGCGATGGTCTTGTCGGGGTTGCCAGCGTCGTTGAACGAGCTGACGCCGAGGTAGTAACGACCGGTGCTGATGCGGGTCGCGAAGGCGGACATGTCGCCCACGTTGTCATCGTCGTCGAACGCGACGATGTTCAGGCCCGAGTCCAGCAACATGAGCTGGCTGTCGGCGGTGGTCGGCATGTCGAAGGGCGTCTGGAAGACCGACGCGGCAAGGTCGATCACGCCGACAACGTCGAACACGTACCAGTCGACATCGCCCGAGGTGATTTCGCCGTCGATCAACGCGACGTCGCCGCTACCCACGGGGCCATCGATCGAGCCGATGTCCTGCGCGGTGGCGTCGGTGTCGTTCGGCTCCATTTCCATGATGACGTTGCCCATCAGGGCAGCATTGGCAGAAGCGGCGATCGACAACGCCACTCCAACTGCAAGCAAGCTTCTCATTTCTGTCCTCCGTCGGGCTTCCCGCCAGATCACTACACGTCTCACTTCGCACGCCCCTCCGAGTGAGCGCGCTTGGTTTCGGACTCCGTTCGGAAAGGGACTGTTCCTTCCCAGCCGTGTTTAGGTAGCGCGTGCAAGCGAAATCAAATCGGCCCCGCAAAAATCGAAGATGAAACGCCGCACGCGCCAGCGATAACCAATCGCGGTACTGGCTTGACCGCACCGCGTCCCATAGGTTCTCGTGCTTCGCGGGCCGCCAAGGCTGTGCGGCGTCGCGCCCGTGCCGAGAAAGGAGCGACCGTGGTCCGACGTTTATGGGAAGTGAGTGACGAATTCCCCCCAGGACGCGTTCCCCTCTTTCTACTGATCCTGGCGGTCGTGTCGGGGGCGGTGATCCTGGTGCGGGCGGCGGCCGCGAGCCGCTACGACCTCGAAGTCTGGACCTTCACGCACATCGCTTCGACAGAGTTTCAAGAGCGCCTGCGCGAGGAGCCGCTTCCGATCCGCGTGCGAGTGGTCAACCTCGGCGGCGCGTTGTTCGACCGCTTGGCGTTATCGGTCATGACGCAAACCGAATTACCAGACCTCGTTGAAATCGAGCAGTCGCACGTCGGTCGCTTCCTACGCGGACCCGCCGATGAACTGCCGTTTGTCGATCTCACGGAACGACTCGAGGCCGAGGGCTGGATGGACCGTGTGATCGCTGCGCGTTTCGCGCGCTATAGCGTCGGCGGTCGCATTCTCGGCGTCCCTCATGATGTGCATCCGATGACGTTCGTCTTTTCGCCCCACGCCATCGACGACACCAATATCGATCCCGACGCTCCGCTGACATGGGAGGCGTTCAAGGAAGCTGCGCAGGCTTACCACCGCCCGGGACGACTCGGCGGCGACACGTGGCGCTACGGCGTTGCGCTTTCCGACCGCGAGGCCTTCGACTATCTCTCGCTCCTCTGGCAGCGCGGCGGCGACGTATTCGACCCGAACGGCGATGTGACGATCGATAGCGAGCTAGCCGTGGACACGCTCGCGTTCTATGTGAGTCTGTTTCGCAGCGACCCGCCCGCCGCCGGACCGAAGCTCAGCGGTCTGGCGGAAGACTTTCGCGCGGTCGCGCGCGGCCAGTTTCTGATGTACCCCGCCGCCGACTGGATGCTGGCGGCGATGCGGCTTGACTTGCGGGACGAGTTGAGCGGGGCGTTGCGGTGCATGCCGATGCCCAGTTGGACCCCGGGCGGCAGGCGCACAAGCACGGTGGGAGGCACGGCGATCTTCATCCCAAAGGGCGCGACCGACGTGGACGCTGCTTGGGAGGTTCTGAAGCATCTGTACTTCGACGAGCGTTCGTTGCTGAAGCGCTTCGAAGCGCAGAGCATCGTTCCGCCACTGACCGACGTCTTCGACGCCGAGGCGTTTTCGTCGCCGTCGGCGTTCTTCGGCGGACAGCGCGTTGGCGAGTTGCTGACGGAACTCGCGCTTGAGACGCCACCGGTGAACGGGTCGCCGTACCTGACCGAGGCGCTTAGTCTGTTGAATGCCGAGTTCGCCGACGTGGTGCGCGGCGCGACGCCGCCGGCCGCGGCGCTGGATCGGGTAGCGCAGGAGTTACGAGCGATGATCGCCCGCGATCGCCGCGCCATTGACGCGAGCCGCGAGGAATGACGGGGGCGTATGGCTAAAGCGCACGCTCAATCGATTACATGGCGCACGCCGTGGCTATTCCTGGCGCCGTTTGCGCTGATCTTTCTGACGTTCACGGTATATCCGCTGGTGCAATCGGTGGCGCTGTCGACGCGGCAGACGGTGGGCGCTGCGGTCAGCGTCTCGGTTGGGGCCGCCAACTACCGCCAATTGATCAGCGACGAGGTGTTCTGGGGCGCCTTCGCACGGACGGCGTACTTCGCCGCCATGTCGTTGCTGATACAGCTTCCCGCGGCGCTGGGTATGGCGCTGCTGCTGCATCAGAAGCGTCTGGTCGCGCGGGGTTTCTGGCGGACGGCGCTGTTCATGCCCGTGCTCGTTGGGGCGGTGTTCATCGGCGTCGGCTTCCAGCAGATCTTCGGCGTGCAAGACGGCATCTTGAACTACATTCTGACCAGCCTCGGCCTGCCGCCGTTTCGTTGGCTCACCAGTCCCGATGTCGTCATGAACACACTGGTGCTGACCGGCGTGTGGATGTTCGCGGGCTTCAACATGATCTACTTTCTCGCCGGTCTGCAAGGCATTCCGACCGAGCTGTACGAAGCCGCGACCGTTGACGGTGCAAACGTCATCCAGCGGTTCCTGAATGTGACCATTCCGGGCATCTGGCCGATCGCCGCGTTTCTCGTGACGGCGTCGACCATCGGCTCGTTTGGTTTGTTCGACCTACCGTGGGTGCTGACCAATCGCGGCGGACCGGGCCGCGCCAGCACGACCGTCATGGTGTACTTGTACGAACGCGGCTTTCTGACCGGCGATCTCGGTTACGCGGCGGCGATGGGCTGGGTCTTGACGCTTCTCTTGCTGATCATCGCACTCGTCCAGTTACGGCTGACGCGGGCCTGGTCCGACTAGCCGCTTTGAAACGAAGGCTGGCATTCCGCCAATCATCGGGCATAATTTGCGCGGGCGGCGACACGGATGGCGCTGCCGGGGAACGTCGCACCTGCGACCGCGAACGAGGATGGATCCATGCTGTTCGCTGCGCTGACTTTCTGGTTGTTCATCATCATCTTCACCGCTTGGGGCGTGCATACGCTACTGAGCCGCTTGGTCAAGCCGCGGCTGGTGAACTCGCTGCTGCTGCCGGGAACCCTGGTGGCGCAGCTTGGCCACGTGCTGGGTTTGCTGGTGACGGGCAATGAGGTGCAGAACGTGCGTCTGATGGGGGACGACGAACAGGGCGCCCCCACGCAAGACGCACCGCAGCGCAGCAACCTGGCCAGCTCGATCCTCATCGGGTTGCTGCCGCTGCTGGCGTGCGCAATTTGCCTCTACGTCGCCACCCGCGCCTGGGGCGCCGAAATGGTCGGTCAGGCGAACGTGCAACTCGCCGCGGCGCTCCCGACCACGCTCGACGGCGTGTGGGACCTGCTGCGGGCGATCGTCACGGCGATGGAGCGCATGTTGGATGCGATCCGGCAGAGCGACCTGACCCGCTGGCCGACGGCTGTGTTTCTGTACCTCGCGGTGTGTTTGACGGTGCGCATGGCGCCGTTCGAGGGTCATCAGCGCGGGGCGGTCGTCGCGATCGGGCTCGCGGGGGTGTTGATCTGGCTGATCGGCATGCTGGCGCCGCGACCGGTGACCACGGTTGTTGAGACGGCGTGGCCGCTGCTGAGCTTTGCGGTCGCGATGCTGCTGTTTCTGTTGCTCATCACGCTGCTGGTGGCTGGCGTCGTCGGGCTGGTGCGGGTCTTGGCGAAAAAACAGTAGCGGCTTTGGCGGCGTCCGACCGCACGCCGGGCTAGCATCCCGACGATGACCGACGCTAACCCCACCGACCCGCTTCTCGTCGTCGACATCGGCAACACGTCGATCAGTCTTGCGGTCAGTGATGAAGACGGGCTGCACCACGCGGTTCATGTTCCGAGCGCCGAGCCGGCGACGTGGGACGATGCGCTGCGCGGCACGTTCGCCTCGATCGCCGACACGGATCATCGCCAGGTCGTGATAGCGAGTGTGAATCCGCCTGTGCACGCGGCTTTTGTCGAGCGTGTCGAAGCGATCTGCGGTGCAGCGCCGCTGAATGTCCGCAGCGAGTTGCCGCTGCCGATGCCGCTCGAGATTGATCATCCGGACGAGGTGGGTGTGGATCGGGTTTGCTCGGCGGCGGCGGCTTATGAGCGCGTTCGCGGGGTTTGCGCAGTTGCTTCGTTCGGTACGGCGATGACGGTCGACAGTGTGTCGAGCGACGGGCGTTTTCTCGGCGGAACCATCGCGCCCGGGCTCGACCTCGCGCTCGATGCTCTCCATCGCAAGACGGCGCAACTGCCGGCGGTAACGCTCGAGACACCGGCGTCTCCGTTCGGCAAGAACACGCGCGACGCGATGCTGGCCGGCGTGACGTTTGGTGCGGTTGGTGCGTTGCGGGAGATCGTCGAGCGCTTCGCCACCGAACTGGGGGAGTGGCCGCATCTGCTGCTGACTGGCGGGCGGGCGGGCCAGCTTCAGGCGTTGGTCGAGTTCGCCGACGGCGTGGCCCCGCACCTGTGCCTGATGGGCGTCGCATTGGCGTATCGGCGGGGGCGCTCGCATCGTTAGACAGCGGCGCGTCTGACGCTACATTTGCGTGCCGACGGGGTGAGTCCGACTAGCCGAGGTTCTCGAGGACGCTTTCGCTGTTCTCGGTACGCAGCTTCGACAGGGCGCGGGCTTCGAGTTGACGGATGCGCTCCTTGGAGACGCCGAAACGCTTGCCGATTTCTTCGAGCGTTGCCGTGTCGCCGCCGGCGCGGTCGAGCCCGTAGCGCTGACGCAGAATGGTCTGCTCGCGTTCGTCGAGCGAGTCGAGCATGCGGTCGAGCGTGTTGCGCAATGCGGGGAGATAGTCGTCCTCGAGATCGTCGAGGTTGGGCGCCGGCGCCAGGCTCAGCAGCTCGTCGCGGCCGGTCTGGTAGCGGTCCTGACGGCGACGCTGCTCGGGCGCTGAGCGGGCGTAATTCTTCATGATCGCCCACGATGCGTAGGTGCTGAACTTGAAGCCGCGCGAGTAATCGAACCGCTCCACCGCGCGCATCAGCGAGATGTTGCCGTCGGAGACCACCTCGAAAAATTCGACCATTGGGTTCGCGTGCTTCTTCGCGATGCTGACCACCAAACGGAGGTTCGCGTTCAGGATCTGATTCTTGATCGCGTTGGCGTCGTCGAGCAATTGCTCGATGCGATCGAGATCGGCCGCGGTCGTCGTCTCCGGCTCGATTTGAGCGCGCAACTCATCCGCCCTGAACTTCAGATAGTTCATCTTGCGGAACAGCGCCGCTTCGCCCGCCGGCGTCAGCAGCGGCAAACGGAAGAGCTGCTGCAAGTATGGCGGCAGGTCGCGCGGGGCCTTCTTCGCCCGCGTGTCTTCGGCGTATGGCGCGGCGACGTTTGGGTCGCTGGCGACGGTGCGACCGATTCCGGGTTCGAGGAACTCGTCGCTGGGGACGAACTCGATCGGGCGCGACTTCGTGTCGCGGGCGCGCAGTTCGGTGAGCTGACGGTAGATGGTGCGTACGGGGCGCTCGAAGCGCTTGGCCAGCGTTTCGATTGACGCGCCGTCAACGTACGCCTCCCAGAGCGCCATGCTGCGATCGTCGGCCCCTGGGCAGGTCACCGTGCGGTTGAACAAACCCTGCTTGGGGTGGGCCTCGTCGTAATGCTTGAGGATGAGGCGGATCGTCTCGATGGCGCGGCCGGTTTCGTCACACAAAGTGCGAGCGACTGCGTTCACGGTTCGCTCGCCAACCGCAACCAACTCCTTGGCGCGATCAATGATCGCCGTACGTTCGTTTGCGGTGAGCTGCGAGAAGCTGCTGCCGCGGTTGACCAGGTCAACGTTCTCGGCCACGAAGCGACGGACGCAGTGGTCGGGAAACGCCAGTCGCAAGCGACGATCGGGGCCGCGGAACTTCCATCCGACGAGCCCGCGCTTCCGCCAGCGGAAGATGGTTTTGGTTGAGACGCCGAAGCGATCGGCCAACTCAGTGACGGAGAAAATCGGAGTGGGCCAGGTTTGCAGCGGTATGCCGGCCGACTCGCTCAGAAGCTCGGCCAGCAAGACGAGGTCGTCGCGCAGCGGCGCACCCGAGAGCAGCTCGTCGGCGTCGTTCGTCTCGGCGAACGGCATGCGATAGCCGGTGAGCGCGTGACGGACAAAGGCAAACGGATACGTCTTGTCCGGTTCGATGACGGAAAGGAGGAAGTCGATTCCGGCGAGTTGTCGGAGGCGGAGTCGCACCGGGCCTCGGGCGAGCTGGTCAGCCAATTGCCCCACGCTCGTCAAGTCGAAACCACTCATGGTAAACCTCCAGTGCGGCCCGCCAACGCCTGCACCGCCCATACTACGATGACGACCAGGCCAAGTTCGTAACGCGTCGCTGGCGTTACAAGTAAGGGATCGTAGCGATACTGGCGGACGTTCGTCAAAAGCCTACTGAAATTCGACCAAAACGGGCGCCGACGGCGGAGTGCGACGGATAACCGTCACCACTGCTTGGCGAACACGTAGTAGAGGTCGCCCTCCGCCAACGTCCGACCGGCGCGGGCCTCGGCCGCTGGTCCGACACCCATGTACACATCGCAGCGTCCGGCGGCACGAATCGCGCCGCCCGTATCCTGATCCAAGGCGAACTGATGCACGAGCCCGTCGTCCTGAGCTGAGGTTATCGGAATATCGGCAACGACCATGGCCATTGCCGCGCGCGGATAGACGCTCTTGTCAGTCGCAATCGAGTGATTTATCGTGACCGGCACGCCCAGGCTGCCGTACGGTCCGCCGCTGGTCTCCTGGAAAAACGTGTAGCGATCATTGAGCCACGTCCAACGAAACGTATCCGCCGCAGGCCGCGATCTGAAATATTCCAGCATCGTCTGCAGCGAAACGTCGTCGGCGTCGAGCTCACCCGCTTGCACCATTTCGAGCGCGACGGCGGTGTAATCCCGCCCGTTCGTTCCCGCGTAGCCCAGTTCCAGCAGTTCGCCGCTGGCAAGCCGCAGACGCGCGGAGCCTTGCACCGAGACGACGTAGGCCTCGAACGGCGATCGCAGATAGACGAGCTCGAGTCCATCGAGCCGACGGTTTTCCTCTAGTGTGCGTCGCGTCGGGTAGCCGGGGCTGATCGTGCCGTCGGGCTGTCTCTGGCCGATGACGGCGCCCTCGGCGTCGGTCACGAGGTCGGGCGGTCTGCGATAGAGCGGGTATCGAAACTCGCGGGTGCGCTCGCGGCGTGCGTCGAAGATTGGCGTGTAGTAGCCAGTGAAGAGCACGTCTCCCTCGCCGTTCCAGCCGACCGACTGAAAGACGTCGAATCGTTCTCGCACGAGGCGATCGAACTGGTCGGCCGACGTTGAGTCGTCGAGAAGCTGCAGAAAGGCGTGCAGCGACGCGACGACGCGTGCATGTGGGATGTCGCCGTACGGGTACGCGCGTTGGCTGCTGGGCTTCGCGAGATAGCTCAGGCTGTGCTCGATCGCGGTGCGCAGGCTGACGGGATCGGAGGGGAAGGCCGCGCTGAAATCGGGATACTGCTCGGGCGGGATTTGCACGAGGGCCATCTGACCCGGCGGCAGCGGGCGACTGTAGTCTTTCTCCGGGGGCTCAAATGGCGCGAGCGGCTGGGGCGACTCGCAACCAACCAAGGTCACGACGAATATCAAGAACGGGAAAGACGGCGCGACCCACCGGCGCCGCAAGAGGGCAGTAGACATCGCAGGCGACTCCATTCGCGATACCAAGCAGCGCGCGCCATCCGTGCGCCGCGCGACTGGATGATACCGATCGCGCGTCGTCGCCGTCGACCGTCTACGTCTTTCCGGATGAGCGCCACTCGTGCCACGCGGGCTTACGCTTTTCGAGAAAGGCGCTCATCCCCTCTTTGGCGTCGGAGCAACTGAAGCTCGAAGCGAACTGCTCGATCTCGGTTTGGTGCACGAGCGCGCGTTTGATGCGGGCGATGGCGGCGGGCGAGCCTGATGCGAGTTCGGCGAACCAGCGGTCGATGGCGGCGTCGAGTTCGTCATGCGTCGCGACCACTTCGTCGACCAGGCCGATGCGATACGCCTCTTCGGCGGGGATCGTGTCGCCGGAGAACATCAGCTTGCGGGCCATGGCGTCGCCAACGAGCTTCGGCAAGCGCATGGTCCCGCCCCAGCCGGGGATGATGCCGAGGCGGCTTTCGGGTTGGCCGATGCGGCCGCTGGCGACCATGACGCGAAAGTCGCAAGCGAGCGCGAGTTCGCAGCCGCCGCCCATGGCGTGGCCGTTCAGGGCGGCGATCGTGACCTGCGGGAGTGTGGCGATGGCGTCGAAGACGCGGTGGCCGTGTCTGGCGAACGCTTCACCTTGATCTTCGGTGAAGTGCGACATCTGCTGGATGTCGGCGCCGGCGAGGAACACCTTTTCCTGGCCGCGGAACACGACGAAGCGTAGCGCGCCGTCTTCGGCGACCTGATCGATCAGTGAGCCGAGCTCACCCAATACGCGCGAGGAGAAAATGGGGACGCCCGCATCGGTGCGAAAGTAGATGCTTCCGACGGAGCCGTCGCGTTCCAGTTCGACGCGGGTGGTCGATTTCTCACCTGTCGCTGTAGTCATAGAAACCCTTTCCGCTCTTCTTCCCGAGGAGGCCGGCGCGAACCATGGTGCGCAACAACGGGGTGGGGCGATAGCGGTCTTCGCCGAGGTCACGTTGCAACACTTCAAGAATGTCGAGGCAGACGTCCAAGCCGATGAGGTCCGCCAGCGCGAGCGGCCCCATGGGGTGATTCATGCCGAGTTTCATGACGCCGTCGATGGTCGGCGCGTCGGCGACGCCGTCGCTGAGACAAGCGATGGCCTCATTGATCATCGGCATCAGCACGCGATTGCTAACAAAGCCGGGGTGATCTTTGACGCGTAGTGCGGTTTTGCCGAGCGACTCGGCCAGTTGCGTGACGCATTCGACCACGGCCGGCGCGGTTTGCAGGCCGACGACGACCTCGACGAGGCTCATTAAGGGGACAGGGTTGAAAAAGTGCATGCCGATGAAGCGTTCGGGGCGTCCGCTGATGCGTCCCAGATCGCTGATCGAGATGCTGCTGGTATTGCTGGCGAAGATGACGTCGGCGGGGGCGGCGCTTGCCAATTGCCGCCACACTTCGTGTTTCACCGCCGGCGATTCCGAAACCGCTTCAACGATCAGGTCGGCGCGAGCGGCGTCGGCGAGCGGCGCCGCATTGATGTTTTCGCGTGTTTCCGCGGCGACGTTGGCGTCGAGCTTGCCTTTGCTGACGGCCTTGTCGAGGAACGCGCTGATGCGGCCTTGGGCGCGTTCGACGGCTTGCGGATCGGCGTCGATGAGCAGCACATTGTGCTCGTGCTGCGCAAAGACCTGCGCGATGCCGCCGCCCATGGCGCCCGCGCCGATGACGGCCACCGTTCCGATTTCTGTTCTTACTTCCATCAGCGTCTCGATTTGACGATGGCGACATGGCGTCGCAGCCCGACGTGTGCGACGTATTTCATACTGTCCGCGCCGAAGCGAGCGCGGTCAAGTGAATTTGCGGAGCGCGCGACCCGCGCGACCTTTGCCGATCTCGGCAAGAACTGCTCGTGAACCCACCTCGATCCATGGTGCGCCGCCCGCGCCGCGCCGCAACCAAAACACCACAAACACACCTGTTTTCATGCACTTTCGTGACCGGTCGCTGCATATCGACGCCGGTTGGCACGGCGGTTGCTCATGTCGCCCAACGGCGGTCAAAGCGCGACGCATGGGAGCGAAGCGTGAGACCGACTCGGCTGAAGGCGTAGTTGAATGCCTGAAAGCAATCGAGACGTTCGTCGCTCGTTCACCTCGCCGCAGACCCACGGCGTGATGAGCGAGCAATCGCGGCAGCGAGCGCACACCGGTCCCCACGACTGGCGTGAGCTCGGGCGGCGGGTGCTGAACGAGGCGTCGCGACTGGCCCAGGATGCGGTCCAGCGCACGCGTGTCGCCACGGACGGCGTTGAGGCGGAGACGCCTCACGCGTCGCACGACGCACTCGACTCAGCACTCGTCGCCCGCCGCCGAACGTCGGCACAAGGAGGTGCGGAATGATCTACGGGTTGTACGAGTCTGCCGGGGGGATGCTCGTGAACGAATATCGCCAGGGCGTGGTGGCCAACAATCTCGCAAACGCCGACACCGTCGGTTTTAAGCGCGACGTCGCCACGTTCACCGAGCGTTTGCCGGCCGAGGTCGCGGGGGTGCGCCGCGGACCGAGCAACGACCTGCTCGACGCGCTTTCCGGCGGTACATGGATCGGCGATAGCGACACGATTTTCGAACAGGGGCCGCTCGCGCCCGGCGGGACGACCGACGTCGCGCTCGAAGGCCCGGGCTTTTTCATGGTCGAACACAACGGGCAAACGCAACTGACCCGCGATGGTCGGATGCGGATTGACCCTGACGGCGTGCTGCGCAGTGCGACGGACGGCGCCGCGGTGCTCGGCGCCGGCGGGGCGCCGCTGCGCGTCAATCCGCGCGGGGGCGCGTTGCAGATCGACTCATACGGCTTCATCGAGCAAGACGGCGCTCGCATCGGGCAACTTGCTGTGACGGGTGTCGCCGAGGCGGACGCGCTGCGCAAAGTCGGGGCGTCGCGATTCGAGTTCGACCCCGAAGCGTTGGCGCCGGCGACCGGGCTGGTCGTTCAGGGCAGAGTCGAACAAGCCGACGTTGCGCCGGTGCGCGAAATGGTCGCGATGCTCGAGTCGACCCGCGTATACCAGGTCAACGCGCGTCTGCTCTCGTTACAGGATCAATCGATCGGCCGCTTGCTGAGTGTGACCAGCAGCTAGCCGTTTCTTGCAATTGTCGCTTCGCGATCGCTGCTGAGGAGTTCGCGCGATGGCTATTACAGCGCTGCATACCGCAGCTACGGGCATGGAGGCCCTGTCAACCAAGATCGACGTCATCGCGAACAACATCGCGAACGCCGATACGGTGGGCTTCAAATCTTCACGGGCGAACTTTCAGGACTTGCTCTACCAGGTGCGGTCGCAGCCGGGCGTGCAAACCGGCGCCGACACCGCTTCGCCGCTCGGAACGCAGATCGGGCTCGGCGTTGCGGTGAGCAATACGCAACTGCTGTTCAAGCAGGGCAGCGCGATGCAAACGTCGCAGCCGCTCGACGTGCTCATTCAAGGCGACGGGTTTTTTCAACTCGAGCTGCCGGGCGGCGGCATCGGCTATACCCGCGCGGGGAACTTCGTGTTGAACGCGCAGGGTGAGCTCGTGCTTGGCCATAGCCGCGGCTATCGGCTGCTGAACGCGCCGGTGATACCGGATGACGCCGCGTCGGATGAGGTCAGCGTGTCGTCCGACGGCACGGTGGTGGCGATGATCGATGGCGAGCCGCAGGAGTTGGGTCAACTGCAGTTGGCCCGCTTTATCAATCCCGGCGGTTTGCTGCAAGACGGCGGCAATGTCTACATGCAGAGCGCTGCGTCTGGCGAGCCGATCGAGGGCGTTCCCGGAGTGAACGGCATCGGCTCGCTGTTGTCGGGCTATCTCGAACAGAGCACGACCGAAGCGGTGACCGAGCTGGTCGAGCTGATCAAGACGCAGCGCGTGTTTCAGATGAACTCACAAACGATTCAGTCCGCCGACGAGGCGCTGCAGGTGATCGCGCAGCTTGCGCGGTAGTGACCCGAAGTGATTGACGCTCTGGAGGGCGCCATGTTCCGAATCGTGTTGGTGCGAATGCTGGTGGTGGGCGGGTGTCTCGGCGGTGTGGCGACGGCTGAGCCGTTGCTGACGCCGGCGACCAGCCATATCAAGCTCAGGCCCAACGTCGTCGTCGAGGCGACGCCGGTGCTGTTGAGCGACGTGCTCGATCTCACGCGGGCGGAGCCGGAGTTGGCCGCGATCGTGGCCGGTCAGCCGGCGTCTTCAGTGAGCGGAACGTCGATCGAGGTGTCTTCGAGCGACGTCCTTGCGGCGTTCGACGCGCTCAATATCAACATGACGCGGGTTCTCTTGAGCGGCGCCGCGGTATGCGAGGTGACGGTGAAGGCGGCCAGTCCGCCGCTCGCGCCGTCGCCCGTTTCGGACAGCGCGGCGGCCAGTCTGGTCGTCCGCGGTCGAACCGTTGATCGAGCGCGCCCGGCATCGGGGCCGTCATCGCTGGCGGATCTCATTCGGTTGCAGCTCGAGCGCGAACTCGCCGACCTTGGCGGTCGGCTGGAAGTGCAGTTCGAGCGGGCGAGCAGCGACTACGTCAGTCTCACGAACCCGCCGCATGCGTTTTCCGTGCGTTCGCGTGGCGGCGGCGGCCTCGGGATTCGTGAGTTCGACGTCGCGATCAAGCGCGACGGTCGCATGCAGCGCGAGACATCGATCTTCGCCAGCGTCCGTCTGATCAAACCGGTCTTGACGGCGCGGCGGGCGCTCAACGTTGGGCAGTTCATTCGGCCCGACGACGTCGTGATGGAGGAGCGGGTCTTCGAGAGCGAGAGCGAACTCGGACTTGCGGAAGTCGGGGCGGCGGTGGGGCAGCAGATTGAGCGTTACGTGGAAGCGGGCGCGATGGTGCGGGCCAGCGATCTGCGACCCGTCGACCTGGTCACGCGAAACCGGCCGGTCACCGTACTCGGCAAGACGGGAGGCGTCGTAGCGCAGGTCACGGGGGTCGCGCTCGACGCCGGGCGATTCGGCGACCACATCCGGGTTCGGCTCGGGGCGAATCCACGTGATCGGCGCGAGGTGCGCGGGGTTGTCGTCGGCGTCGCGAGTGTTCGGCTTTTAGACCCGCGGGAGGGTTAGTTCGATGACGATTACACGACATCGTCTGGCGGTGATTGGTCTGGTCTCGCTGCTGAGCTCGGGCGGGGCGGCGGCGCAGAACAACTCGTTGTTGCGCGGGGGGGTTCAGACGGGACCGGCGACGAAGGCGCCTCAGCCGGCGCCAGTTTCACAACCTGGCGCCACACGGCCGGTGCGTCTCGAAGCGAGTGCGGCGGTCGTCGCGGCGCGGCGTCTGCCCACGCCCGAGACGCAGGCGCAAAACGCGACGTTGCAGCATGTGTCGCCGTTTGCGGTCGCTGCGCCCGAGCCGCGCGTGTTTGCGGTTCACGATCTGCTCACGATCATTGTGCGCGAGGCGAAGACGCAGAAGACCGACGCGAAGCTCGAGAGCGACAAAGAGTGGGAGGTGTCGAGCGCGCTCGAAAAGTTCTTCCGACTCAATGGTCGGCATCAGCTCATTCCGCAAACGTTTGAGGAAGGCACGCCGGGGGTCGAGTTCGACTTTGAGAGCGAGTACGCCGGCAAGGGCAAGAGCGATCGGCAAGACTCGTTCACCACGCGCATCACTGCGAAGATTGTCGACGTCAAGCCGAACGGCAATCTGGTGATCGAGGCGTCGGACCGCGTGCGGCTCGATGAAGAGGAATACGTCGTCACGCTGACGGGCGTGTGCCGCAGCAACGATGTGACCGCGCAGAACACCATCCTCAGCACGCAGCTCTACCAGAAAGAGATCGACGTGAACGCGACGGGCGCCGTGAAGGACGCGACGCGCCGCGGCTGGTTGATGCGCGTGTTCGACATTATCCGGCCGATCTAACGCCCAGCTTGGAAGCACTATGCGTTTTCGAATCAAGTCAATTCTGCTCGTGGCTGCGGCGGCGCTGGCGTTGGTGAACACGGCCCAGGGCGACGTGGTGGTGAAAGACGTCGCGACGCTGCAAGGCGAGCACGTGAACCGCCTTATGGGTTATGGACTCGTGGTTGGTCTGAACGGCACTGGTGATGCGGGCGCGAGTCCGCGCACGCTGCGCTCGCTCGAGGCGTTGCACCGGCGCTATGAGCAGAACATCTCCGCGTTCGACGAGCTGGCGAATGACGAGAACGTCGGCGCGGTGATGGTCGAGGTGGAGACGCCGCGGCACGGTTGGGCGGTTGGTGAGCGAGTTGATGTCATTGTCTCGGCGCTTGGGGCTGAGAGCCTGCGCGGCGGCGCGCTGCTGGCGACGCCGCTGCAGGTGTCTCCGATGCCGGCCAACGCGCCGCCTCAGATGCAACGGGTGTTCGCAATCGCGGGTGGGGCGATCGAGATCATCGACCCGGCCATACCCACGCGCGGCCGCATCCGCGGCGGCGCGGTGATGGAGCTGGAGGGCCGGTTCACGTTCATCCACGACAACGCGTTTACGCTCGTGCTGCGCGACGAGTTGGCGGGTTTCGACATGGCCAACATGCTCGCCCGCAACATCAACGCCGAGATCGCCAATCCCGCGGTCGGCGGGATCTATGAACGAGATGCGTCGGGCGGGCTGGTGGTCAATCAGCAGGTCGCGGAAGCCCTCGGACCGAAGCGGGTTCGCGTGCGCTTGCCGAGCTACGAACAGGCGCAGCCGGACTTCTTCATTTCTCGCGTTCTGAACACCAAGTTGTTCGACATGCCGAAGCAGCAAGCGCGGGTGGTGATCAACCGACGGACGCACCAGATCACGTTGACGGGGTCGGTCACGATCTTGCCGACCGTGGTGCAGATTCCCGGATTGGGGACGGTCTCGGCAGGCGAGGCGGGCGCTGCGTCGGGCGTTGCGGGGGTGGCGACGGACCCGGAGCGCCGTGAGACCGTCGAGTTCCAGGAGTTGTTGAACACGCTCTCGCAGTTGCAGGCGCCGCCGGAGCAAATGGTCGCGGTGGTTGAACAACTGGCGGAAGCGGGGGCGCTGCAGGCGCAGGTGATCTACACGGAGTAATCGGCATGCTTTCCGCGATTGGCGCGGCGCCGACGGCGCCGTCGAGTTTGACTCCCGAGCGCGTGGGTTCCTCGCCGCGCGAAGCCGCGCAGTTGTTGGCTTCGGAACTGTTGTTCAAGCCCATGCTCGAGGAGATGCGCAAGACGCCGTTTGGGAAGGGGCTGCTCGGGGAGGGCCGGGCGGAGGAGGTCTTCAATGAGCGGTTTGACGAGCAACTCGCCGACGCGGCGGCCAAAGGCAGCCCGGGCCTGACGCAGCAACTTGAACGCTACTTCAGAGATACCGCTCGAAGCACACCTGCGGCGCTCGGCGAGAACGGCGGAGCGGCTGTGAAGCAAACCAGCAACGACAGCAAGGACCAGCGGTGAAACACACATCCACCCAGCCAACACCGAGCCCGAGTCCAGCGATGAAAGACCCGTCGTCAACAACGCCGGTCAACGCGGTGCGATTGCAGACGGCGGCGGATGGCCTGATGCGGCACTTACAAGAAGCGCGGGCGGGGTTGACGCGTCTGATCGATCTCACGGGCGAGAAGCTGACGGCGCTGCGCAATGCGGACGCCGCCGCCCTCACCGAGTTGACGCGGCGCGAGGCGGCGCTCTTGCAGGATGTCTTGCGTAGCGAGCAGAAGCGACCGGCGTTTCTTGCGGCATTGGCGCAGGAGCTGCAACGCCCGGAGCTTGCGACGCAGCGCGCCCGGGATCTCGCCGACGCGACGCCCGAGCCGCTGAAAGGCCGTTTGCACGCTGAAATCGCGGCTACACGCGAGATGGCGCAAGAACTCAAAGAAAAGAACGCGTTGGTCGGCGATGTGGCGCGCGGACTGCAAAGACACATCCGTGCGGTCTTCACCGAGGTCGCGCAACGGCAGACGGAGACAACCGTGTACGGCCATCGTGGACAGCAGCACGGCGTAGCGAAGCAGAGCACACTGGTAGACGCGACGGGTTAACGAGTGGCGATTCTCAGCGCTTCATTTCAGATTGGTCGCAGCGCCTTGGCGGCGTATCAGCAGGCGATCACCGTGGTTGGCCAGAACATCGCCAACGTCGGTAATCCCGATTACGCCCGCCAGACCGGTCGTCTGACCGCCGAACACACCGGCGGCGGCGTCAGCGGCATCACCGTCGGCGCCGGCGTGCGGGTGGACGAAGTCCGGCGGCACTTCGACAGCGCGGTGGAAGCTCGGCTGCGCGACGCGCTGAGTCAGCGCAATGCCGCCGAGCTGCAGCAGCGCTACATCACCGAAGCCGAGACCATCTACAACGAACTGGCCGAGGGGGATCTCGCGACGCAGATCAGCGAATTGTTCGGCGCGTTCGGCGCTTTGCAGAGTCAGCCGGAGGACATGGCCGCGCGCAACATCGTCGTCGGCGCGGCCGACGCGATGACGCGGAATATTCAGCGTCAGCGAAGCGGTCTGGTCGGCCAGATCACGCGGATGAACGACGCGGCGGAGGCGGCGACGCGGGAGGCGTCAACGCTCGCCGACGAACTCGCGCGACTGAACGGCATGATCATCACCGCCGAGGCGACGAGCAACTCGCAGGCGAGCGCCCTTCGCGATCGTCGCGACGCACTGTTGCGCGACCTCTCGGCGTTGGTCGACGTCGAAGCACGCTATCAAGAGAACGGAACGGTCAACGTGTATGTCGGCAGTGAACCGCTGGTCGACTTCGACCGTTCACGCGGACTCGAAGTCTCGCGTGAGTTGATTGACGGCGTCGAAGTCGCCCGCGTGCGCTTCGCCGACAATCGCGGTCCGGCGCAGGTGCGCTCCGGCGAGATCGCGGGCATCGTCGACAGTCGCGATCACGTGCTCATTGATCAGATCGATCAGCTCGACGAGTTGGCCCGCGGATTGATCTATGAGGTCAACCGCGTTCACTCGACGGGCAAGGGCCTCGACGGCATGACCGCGACCACGGGGCTGTTCGATGTCGCCGACCGCACGGTCGCGCTGAACGACCCGGCGGCGGAACTGACATACCCGGTCAACAACGGCACGTTCGTCGTGCATGTGCGTGATCTGGTGACCGGTCGCGAGCAAACGCGACAGATCGAAGTCGATCTCGACGGCATCGGCGGCGACACCACGCTGGAAAGCCTGGCCGCGGCCATCAACGACGCGCCCAACATCAACGCCCGCGTCACGCCGGACAACCGTCTGGCGATTGGCGCGGATGCGAACACCGAGTTTTGGTTCAGCGAGGATTCCTCGGGTGCGCTGGCGGCGCTCGGCGTCGGTGGATTTTTCACCGGCGCCAGCGCCGCCACGATTGCCATCGCCCCCGAGGTTCGCGCGGCGCCGCACCGGATTGCCGCGTCTATGAGCGGCGGGGCCGGCGATGGCGACAACGCGGGGCGGCTGACGAGCCTCGCGCTTTCCGGATCGAACCAGCTTCGTGGCCAGAACATTAGCGACTTTCACGCTCGCATGGTGAACGAACTTGCCGTGGCGGGATCTGGGGCGCGAAACACGTTTGAGGCGTCGGACGTGGTCCACAGCGGTCTGGTCGCGCAGCGCGAAGCGATTAGCGGCGTCAGCATCGACGAAGAGGCGATCAAGCTGACGACCTACGAACGGTCATTCCAAGGCGCGAGTCGCTATCTCAACGTGATCGACAACATGACCAACGAACTCATGAGCCTGGTGCGCTAGAGCGGAGCAAGCAAGCGATGGCGGTGAACTCGGTCAGTTTTGGACGCGTCAGCCAGTATCTGAAGAGCTTCCAGCTCCTCAATACGGTGAAGGCGCGCCAGCTCGATCTGTTCAACACGCAAAACCAATTGGCGACCGGCCTGCGCTTCCAGACGCCCAGTGAAGACCCGGGCGGAGCGATGAAGGCCGGCGTGATCGGTCGTCAGCTCGATCGCGTTCAGCAAGTGCACGACAACCTGAACGTCGTAAACACGACGATCAGCACGGTCGAATCGAGCATGGACAGCGCGATCGAGTTGATGCGTGAGGCCAAGCGCGTGACGTTGGAAAGCGTCAACGACACGATCAGCGCTGATGAACGGGCCTCGCTCGCCACGGTCGTGACATCGCTGATTGACCAGGCGATCGCGCTGGGCAACGCGCAGCACGTCAATCAGTACTTGTTCAGCGGACATCAAACTTCGCAGACGCCGTTCGAGTGGGGCCTGGGCGGGGTGGTGTTCAGCGGAGACGAAGGGCGTCGCGAGACGATCATCGACTCCGACTTCTCGCAAGACGCATTCACCATTTCTGGCATGAGCTTCTTCGGGGCGGTCTCGACGCCCGTGCCGGGTCAGGTCGATCTCGATCCGGCGCTGACGCGTGAAACGCGGATCAGCGATCTGCGGGGGCCGCTGGGCGAACCGCCGCTACTGACGCGTTTGGTGTTCAGCGTCGGCGGCGTCGAGAGCGAAGTTGACCTTGCTGACGCCGCCACGATCGGCGACGTCATCGACCGTCTTAACGCCGAGTTGCCGGCGGGTGTGAACGCGACCATCGATGGCCGCGCGTTGCGGCTCGACGCGGGCGCGCCGATCGCCGTTCGCGACAGCGGCGGCGGTGCGACGGTTCGCACGCTCGGTCTGCAGACGCTCGACGCCACGGGCAGCCCGATGTTGAGCCACGACCTCAATCCGAAGTTGACGGCGCGGTCTCCGATTGCGTCGCTCGGCGGGGGCGCCGGGATTGACCTGACCGGCGGTTTGCGGATCAGCAACGGCGAACGAACGGTCGACATCGACCTGTCGAGTGCGGAAACGATTGAAGACGTCCTGAACACGATCAACACCGCGGGCGCCGGGGTCTGGGCGCGGCTGAGCGCCGATGGCGACCGAATCGACGTGTTGAATCGCGTCTCCGGCGTTGACTTGCGCATCGAAGACCGCGCCGGTTCCGCCGCGACCAACCTCGGGCTCCGCACCGTACGCGAAGCCGTCGCGCTCTCCGACCTGAATCTGGGTCGCGGCGTGAACGTCGCTGACGGGCCGGACGTGCGCGTCACCGCATCGAACGGCGCGACGGCGGACATCGACCTGAGCGCGGCCCGCACGCTGCAGGATGTGCTGGATGCGTTCAACGCGACTGGGTTGGTGGACGCGTCACTGGCGGCCGGCGCCAACGGCATCAATTTGCGCGACATCAGCGGTGGGGCTGGAACGCTCGCGCTGACGTCGCTGGGATCGTCGTCGGCGCTGCGCGCCCTGGGTCTTGACGGGCTCGCCCCGGGGCTCGACGTCCGGGGACGCGACGTGAATCCCGTGCGCGTGGAGGGCGCGTTCACGACGCTCATCGAGATTCGCGACGGACTCTTGGAGAACGACACGCGCAGCCTGACCTTCGCCGGCGAGCGCTTGGAACGCGTGATGCGCCACATGGAGCAGGTGCGCGGCGAGATGGCGGCTCGGGCGCAAACCATGGATATCCGGGCGCAGCGCATCGAAGCCGAGCGCTACGCGGCCGAGGCGTTGGCGAGCGACGTGCGCGATGTCGACATCGCGGATGCGATCGTGCGGTATCAGTCGATCGAGACTGCTTTGCAAGCAAACATGGCGACCGCGGCCCGGGTGCAGGGCCTGTCGCTGTTGGACTTTTTGAGATAGCGAGCGCCGAGCAGGAGCTCAGCGCTGACTTGGAGGCCAGAGGCGAAAGATTGTCGCGGCGGGCGCGGGTGGCTTGACCCGCCGTGACCGGATCATCCGCGGTGCAAGCGCGGGTGGGCGGCCGGAGCGCCCCGGCCAGACGAACGGGTTCTTGGTGGTCGAAGGCGGCCGCCGCGTTGGTCTGGCGCATCCGACTGGCTAAGCCACGTTGGAGCAGTTTCATGCTCATCGAAACGTCTCGTTTCGGACAGTTGGAAGTCGATGACGCACGGATCATCGTGTTCGCTGACGGGCTGTTGGGATTTCCCCGACACCAGCGCTTCGCGTTGATCCAGACGTCGACCGATCCGGTCTTCTTCTGGCTGCAGTCGGTCGAGGATCCGCAGCTCGCGTTTGTGGTCTGCGACCCGCTCAACTTCGTACCGGACTATCAGGCGTCGATTCGCAACGATGATTTGCGGGCGCTTGGCATGCGCGATGTCGCCGACAGCCAGGTGCTGGTGATCGTCAATCGGGTTGACGGGTTTCTGACGGCGAACCTGCTCGGACCGCTGGTCGTCGGGGCGACGTCGCTCAAGGGCCGACAGCTCGTGCTGTCTGACCGCAAATACACCACGCGTCACCGCCTGATGCCGCTCAACACTGAGCAGGCGGCGGCGAAGTCGGCGTAGGGTGCGGTCTTCCAAGGAAGGTCGGGTATAATGACAGCGCTCAATCGAACACAGCGAGCCAGGTGCGCGGCTCAGCCGCCGTCAGTCGGCGTTGGTGCGAAGGCGGCGAGCTCAGTCGATCTTCGTCAACCGGACGACGCGGTCGACGCCAGCACGGTTCCCATGTTCGATGCAATCCAGGAAGGAGCCGCGGATGTTGGTGCTCTCACGACAGCGAGACGAATCCATCACGATCGGCGACAACGTGCAAGTCACGGTCGTCGACATCAGGGGCGACAAGGTGCGTCTTGGCATCATCGCCCCAGCCGAAATACCGGTTCACCGCAAAGAGGTTTACGACGCGATCCAGCGCGAAAACCGCAAGGCGGCCAAGGTCAATTCGGACGACCTGGCCGAGGTTACCGCACCGCCCGCCAAAGCGCGCAAAAGTCGCTAGCCATCGGCGGCGGGCATTCAGTGCACTCAGGTACGGTAGCCACGAACCGTTCAAGGAGGATGGCCAATGGCTCGCATTAACAGCAACGTTGGCGCGGTCATCGCGCAACGACATCTCAATTCGAATTACCAGAACCTCAACGGCACGCTCGAACGTCTCAGTACGGGCTTGCGCATCAACCATGGCAAGGACGACCCCGCGGGGCTGATCGTCTCGGAACGACTGCGCAGCGAAGTCAGCGCCGTCGGACAAGCGATCCGCAACTCGCAGCGGGCGTCGAACATCATCGCCACCGCCGAGGGCGCACTCGACGAAGTCTCCTCGCTGCTGCGCAGTATTCAGGAGAAGATCGTCGAAGCTGCGAACCGCGGTGCGCTGTCGGATGACGAAATCCGCGCGAACCAGTTGCAGATCGACTCCGCGATCGCCAGCATCACGCGCATTGCAAACTCGACGACCTTCGCCGGACGCAATCTGCTCGATGGATCGCTCGGCTACGCCACCAGCGGCGTCGCGACGTCGGCGATGAGGAACCTCAAGATTCACGGCGCGCAGTTCGGCACCCGCACGAACGTGCCCGTTGAAGTTGAACTGGTGCAATCGGCCCAGCCGGGCGAGTTGCAGTACGTCGCGAGTTCGGTTCCGAACGAAGTGACCATCGAGATTCAGGGCAAGATCGGCGCGACCACCATCAGTTTCGCTTCGGGAACGACGGGGGCGCAGATTGCGGCGGCGATCAACGCTGTCAGCGATTCGACCGGCGTGTCCGCGCAAGCGTCGGGCGCCAGCGGTGCGTCAGGGGTGCGCATCTTCAGCAGCGAACTGGGCAGTCAGCAGTTTGTGAAGCTCAGTGTGCTCCCCGGCGGCGGGTCGTTCCCGGTGCAAGACTCCGCGGGCAACCCGGACACGCACGACGAAGGTCGAGACGCGATCGCGATGGTCAACGGCGCCCGCAGCACCGGCGACGGCAACCACCTGCGGTTGAAGACCAGCTCCCTCGATCTTGAACTCGTCCTCGACCGGCAGTTCGCCGTCGGGCAGACATCGACGTTCGACATCACCGGCGGCGGCGCGCTTTTCCAACTCGGACCGCGCGTCACCAGCAACCTGCAAACCGGGGTCGGCATCCCGTCGGTCGCGGCCTCGCGGCTCGGTGAGACCGGGACCGGCTTCCTGTCGCAGGTGCTGACCGGCGGCGCGTTCGACATGTTCAGCGGCAAGCTCACCGAAGCATCCCGCATTGTGGACGAGTCGATCAATCAAGTGTCCGTGATCCGCGGCCGCTTGGGCGCCTTCGAGAAGAACACACTGGCGACCAACGTGAACCAATTGGGCATCACGATGGAGAACCTGACCGCCTCGGAGAGCACCATCCGCGATGCGGACTTCGCTTATGAGACATCGCAGTTGTCCCGCAATCAGGTTCTGGTGCAATCCGGGACCAACGCGTTGGGCCTTGCGAACCAGGTTCCGCAGTCTGTGTTGCAGTTGCTCGGTTAGCCGAGAAGTTTTACGCCGATAAGAAGGGCCGCGCAGGCCCGCTCACCGACCCCCGCGGCGCGTTTCGGCGCGTCGCGGGGGTTGTTTGTCGCCTCCGCGCTTGCGTCCGGGCGTGGATAATTAAAGCGCGTCGGATTCCCGGACGATTTGCACTCTGTCAACAAAAACCCGGTCGGTCAGCGAGGCCGATCAGCAGTGCGCGAGGCTTAGCCAGCAACGCGTAGTCCGCTTGACGGGCTGAACACCGCATCGCCTTTGGAGGCGTCGAACGATGAGTCGCATCAACACCAACATTCCGTCGCTTGTCGCTCAGCGCGTGCTGGGCTCGACCAACCGCGACCTCAACACCTCAATCAACCGGTTGAGCACGGGGCTGCGGATCAACAATGGAAAAGACGACCCGGCCGGGTTGATCGCCTCCGAGGCGTTGCGTGCTGAGAAAGTCGCGCTGCAGGCGGCGATCACCAACATCTCGCGCGCCAACAACGTCATCGCCACCGCGGAAGGCGGGCTCGTCGAGATCAACAAGCTGCTGACCGACCTGGAAGACCTGGTCGACCGCAGCGCGAACGAAGCGGGCATCAGCGAGCAGGAACGCGACGCGAACCAGCTCCAGATCGACTCGATCCTTGCGTCGATCGACCGCTTCGCCAACACCACCGAGTTTCAGGGGCGCCGACTGCTCTCCGGCGAGCTCGACTACACGCTGAGCGGTCACAGCACGAGCGAGTTCAGCTCGGTGCGGGTCGCCGCCGCGAATCTGCCCGGAGACGGCTATCGCAGCGTGACGGTCGACATCGCCGCCTCGGCGCAGAAGGCCGAGCTGAACTACGCGACGTCGAACATCGTCGGTGGTTCGGTGACCATCGAGGTGGTCGGCAATATCGGCACCGAGACGCTCACGTTTGGCTCGGGCACCACGATCGCGAACATCCAGACCGCGATCAATCAGAGCACGTTGCTCACCGGCGTGTCGGCGATCGCGTCGACCAACAACCAGCTCTATCTGCAAAGCTCGGAGTTCGGCTCGTCGCAGTTCGTCAAGATCAACGTGCTCGACGACTCGTCGACCAACTTCGCGGGCAACCTCACCGGTCTCGGCGCCGGCAACGAAGTGCAGGACGACGGCCGCGACGCCACCGTCAACATTAACGGCAGCGCCGCCATCACCGACGGCCTGCGGGCCAGCGCCCGCAGCGCTGTCCTCAGCGTCGACATCGACATCGCCGAGGCGTTCAACACGGTAGGCCAGGGCTCGTTCGAAGTGACTGGCGGCGGCGCCGACTTCATGATCTCGCCGACGCTGAATCTCGCGGGATTGGCGAGTTTGGGCATCCAGTCGGTCACGACCGGCAACCTCGGAGCGACCGACAAGCTCTCGACACTCGCGACGGGCAAGACCAACGCGCTGTCGACCGGCCGGTTCGGTGAAGCGCAACGGATCGTGCGCGAGGCCCAGGACCAGATCTCGTTCCTGCGAGGTCGACTCGGCGCCTTCCAGCGTAACACGCTTGAGACGACGTCGAACTCGCTCATGGTCACCTATGAGAACACGACGGCGGCTGAGAGCACGATCCGCGAAACCGACTATGCGTCGGAAACCGCGAACCTGACGCGGTCGCAGATCCTCACCCAGGCCGCGACGAACACCCTGCGGATCGCGAATTCGAATCCGCAGAACGTGCTCGCGCTGCTCGGCTAAACGCAGCTCGCGCGCTCGCGATTTCCGCGACTCAGATCGCGAGCGACGCACACGTCTGAAAACTCGCAAACCGCGAGGCGCCGACCGCGCTCTAAACGGTCGGCGCCTCACGGCGTTTCTTCATTTTGACCAGGTCAGATCGCCGGCAGGCTCGGCTCGGCGAGCGCGGCCGGATGCATTGACGCGGCTCAGGCGTCGTCCGCCGCCTTCCAGTCCAGCACGCGTAACTCCACGCGGCGACGCCCCTGCCACTCGCTGACCAAGGGCTCAAACGCCAGCCGCAGGCGCCGCTGATCGGCCAGCGCTTCGGCGTGTTCGCCGGCGCCGAACGCAATCGCCTTGCGATGCTCTTGCCCTTGCCGCACCGTGAACTGCAGGTGACGACCCGCTTTGCCGCACGTCCGCGGCGAACCGACCAACTCCACCGCGGTCGTCGCCAGACGCACGCGCCGATTGCCCGGTCCAAACGGCGCCAAGTGGTCGATCACGCCGACGGCCTCGGGCGTGAGCGCGGCCAGCGGGGTCTCGTCGTCCAGCTCGAGTCGCGGTTGCAAATCCCGCGGCGTGAGCAAGTTGTCTGCTACGCGGCAAAACGCATCACGGAATGCATCGACGTGGTCCGCGTGCACGCGCAGCCCGGCGGCCATCGCGTGTCCGCCGAAGCTCAGCAGGTGCTCGCCGCAGCGGTTGAGAGCGTCGTAGAGCGGGAAGTGTTTGATGCTGCGTCCGGAGCCCTGCCCGACGCCGTTCTCGAGCGCGATCATTACGGTCGGACGGTGAAATCGGTCGACCATGCGCGACGCCACGATGCCGATCACGCCGGCGTGCCAGTCTCGGCTGGCGAGCACGATGCCGCGGCAGCCGTCGCGGTCGTAGCCGTTTTCGGTCACGAGCGCTTCGGCCTGCTTGGTGATGTTGCGCTCCACGGTTTGGCGCTGGCGGTTTTGCTGATCGAGCGTCCGCGCAATCTGGAGCGCCTGCGCCGGGCCCGCGGTCGTAAACATCTCGACCGCCAGTCGCGCATGCCCCAGACGTCCGACCGCATTCAGCCGCGGCGCGAGCTGAAACCCGACGTCGTAGTCGTCGTAGCTGGCCTTGCCCGCCACGCCCGACACCTCGAGCAGCGCCCGCAAGCCGGGGTTTTGCGTGTGTCGCAGTTGCCGCAACCCGTACGTTGCGATGATGCGGTTCTCGCCTGTCAGCGGGACGATGTCGGCCACCAACCCGAGCGCCGCGAACGCCGTCGCATCGAGCAGAAAGGTCCGCCACTGCTCAGACGCGCGTCCACCGCTCGCCCGCTGCGCCAGCGCCCACGCCACCTTGAGCGCCACGGCGGCCCCGCACAAGTCCGGGTTTCGCGAAGCACGCACCGCCGTCGGGTGTACCAGCACGTCGGCGGCGGGCAACGTTTCTTTCGGCAGGTGATGATCGGTAATGATCAGCTTCAGGCCGAGCGCGCGGGCGTGGGCCGCTTCCTCGATCGCGGTCACGCCGCAATCCACCGAGATCACGATGTTCGCGCCGGCCTCACGGATCTGCGTGAGCGCCTCGCGATTCAGGCCGTAGCCTTCGTCAAACCGGCTGGGAATGTAAAACGCGACTTCCGCGCCACAGAGCCGCAGCGCGTGCCACAAGATCGTCGTCCCGGTGACGCCGTCAACGTCGTAGTCGCCGTAGATGACGATCTTTTGACCGGCGCGAGCGGCGCTGTGCAGCGCTTCCGCCGCTTCTTCAGCGCCGGGCAGTTCCGCCGGCAGCAACAGGTCGCGAAAGGCCGGCTTGAGGAAGGCGTGCGCATCGGCGGCGGTCTCGACCCCGCGATTCAGCAGCACTTGCGCCAGCAGCGGCGCGATCCGCGCCGTCGCCGCCAATTCTTCACGACGCGGGTGCGGCGCGGCGAGCACCCAGCAACGCTCGACGCCATTGCGTTTCAAGTTTCCGAACCTCACGCGCTCGCGTCACGCTGCTGCGCCCAACGCTCCAGCAACACGCCGTATTGGCGGATGAGCGCCGGCGAGATGTGGGATGGCTTCGTCCAGACCGCGAGATCGAGCGCCGTATGCGCGTCGCTCTCGGGCGCGCCGCCGCTCGCGATGCGCTTGATCGCCGCTTTCAGCAGCGCTACGGCGTGCTCGCTGGCGGCGTGCATGTGGCCGATGATCTCTTCGAGCAGCTTGTGCTTGCTGAGACTGGGGTCGTGCGGCTTCCAGCAGTCGTAGTCTGTAACGAGCGCGAGCCCCGCGTAGGCGATCTCCGCTTCGCGGGCGAGCTTCGCTTCGGGCATCTGCGTCATGCCGATCACGTGCCCGCCCCACACCTGGTGCATCTTCGCCTCAGCGACCGTGCTGAAGCACGGCCCTTCCATGCATACATACGTGCCGCCGTCGTGCACTTTCGTGTCGACGTCGCCGGCGGCGCTCAGCAGCACCTGCCGCAGATTCTCGCAGTAGGGTTTGGCGAACTCGCAATGCACCGCCAGACCTTCGTCGAAGAACGTCGGCGTGCGGCGCTGCGTCTTGTCGATCACCGAATCGAGCACGACGAGTTGCCGCGGCGCGAAGTCTTCGCGGAGCGACCCGCACGTCCCGCTGGCGATGATGTGCTGCACGCCGAGCATCTTCATCGCGTAGATGTTGGCGCGATAGGGCAGCGTGGAGGGGTTGTATTGATGTCCGACGCCGTGGCGCGGCAAGACGGCGATCTCGACGCCGTCCCATTCGGCGATGCGAATGGGTGCGCTGGGGGCGCCGTAGGGGGTTTCGATGGCGCGTTCCTCGCCCGCGGCAGCGCCGAGCAGCGCATCGCCGAGGCCGGTTCCGCCGATGAGGCCGATCATGGTGTTCTCCGAGCGTGGCGTGCGGCTGCGCGAGCGGCGACGCCGACGCGGGCGAAGGGCCCGCATGCTTCCCATCCGACCGCCCGGCGTCCATGCCCGCGGCGGCGTGTTTCGACGCATGATACTGTGGCGAGGCGGGGATTGGGACGCAAGGGGTGGGCGGCTCGACGCCGCGTTCAGCTTCGTCGGTGATTGCGTTCGCGCGCCTTCGGAGAAAGGGGCGTTTGATCGTTCTCCGCGATGCCTCGCTTGTCAGAACGACGCCACATTCGCACTAGGTTCGTGGAGTCGCGGCGGGGCCCCGGGCCGCCAATCGCGGCTGGATCGCCGGTATGATGGAGATCGTGCTGGGCGGAGGCCCCGCGCCAGCCCAAACGTCGCACGGCCTCTTGCACCTTGAAGGAGTCGACCCCCATGTTCAGCAACGCGAACGCGCCGCTCGCTACGAATCTCGCACCGTCAATCTTGCCGGCGCCCAACGTCGATCCGCTCGGGGCGGCCGCGCCGAACATCGGCGGGCAGGCGTCGCCGGCTCAGTCGGGACAGGCGCTGACCGCCGCCCCGCTCGGCGCCAATGCGGATCCGACCGCGGGGCTATCGCCGACGATCACGCCGCTCAACGGGCTGGGAGCGCAGCCGATGGGGCCGCGCTTTGGGATGGGGCCGGGCGCGGCGGCGCCGACGCAGGCGGGTGGTTCGCTCGGCTCGTGGGGCGGCTAGAGACGCGCCGCCGCGGTCCAAACGTCGCGATGCGTTTTCCGAATGCGGCGCGCTAGGCCTTGTTCAGGCCGTCGCCGGCGCGGCGCGGCATGCGCCACGCGATGTACATCGCGACGCACACGGCGCCCGGCAGGACGAACGCCGCGTGGATCCACACTCCGGCGGCTTGCGGCGCCAGCGCGATCGCGATCGCTGCGTTTCCCATCCAGAGCAAAACCCACGCGAACATCCCCGCGGCGGCGAGCGACCGCAGCCCGCGGCGTCGCGCGTGAACCCCAATGAAGCTAACGGTCACGATCGTCAGTTGCGTCGCGGCCAGCGTCGCGCCGCCTGTGCCGCGATAGGTCTGACCGATGGCTTCAAAGCGACCGCCGAACGCGTCGAAGTCGCCGGTGACCCGGATCGCGTAGCTCACATTCCGCTCGCGCGTGTCGCGGAGGGCGTCGACTGTGACCGTAGCGACTTGTCGCAGCGATCCGATCACCGCGGCCCACGCGACAATTGAGACGGCGACCGTTGCGGCTCGCGGCCACGTGCGGTGCGGCTTGCGGGCAACAACACCGCGTTGCTCCGGAACGGCGTGACTCGTCATGGGCGGTTCGCTCAATTGCGCAGAAGTGCGTCGCGCGGCCGTGCCGCGCATTCACAACAGACTGGGAGTGTAGCGTCTACCCGGCTTGTGGTGAGATGGTCTTCGCGTCGCCGACGAGGTCAACAATCTGCACGGGGTCGTCGAATCGCACGCCGACCGAGTGCAGACCGCCGCCCACGTAGCGGCAGTGCATGACGACGCCGCGTGCGTCGCGGTGTCCACCCTGGGCGGTGATCAACTGCACCAGGCACCGCGAGCCCGTGTGCACGAAGCTTCCGTGCAGAAAGCTGAATCCGCCGCCGCTGATTTCGCGCGTGGCGACGAGATGCGCGCGGGGTTCGCGGTCGTCGCGTTGCTGCAGATGAACGATGCATCCGCGTAAGCGATAGGGATAGCGGGCTGTTTCGCGGCGTCTGTTCGCATCGCTCGCCGATGCGGATTCGTCGAGACGATTGAGGAGTCGGTCGAGTGTGATATTGTCGATGCGGACGCTACGAACCAGCATGTCTCAGTCCCCACTCCGGCGTGTGGTTCGCGCCGCTGACGTCGTCACGAAGCCAATGTGGCTCAACCATCTCGTCGTTGCACCCGACGACGAATCGTCTCGTCCCCGGTGTAGTTCGGCGACACCTGTGCAAGTATTGAATAGCAGCAGGCGTCGATGAGCGGCTGCGCACTCGAGCGCGGGCGGATTAGACGTCTTTGCCCGGGGGTCGCGAAGTTATGCGCCGTTGAGGTGTTCGGCGATGCGGCGCGCGCCCTCTTTTACCTGGTCGATGGGTCCGCAAAAGCTGATCCGCAAGCAGCCATCCAGCCCGAACGCGACGCCCGGAACGGTTAGGACGCGCGCCGCGCTCAGCAATCCGGCGGCCAGCTCGGTTGAAGATGGCTGATACGCAGAGAAATCGCCGAAGACATAAAGGCCGCCGTCCGCGGGCGGGATGCGGGCTTTGGTGAGGGGATTGAGTTCCGCGAGCAACACGTCGCGTTTCTCGAGCAGCGAGCTTGCGAGGGTTTGGGTGAAGGATTGATCACCCGTCAGCGCACCGAGCGCGGCTTGCTGCGAGATCGTCGACACGCCCGACGTTTCGTGACCAAGCATCGCCGCGACGGCCCGGGCGATCGGCTCGGGGGCGATCGCCCAGCCGACGCGAAAGCCGGTCATCGCGTACGCCTTCGAGACGGCGTTGATGAGGATGAGTCGCTCTTGCGAGAGCAGTTCGCTCGCATAGCGTGTGATGGGCGTCGCTCCGCCGCCCGCGAACACCAGCGGTTGATAGACATCATCGCTGATCAGATAGACATTGCGCGCGGCGCACAGCGCGGCGATGTCGCGCAGCAGTTCGTCGGGATACAACAGTCCGGATGGGTTGCTGGGCGAGTTAATGATCAGCGCTTTCGTTCGCGACGTGAACACCGCTTCGATGTCGTCGATCGTCGGCACGAACCGCTCACGCCGCGGCTTGGTGGGAGCCGGGGCGCCGCTGGCGAGTTGGACCATGGAGGGATAGCTCACCCAATACGGCGTTGGAAACACGACCTCGTCGCCGGGGTCGAGCAACGCCCGCAAGATGAGCATGATGGCCTGCTTGCCGCCGCTGGCGACCGCGACCTGTTTGGGGGTTGGTTCGTAGCTGTAGATCTGCTTGGTGCTGGCGATGATGGCGTCTTTGAGTTCGGCGGAGCCATCGACCGGCGGATAGCGCACGACGCCGCCGGCAAGCACTTCTTGCGCTGCCGCGACCGCCGCCGCCGGCGCCGCCTCGATCGGCTCCCCGCCGCCGAGATGCAGTACGTCGACGCCTTCGGCCCGCAGGCGTCGCGCGGTGGCGTTCAAAGCGAGGGTAGGCGAGGGCGCGAGGGATGCGGCCATGCGACTGAGAGACATAAGTCAGCCCTTGTTGGTGGACAACCCGCGAACAGCGCGAACCTATCGAACCGCGTCGGCGTCGTCAA
>CAZLYU010000003.1:0-85392 GCA_964563855.1 uncultured Planctomycetales bacterium | reverse complement strand
TTGGTGGACAACCCGCGAACAGCGCGAACCTATCGAACCGCGTCGGCGTCGTCAACGGCGACGTCGATCGCCCTCAACAGTGGGCGTGGGCCAGTCGATAGGACAGGTGCCGATGATCGACGCTCACGCCCATCTGGACCAACTCGACGGGCGCCGAAGCACCGCCGCCGACTTGCTCACGCTGGCGGATGCGCTCGGCGTGCAGCAGATTCTGACCTATTGCGGCGATGAGCCGCACGACGGGCGCGAGCGCGACGAAGTCGAGCTGAACCTCGCTTGTCTGCAAGAAGCGAAGCGTCAGCCGCGACTCGTTCCTCTGTATTGGGCGCGACCGGGCCGTCTGGACAGCCATCCGGCGGTGCTGATCGGCGCGGTTAGCCGCGAGCCGTTTGTCGGCGCGGTCTTCTCCCCGTGGCGGCATGGCTACGGGCTCGCGGACAAGACGCTGCTGGCGCCCTATGTCGACGGCGCGGCGCGACTGGCGCGACCCGCGGTCATTCGGACGGCGCCGCGCGAGCATTTGCATCCGGGTGAATTGCTGGCCTTGGCGCGGCGGAATAGTGACGTACCCCTTGTGCTGTCGGGGGCGCTGAAGAATATCGGACGCCGCGAGCTTTTTGATGCCCTGCGACACGCGGCGCTGCGGCGCGAGACCAACATCGTGCTCGACACCGTCGGAGCCAGCAGCGCCGACATCCGCGACGCCCTCGACGTCATTGGTCCGGAGCGACTGTTGTTCGCAACCGACGGCGGCGGAAGCGACGAAGGCCGGCGACACGCGCTGCAGACCGTCATTCGCGAATTGCGCGAGCAGCTTCCTCCTGCGACGTTCGAATTGGTGACGCATGGCAACGCCGTTCGCGTGTTCCATCTGCGCGCGGCACGATCTGTGCCGCCAGCCGCCGCCCGAACCGCGCCGGCGGGCGTCGACGCTGCCGACGCCCGGCCAGCGGAACCCGCTTCCACCGCGCTCGGCGGCTAAATCGGTCAAACTCGGCCCCACGCTGTTTCGTCGAGCTTCAAGAGCTGCAGCGCGCCTGTGCGGATCCCGCGATGGGTCTATACTGCCGGCCCCTGGCGGATGACGAAGCCACCCGAGCGTTGCACGGACCGCGACGATGAACGTTCCCAACCAACTCACGACGGCCCGGCTCGGCTTCGCGGTGGTGCTGTTTGCGTTGCTTACGCTGTGTGACCCGCTGACGGCTGCTGCGCCGCGCGTGTTGCTGGTGCTGTCGTTCTGCGTGTTCGTGATCGCGGCGGTCACCGACTTTCTCGATGGCTACTTAGCGCGACGCTGGGCGCAGGAGTCAACGTTTGGGCGAATCGCCGATCCATTCGCCGACAAGGTTCTCGTGTGCGGCACGTTCATCTTTTTCGCGACGCCGCAATTCGATTTTGCGGGCGTCGCGTCGTGGATGGTGGTGGTGATTGTGGCGCGCGAGCTGCTCGTGTCAGCGCTGCGTGCTGAAAGTGAGGCGGGTGGGGGCGCCTTCGGGGCGGATTGGACCGGGAAACTCAAGATGGTGACGCAGTCGATCACGATTGGCCTCATCTTCGCGGTGGCGGCGTTTGAAGTGCTGGCGGGGTTGAGCGGGCTGGCGGTGGTGCTGGTCTGGCTGACCGTGCTACTGACGATCGCGTCGGGGCTGGCGGCGGTGAGCCGAGCTTGGCGGTTCCTGGCGAACGTTTCCGAGTCGCGCAGGACGGCGGACGTCACGCCATGACCGCGGATCGCAGCCCGTTCAAAACATTCTGTATCACCGTCGGCGGGACCGGATTCGCGCCGATCGCGAGCGGCACGTGGGGATCGCTGCCGGCGTTGCCGATTGCGTTCGGTCTGTGGATCGCGCTGAGCGCGGTCGACGGCGGGCGGTTGATTTTTGAACTCGCGCTGGTTGCGCTGATGCTGATCAGTTGCGTCTTGTCGGTGGTGTTCGGCGAGTGGGCGGTGGCGCGCTTCGGCCGCAAAGATCCCAAGCAGTTCGTGCTCGACGAGTTTGCGGGTCAGTTTCTGGCGCTGCTGTTTCTGCCGCTGGCGCTCACCGCTGACGCGAGCCTCACGACGCTGGCGGTGCTGATGTTCGGCCAGTTTCTGGCCTTCCGCTTCTTTGACATCATCAAGCCGCCCCCGGCGCGACAGCTCGAAGCGTTGCCCGCGGGCTGGGGCATCTTGCTGGATGATCTGTTTGCGGCGATCTACGCGAACCTCGCGGGACAACTGCTGTGGCGCTTCACGCCCGCGGCGAGCATGCTCGGGCTCGACGGCGTGATCACCTGGGGCGGCGGCTCGTGACGTGGCTCGAGTCGGTGATCTTGGGGGTGATTGAAGGGCTGACCGAGTTTCTGCCGGTCTCCAGCACCGGGCACCTGATTCTCGCGAATCACTGGATGGGCATCGACCCCGAACAGCCGACGACGCGCGCGTTCCTGTTTGTCAGTCAGATCGGTGCGATCGCCGCGGTGGTCATCTACTTTTGGAGCGGCATCTGGCGGCGACTGCGCACGTTCAGTCCGATGACCTGGAAGCGGCACGCGTTTACGAAAGTGCTGGTCGCGTTTCTGCCGGCGGCGCTGATCGGCCTGATGGTCAACGACTTCATGGAGGAGCACCTCGAAGGCAACCCGATGATCGTGGCGATCGCGCTCATCCTCGGGGCGGGTGTGATCGAGCTGATCGACCGGCGCTGCCGGGTCGAGAAACCGATGGAGCTCGAGGATGTGACCTATCGGCAGGCGCTGATCATCGGACTCGCGCAATGCATCAGCATGGTGCCGGGCACGTCGCGGGCGGGCGCGACGATTATGGGCGGCATGGCCGCGGGACTCACGCCGCGGGTGGCGACGGAGTTTTCGTTTTATCTGGCGATACCGACGATTTGCGGTGCGGGGACGCTGCGATTGATGAAGTATCACGAAGACCTGAACGCCGAGAACGCGATGGTGATCGGCGTGGGGACGCTGGTGGCGTTCGTGGTGGCGCTGGCGGTGGTGGCGGGGTTCATGAGCTACGTCAAGCGCTACCGATTTACGCCGTTTGCGGTGTATCGCGTGGTGTTGGGGGTGGTGGTGTTGGTTGCGTGGCTGTAGCGCTCGGCGTCCTTTTGTGGCGAGGGCGCTTGGGCTTCGCCGGTTCGACAGGCGAGGACGTAGCGGTTGTCGAGCGGAGATGCCGTCGTGCGTTTGTCGGCCTGATGCGAGGCACTCGTGGAGGGGGGTGATGCCGGAAATCCGAGGCGGAAATTGCCTTTTGCTTGCTCCACTTTTCCGCTACCGTCTGATGGGAGGAACGGCGGCGCCCCGCGTCGTCACCGCTCACAACCATCGCGTTCAGGCAGGAAGAGGATCGGAATGACGCGGATTCAGCAAATTGCGGCGTTGGGCCAATCAATCTGGATCGATCACATCAGCCGCGAACTGCTCGCTTCAGGCCAGCTCGATGCGTTGATCGACGATGGCGTGTTGGGAATGACGTCGAACCCGACGATCTTCCAGAACGCGATCGCTTCCGGCGCCTATGACGCCTTGATCGAGAACGAGGCCGCGCGGGGGGCCGCGGCGCTGGCGATCTATGAGAAGATTGCGATTCAGGAAGTCGGCGCCGCGGCTGATGCGCTGCGACCGGTCTACAACGAGACGCACGGACGCGACGGCTACGTGAGTCTGGAAGTGCGCCCGATGCTCGCGCATGACACGGACGCCACGGTCGAAGAAGCCCGGCGCCTCTTCGCGGCGCTCAATCGCCCGAACATCATGATCAAGGTGCCGGCGACCGAGGCGGGGCTGAAGGCGATCACGACGCTGATCGGCGAAGGCGTAAACGTGAACGTCACGCTGATCTTCGCCGTCGCAATGTATGAGCGGGTCGCAAAGGCGTATCTCGACGGACTGCGCATCTTCGAGAAGACCACGCAGCCGCTGAGCAAGGTGGCTTCGGTGGCGTCATTTTTCGTGAGCCGCGTCGATTCGAACATCGACAAGCAACTCAACCAGAAGATCGAGGCCGGGCAGGAGCACCTCGAAGAGCTGCTCGGCAAGGCGGCGATCGCCAACGCGCGGGTCGCATATTCACGCTTCAAAGACATCTTCGACGGCGATGCGTTCATCCCCTTCCGGGCGCATGGGGCGCGTGTGCAGCGGCCGCTGTGGGGCAGCACGAGCACCAAGAACCCGAGCTTCCCTGACACGCTCTACTGCGACGCACTGATCGGCCCGAACACGGTGAACACGATGCCGCTCGACACGCTCGAAGCGGTGCGTGATCACGGCCTCGTGGCGCAGACGATTGAGCAAGACATGGGGCAGGCGCTCGGCATGGAGAAGCGGCTCCGTGAGATCGCCGGCATCGATCTGCGGCAGGTCACCGATCAGTTGCTCGAGGAAGGGTTGCAGAAGTTCGTCGACTCGTTCGAGCAGCTGCTGAACGAAATCGAGCAGAAGCGCGCCGCGCTCGCGGCCTAACCTGGGTTGCGTGTGATCGGCGACGCACGCGTCGGCTGGGGCCGCGACGTCGAGGTTTCGTCGAGACTCCTGCGCGCCCGCACGACTTGCCCAACATGATGCAGTCGCTATCGTGAATCGGGTTGGGGCGGGCGACGCCCCGCGAACGGTCATCCTACAGACTTCAACTCGGCGGGTTTATCATGCGGCGTAGGCTTCCTTCTTCGGCGTTGATCACCATGAGTGCGGCGTTGGTTGGACTGACCATCGGTTGCGAGCGCGGAGCCGCACCGCGTGACGCGGGGCGTGCGACCGCCGCCAACTCGGCGACCGAAACGACGGCTGCGGAGTTGGTCGCCGTTCCGCGGGCGAAGACGGAGGCGTCGGTGGCGAGTGCGGTGTTCTGCGGGCGTCGTTCCGAGAGCGACGTGCGCGTGTTCGTGTTTAACGTGGACAGTGCGATCGGTGAGCGTGACTACGTTGGGCGCGAAGCGTTTCGTCGCGTGCTGCGCTCGACCCAGCCCGACATCGTGTCGCTGCAGGAAGTCGGCGAGCGTTTCGATGACGACTTTTGCGTGCGCTTGCTGACGGAGTGTCTGCCGCTGGAGGGCGGCAAGTGGCATGTCTTTCGCGGGCAGTCGGGCCCGTTCGGCAATGTCATCGCGTCGCGCTGGCCGCTGACGATGACCGGCGCGACGACCACGCCGCCCGCGTTTGACGGGCGGACGGAGAATCTGGATCGCGACGGGCAGCCGCGCGCGGCGCGGATTTCGTTCGCGCTGGTCGACCTGCCCGATGACCGCTACGAGCGTGACCTGTACGTCCTCAATACGCACTTCAAGTGTTGCGGCGGCTTTGACAACGACCCGATTCGACAGCAGGAAGCCGACGCGGTGATCGCTTGGCTGCACGACGCCAAAACGCCGGGCGGCGCCGTCGATCTGCCGGCGGACACGCCGTTCCTGATTACTGGCGACTTGAACCTGGTGGGCGGCGTGAGCGTGCTGCAGTCGCTGTTGGCGGGCGACGTGTCGAACGAAACGCGTTTCGGCTCCGACATGCCGATGGATTGGGACGGCACCGAGATCCGGGACGCTGAGCCGCTGCACAACGGCGCCGGTCCGGCGAACTACACCTGGCGCAACGACAACGACCGTTGGCCGCCGGGCCGGCTGGACTATGTGTTGTACTCGGACAGCGCGCTGCAGCTCGCGAACGCGTTTGTGCTCAACACGACGATGATCGACGATGAGCTGCTGCAGCAGATGGGGCTGGAGAAGTACGACGTGGTCGAGGCGCACTCGCCGATCGCTCCGGGCGTCGACACGAAGTACGACTTTGACCACCTGCCGCTGGTCGTCGACTTCGAGTTGGTCGCGCCGGGCGTTGCGGCGGCGCTGCCGGAGTAGCCTGCGTCGGTTCGCGTTGCGTTCGGGCGATACTCGGTCGGCGAAACGCGCAGTATGCCGCGGGAGGCATCTGTGACAGGCGTCCGGAGCGCCGCGCCTCTGCGTCGCCCCGCACTCGTCATAAGCTTTTGAAATTTCAGCACCTTCAGTTTGCTGGCGCATCTCGGGGCTGCGGTGCGGTAGGATCGATTGACGATGAAGGATTTGCCTCGTTTTTCCGAGAGGACCGCGATGTCCGTCGATACGCCCCAGCCGATCTCAACGCGTCTCACCGACGCCGAAGCGCTCGAGCTCTATCACCACTATTCGATTCACGATCTGGGGCGGATGGCCTTTGCGCGGCTGAGCGCGATGCATCCCGAGCCTTATCGCACCTACGTGGTTGATCGCAACATCAACTACAGCAATGTGTGCACGGCCAAGTGCATCTTCTGCAACTTCTATCGCAAGCCCGGCAATGACGAGGCCTACATCCTGAGCTATGAGCAGATCGGCGAGAAGATCGAAGAACTGCTCGACATCGGCGGTACGCAGATTTTGATGCAAGGCGGCCTCGTGCCCGACGCCGATCATCCGTCCGGCGATGGACTGCCGTTTCAGTGGTATCTCGATCTGCTCAAGTTCATCCGCACGAATTATCCGTCGATCCACATCCACGCGTTCAGCCCGCCGGAGATTTGGGCGATGCACCGCGTGTATGGCATGCCGCTGCGGGAGGTGCTGCTGCGGTTGCAGGAGGCGGGGCTGGCGACGATCCCGGGGGGTGGTGGTGAGATTTTGGTCGACCGGGTGCGCGACACCATTGGGCAAGGCAAGACGCGCAGCGACGAATGGCTCGCGGTCATGCGCGAGGCGCACCAGATCGGCATGCAGACCAGTTGCACGATGATGTTCGGCCACATCGAAACAGTCGCGGAGCGCATCGAGCACATGCGGTTGCTGCGCGATCTGCAAGATGAGTTCGGCGGCTTCACCGCGTTCATCCACTGGCCGTTCCAGCCCGACAACACGCCGCTCGGGCGGTGGAAGCGGCCGGCCGAAGATGCGGCGGGGGCCGAGGCGCGGCGAGCGACAGGCGGCGTCGCGACGAACCGGTTGGATGCTGAGCAGTTAACGCTGGAGCAGGCGCTGGCCGACACGGGGCCGCGCCGCGTGCCGGATGGCAAGCATCTGTTTCTGGCGGATGCGCAAGAGTATCTGCGGATGCTGGCGATCGCGCGGCTGTACTTCGACAACATCCCGAACATCCAGTCGAGCTGGGTGACGATGGGGCCGAAGATCGGGCAGCTCGCGCTGTTTTATGGTGCGAATGACATGGGCTCGGTCATGATGGAGGAGAACGTCGTTTCCGCCGCGGGAGCGACGTATCGGCTCGATGAGCTGATGATCCGCCGACTGATCACCGATGCTGGCTGGACGCCGCAGCAGCGTGATCAGTACTACCAGCCGATCGAGCCGCAGCGGCGGCGGGCGCCGCTGCCGGTGCTGGCGTAACGCGGGGACACGGGGGGCGGCGCTTGCGGACTTTCAGGAGCGTCGCCGCAGCGTGAGCTGTCGCGAGTCGAGCCCGGCTCGCGGAGTCGTGCGTTTGGCGGGGTCGTCACTGGCTGTCCGCGCAGCCGGCGCGTAGCCTCTTCGCTGGAGGGAGCATCTCAGATGCGGTGTTCGGCGTCATTCCGAACCGCGACGCGGCCCAAACCGTATAATGCCGCGGCGACCCACACGAGCCCATCCTGCGTACTCGCGAGCAAGACATGTTAAATGCGGAAGATCGGCGACCGTCGCTGAGCGCCATGGCTGACGGGACGGATCATTGGAGAGACAAGCTCGACGCGATCATGGCGACGATGCGCGAGCTATCAAAGCAACGCGATCCGCAAGAGATGGTGCGTACCTACGGGGACCGCATGCAGCAGATCCTGCCGCGCGACCGCATTATCACGCTCAGCCGACGCGATCTCGTCGAGCCGCTCGTCCGCATCACGCGGGACAGCGCCCGGACGGAGCAGATCGACCCATGGCGTGAGAAAGACAAATTGCCGCTGATTCGGGGCGGGTTGTTCAGCGAGCTGATTTATGGCGACATGCCTTACATCACGGGCGAGCTGGCCGTCGACGCCGACGACCCGGCTTACGACTATCTCAGCGCGTTCAAGTCGCTCATGGCGATTCCGCTGTTCGATGACGGGGTGGCGAAGAACATGGTGCTGTTTCTTAAGCACGATGCCGCCGCGTTTCAGGCGGAACAACTGCCCGAGACCGTTTGGGTGAGCAACTTGTTTGGCCGGGCGACGCACAATCTGGTGCTCGGTCGACAGATCGCCGAGGCGTATGAGCAGATTGACCGCGAGTTACAGGCAGTAGGCGACATTCAGCGATCGCTGCTCCCGTCGGAACTGCCCAAGATTCGCGGGCTCGATCTGGCTGCGTACTACCAGACGTCGCGGCGGGCCGGTGGGGATTATTACGATTTCTTCCCGATGACCGACGGCCGCTGGGGCATGCTGATCGCCGACGTCAGCGGACACGGCACGCCCGCCGCGGTCGTCATGGCGATTACGCACGCCCTTGCGCATACGCAACCCGACTGTCCCTGTGCGCCGCAAGACTTTCTGTACCGGCTGAACGAGAAGCTGACCCGCGATTACACGGGCAACGGCCACGGATTCGTGACGGCGTTCTACGCCGCGTACGATCCCGAAGAGAAGACGCTGCAATACGCGAGCGCGGGCCACAATCCGCCACGTTTGAAACGGTGCGCCGACGGCACGGTCGCGGTCCTGAATCGCGCCGGGGGATTGCCGCTGGGCATTACCGAAGAGGCGGAATATGAAGAGGCGGTCTACGAACTGCAGCGGGGTGATCAACTCATCTTCTACACCGATGGCATCACCGAAGCGTTCAACCACCACGGCGAGATGTTCGGCGCCGAGCGGCTCGACCTGGTGCTCGAGAACTGCTCGGTGAATGCGTCGAGCCTGATGGACGCGCTGATCGCCGCGGTCGACGAGTTCGTCGAGGGCCGCCCGATCGAAGACGATCAGACGATCGTGATTGCGCGCGTCACCGAGTAGCGTTCGGAGCGCGGCGATTCATGACCGCTCAGCTTAGCATCGCGTCGAACGGTCAGGGGTTGTATGAGATCACCGACCGCGTCGCCGCTGTGGTGCGCGACGCGGGTGTGGTCGATGGGCTGTGCACCGTGTTCGTGCGGCACACCTCGGCGAGTCTGGTCGTTCAGGAGAACGCCGACCCGTCAGCGCGTCGCGATCTCGAAGCATGGCTGAACAGGCTGGTGGCGGAGCGCGACCCGCTGTTCACGCATACGGCTGAAGGCCCGGACGACATGCCGGCGCACATCAAGGCGGCGCTGACGGCGACGTCGTTGGGCGTTCCGATCGCCGACGGGCGGCTCGTGCTGGGGACCTGGCAGGGAATCTACCTGTGGGAGCATCGCCGCACCCGCGCAACGCGCAGCGTGGTGGTGCACGTCGGCTGACGTTGAGCGCACAGTCGCTTGGCCCTGGCGTCGGCGTCGCCTATGTTGGGTGACGCGGCGCAAGGTTGAGCGGCGGATCGTCCCACGTTTGCGTACGCCTGACGCAAGTCTTCTGGAGAATGAGAGTGATCCTTCCTCGACCACTGAAGAAGTGGATCGCGATTTTTCGGGGCGATGTCGCGCCGTTGCTGATCCTGCTGTCGGTGCTGCTTGGGTTCTGGTTCGGGCTCACACCCGGTTGGTACGGATTGCACGCGCTGGTCCTGGTGCTCGCCTTGGTCATCAATACGCACATCGGGCTGTTTCTGTTGGCGGCGGCGATCGGCCGCGGGCTGGCGTACGCCGGCGCCCCGGTGCTGTACCACACCGGCCGCGCCGCCGACGGAGCGCTGGGCGGGTTGCTCGACGTGCTGGGCGGTTTGCCGATTGTCGGCCTGACCGACTTCAGCCGCTACGCCGTGGTTGGCGCGCTGGTGCTAGGGCCGTTGATCGGATTGGCGGGCGGTGCTGTGCTGGCGCAAGCCGTCACGCGGTTTCGGCGCGGCTGGCTGACGCTCGAAGAAAACTCCGAGAAGTTCAAGACGTTTCGTGAGAACAAGTGGGTCCGCACGCTCGACTGGCTGCTGCTGGGCAAGAGCGCCAAAGACGTGCGGGCGACCCTCGAACGCACGCCGCGACTGGTGCGCATTCCCGGCATCGTTGTCGCGGCGGTCGTGCTGCTGCTCGCGGTGGGTGGGCTGTACTTTTCGCAAGGCGAAGTCGTGCGGGTTGCGGCGGAGCGGGCGCTGACGTCGGCGAACGGGGCTGAGGCGAACGTGGGCCAATCAAACAGTCAGTTGCTCGCCGGGCGCGTCGCGCTCGAGGACGTCCAGTTGACCGATCCGAACGCACCGGCGCAGAACCGCGTGCAGGTGGCGACGGTTGCCGCGGACGCGAGCCTGTGGGACGCCTTACGTGGACGAATCGTGCTCGACAGTGTTGAGTTGAGCGACGTGCGCCTTGATCAACCCCGCGCGACGCCCGGCGCCGTTGTGATGCCGGCCGGCGCAGCGGAGACGACCCCCGCAGAACAGGAGCGCGCTGTGCAGCGCGTTGCGGGCGGTGTCGATCTGGCGACGTTCAGCGACGCTGCCACGTACTTCGAAAATGCGCAGCGGATGCGTGAGATGTTCGCGGAAGCGCAGGCGTATCTGCCGAGCGGCGACGGTCCTCCACCGGCGCCGCCGGAGGAGCCGCCGGCGAGCTATCTTGCGCACCTGACGGCTCGTGCGCCGCGTTCACCGACGCCGCGGCTGATCGTACGACAGGTGACGTTGGAGCAAGCTCAGACGCAGAACGCGTTCATCGGCGTCGCCGACCTGACCGCCGAGAATGTAAGTGATGCTCCGGTCGCAGCGGGTCTGCCGCTGCGCGTGTCGCTCAACTCGACGGAGCGAACGTTCGAGCTGACGTTCACCAGCGACTATGGGGCTACCCCGGTGGCGACAACCGTGAACGGCGTATTCAGCGACTTTCCGCTCGACGAACTGCAGCGTCTGTTGAGCCCGGAAAATCCGGTAGCGCTGCAAGACGGCGTGGCGACCGGCACGATCAATGGAACCGCGTCGGCCGAGGTGATCGATTTGGCGATTGCGGTCGAGACGCAGGGTCTGCGGGCCACGTCGCGCGGCGAGCTGTTCGGTCTCGATCCGCGCCTCACGCAGCAGGCGCTCGACGCGGTGGGTGATCTCACGCTTACGCTGCGGCTGGTCGGGCCGACGCAGGCGCCGAAGCTGGTGTTTGACGAAGAAGCGATTATCGAAGCCTTGGGGCAGTCGGTCGTGGAAGCGGGCACGGCTGAGGCGATGCGGCAGGTCGAGAACCTCGTCGGCGACCAATTGCCGGAGGACGTTCCGGTCGATGACGAGACGATCGAGAAATCGACCGAGGCCCTCAAGCGGGGGCTGGGCGGCCTGCTGGGCGGGGGCGACGATAAGGAAGAGTGACGGGGAGTCAGACGGTCTTGAACGCGTCGTAACCTAGAGGACAGAACATGAGGCGCCCCGGGAGTTTGCTCGCGATCGTCGCCGTGTCGTTGGCGGCGCCGCTCATTGCACACGCGGCCGAGCGGCCGAACATCATCCTGATCTACCTCGACGATCACGCCTATCAGGCGATCAGTGCTTACGGCTCGCGCATCAACACGACGCCGAACATCGATCGGTTGGCGACGGGCGGCCTGCGCTTCGATCGATGCTATGTGACCAACTCGATCTGCGCGCCGGCCCGCGCCGTGGTGCAAACCGGCCGCTACGCGCACGGCAACGGCGTGTATGTGAATGGCAACACGTTCGACGCCGAGCAACCCACGATGCCCAAGATGCTGCAAGCGGCCGGGTATGAGACCGCGCTGATCGGCAAGTGGCATTTGCGTTCGCTGCCGACCGGTTACGACCACTATGAAATCCTGGTCGGCCAAGGGACGTACTACAACCCGCGTATGATTCGCAACGGCGAGCGCGTGCGCCACGGCGGCTATACGACCGACGTGGTCACCGACCTGACGCTGAAGTGGCTGCGCGAACAGCGTGACCCGCAGCGACCGTTCATGCTCATGTATCAGCACAAGTCGCCGCACCGGCCGTTCGACCCGCCGCTGCGCTATCTGAAGAAGTATGACGATACGACGATCCCCGAGCCGCCGACGTTGTTTGAAGACTACAGCCGGCGCGGCGTCGCGGTGCGTCAGCAAGACATGACCATCAGCGAGACGCTCGACGACCGCGATTTGAAGTTCACGTTTCCGCGTGAGCTCGACGACGAGCAGCGCGCCGCGTGGGAGGCGGCGTATGGCCCCAAGAATCTAATGTTCAAGCAAGCGCAACTCCGTGGCGACGCCCTCACGCGCTGGAAGTATCAGCGCTACATCAAAGACTATTTGCGCTGCGTCGACGCGATCGACGACAACGTCGGCCGGCTGCTCGATTATCTCGACGAAGCGGGGCTCGCCGACAACACCGTGGTGATCTACACCTCAGATCAGGGCTTTTTCCTCGGAGAGCACGGCTGGTTCGACAAGCGCTTCATGTACGAAGAGACGCTCAAGACGCCGCTCATCGTGCGCTGGCCCGGCGTTGCGGCGGCGAATTCGTCTTGCGAATTGATCGTTAGCAACGTCGACTTGGCGCCCACGCTGCTCGACATCGCCGGCGTCGAACCCTCGGCCCCGATGCACGGCGTATCGATGGCGCCGCTGCTGCGCGGCGAGCGTCCGGAAGACTGGCGCGACTACTTCTACTACCACTACTACGAGTATCCGGCGTGGCATCATGTGCGTAAGCACTACGGCGTCGCCGACGGACGTTACAAGCTGATCCACTTCTACGAGTCGGATGTCGACGAGTGGGAGCTGTACGATCGCGAGTTCGATCCCTTCGAGCTGTCGAATCTCTATAGCAACCCGACCTATGCCCCGGTGCGCGAGCGGCTGACCGCCGCCCTGGACCGGTTGCGCGAAGATTTGGATGTACCGGCGGAGGACCCGCCCGACTCGCTGCGCACGTTCCCGCCGCGGACGCGAATTCAAACCGATCGGTGACTGAGTTGGTTTCCCGCGCGCGGCGGCAGCGCCGTGGTACGGCGGTGGCGGTCCTGAAGATGCGCTGGATTCGCGTCGACGGGCTTTCGCCCGCTCGGTGTGGGTCAGCCGGGCGCGGCACTGCGCAGCAGCGCCGCTTGATGCGACGTGTTGGCTATTCGCTGGGGGCGGTCGCGGCGGGTTTCATCGCCTGATGGCTGTGGTAGATCTCGGCGTAGGCCGGGAAGTGCTCGACGAAGAGCTCAGCGTTCGCGGGCCCCGTGGGCGTACGCCAATCCCACATCAATTCACACGCGAGGGCGAACCACGTGCCCATGATCGCGCCGGCATCCTGCATCCGCATCAGGGAGGTGAGCTGGGTCTGCTCGCTCATACTGCCCGACGCGTCACTCACGATGTAGACCTCGTACCCGGCGTCGAGCGCCGAGAGCGCGGCGAACGCGACGCACACGTCGGTCGTGATGCCCGACATGACGATCTTTTTGCGGCCGGTCTTGCGGATCGCCTCCACGAAGTCTTCGTTGCTCCACGCGTTCACCTGTCCCGGCCGCGCGATCAGCGGCGCGTCGGGCAACAGTTCGACCACCTCCGGCATCATCGGACCATTCGGCCCCGTCTCGTCGCTCGTGGTCAGGACGCAGGGCACGCCGTGAATCTTGGCGAGCTTCGCGAGACCGATGACGTAGTTCTTGTATTCGACGGCCGATACGTTGTTTACAAGGTTGGTCAGCCCGGTCTGGTGATCGATGAAGGCGAACACGCAGTTGTCGGGCGTCCAGCGATCGCGCTGACCACCGGGGGCCCACTTCGGCGAGCCGCCGCCAACCGGTTGTGCGACGGCGGAACGGTCGGCAAACAGTGCAAGCGTCAGGGCGGCGACGCCAACGCCGACGATAGCGGCGGGCAACGTGGATCGAAGCGATTGCGAGACCATGCGATCAAAGCTCCATCGAAAGACGACTACACCGCGTTGCTCAGCCGGCTCGGTTGAGCGCACGTCTCGGCATTTAAGCGAGCGAATCGCACCGCGGCAAGTGGATCGACGACTCAGCGGGCGGACGAGAACGCCGCGACGCTTCGGATGCGCCCGGGCTGCGCGGCCTGACCGGTTCAATCCCGCTGCGCATGCGAACGCGTGGGTTCCGCCAGTCGTTGTTTGGGCCGTCTCGGCGGCGTTCTGAACTTGACCGATGCGCTTGGATGTGGGGGCCGTGCGGAAACCCGGCGATTGCACTAAAATTCCGGCTTCGCAGCCGTCAGCGGTCGATGGCGCGATCAGCATGTGGAGCCCCCGCCCGCGACCATGAGCGACGCCCCCGATCCGAGTATCAACCCGAACGAGTTGCTGACCCCCATCTCCACCGAGATGGAGGAGTCGTATCTCACCTACGCCATGAGCGTGATCATGGCCCGGGCGCTGCCCGACGTACGCGACGGCCTCAAGCCGTCGCAGCGGCGCATTCTCGTGGCGATGAACGATCTGAACCTCAGCCCGCGGGCCAAGCACCGCAAGTGCGCCAAAATCGCCGGCGATACGAGCGGCAACTATCACCCGCACGGCGAGGGCGTGATCTACCCGACGCTCGTCCGCATGGGGCAGCCGTGGAGCTTGCGAGCCCCGCTGATCGACCCACAGGGCAATTTCGGCAGCATCGACGGCGACCCGCCCGCGGCGATGCGCTATACCGAAGCGCGGCTGGCCGGCACGGCTGAGATGATGCTCGACGACCTCGAGCTCGAAACGGTCGACTTTGAAGAGAACTACGACGGCACGACCACCGAGCCGGTCGTCCTGCCCAGCAAGTTCCCCAATCTGCTGGTCAACGGCAGCGAAGGCATCGCGGTCGGCATGGCCACGCGTCTGCTGCCGCACAATCTGCGGGAAATCTGCGACGCCGTGATCGCGTTGATCGACAACCCCGAGCTGTCGCTCACCGACATGATGCAGATCGTGCCCGGGCCCGACTTTCCGACCGGGGGCGTCATCCACGGACGCGAAGGCGTCGCGCAGGGCTATGAGACGGGCCGCGGTTCGCTCACCGTGCGCGGCAAGCTGCACACCGAAGAGCTCAAGAACGGCCGCGTGCAGATCGTCGTCGATGAGATTCCGTACGGCGTGCTGCTGCCGACGATCAAAGACCGGCTGATCGATGCGGTGCAGAGCGGGGCGATCAAGGGCGTGGAGGATGTGCGCGACGAGTCGGGGCGCCAGTCGCTGGTGCGGCTGGTGATTCCGCTGAAGCGCGACGCCAACGTTAACGTCATTATCAACCAGCTTTGGCAGTACACCCCGCTGCAAAGCAACATTCAGATCATGAACATCGTGCTCGTGAATCGCGTGCCGCAGACGCTGAGCCTGCGGCAGCTGATCGAGCACTACATCGCGCACCGCGTCGAGGTGATTCGGCGTCGCACGATGTATCTGTTGCGCAAGGCGCGTCAACGGGCGCACGTGCTGGAGGGGCTCATTCTCGCGGTCGCGGATATCGACGAGATCATCGCGATCATTCGCCGCTCGCCGGACGTGGAGACGGCTCGCGAGCGATTGATGGCCAAGGCGCTGCGACTGAGCGAACAAGCCACCGTGCGACAGCTCCTGCCCGACAAGTTCGTGCAGCGGGCGAGCGGCAGCGATCAGTTTCTCACGCGGACGCAGGCCGACGCGATTCTCAGCATGCAGTTGCGTCGACTGACCGGGCTGGAGATCGAGCAGCTCGCCGGGGAGTATGGCAAGCTGGTTGAAGAAATCAGCGACTACGAGCTCATTCTCGCCGAAGAGCGCCGCGTACTCGACATCATCGTCGAAGACATGCACGAGCTGAAAGACAAGTTCGGCGACGACCGCCGCACCGAGATTCTCGGCTCGCTCGACTCGTTCGCGATGGAGGACCTCATCGCGAAGGAAGACGTCGTGGTCACGCTGTCGCACGAGGGCTACATCAAGCGCGTGCCAGGCGACACGTTTCGGGCGCAGGGGCGCGGCGGCCGCGGCATTCGCGGCACCGACGCGAAGGATGGCGACTTCATCGAACACCTGCGGATGGTCAGCACGCATGACTATCTGCTGTTTTTCACCACGCTGGGCCGGGTCTACTGGCTGAAGGTGTACGACATTCCGAGCATGGCCCGCACCGCGCGCGGCCGCGCGTTGCCCAACGTGCTCACCATGCTGCCGGACGAAAAGCACATGACCGTGCTCGCGGTCAAGGAGTTTGAAGAACGCTATGTCGTGTTTGCGACGGCGCGGGGCGTGATCAAGAAAACGCCGCTGAGCGCTTTCGCCCGCCCGCGACCCAGCGGCATCATCGCGCTCACGCTCGACGAGGGCGACACGCTCATCGGCGCGTGGCTCAGCAGCGGCGACGACGAGATCGTGCTCGGCACCAAACTCGGCATGGCGTGCCGCTTCAAGGAAGACGACGTGCGGCCCATGGGGCGCTCCGCCCGCGGCGTGCGCGGTATCTCGCTCGCCGAAGGCGACGAAGTCGTCGACATGGTGATCGTGCAGCCCGGGATGAGCGTGCTGACGGTATGTGAAAAGGGCTACGGCAAACGCACCGCAGTCGATCAATATCGCCTGACGAAGCGTGGGGGGAAGGGGGTGATCAACATCAAGGCGAGCGAGCGGAATGGGCACGTGGTCGCGTTGCGTGCGGTGACCGATGAAAGCTCGCTCATGATGATCACCGCCAGCGGCAATATGATGCGCATGTCGGTCGAAGGGTTGCGCGAGATTGGCCGCGCGACGCAGGGTGTGCGATTAATCCGCGTCGGCGACCACGATCGCGTGGTCGCGGTGGCGCATGTCGCGCCCGAAGACGTTGACGAAGATTCCGATTCCCCGGCGACCGGCCCGATGACGTCGAACACAGAGTCAACGGGGGACGGCGCCGACGCCGGCGCGGATGCCGACAGCGCTCCGGACGCCCCAGACGACGGCGGGGAAGCCGAAGCGTAGGCGCGTCAGCGTCGTCAACGGAGAGGAGTTCGGCCCGTGCCCATCATCGACATGCCGGTCCACCTGCTGCTGGAACGCGCCAATCAGGGGGCGCGTCAGCCGATTGGGGCCGACGACCTGCCCAAGATCGTGAACAACCTTGGCGCCGAGGTCGAGGAAGTCGTCGAAGCACAGCAGTTTGTCTGCCTGGCTTGCGGGAAAGCCTACGACCGCACGCCCGCGCAGGGGCCGCCCGTCGTCTGCAGTGCGTGCGGCGTCGACTTCCGTGAGCAGCCTGACAAGCTCGACGACCGCGGGCCGATCAACGTCATTCGGATCGACATGGTCGCCGTGCGACCCGACATCTTCGATCCCGGCGGGATGGGCCGCGCGATTCGCGGCTACCTCGGCGTTCAGACCGGCCTGACCGACTACGCGCTGCGGTCTCAGCAACTCGGCGTGCGGGTCGACAAGCGCCTGGCGAATGAGGACAGCCATCGGCCGCATATCGCCTGCGCCGTGTTGCGTAACGTGACGCTCACCGATGACACCATCAAGGTGCTCATGAACCTGCAGGAAGATCTGCACTGGGCGCTGGGGCGCAACCGTAAGCTCGCTTCGATCGGCGTGTACGACCTCGACACGCTTGCCGATGGACTGATTCACTACGACGCCGTCGCGCCCGACGAGTTGCGTTTCACGCCGCTGGGCTACCCAGATAGCGAGCTGACGCCCGCCGAGATTCTGGAGCGTCACAAAACGGGCCAGGCGTTCGCGCATCTGTTGGCGAACTTTGCGCGCTATCCGCTGCTACGCGACGCCGATGGGCAGGTGCTGTCGATGCCGCCGATCATCAACAGCGAGTCGACCCGCGTGACGATGGGGAGCCGCAATCTGTTTTGCGACGTGACTGGTCTGTCACAGCGCGGCGTCGACCGGGCGCTGAACATTCTCGTCACCAGTCTGAAAGAGCTGATGCCCGAGATGGAGATCGAACAGGTGGCGATCGAGGGTGTCGACGGGCCGCGAGTCACGCCCGATCTGCGTCCGACGACGTTGCAGCTCGATGCGCGAAACGCCTGTGAAACCATCGGCCTGACGCTCGATGCGCCCGGCGTGGCGGCGCTGCTGGAGAAGATGGGCCACAACGTCGATGACCCGCAACAGCCGCAATTGCAGGTGCGTGCGCCCGCGTGGCGCAACGACATCATGCACGCGATCGATCTGGTCGAAGACGTGGCGGTGGCGTACGGCTATGAGAATCTCGCGCCCGAACCGCTGTCGACCTTTACGGCCAGCAAGCCGCGCGCGATCGAAGAGCACGCGGCGATCGCGCGGCAGGTGTTGGCGGGGCTCGGTTTTCAGCAGGTGCTCACGCTCGTCCTCACGAGCGAGCCCGCCGCGTTCGAGAAGTGGCGTCAGCCCGTGCATCCGCAGCGGGTGATCATCGAGAATCCGATCAGCAGCGAGCAGACCATGTGTCGCGTGAGCCTGCTGCCGGGCATGCTCGAGACGCTGGCGATCAACAAACAGTACGACTTACCGCAGCACCTGTTCGAGGTTGGCGATTGCTGCTTCACGGATGATCAGTCCGACACCGGCGCAAGCGAAGTACGCTTTGCGAGCGCGGTGATGATCGGCACGCACGTGGGGTATGCCGACATCCGCGCTATCGCGGCTGCGTTTGCGGCGGACCTTGGCGCGCAGCTCGATGTCCGGCCGACCGAGCATCCGAGTTTCATCGCGGGCCGCGTCGCCGAGTTCGTTCGCAACGATGAGGCCCTCGGTGTGTTGGGCGAGTTGCACCCCGAGGTGCTCGAGGCGTACGGATTGCGGCATGCGGTCGCGGCGTTTGAACTCGACCTGCAGCGTTTGCTGGCGACTGAGGGTCGGCAAAACTGACCGGTGCTGGGGTGTGGGGATACGTCGTATCATTCGTGTCGCAGCGCGACGATTGGGTCGAGCTGGGCGGCTTGCATTGCGGGGTAGAGCCCGAAGATGACGCCGACGGCCATACTCACCCCGACCGACAGCAGGATGCTGTAGAGCGGGACGATGGTGCTCATCCCGGAGATCGCGCTGATGCCCAGCGCGAGCGCCGGACCGACGACGGCGCCGATCATCCCGCCCACGCCTGACAGCACCAGCGACTCGGTGAGAAACTGCGTGATGATCTGCCGGCGTTTGGCGCCGATCGCGCGGCGGATGCCGATCTCGCGGGTGCGCTCGGTGACCGAAGCCAGCATGATGTTCATGATGCCGATGCCGCCGACGAGCAGGCTGATGCCGGCGACCGAGCCAAGCGTCCAATTCCAGATGCGTTGTTGCGCGCGGGCTTGTCGCAGCAGCGCCAGCGGGACGTACATGTCGTAGTCGCCTTTCGGGTGATAGCGCGCGAGCATCGCCGCCAGCGCAGCGGCGGTCGGCTCGACGTTCTCGGTTTCATCGACTTCCAAGATCAGACGGTGCAGTTCGACGCGCTCGCGCGTAAACGACCCCGCGCGGCGTTGCACACTGACGTCTCCGAAACGCTCACGCGCGATGTGGATCGGCACATACGCATCGATGTCGCTATCCGGAATCTGCGCCGTTCCCGATGACTTCTCGGTCTCGACGATGCCGACCACCTCGAAGTAGTTGCTGCCGATGCGGATTGACTGCCCGAGGGTCGCGCGCGTCGCGAGGAGCTTGCGGGCGCCGTTCTCGGTGAGCACGACGCAATTGGCCGGCCCCTCCATGTCCGCCGCCGCCAGGACGCGACCGGCGATCACCGGTCGCCGCACGAGCTCGAACCAACCCGGAGTGGTGCCGACCACGAGCAGCTCCATCGCGCGGCTGCTGATGCGCGCGGTTTCGCGCACCTCTTTGACGGGCACGATGCGCTTTACATGCGGCAGGGCGTCATCAATCCGGCGCTGGTCGACATATTCGAGCCCGTAGATGTCCATCCGCGTCCGGCGAGTGGAGTTTTGGTCTTCGACGCTCTTCTGACTGCGAACAATGATGTTGTTCGAGCCCAGTTTGCGGAGTTGGTCGAGCGCGTCACGACTGGCGCCTTCGCCGATCGCCAGCATCGCGACGACTGCGGCGACGCCGAACACCACGCCGAGCATGGTCAGCAGCGAGCGCAGCTTGTGCAGCAGCAGGCTCTTGACCCCAAGGCGAACGTTGCGAAGCTGACCGTGTTTGAACATGGCGGGGCGGTCCGGCGGCTAGTCGATACGGTCGATCACGCCGTCGCGCATGTGAACGCGACGTTGGGCGAACGCGGCGATGTTGTCTTCGTGAGTGACCATCACGATCGTGCGGCCCTGCTGATTGAGCTCGGTGAGCAGCGCCATGATCTGATCACCGGTGGCCGAGTCAAGGTTGCCCGTGGGTTCGTCGGCCAGCAGCACCGGCGGATCGTTGGCCAGCGCCCGCGCGATGGCGACGCGCTGCTGCTGACCGCCGGAGAGCTGCGCGGGGCGGTGACCGAGTCGCTCACTCAGGCCGACGCGTTCGGCGAGTTCGCGGGCGCGGGCGCGGGTCGCGTCGGCGTCTTGTCCGCCATAGAACATGGGCAGTTCGATGTTTTCCTGCACCGTGAGTTGCGCAATCAGATTGAAACTCTGGAAGACGAAGCCCAGGCGCTGCAGCCGCAGATCGGCGAGTTCGTCATCGGTGAGTGTCGAGACGTCGTACCCATCGAGCCGGTAGCTGCCCGAGTTCGGTCGGTCGAGGCAGCCGAGCAGATTCAGCATCGTGCTCTTGCCCGACCCGCTGGGGCCCATGATCGCCACGAACTCGCCATGCTGAAAGTCGATCGTCACGCCGGCAAGGGCGTGCACATCTTGCTCGCCGAGCCGATAGACCTTGCGTACGTCGCGCAGCGCGATGACGGCGCCCTGCGCGGTTGGCGTCGGCGGCGCCGCGAGCGTGCTCATGGCGTTGGCGGCGTTGGACGCTGATCAGCCGCGGTGAGCGTTCCCCGGCCGGCGTTGTCGCTCTCGGCGGTCTTGCCGGTCGCCTGCGATTGGTTCTTGCTCGCGTTGGGTGTGGCTGCGGCCCGTTGACGCTCGCCGCCGCCACTGTCGGCGTCGCGGTCGCGATCCTGTTCGCCGCGCGAGACCGCGGCGGCGCCGGCGGTCGGCGAGAGCGGCGGTGCGAGCGCGACCTGCTGCCCCACTTCCAGCCCGGCGAGAATGTGCACCATGCTGTTGTTGTCGAGCCCGATCTCGACCGGTTGCGGCGCTAACGCGCCGCCATTGTCGACGTAAACCAGTGGCTGCCCCGCGACGCGGACCACCGCATGCACCGGAACGTGCAGCGCGTCTTCGTACTCAGCGACCACGATGTCGGCTTCACACGTCATGCCGGTGCGCACGCCGCCGAGATCGCCGGTGAGCACGATGTCGGTCTCGTAGACCTTGAGGTCGGGGTTCATCCAGAAGCTTTGCGCGTCGGGCAGGGGGGCGATGCGGCTGACCTCGCCGGTAATCACGCGGTCGGGCAAAGCGTCGACAGAGACGCGCACAAACTGGCCGACTTCGATCTTCTCGAGCGCCGATTCGTGCACCTTGACGGTGGCGTTCTTCGCATCGGCCGTGGGGATATAGACCAGCTCTTCCTGCTCACGCACCTCGCGCCCGACCGCGAGCGGTTCGTCGTTGCCGCGCCAGCCGCCGCGGCCGGTGGTGGCGTAGACGATCATCCCGCGCACCGGCGACTCGATCGTGCAGTTTTCGATTTGTTGTTTAATGTCGGCGAGCTGGGCGCGTTGGCGGGTCAGTTGCTTTTCTTCGGCGATCAATGAGGCCTCGGCCTGCACGACATCCGCGCGGGCCCGCCGCTTGATGCGCTCGAGCGCCATCCTGGCTTGCTCGACGTCCGACTCCAATTGCGCGAGCTGTCGCTTGTGGGTGAACTCGCGGAGCAATTCGAGATCGGCCTCGGCGAGTTCGAGATCGAGTTCGGCGCGACGGAACGCCAACACATCTTTCTCCAACTCCGAGTCGGAGAGATACTTTTCGGTGTTGAGCTGGGTCGACGCGTCCATCCAGTTCTTGGCTTGCTGGAGCTCTTGCTCGGCAAGCACGATGCGGTTCCGGGCTTCCTTGAGCTGCTTCGGATACTCGCCGTCTTTGTACTTCCGCACGTCTTCCTTCGCGAATCGATAGTCGAGCTCGGCTTGTGCGACGTCGCTCTCGGCCTGGCTCTTGACGACCTCGAGGTTCTCTTGCGCTTGAAGAAACGCGGCTTCGGTACGGGCGACGTCAATTTCCTCGTCGTACAGTTCGTCTTCGAGCACGGTCGAGTCGAGCTTGATGATCAACTCACCGGGCTCGACCTGCGTCCCCTCCGGAACCAAAAAGGTAATCGTCGTATTCCGCGCGCGCACTTCATTCTTGATCACCACTTGGTCGCGCGCACGGATCGTGCCCGAGGCGCTCACGCTGATCGACAGCGGGCCCCGCGCGGCGGCCGCGGTGGGGCCGATGCTGGCGGCGCTGGGTGCGAACGGATTCCACCACCACCCGCCAACTGCGACCAATCCCGCCGCCACGAACACCGCTGCGGTAATCGGCACGAACCGTGGCAAGCGGCCGCGCTGCGTCGTCGTCGGGATCGAAGTCGCCTCTAGGCTTGCATCACTCACGGCCTTCTCCGTCGCGTCCACCGTCTGGCAGGCTAGATGTTATTCGATTGCGGCTCGGGTGAAGCACTCGTTGCCGCGCCGCGCATCTCCTCAGGCAGCTCACGCCACAGTCCGGTATTGGATACTTCGAGGACGCCCATGTCGCGTTGGAGTCGCAATTCGCCGAGCCGATACTGCACCAAGCCGCCGGTGAGACCGTTTTGAGCCGAGAGCAGGTCTTCCTGGGCTTCGAGCACGTCGCGAATTTCGGCGCGCCCGAGCTGTAGCAGCAGATTGGTGCTCGTGACGCGGCGTTGTGCGAGCTGCACCGCGACGGCCTGAATGCGAAAGGACTCGCGCGCTTCGAGCAGTTCGCTCAGGCGCGAGCGGACGTCGAGCTTGATCTGATCTTCGACGCGCTGCCCCTCACGGACGGCTTGTTCAAAAGCGATGAGCGCAGACCGATAAACCACCTGCTCGGCCTTGCGTTCGATGGGCAGGTCGATCGTGAGCAACGCCGAGTAGACACCCTCGTCGAGCCGCAGCGCCGCATCGGCCAGTTCGACGGACGCGAGCGAGCGCGTCGCGCCGGCCTCGGCGCTGCCCAGCAACGTCAGCTCTGGCCGCAACTGATCCGCCGCCACCGCGACGTCGCGCTGCGCGTCGTACACGCGGCCGAGCGCCACCTGCAGATCGGTGCGATGCTCGAAGGCGAGTTCGACCGCGAAAGCCGGCTCGAATTCAAGGGGGCCGATCAACTCGCGGTCCGGCGGCATGAGGTTCACTTCGGCGTCAGCCGGAAGCACTTCGGTCAGGTCCTCGTCGACCGACTCAGGAACGCGCATGAGCGGCGCGAAGACCCCGGCGATCAGTTCCAGCTCGTTGGGGTCGAGTTCGACTTGGGCGTCCGTCGGCAAGCCGAGCGTCAGCTTGAAGCCGTCAAGCTGGCGCCTGTAGCTCTGCTGCGCGGCGATCCAGCGGTTGCGCGCCTGAAGCTCATCTTGTCGCGCCTGATCCACCTGCACCGGCGGCAGGCGCCCGCGATTGGCCAGCGCGACCGTCCGGCGCGTGGTTGCGACCAGGTTGCGATAGTTTTGCTCGTTGTTCTCGATCTGGTCGAGCTGCTGCAGCACACTGAAATAGTCGGAGGCGACGTCGACGGCGAACGTGCGCTTGAAGCGCTCGAAGTCGTAGAGCGCGTACATGACGTTCCGCTCCGCTTGCGTCAGCGGCTCGGTCACGATGAACTCGCCGGAGCCGCGCAGCAACGGTACGGTGATGGTCATATCCGCAAAAATGCCCTTCGAGAATCGATGCTCTTGCGTGAGCAACGACACGAGGTCGAGCCGGATCGACGTCGCGAGGTCGATGCCGTTTCGGAAACGTTGTGAGAACCCGAGCACGCCCGTGGTTTCGCTCGAGCGCACCGTCTGCGGGTCGATGATCCCGCGCTCCTCGTCGAGCACGATCGGCACTTGCAACTCGGAGGTGAGCAAAGACGTGATCACCGCGCTCCACGTGTCACGAAAAACGTCGAGCTCGAGGTCGTACTCGAGCGCGGCGATGAAGACGTCTTCTTTGGCGCGCTGGTAGTTGCGGCTGTTGCTCGCCGCAACCCGCAACGCATCGGTGAGCCCGAGCGTGATTGGATCGGCGGCCGCCTCGGCAAGTTCGGCCGAGGCATTTGGATCGATCTCCAGGTACTCCGGATCGGGCCATTGATCGATCGGATCGACGAAACGCGTCCCGAGTGAGGCGTCGCTCGCACGCGGCAGCGACTGTCCGACCAGCAAGCGCGTGCGAAGTGTGTCGGCGGGCTGACGAATCATGAATTCCTGCGACTCGCCGTACAGCGCTTCTTGTTTGTCTTGCAGGATGCGCTGGGCCGACTGATCGATTTGGCCGCGATGCCAACCGGCAAGTGTGCAGCCAACCAGCGTCGGGGCGAGTAGCACGCATGCGAACCCGACCGCGATGGGTCGCAGCGATGACGGCGGGCGTCTGAGAGGGTCTCGGCTGATTGCGATGTTTCCCAACACAGCGGACGCCGCTCTAGGGCAGCGCGAGCGCGGTGGCGAGGGCGTCGACCAGCGACTGGGTGATCGAGAGCAGTCCAGCCTCGAAGATGTCGACAGCGAGGTCGGCGCCGTCGATCGGGCAACCGGTAAGCAGGCCGAGCGCGCTTGTCGCTCCGGCGAGAACGGCCGCGCGTCTGACGTCATGCGCGAGGTGCGAGCCAAACATAGCACTCTCCGATACGGCTGGGTTCGTGGAAATCGTACCCGCTTGGTCGGCGGTGCGGCAACGGCCCGCCGCCGGTCGAAGATCGGTCGGGTTGCTCGAGAACGATGTTGCGAGAGTCCCACGACGCTTATCGTGTGCACGACAACACGCGCCGCCGGCGAAGGCCGCGAATTCGGAACACACGTTTCCGACGCCGTGGATCGCGCCACTCCGCATCGGCGTGTGCGCTGCTCGCGCGGGCGACGACGCCTGCACAACAGATTCATCGGACAAACGGGACAACGTGATGGCGGATCGGCATTTGGGACTCATCGGCGCAGGCGTGATGGGCTGCAATCTAGCGCTCAACATGGCCGATCACGGCGTACAGGTCACCGTGTACGACACAGACGGGGCGAAAGTCGACGCGTGGCTGGCGCGGGAAGGCGGGGCGGCTGGCGTCCGCAAAGCAGACAGCTTCGCGGCGCTGGCGGGCGCCCTGCCGCAGCCGCGCATCTGCCTGATGATGGTGCCCGCCGGCGCCCCGGTCGACGCGTGCATCGACGGCATGTCGCCTCATCTCGATCGCGGCGACATCCTTATTGACGGCGGCAACTCGCACTATCGCGATACCGCGCGGCGCGTCGCGGCGGTCGAGGCGGACGGCAAGCTGTTCGTCGGCGCCGGCGTGTCGGGCGGGGCGGAGGGCGCGCGGAACGGTCCGTCGATCATGCCCGGTGGATCAAAGGATGCATGGCCGCACGTCGGGCCGATCCTCACGGCGATCGCGGCGCGAGCCGATGACGGCGAGCCGTGTTGCGATTGGGTCGGGCCCGAGGGCGCCGGGCACTTTGTAAAGATGGTGCACAACGGCATCGAGTACGGCGACATGCAGCTGATCTGCGAGGCCTATCACTTGCTGCGCGAAGGAGCGGGCATGTCGCTGGCTGAACTGCACGACGTCTTCGGCGCCTGGAACACGCGCGAGCTCGAGAGCTATCTGATCGAGATTACGCGCGATATTTTGGCGCACGAGCAAGACGGCCAGCCAACGCTCGATCTCATCCTCGACGCCGCCGCCCAGAAGGGAACCGGCATGTGGACCGCGGTCGCGGCGCTCGAGACTGGTCAACCGCTGTCGCTGGTCGGCGAAGCCGTCTTCGCACGCAATCTCTCGGCGTTCAAGGAGGAGCGTGTGGCGGCGGCGGCGGTCCTGCCGAAGAAGCCGGCGGCGTTTTCCGGTGATCGCGAAACGTTCGTCGCAGATGTCGAGCGAGCGCTCTACCTCGCGAAGCTCACGAGCTACGCCCAGGGCTTCCAGCTCATGCGGGCTGTCGCGCAGCAGTCAAACTGGTCGCTCGACTACGGCGGCGTCGCGAAGCTGTGGCGCGCCGGATGCATCATCCGCTCGGCGTTTCTCGGCGAGATTGCCGAGGCGTACGAACGCGAAGCCGATCTGACGAATCTGCTGCTCGCGTCGTACTTCCGCGACGCGCTGCTCGATGACGAAGACGCCTGGCGCCGCGTGGTGGCGCAGGGGGTCGCGCTCGGCATTCCGCTGCCGGCCATGAGCGCCGGGCTGGCGTACCTCGACGGATATCGCACGGCGCGTCTGCCGGCCAACCTGCTGCAGGCGCAGCGCGACTTTTTTGGCGCGCACACTTATGAGCGTGTCGACCGACCGCGCGGCGAGACGTTCCACACCGAATGGACCAGCGAAGCATGATTTCGCCGTTGGCTCAATCGACCAAGGTGACGCGGCCGAGCCAGACATTGGTCTCGCGCATGGCGCTGAAGCCGATGCACCAGCCGCCCGGCAGGGTGTGGAAGCCCTCGAGTTCGTCGACCGGTTCGAAGTCGTCAAAGCGGGGGGCGCCGCGATAGTCGTCGCGGGCGTCAATGTCGACGAACGTCAGCCGCCAGCGGAGCCCGGCGATCTGGTTCTGGACGAGCACCAATAAACGCGGCTCAGCCATCCAGTACAGCGTTTGGACAAATGGGTCGCAGCGGTGTTCGCGAATCAGCACGCCGGTTGCGCTCGTGCGGTCGATGCGGAGGAGGCGCTCGGGGTCGTAGAAGCGGACGGCGTTGTCGCGGTCGCCGTAGTCACTGGTCGCGATCACCCAGCGGCCGTCGCTGAGCTCGACGAACTCGGGTCGCGTGCCGTTCACGCCGAGATCGTCTTCAACGACGTTGAGAATTGCGTTGTCGAGATTGCGATCGCGGAGCGCGATCTCCCAATCGATAACAAAGATGCGGCCCTTACGGTTCACCGTGTCGCCGAGAAATGTGCCGTAGCGGGGATGGTGCGTGAGTCCGGTGGGGTGCGACGCGACGTCGACGCCATGCTGCGTGAGTTTGATCTCTACGCCCGTGTACTCGATTGCAGGCTTGGTCGGGTCGAACGTGTACTGGCGGATCACGCCCGTCTCGGCATCGCCGTAAAGGTAGACAAAACCGTCGCGCACCTCGACACCTTGCCCGGCGCCGACGCCTTCGGCCGTTTGCGACGCGAGCAGTTCGACGCGGACGGGCGTTGCTGCTGCGCTGGTGGGCTGACGTTTGTCGAGCGTCTCGCAGCCGACGGAGAGCGTGAGCAAGAGGCTGGCGCCGAGCGTGAAGGTCAGCTTTTTGTTGATGGGTCGCATGCGCGTTCCTGCCTAGGGTAGCAAAGGTGTTGGGCGTTGGCGTCGAGCGTTGGCGCCGCTTGGCATTGTGCGCGCCCCAGGTTCGTTTACCAGTCCCGTTCCACGGGACGATTCTGCGCTTCACGCAACGCCTGCAGCATCGCGCGACGCCGCAACTCTTCGCGCCGCACGCGATCACGGTCACGCACCTGCTGCAGCAGCCCCTGCACCTCGAGCGGCGTCAACCCTTCGCCAGACTGCGCGGCGGTCGGATTCGCCGCGCGGGCTTGCCCGCTGTTCGGATCCGCAGTGTTTGGGTCCGTCGGCTGATCGTTCGGATCCGACTCAGCCTGCGACGCGTTCGGATCCTCCTGGGCGGCGGCGTTGGGGTCAGACGACGGCTGCTGTTGATTGGGATCGGACGGCGTCTGCGTCGGATCGGACTGGTTCGGCTCGTGAGCGTTGGGATCCGAAGAAGATGAGTCGTCTGATTGCTGCTGGTTGTCGCCGGGCTGCTGCTCGTCGGACGGCTGCGTGCTTGGGTTTTCTTCGGAAGCGTCGTCCTGCTGCTCGCCCTGTTCGCCTTCATCACCTTGCTGTTGCTGATCCTGCTCTTGCTGCTCGTCCTGCTGCTGTCGCAATCGATCGCGCAGTTTTAGTGCCAACTCCAGATTGCGGCGCGCCGGCTGGAGGGCCGGGTCGAGCGTGATCGCCTCGCGATACTGGCGAATAGCGCTCTCGATCGACTGAAGCGGGTCGGCGCGGGGTTCGTTCGGCGCGCCGCCGCTGGCCGGGTCTGGCGGTGAAACCGCGCTCAGCGCTTGCGCGTGCGCGGCGCGGGCCAGGTTGTAACGCACCTCAGATTCAAATGCAGCGTCGCGCATCGGCGCCGCTTGCAGCCACGCCTCCCGCGCCGTCTCAATCTCCCCGCGCTGAAACGCCGCTGCGCCGCGGTTGAAGAGCAGCTCCGGCTTGATCGTCTCGCCGTGCGCACGGCGCGGGTCGAGCGCCTGGAGCGCGGCGTCGTAGGCCGCTCCGGCCGCGGCGTAATCCCCGGCTGCGTATAGTGCGTTGCCGCGTTGGAGCGCCGCGCGGGGATCGTCGACGGGCAGCGGTTCAGGCGCAACCCGGCCCGACTCCGTCTGTTGCGCGTGGGAAGGCGGCGGCGCGAACATCAGCCACACGGCGAGCGCGACCGCGAGTCCTGACGCCAACCCGCGCGGGGCGGCGACCGGGAAGCGGCGTCCCTCACCGATCAGACTGTCGAGCAAGAGCAGCACGAAAGCAGCCAACGCGAACGGGTAGTACTGGGAGGGCTGGCGGACGCTGGCGGCGTCGCTCGTCGTCTCCGCCTCCAGCGCACTCACCACGCGTTGATACAACGCCCCGAGATCAAAGTTGCGCGTTCCCGCGGCGAGCACGGCGTGCAAGTCGCTGATTCGCGCGATCTGTCGCAACTGATCAAACTCGCCTTTCGAGAAGACGGTTTCGCCGTCGTATTCGAGATACTCAACGCCGCGCGCGCTGCGTACCGGGATGCGGGCCCCGTCGATCGGGTCGCCGAGACCGATAGCGAGCACGGGAATGCGTTCGTCCGCCCACAGTCCCTGGGCCGCTTGCACCGGGAAACTGTCCTGATCTTCACCATCGGTGATCAGGATGATGAGGCGGTGCGTCTCGAGCGGGGTCTGAAGATGCTTGCCCGCCGCTCGAAGCGCATCGCCGATGAGGGTTCCGCCGCGCGGGCTGCTGAGCGACGACACGTCGTCGAGTGCGAGGCGGAAGAAGCCGTAGTCGTTGGTGAGTGGGCACGCGAGGGTCGCGGCGCCGGCGAAGGTAATCAAGCCGATGCGGTCGCCCCCGAGCGCGGGCAACAGGTCATCAGCGATGGCGAGCTTTGCACGCTCGAGACGGTTCGGCGCCAGGTCTTGGGCGAGCATCGAGCGGGAGACATCGAGCAGCACTATGACATCCACGTCGCGCCGCACAACCTCGCGCTCGGTGGTTCCCCAACGCGGCTCGGTCGCGGCTGCGACGAGCAGCATGAGCCCGGCGGTGGCGAGGAGCACACGGACCACGCCGCGACCGATGCTGACGCCGGGCGTGAGCCGCGGCGCGAGGCGCGCGTCGATCAGCCGGCGGAGTGCGGCGCGCCGCCGTGCAATCGCCCACAAGCCGACGATGAGCAAGGCGACGACGATCCACGCGAGACTCGCCCGTTCAAGATGATCAAACGTCAGGTTCATGGGATCTTTCTCAGCCAGACGCTGGTAAGCAGCAGACGCAAGGCTTCAGCGGCGAACGCGGCGATGAGCCAGGGGCCGGAGCGTTCTTCGTAATCGAGGAAGCGGCGCTCTTCGATACGCGTGCGCTCCAGCGCGTCGATCTGTTCGTAGATCGACTCCAGCGCCTGTGGCGAGCTCGCCGCGAAGAATTCTCCGCCGGTCAGTTCGGCAATCTTGCGCAGAACACTGTCGTCAACGGCGCGTCGCACGAAACCGACGCGTTCTCCGGTTCCGGCGAGGATCGTATGCACCTTGATGTCGAACTCGGCGGCGAGGCGGGCGGCGTCGAGCGGGTCGATCTGACTCGCGTTGTCTTCCCCGTCGGTGAGCAAAATGACGACGCGGCTGGTGATGTTGTACTGCTCGCCGGCGCCGCCGGTGCGTTCGATGTTTCGCACGCGTTCGGTGGCGAGCGCGAGCGCGTCGCCGATGGCCGTCGCGCTCTCGGTGCGAATGCGGGTTGGTTCGAGCGTCGCGAGAATCTCGAGCAGTGTGTCGTGGTCGAGCGTGAGTGGGCAGACGCTGTCGGGATAGAGCGCAAAGGCGATCAGGCCGATGAGGTCGTTTCGCCGACCCGGCAAGTTTAGACGCTCGGCGCCGGCGACGAAGTCGCGCACGACCTCCTTCACGACATCGAGCCGCGTCGCGCGGGCGTCGCGCGACGACATATCGGTGTCCGCCATGCTGCCCGAGATGTCGACGACCAGTTGAATCGCAACGCCTTCGGCGTAGAGACTGGTGGCGACGTCGGCCTGTTGCGGTCGCGCGAGCGCGACGATCAGGCAGCCGAGCGCGATGGTGCGCAAGCCCGGCGCCACAGCGCCCAAACGCGTGAATCCGCCTGCCGATCCCACAGCGCCCAGATGCGGGAACCGCAGCACCCGCCGTCGCCCCTTGCGCGACCACAGCCACCACAACACGGGAAGCACCGCGAACAACACAAACGCAAAGGGATGAGCGAACTGCGTCATGCGGCGGCCCACTCGGACGACGTGGCGTCGCGATGCATGCGCTCAATGAACACTCGCACTTCGTCGAGCGATTGCTGTGCTTCGTCGACGGTCGGTTCTCGGGCGGCGTACTTCACGCGGTCGCCGGCGGTGAGCAGGGCGTGCAGTTGCTGCGGGTCGCAGCGCTCCGCCCAGCGCGGGCGGCGACGCAACTCGGCGAGCAGCTCTTCGGTCGTCATGTCGCGCGCCGGGGTGGCGAACGCACGAGTCAGGTAGCCGCGAAAAATCTCACTGAGTCGGTAGAAATGCTCACGAAAGGCGCGCCGCTCCCACAAACGCTCGTGGGCCAACGCGTCGAGCTGTCGGCGAGCCCACGTCTCCGCGGGGATTGGCGGCGGCGGCGGGGCCGGCTTCATGAGATGACGCACCAGCCACGCCGCGAGCCCGACAACGCCCGCCAGCGCGCCTGCCAGCGCGACCCAGACATACCACGGCCAGGGCGCCGGCGGCGCCGTGCGAACCCCGAGGATCGGGGCGAGCGCATCGAGCGGCGTATTCGGCTCGAGCGTCGACATGACACTGACGGGAACCGCGTCGAATGTGATCTCGAACGGACTCCGGTTCGGATCGCTCCCGGCGTCGAAATCAAGCGTGAGCGGCGGAACCACGGGCTCGCCTGCAGCGGTCGCGTAGACGGTGTATTGGCGCCGCGTGACGACCAGATTGGTGTTGTCGGTCGTTGGGGTGGTGGTCGTTGGGTCGGCGGTCGCATCCCAGGAGGGGCTGAACGCGTTGGGGTCTGGGAAGTTGACGTTGAGCGGGTCGGGGCCGCGGACGGTGAGCGTGGCGACGAGCTGGTCGCCGATCGTGATGCTCGGGGGCGCGATGGTGAGCGTCGCGGCGATGGGGCCGCGGTCACGCGTTTGCTCGAGCGCCGGAGGTGACTCGGGCGGCGCGTCGCACGCTGCGAATGGCGCCAGCAAAAGCACCGCGGCGAAAAGTCGCGGATGGCAAGCCATCATCGGCGGTGCTCGCGCTGACGGAAGAACTGCAGCAATGGCGCCACGAGGTCGCCGCCGGTCTCGACTTCAACCAGCTCGAGGCGTTGGCGACGGAACTGCGCGCGGAGCGCTTCGCGGCGCTGCGCGGCGCGCTGCGCGTAGCGGTCTCGAAAGCGCCGCGAACTCGTGTTCACCAAGTGTTGTCGACCAGTCTCAGGGTCGTAAAACTCGACTAGCCCGACCGATGGCAACTCCGCTTCACGCTGATCGCGCACCAACACCGGCACCACATCATGGCGTCGGCGTAATACGCGCAGCGGTTGGTGAAACTCGGGCGAATGAAAGTCGCTGATGAGAAAGATGATGGCCCGGCGTTTGAGCACATGGGAAAGTTGTTCGAGCGCGACACCGACGTTCGTGCCGGTTGACGCCGCAGAGAAATGCAGCAACTCGCGCACGAGCCGGAGCACATGCCGCTTGCCCTTGCGCGGCGGCACCGCGAGTTCGACCCGATCCGAAAACAGCAGCAGGCCGACCTTGTCATTGTTCTGCACGGCGGAGAGCGCCAACGTCGCGCCGATCTCGGCGGCAAGATCGCGCTTGAACTGCTCCACCGCGCCGAAGTCTTGCGACCCGCTGACGTCGACGGCCAGCACGACCGTCAACTCACGCTCTTCACGAAAGCTCTTGATGTACGGCTTCCCGGCGCGAGCAGTGACGTTCCAGTCGATCAACCGCACATCGTCGCCGGGCTGATACTCGCGCACCTCGTCGAACTCGATGCCGCGGCCCTTGAACGCCGAGTGGTAGTGTCCGGCGAAGACGTCGTTAACGATCGCCGCCGTTCGGATCTGGATGCGGCGAACTTTCTTGAGGAGCTCAGCGGGAACCATGATGGAGCAAGGATGTGGGGCGACGTCCCGAGCATCAACCGTTCGCGACGCTACACCTCGTCGGCGAGCGTTTCGCGGACCACTTCTTCGATCGTGGTGACGCCGTCAAAGATCAGCATCAGACCGGATTCACGCAACGTGCGCATGCCGCGTTTGCGGGCCGCGGTGCGCAGGACGGCGGCGGAGGCGTGATTCATGATCATGTCGCGCATGTCGTCGTCGATCACCATGATTTCGAACAAACCGTTGCGACCTTTGTAGCCGGTGTTGTTGCAATAGTCGCAGCCCCGGCCGTAGTAGAACGTGCGGCCGGAGACGTCTTCGGGTGAAAGTCCGAGCTCGTAGATTTGTCGCTCGGTCGGCTCATACTCCTCTTTGCAGTTCTGGCAAATCTTGCGAACCAGGCGCTGCGCGACGATGCCTTCGAGCGTCGCCGTCAGCAGAAACGGCTCGAGGCCGAGGTCGAGCAGACGGGCGATCGAGCTTGGCGCGTCGTTGGTGTGCAGCGTGGTGAACACCAAGTGGCCGGTGAGCGACGCCTGCACCGAGATCTGGGCCGTCTCGAGGTCGCGCACCTCGCCGACCAAAATGATGTCGGGGTCTTGCCGCAGGAAGCTGCGCAGACAGCGGGCGAACGTCAGGCCGATGTCGGCCCGAATCTGGCACTGCACCATGCCGTCAATGTCGTACTCGACCGGGTCTTCGCTGGTGAGGATCTTCGTCTCGACCTTGTTGAGCTCGCGCAGCGCTGAATAGAGCGTCGTGGTCTTTCCGGAGCCAGTCGGCCCGGTGACGATCACGACGCCGTGCGGCTTCTTGATGAGCTGACGGACCGAGTTCAGGTCATCTTCGCGCAAGCCGATCATCTCGAGGTCGAGATTGACCTGCGTCCGGTCAAGCACACGCAGCACGACGCTCTCGCCGAACATGGTCGGCAAGACGCTGACGCGCAAGTCGACCGGACGACGCTCGATCAACAGTTCGATGCGGCCGTCTTGCGGCAGGCGGCGTTCGGCGATGTCGAGGCCGGCCATCACTTTGATGCGCGACGAGACCGCCATCGCGACGTGCTTCGGAGGCGGAACCATTTCGAAGAGCACGCCGTCGATGCGGTAGCGCATCTTGAACTCGTCTTCGAACGGCTCGAAGTGAATGTCGGATGCTTTGTCGCGAATCGCCTGGAAGAGCACGAGGTTAACCAGCTTCTTGACCGTCGAAGACTCGGCCATGTCTTTGATGTCTTCGAGGTCGATGCTCTCGCCGCGACCCTGAAAACGCGACAAGTCGTCGTCGTCGCCGAGCTCCGCGATCAGGTCGCCGATGGTTTCGGCGGCTTCCTCGGGGTAATAGCGGGCAAGCGCCTCGGACATCTGCTGCGACGCCGTGACGCGGGCGACCACCTTGAAATTCATCAGCGTTTTGAGGTCGTCGGTCGCCTGGAAATTGTCGGGGCTGTCGAGCGCGATGCCGAGCGTATTGGTCTCGCGTTCGTACTCGGTCGGGATGATGCGGTAGGCATGCGCCATTTGCGCGGGAATCAGATCAATGACCGACTTGTCGATGTCGATGTCGATGACGTTGATCTGCTCCATGCCGACCTGCGCGGCGAGGGCGATCTGGATGTCGCTCTCGCTCGCGTAGCCCATCTCGGTAAGCAACTGGCCGAGCGGGCCGCGTTTGGTCTTCTGAACCTCGAGCGCCTCGGACACCTGAGCCCGTGTCAGTTTGCCCATCTTGATGAGGATGCGGCCGAGCGGGCGTCCCTTGAGTTGGGAGATAGGCGGCATGGTGACGTCGGGCATGCGCGGAGACTCCTGTTCGGCTACCCGACGAGTATAGGGCCACGGCCGGCGCCCAGCACGTCGTCACGTTGGCATTTGACCCGTCCCGGGCGCTTTGTCACAATCTGCGGCTCGGCATTGATTTGGAGCCATGACGTGCGTTGTGTCGATGTGAGCGCAATGATCGCGTTGCTGACCCTCGCGGCCGGCCTCGCCGGCTGCGATCAGCAGGAAAGGGCTGACGCCGGCATGCGCGCCGCGCCGGCGGTTGAGCATCCGATGCTGCCGGGCGTACCGTTGCCGAGCGGCTTTAGCGCGGTCAACGATAAAACGTTCGCGACCGAAGTGGGCCGCATGCGGATCGCGCATTACGAATTCACCGGCTCCGCCGGCCGCGACGCCGTCCACGAGTTTTTTCTGCATCAGATGCCGGCGGCGGGGTTCAAGCTGGTGCAGCGTGGCGACGAAGCAGGTGTGTATTACTTGCGGTTTCAGAGCCAAACGGAAGAGGCGGATTTGCGTATCGGACGTCGGTCGCTCGCCGAGACGTATTTTGTGGTTGACCTGAGGCCGCGTCCCGAGGATGCGGTGCGTGCCTCGGACGAGGCCCCGCCCCCACCGCGACGACGGCCATAGCAGCACCCTGCGAGGCGACGCCCATGGATGCCGAGACAAGACATCAGTTAAAGCAGAACGAGTTGGCCGAGGCGCTGGCGCGTTTGCGATCGCTCGACAAAAGCGTCATCTATGCGATTGCCGGCGTCGCGATCGGGCTGCTGATTTGGGGGGCGTATTACACCTGGAACTGGCAAGCGACACGCGCCGAACAGCAGGAATGGTCACGCATCTTCCTGGCCGGTCAGGAGTCGGCGGACGGCGCCGGCGCGGCCGATACGCTGCGCGTGCTCGCGGCCGAACTCGACGAGCCCGCGGCCGACGTGGCTCGGCTCAGAGCAGCGCTTGTCTCCGCGGTCGAGGCCGCGCAGGGCGCCGAGCTCGACGACGAAGCGCTGCGCCGCGCGCTGAGCGACTTGCAACGGCTCGTGCAACGCGCTGATCTCGACGCGGTCTTCAAGGCCCCGGCGTGGCTGGCGATCGCAAAGATCCACGAGAATCTGCGTGAGTTTGACGAAGCCGCCAAGGCGTACGAGGCGTTGCAAAGCGACTACTACGCGGGGTTCCCGCAGCAGCAGATCGCGACCGTCCGGCTCACCGGGCTCGAAAGGCTGCGCGAATCCGTGACGTTCGTCGCCGGCTCGCCGCCCGAGACGGTGGGGCCGGGGTTGCCGCCGAACTTCGCGCCGACGCCCAGCAACATCGACATCGACGACGTTCCGACCAACCTGATCTTCGGTCCGGATACGGGCGACCAGGCTGCGTCGCCGGAGCCGACCGAGCCCGAGACCGGAAACCAGACCGAGACGACCGACACTGAGGCGGGCTCGGCCTCTGAATCTGTTGAACAAGCCCCGACTACGCAGCCCTCCGCCGGATAAGCGGTGTGGCGTTCGTTCCAGTTGAGCGCGTGTGAGCCTTGAAGACGACATCCTCGATCGTCCGATTCCCGTCGATGACCAGGACACGCAGCGCGTCCGGCTGAAGATTCGCCGCAAATTGCCTGGCCGTCGGCTGGACAGCTATCTGCACGGCCGTTTCCCGCACCTCTCGCGCACCGCGATTCAGCGCTTGATCCGACAGGGCGCGATTACCGTCAACGGTCAGCCCACCAAGTCCAGCTACGAGATGAACGGCGGCGACCTGGTCGAGTTGCTGCTGCCGCCGCCCGAGCCGACCGAGATTGTCCCCGAAGACATTCCGGTCAACATCATTTACGAAGACGAGCACCTGCTCGCGATCAACAAACAGACCGGCATCATCTGCCACCCGGCGCGCGCGACGCAGACCGGCACGCTGGTCAACGCCCTTGCGTTCTATGCCGAGTCGCTCAGCCACGGTTCGGCGCCATTCCGACCGGGCATTGTTCATCGGCTCGACAAGAACACCACCGGGGTGATGCTCGTCGCGAAGACCGATGAGGCGCATTGGCGGCTGAGCCTGCAGTTCGAACGGCGCACGATCCAGAAGACATATGTGGCCGTCGTGCAGGGTCGCGTTGCGCTCGATAGCGACGTGATCGACGCGCCCATCGGCGTACACCCGGTCGTCCGCGAGAAGTTCGCCGTCATGATCAAAGAGAACAAGATCGACGTCGGCAAGTCGGCGATCACCACATACGAAGTCGCCGAACGCTTCGACGGATACACGCTCGTGCAGCTCAAACCGAAGACGGGTCGTACGCATCAATTGCGCGTGCATATGTCGCACCTTGGGCACCCGTTGGTGGGCGATACGATGTACGGGGGTAAAGTCGTCAGCGAACTGACGCTGGCTGGTGAAGGCTCGGCTGAGCCGCTCATGGAGTATCAGGCGCTGCACGCATGGAAGTTGCAATTCAAACACCCAATCACCGAACAGTTCATGGAAGTCGAAGCGCCGTTTCACGGTCGCTTCAAGACGCTGGTGCAGTTGCTTCGCGAGCACAAACGCTGATCGCTGCGACGCTCCTGCTGCTCACCACCACAGCCGCGCACGCGACCGCGCCTCCCGACGGCTTCGCCGCACGAATCGATGCGCTGCTTGCGTCGCTGCCAAGCGGGGCCACCGCCGCGCTGCTCGTCGAAGACACCGATAGCGGCGTCGTCTGGTATCAACGCAACCCTGATGCGGCGCTAAAGCCCGCCAGCGTGTTGAAGCTCTTCACATCCGCGGCGGCGATCGAACACCTCGGCGCCAGCTTCGCGTTCGAGACAATGGTCTACCTGGCGGGCGATGAGTTGTGGGTGGTCGGGCGCGGCGATCCCGGACTCGGCGACGAGCGGCTCGCCGATGCACGCGATCAGCCCCGATTCGCAGCCTTCGATCGTTGGGCGGCGGCGCTCCGGGGGCGCGGCGTGTCGCAGGTCGGCAAGATCGTGCTCGACGACGGCATCTTCGACCAGCAGTGGCGAGCGCCGAGCTGGGACCCCGCCCAGGCGGATCGTTGGTATGCAGCGCCCGTCGGCGGGCTGAACCTGGCGAACAACTGCGTCGACGTCTACGCCGATTTCGACGGCGACGAGCCCATCGTGCGATTCACACCCAATCCCGGACCCGGCTTCGTGCGCGAAGCCCTTCGCCGCGCAGACAGACACACGGCGGTCGTCACCCGCGACGACGGGAGCGACATCTTCGACGTGCGCGGCGGCGTGACGCGGTCGGGGTTCATCGGCACGGCGGCGGTCAACACGCCAACGGTCTTCTTCGGTTTCGCACTCAAACATGCGCTACGCGACCGCGGCGTGACGGTCGGCGGCGCCGTTGCGCGGCGTGAGCTGTCGCCCGACGCGCTGCGCCGGGCGCAACGACTGGCCACCGAACGCACCACGCTGCGAGAAGCTCTGTGGCGCTGCAACACCTTCAGTCAGAACATGTTCGCCGAAGCGTTGCTCAAGTCGCTCGCGGCGTATGAGCGCAGCGCGAATGGCGGCGCCTGGCGCGTGCGGCGCGGCGCGTCGCGGCAGTCCGCAGTCGCGGTCCTGCGACGCGTCTTGCAGACGCGCGGCGTCGACCTCGGCACGGCGCGCATCGTCGATGGCAGCGGACTGAGCCATGACAACCGGGTCAGCGCCCGCCAAGTGGTTGATCTGCTGCGCGGCATGCAAACGTCGTCGCACGCAGCGATGTTTCGCGCTTCGCTAGCGCAACCGACCGAACCCGGCACACTGCGCCGCTGGCGATCAGACCCGCTGGTCGGCCGAATGTGGGGCAAGACGGGTTCCATCTCGCGCGTGCGAACGCTAGCGGGCTACGTCGAACGCAGCGACGGTCAACGCCTCGCCTTCGCGCTGCTCATCAATGGGGCCAACGCCGACAATCTGCGACGACGCGTGGCGGAAGCATTGTTCGAGTGAAGCCGGAGCGACGCGCGTGGGCGCCGCGCTGTTGTCAGTTCGCCCGTGAACGTCCCCGAGAGGATTCGAACCTCTAACCTTCGGCTCCGGAGGCCGACACTCTATCCAATTGAGCTACGGGGACCTTGCGACCCCGTATCTTAGGTTGCCGCCGGCGCCGGTCAACCCGCAGACCGGTTGCGGGCAAACGAGCGCCCGGCTTAGCATTTCCGTATGCTCGACCGCGTGTCGTCACCCACCGCTCCGCGCGAGCCCTCGCTCGCAATCGCCCGTGAGCCGGAGAATTTGCCGCTCGTCATTACGGACGTGTGGTCGCGTCCACAGGCGAAGTATCGCTGGCGGGCCGGCGTGCTGCTGGTGTTGAACTTCCTGCTCTTCTGCGCGGTGTGCGCATTCTCGCATTGGCTGCACACGGCGCGCATCTTCGACTTCTCGCTCGAAGGCTATCTCACGCCGTTCCGTTTCTGGGGCGACGCGACGCAAAACCTGACCGACTTTCTGCTCGATCCCATCAACGTCGTGCAGAACCCGATTCATGGGGTCGTGCTGGGCTTGCTCGTGGCCGCGATGGTCGCGACGCCGATCGCCGTGGCGATCTTGTACCGCTTCTGGGCGTGTCTGCCGTTCACGGCGGCGGTGCTCGTCTTCGCGCACATGCCCTGGATGGCGATCACGCTCACGCTGAGCTGCGTTCTGGCGGCCGTGCGACCGTTTCGACTGAAGCTGCGGTTCGCCGCAGCGCTGGTCGGGCTGCTGCCCGTGCTTCTGTACCTCTATCTCGCGACGCGCCCCACAGACGATCAGGCCGCATTGCTCGCGATCCCGGGCAATCGCACGCTGCTGTTTGCGCCGTGGATTCTGGCGCTCTTGGCCGCAGCCGTCATGCTGGGCGCCATTCTGTGGCTCTCGTCGGTGGTGCGTTACCGACCAGGCGCTGTGGCCCCGATTCTCACGGGCATGCTTGCGGCCCCGGTGTGGTTGTTCTTCTCGAACGTCGGTGTCGACGAACTCGAGTATCGGCGACTCGAGGCCGAGGTCGGCCCGCGTTCAGTCGCGTTTCGCCCCGTCGTCGACGTGACCGCTGCGGCTGATCAGCTCTTTCACGAGTACACACCCAGTTGGAGCGAACTCTATCGCGTCATTCAAGGCGACTACGACTACGTGCGTCGTCGTCTCGAACAGCACTTCCTGGTGCATTTGCACCGACAGCGCGAGTTTGCGCGAGTCAAGTGCGAGGAGTTTATCGAGCGTCATCCTCGGAGCCGGCATCTGTCGCAGGTGCTCTACATCCAGGGGCTTGCGCTCGATACACGCCTCGACGTCTCCGCGCTCTTCGCCGATCAGGGGCTGGTGGCGCGGAAGCTCTATCACGACTTCCCACATCCCGAGTCTGAGCGGGTGTGGTCGCTCTTGCTGGGGCAGTTTCCCGACTCGCCGTTGGCGCTCGCGGCGGCCCTGCGACTGGGTCAGTTGAAACTGCGGGCGGGCGAAATCGGCGCTGCCCGTGACGTTCTGCGCCGCGGCGTCGACTTGGCGCAGCAGGTCGCCGAGGCCGGCGGATCGGTCAGCGACGGGCTGAATTTCGACGCCGACTGGTACGCCGCCGAGTTGCGCCGCCAGCTATCGCTCATCAAGAACAATGCCGACGATTTCAATTACGGGTTGCAGCCGCTCCAGGCCTACGCACAGCTCGACGGACGCCGCGCGGGTTATCGCGACCAATTGTCGCGACTGCTCGCGACCTTCCCGAAGGCGCTCTTGCGCGACAACCTGCTGGTCGCGTACGCCACCAGTGCCGACAGTGTTGACGCCCGCGCCGCGCAGCTTCGCGCGTTCATCGACGGGCAGCCCACGCCGTCCCCCGATGCGGACTCAAATCTCGTCGCTTCTGACGCGTTGCCCGAAGCGCTGTTTCGGCTCGCAGGGCTCGAGATTCAGTCATTGCGCGAGCCGCCGGATGCACGGCGCCGCGGGCTCGAGCGGATGCGCCGCCTCGCGCAGCAATACGCCGATACCATCTGGGGCGGCCTCGCCGCGGAGCAATTGGAGCAACTGGAGCCAGCCGTTGCCTTGCCCGCCGTGACCACTCAGGAGTCGCCGTGAAGCAGATCGTTGTCGCCGTGACCGGGGCAAGCGGAGCACCGTACGCCCAGCGTTTGTTACAGGAACTTGCCCGCAGCGACGCGCACACCCACCTCGTCGTCTCGCCTCACGGACGACAGTTATTTGCCGACGAGCTCGACATTCGCCGTTGCACGGTCGAGAACCTGGTCGGTCGGCCCGCCGACAACATCACCCTCTACCCGTACAACGATGTGGGCGCCCGCATCGCCAGCGGATCATTCCTCACACACGGCATGGCGGTCTGCCCGTGCAGCAGCAACACGCTCGGCTCGATGGCCGCCGGCACCGGCGACAACCTCATCGACCGCGCCGCCGCAGTCACGCTGAAGGAAGCGCGACGGCTGATCGTCGTGGCTCGTGAAATGCCGTTGAGCCCCATCGAGATCGAGAACATGCTGCGTCTCAGCCGCGCCGGGGCGATCATCTGTCCGGCGAGCCCGGGCTTTTATCTGCGGCCGACCACCGTCGCGGAGTTGGTCGACTTCGTCGTGGGCAAAGTGCTCGACCTGCTCGACGTGCAGCACCAGCTCAATACGCGTTGGAAGCCGGATGCGCAGCAGCCGCTCGCGGAAATGACGACCGAGGCCGACTAGATGAGCGGTCTCGCCACGTCGGTCCGCACGTGGGCGGACATGATCAAGCTCGCCCACTCGGTCTTTGCGTTGCCGTTCGCGGCGCTCGCGCTGTTTCTGGCAGCGCGACCGGAGCCGCCCACCGCACTGCAGTCGGTCCTCATTCTCGCATGTATGGTCGGGGCCCGCAGCGCCGCGATGACCTTCAATCGCATCGTCGACGCCGAAATCGACGCTGCGAATCCGCGTACGGCGATGCGCCCGCTGCCGGCCGGTCGGTTGACGCGTCGCGACGCGTGGAGCTTTTTCGCTGCGTCATGCGGTGTGTTTCTGCTGGGATGTGCTGGCTTTTGGTGGTCGCAAGGCAACATCTGGCCGCTCGCGCTGAGTCTGCCGACGCTGCTGCTCGTATGCGTCTACTCTTACACCAAGCGCTTTACGTCGCTTTCGCATCTGGTGTTGGGCGCCGCGATCGCCTTCTCGCCCGTCGCGACCTGGATCGCGATCAGCCCTGCGACACTCGGGGCGCCGGCGTGGCTGCTCATGGCGGCGGTCGCGACGTGGATCGCTGGGTTTGACATCATCTACGCCTGTCAGGATGTCGACTTCGACCGCCGCCGCGGACTCTTCAGCATCCCCGCGCGTTTAGGCGTCGGGCGGGCGCTGCTGCTGGTGCGCGGGCTGCACGCCGTCGCGGTTGGCGCGCTTGTCGGCGTGGGGCTGACCGCCGACCTGGGCGCGTGGTACTTTTCCGGTGTGGTCTGCGTCGCGGCGCTGCTCACCATCGAAAACGCCATCATCCACCCGCACGACCTCAGCCGTGTAAACCTCGCGTTCTTCACGACGAACGGCATCGTCGGCGTGGTGCTCGGCGTCTGCGGCGTGATCGACGTGCTGACGGGCTAACCTTAATCCGAGACGCCGCCTCGTCTGGAAGGACGACGCCTCCGGCTTCCCTGCCTGACGGCCGACCGCGGCCTGCGCGCCGCTACGTTCCGCAGACGCGCGTTTGATCCGACGCCGGCGTCAGTAGTCGGCGGCGCCCCGGCTCTATACACTCGGCGCATGCCCGGTCAGACCCGCAAGTCGAGCACGAGTGGCTGGTTCGCGCTGTGTTTGGTCGGCGCGCTGCTGGTCTCGTTGCTGCCGCCGGGGTGCACGAGTTGGGCGCGATCGATCCGCCAGCCGCTGGGCTTGATTGAACAGCCGCTGCAACACGCCGCCATCGCATTGAAGCAGTGGGGCGCCGACCCCGTTTCGATTCCGGAAGACGCCGACGTCGCGTCGCTTCAATCGCGAAACGACGTCTTGCAGCGCCAGGTCGCGCAGCTCGAACAAGCCTTCATGGCCCTTGCCCGCGACTTCGACACCGCGACCGGCATTGCAAACCAGCTTGGCGCCGCCGACGTGCGTCTCGTGCGGGCGCCCGTTTTGGGCGTCACGTTCGATCGACGTCGCGATGTGCTCCGCATTGCGCGCGGTTCGGTCGCCGGCGTACGCACCGGGCAGTGGGTGGCGGCGGGGGGGGATGTGCTGGTCGACGACGACCCGAACGCCGCCGCGCTCACACCGATCAATTTGGCGCAGGCCAATCGGCGCCTGCTGTCGCGTCAATGGCTGATCGGCGCCGTAACACAGGTGATGCCGTACGAAGCGGTCGTGACGCTCTTGAGCGACCCGGATGCACAATTGGCCGTGCGCGTGGCGCGCGTGAACGATGTCAACACGTGGGATGTGCTCGAAGGAAAGTCGCTGCTGGTCGGGCTCGGCGGGGGACGCATGGAGATCCGTGAAGCCTCGCGCGACTACTACGGTCAGGGAGCGCGGGTCGTGTTGGCGCCCGCGTCGCGACAGCTTCCCGCGCCGATGTTGATCGGCCGTGTTACCGCGTCGCGCCGGCTCGACAGCACGCAGCTACACTTCACGCTCGACGTCGCTCCGCCGGCCCGTGCGACCGAGCTCTTCACCGTGTTCGTGATCAACACGGGCGACTGATCGCGAACGGCGTCAGATGACGACTTGACAGTTGGCGCGTTGCACGATCGCCGCGAAAGGAGATTCTGTCGTGAAACAACAGCCAATAGCCGCCCTGCTGCTCGGGTCGATCGTGCTGCTTGGCGTCGGCTGCACGGGCGGCGTCCACCGTCAGGGCGAGCATCAGCTCACGTTGACCGGCGCCTACGGACAGCCGTTCTTCACCGAGAACCTCTGGCCAGACGCGGAGGGCGATGGCGAGAACGCCAGCTTTACGATCGGCTACACCTATTTCGCGCAAGATCGCATTGGTCTGCGCGTCGCTGGCACGCCCTATCGCAACTACCGCCAGAGCGACGGCGACACCTACGCCGGCGAGTTTCAGGTGGGCGTGCGGTACTACTTCTGGGAGTTCGATCTGCTCGAACGACCGGTAGCGCTCTTCGCGGAAGCGCTCGGCGGGTTGACCTACAGCGAGCGCAGCGTTCCGGAAGACGAGGGATCCCACACCAACTTCACGCAGGACACCGGCCTCGGCTTCGAGTGGCATCTCAGCGAAGACGTGAGCTGGATCGGTGGCTATCACTTGAAGCACCTCTCACACGGTCGTATCTGGCGCGGCGGCCGAAACCCGTCGCAGAACGATCACTTTGTGTTCACCGGCGCGGCGATCAAGCTGCGTTAGGAACGCGGGCGCGGGGTCGTGCGGTGCTGGGCCCGTCGTCCGCCGCGCCGAGCGTTGAGGACGCCGTCGCGATCTCGGTCAGTCCGCACGCGGCGGGCCGCTGTGAGTATGTGCAAACTATGAAAATACCGTGAATAATCTGCTCGGTGGGCGTTCATGCCTCCCAGCATCGCTAATCTCCGAGCTGGAGGAGGCAAAGATCGCGAGCTGGCGGCCCTAATCAATTGCCGCCGGCGATGGTCCCCAGCCTCAGGAGAGTCACCCAATTTTGCTTCTTGAGAGGAGAGACAGTCTCATGACCCGAGTTATTGCCAGCGCCATGGTTCTGGCCGCCGTCGCCGGCGCCAGCGCGACCACCCTGTACGATGCCGACTTCTCGCAGTTCGTGCAGATCGATCACACCACCACGGGCAACGTTCTCGAGCCGTCCCCCCAGGCCGGCGCCAACTTCGTCATCGGCTACCCCAGCGTCCCGTCGAGCGACACGACCCGCAACTTCTTCGAGACCGACGGCGACTCGCTGATCTCGAGCGACTTCGGCGGCGACCACTTCTTCATCAGCGACGCGATCGACGTCAGCGGTTGGAACGAGGTGTCGATCGACTTCCTGGCTACCGTCGTCGGCAGCGACCCGTTCAACAACTCGCCGACCGAGTTCATCGACTACTACTACACGTTGGACGGCGGCGCGAAGCAGTCGTTCTTCTCGTACACCGGCACCGGCAACCCGTCGCTCGACGCGACGACGCTGGTCGACGTCACCGGCGTCGCGAGCATGACTGTCGGGATCGACGCGAACGTCAACGGCGCTGGCGACGGCTGGGACCTCACCAGTGCTACGGTCACCGGCACCATCATTCCGGAGCCGGCCAGCCTGCTGCTGCTCGCCATCGCTCCGCTGGCGATCCGTCGCCGCTAACGCGAGCGATTGCTGACGCTTCAACATCCCGAAGGCCGGCGATTCCGAAGCGGAGTCGTCGGCCTTCTCTTGTGTTGTGCAGGCGAGCGTGAACCGATCGAATGGCCGCTACGGCCGCTTGATCATGAAGAAGTCCACGTCCGCACGCCGCTCGTACAGCCGATCGCCGGGCACGAACGAGTTAATGCGGACCGCGGGCGGCGCGGCGTGGACGAAGTGCGTCTCCGAGATCATCACGCCCGTGTGATACACCCGGCCCGAGTCGTTGATGAAGAAGATCAGGTCGCCGGGAACAGCGCCCGTGCGACGCCAGTTGGTTGCGATCAGCCGGCCGGCAAGCGCCTGCTGCCACGCATCGCGGGCCGGCCAGCCTTCCGACCGGATCTTCACATTCGCCACCAGACCGCTGCAATCCAGGCCCTGCGACGAGCGACCTCCAAAAACATACGGCGTATGCAGCAGGTCGAGCGCGCGACGGACCCGGTCGTGCGCGTCGTCCTCGACATCGAGCAGTTGGACAGCGGTGGGATCAACGTCGAGTGGCTCGCCCGAGGCATCGAGCACGATGAGATCCGTGCTCACCGGCTGTTTGACAATCGGGAGCACCGAACCGCGCGGCGCCAACCGCCCATCCCGCCGCACGTCGCTCAACAGAACCGCTTGACTCGCTTGTTGCCGCGCGTCGAACTCGGCTTCATCGATCGGTCTGACGGCCGCGCTCGCGACCCAGCCCCAGTATCCGTCTGCGCCGTGAACCAGTGTCCACGCGCCTTGGCGATCGAGCAGGTAGAGCAGCTCGCCGTAGAGCAGCTCGCTTTGCAACCCGGCGCCATCGCGCGGCGCGTTGTAGGTGAGCGCCCGCGGCGCGACGCAAATGCCCAGCAGGTGACCGTTCAGCGCCGAGACATCCGGCAAAGCACGCATCTCGTTGCGCACCTGCCTCACGCCGACTTCGTCGAGCGCGGCGACGATCGCCCCACGCATCTCGTCAAGATTGGTCGCTCCACTGAGCACGACGACTTCGTCTTCGATCGCGACGTCGGCATCGAAGTAGGTCAGCGTTTGCTGCGGCGCCATGAAGCGGTGCACGGTGTTGCAGAACCAACTGATCTGTTCACGCGATAACTCGCCCTGGGGAACCAAACGCCGCGCCGCACGCCGGGCTTCTCGATACCGATCACGCTGCACCGCTCGTGTGTCGACCAGATCCGTGTCGGCGGCATACGCGATAATTGCTTCAACGATCGCTCGCGCGTTCGCGGTGTATAGCTCCCACGGACGATCCGTCACGCGCGGGTCCGCAGCCGCGTACGCTAGCGTGACCGTGGCTGACTTGGTTGCACGATCCGCCGTGCTGACGGGCGCCAGCCCATCGCCGCGCGTCTCGGCGCCCCGCAACGCGCCGCTGATCTGTTGCCGGATCGCGTCGTCTTGCGCGGGCGCCGCTGTCGATACATCTTCAGATAGGTCATATCTCAGCGTAATCGTCACGTCAGCTTCGCGATCCGTCAGGCTCGCGCGGGCGTCGGACAGCAAGTGTCGCACGTATTGCCACGTCCAACGGTTGAGTTCGTCGGCGCGGGTTGGATTGGTCACGTCAGCGGTCGGTGTGTTGACCGCAATGCGCACCCCGCGCAGCGAACCCTCGACCGGCTCCCACGGCAACTGTGCCGACGCAATGGCGCGCTCGACCTGTTCTTGCAGTGTCTCTGCGGCTGCGATGGTGCTCATGCAACTAAATAGCGTAACCCATGCGGCCAACCGCCACGCCACGTTTTTGCGACCCATGCGTTACTCCTGAAGGAACGGGGTATTGATAGGATCGTAACGGGGATGTTGAGCGGTTTCAGGCCGGGGCCGCGGCTAGCGGGCTCGCGTGCCGCCAGGCGGGGCCTGCGCGGTCGGGCTGGTCCAATTCGTGCGCATGCCTAATAAGCTTACCGACGCGTCAACCTCGGCAACGCGGAGCTGCGCCGGGAGAGAAGCGGGACATTGGGCGAGTGCGGCGGCTTTAGCACGAGATGCGGAGCGACGTGCGCCTTGTTCCACGCGTAGCCGAGCATGCCGATGTGACCACCCACGTGCCCGGTGTCCATGAGGTCGTCGAGCTCCCAGCGCTGCTGCACCAAGCGGTCGCTCGTCGCCCAGTCGGGCAGGGCCGCGTTGGGGTCAAACCCGACCCGGCCGGCGGCGCTGGTGTGCTTGCGATCCATCGTGCCCCAGACGGTCGTGCCCGCCCCCAAAACCCACCAGTCCGACTCGCAATAGTGATTGATCATGCGACCGCTCATGCGCGCGAGCGCGGGGCCGAGATCGTAAGACGGGCTGAGCGCACCCTGTGCGATCACGATGTTGCGGATCCGAACGTCGTCAGGCAGCGCCTCCGCCGTAAACACCGCGATCCCCGCGCCGCCGGAGTAAGCCACAAAGTCGACCACCGCTTGCGGATGTTGACGCATATAGGCGGCAATGCGCTCGGCGGTCGCTGCCGCTCGCGCGCGATTGCCGGGGTAGTCCACCAGATTGCTGAGCCCGCCGGTGGCGCGCTCCCAGTCGAAGATGTAGATCGCGCGGCTGACGCCCGCATCGCGAAACGCGCGGTACGCGTCGCGCAGCCAGACGACGTCCCCTTCGATGCCGGGAAACACCCATACCGCGCCGCGCTCGAGTTCGGCCGGCGTGGGCGCAGCCGGCCGCCAACAGCCGGTCAGCAGCAACAACCCCAGGCTTGAGCAGACCATCAGCCGCACCACGCGGCACACCTCCCACAATCGTTGCGCCTGTCGCGTACCAATCGCGTTGCACACGCGGCTACGCGCGACCCGTATGTCCGAACCCGCCTCCGCCGCGCGGCGTCTCGGAGAGCGTCTCGACTTCGACCACGCTCACATGCGTCACGGCCGCGATCAGGAGCTGCGCGAAGCGCTGTCCGCGCTCGATGGTGTAAGGCTCGCGTGCGCAGTTGCCCACAATCACCTTCAGCTCGCCGCGATAGTCGGCGTCGATGGTGCCTGGTGCGTTTGGCAGCATCAGCCCGTGACGCAGCGCCAGCCCGCTGCGAGCGCGAACCTGTCCCTCATAACCCGCCGGAATCTCGAGATAGAGTCCGGTCGGAATCAGTTTCACTTCGCCCGGCGCAACCGTGATGGGTTCCGTGCAGGCGGCATGCAGGTCGAGACCCGCGGCGAACGCGGTCTGATAAGCCGGAAGCGGCAGGTCGGCCGCCGCCGGATCGCGTTTGATTTTCAGTGAGCGGCTCAGCGGGGCTTCAGCAGACATAGACGTGGCATCTCCGCGACAGTTTTGCCGCGAGTATAGCCATCCGCCGGCATCGTGCGCCCCGCGCACCTTCCTGTCACTGCGTCCCCGGGCCGTTTACTGCGGCATGTCGTAGTAAAACGCTTCATGCGCGACCTTGCCGTCTTTCACCGTATACACGCCAATCTCGTCGATTTGCATGCGCTTGTTGTCCGGCTTGTAGGTGACATCGGCCTTCATGTAGACCGCAAACTGGTCATCGCCGTGATAGAACGGCCCTTGGAGTTCGCAGTCATGTACCTCGTGATTGTCGAGCCACCACTGACTCTTCCCGCGCACGGCTTCCATGCCGCGCATCTCGCGCGGCATGCCGCCGCCCTCCACCGCCTCGACCGACACAATATCTGAGGCGTAGAGCTGGTCGATCGCGTCCAAGTTCTTTCCTTCACGACACAGCGCGACGAGTTTTTGAGCGACTTCTTTGGTCGACATCTCACTGGCTCCCTGAGCGTTCCCAACCGTCGATATTAGAGGCCCTCAGCCGCATGTTCGGTATATGTTCGCGTTTCGAACGCGGCGTGTCAAGCACTTTGCAACGGATTCGCACACCCGCGCCGCGGTGGCTACACTCGCGGCCAACGTCGCTGATTCGCCTATCCCTCATCGAAAGTCGGCCGCGCCATGAGTGAACCCGTTCGCACCCGTTTCGCCCCCTCGCCGACCGGCTATCTCCACGTCGGCGGCGCCCGCACAGCGCTGTTCAATTATCTGCTCGCGAAGCGCAGCGCCGGGCGGTTCATCATTCGCATCGAAGACACCGACCAGACCCGCAACATCACGCACGCCGACGACAAGCTGCTCGACGACCTGCGCTGGCTCGGTCTGACCTGGGACGAGGGTCCGCAGGTCGGCGGCGACGCGGGGCCCTATCACCAGAGCCAGCGGCTCGACATCTACCGCGAACACTGCCAGAAACTGCTCGACGCCGACCTCGCCTACTACGCGATGGAGACCCGCGACGAGCTCGACGCAATGCGTAAGGCGGCGCAGCAGACGGGCCGCGGCTTTCGCTATCCGCGACCCGAGCGGTTCCCGACCCCCGCGGAAGCCGAGCAGGCCCGCGCAGCCGGTCGGCCGGTCGTGGTGCGCTTCAAGATGCCCGCAGCCGACACGGTGATTCACGACGAGATTCTCGGCGACGTGAATGTGCAGGCGAGCGACCTGAGCGACTTCGTCATTCAAAAGGCCGACGGCTGGCCGACGTATCACTTCGCGGTGGTGGTGGACGACGCCCTGATGCGCATCTCGCACGTGCTGCGCGGTCAAGAACACCTGCTGAACACCGCCAACCACATCGCGCTGCAGCAGGCGCTGGGCTTCGAGACGCCGAAGTTCGCGCATCTGCCGATCATCTTCACGATGCAGGGGTCGAAGATGAGCAAACGCGAGAAAGACCGCGCCGTGCGCGACGCCGTCAAACACGCCGGCCTGAGCGACGATGCAGTGATGCAGGCGGCGAGCGTTGCCGATGCGGCGTTGTTGAAGACGTGGAGGAAGGGTGATGCGTCGCTCGGCGCGGAGCCGCTGGCGCGGTTGGCGGCGCACCTGAACGTCGCGCTGCCCGAGATCGAGATCCGCGACTTTCGCGTCAGCGGCTATCTGCCCGAGACCATCGTCAACTTCATCGCGCTGCTCGGCTGGTCGGCGGGGGATGATCGCGAAAAGTACACGCTCGATGAACTGGTGCAGGCGTTCGACGTCGGCCGCGTCGGCAAGACGAACGCGAAGTTTGACCGCGAGAAACTGCTGGCGTTCAACACGGCGCAGGCCGCCGACGCGACGCCGCAGCGGTTGCTGGAGGCGTTTCAAGACTTCGTTGCGGTGAATGGGGCCGCGTCGCCGTTTGCGGAGGTTGCCGACGATGCGACGTTGGCGCGCGTGCTGGAGTTGTGCGCGGGGTTCCGCACGTTTCGCGATGTCGAGGCGAAAGCGGGAGCGCTGTTCGTGGCCGACGATGCGCTCGTTTATGACGACGCGGCGATCAAGAAGCACTTGCTGAAAGGTGACGCCGATGGGTTGCAGGTGCTGCGTGCGCTGCGCGACCGTTTGGCGGGGGTTGGCGACGACGCGTGGGCTGCGGCCGCGTTGGAGACTGTCGTGAAAACCTACGGCGAAGAAACCAGCCGCGGCCTCGGCAAACTCGCGCAGCCGCTCCGCATCGCGCTGACCGGCGGAACGGTGAGCCCGGCGATCTTCGAGACGCTGGAACTCGCCGGGCGCGAGAAGACGCTGCGGCGTGTGGATCGGCTGTTGGCGCGGATGTCGTGACCGTGGGGGCGTTCGTAGGCACGTCGCGTCGCTTCGTCGCTGCGGCCGCGCTCGTGGCGGTGCTGGCGGTCGTGCTCGGCTGTCATGAGTCGCCGCAGGTTACGCAGCGGGCTGCGGCGCCGCGTGACGGTTGGCAGCGCGTTGAGCTTTACTTTGGGCTGTCGAAGCCGGAAGGCGGGACAGTGAGCGCGGCCGAGCTGGCGGCGTTCGAACGCCGGCACATCGCGCCGCGGCTGCCCGGGTATACGCTGCTGCGGGCGGAGGGGGCCTATACCGGCGATGCGGGTCAGTCGATTCGCGAACCGGCGCTGCTGCTCATCTGCCTCTACCCCGCGGACGAGCGCATGGCGTATGCGGCCCACATCGCGGCGATCGTTGACGCGTATAAGGATGCGTTCGCACAAGAGTCGGTGCTGTGGGTTGAGACGCGAGCGGGGGCCGTGTTCCGCTGAGCGACCGAGCCTGGCCGAGCGTTTGCGCGGAGTGCGCGTTGCGCTCGGCCGTTCGGCGGCGAACGCCTGACGTGACGTCGCTTCAAGCGGCGCAGCGGCGCCTCTCAAGGCGATCTGGCGCGCCGCGGCGTTTGTCAGGCGACGGCGCGGGCTGGCGGTGTAATCGACGTGCTGACGCGCGGTCGCGGCGCTTGGTTGGCGGTGGGGCGCGAGGCCCAGCCGAGCAGGCACAGGCCGATCCCGTAGAGCACCAGGAAGGTGCCGCCGACGTAGCGATCGACGTCGAGGAAAACGGCCCACTGCACGAAGCACGCGACGCCGAGCGCGATCTCGATGATCCAGAGGCGCGATCGAACGGCGCCGTAGGAGAGCTTGCGGGCCGCGCCGTCGACGCTGCCGCTTTTCGGCGTGCGAATGAACTCCCCGCCGCGCTGCACCAGTCCCTGGGCGACGGCGAGGGTATTGTTCACCGAGAGGCCGAGGCCCATGACCATGAGTTTGGGAATGTGTCGCACGCCGCTCCAGCCGCCGCCGATCGCCCAGCGGGCGTAGATGTAGCTGAGAGGCGGCGCCAGGATGACGAACGGCAGGATGGGCCAGAACCAGGCGAGCCACAGGTCGCGCGTTTCAGGCGACATGGCTTCGAGCAGCAGCCGGCCGAGGCCGAGCATCAGCAGCATAAAGATGCTGAGTGAATATTGCGTGAGGTGCAGCGTCGCCTCGATCTTCTGAATCGGCGTTAGCCTGGAGCGCCAAACGAGCGGCAACAGCTTGCGGGCGGTCTGCGTCGAGCCGAGCGCCCAGCGACGCTGCTGGGCCTTGAGGGCGTTGACATTGGCCGGTAGTTCGGCGGGGGCGACTTCATCGACGCTGTAGATGATGCGCCAGCCCTGCATCTGCGCCCGGTAGGAGAGGTCGAGGTCTTCGGTGATCGTGTCGCCGGACCAGCCACCGACTTGCGGGTCTTCGATCGCGGCGCGGCGCCAGATGCCGCCGGTGCCGTTGAAGGTGATGCACAGGCCATTCCACGAGCGGCCGGCCTGCTCGATGGCGTGGTGGCCGTCGATGGCGAGGGCGAGGCCGGAGGCGATCCACGACTCTTCGGCGTTGAGATGTCCCCAGCGGCCCTGCGCGGCGCAGGCCTTGGGCTCAGTTGCGATCAGCGGAATCATGCGACGCAGGAAGCCGGGGTCGGGCACGAAGTCGGCGTCGAAAATAGCGAAGTATTCGCCGCGCGCCTGGGGCAGCGCGTCGGCCAGCGCCCCGGCCTTGAAGTCGCGCCGGTTCGCGCGGCGGACGACCTTCACGTCATGGCCGGCCTGGCGCAGTTCGGCGGCGGTCTGATCAACGATGGCGCGGGTTTCGTCGGTGCTGTCGTCGAGCACCTGCACCTCATGACGCCCGCGCGGGTACTCCATCGCGCAAGCCGCGGAAATCGCACGTCGCGCGACGTCGCGCTCGTTGTAAAGCGGGACCTGGGTGGTGACGATGGGCCACTGCTCGTCCGGCGTGTTGCGTTGGTAACGCTCGATGGTGAGTTGCTGCAGACGTCGCGCGCGATGGCGGCGTGTGTGCGACATCACCGCGAGGGCCGCGAGGTGCAGCCCGTAGAGTCCTGGCGCGATCATGAGAATGAGGAACAGCAGCGCGCAGAGGTGTTCAGTCAAGGATTGGCTCGTCGCGTGGGACAACCGCGTCGACCGCCGGGCGCCGCGTCACGCCGCTTGCTCGAACGCATCATCAGGAAGTGGTGAGACTAGCGCGTCGGGGGAGGGGTGTCAACGTGATGGGCGTCGGGCTCGCCGCCTGAAGCGTTACGTATGCAGGCCGCCGTCGACGACGAGCGTTTGCCCGGTGATGTATCCGGCGTGCGGTCCGGCAAGAAAGCCGACCAGTTCGGCGACTTCGACCGGGCGGCCCAGACGCTGCAGCGGGATGAGCTGACGATATTGGTCTTTGACCTTGTCGGGCAGCACGGCGGTCATGTCGGTCTCGATGAAACCGGGCGCGACCGCGTTGCACAATACGCCGCGCTTGCCGAGTTCTTTCGCGACGGTCTTGGTGAGACCGACGAGGCCGGCCTTGGCGGCGGCGTAGTTGGCCTGCCCGGGGTTGCCCATCAGACCGCTGACGCTGGCGATGTTGACGATCCGGCCGGCGCGGGCCCGCACCATGTGCCGCGATACGGCGCGGATGAGCTGGAACGCCGCGGTGAGGTTGGTCTGCAGCACTTGCTCGAAGTGCTCGTCCTCCATGCTCATGAGCAGGCCGTCATGCGTGACGCCGGCATTGTTGACCAGAATGTCGATGCGGCCGCGCTCGGTCGCGATTTGTTCGACGAGCGCGTGCAAGGCGTCGCGATCGGTCAGTTCGAGGGCGACGGGGACGATGCGTTCGGCGGCTTCGCCGGCGTCGGTCAACCAGGCGCGGACGCGTTCGGGATCGCGTGCGGTAGCGATCACGGTGGCGCCGTCGCGCGCGAGCACCTGGCAGATCGCCCGTCCGATGCCGCGTGAGCCGCCGGTCACCAGTGCAACCTGGTCCTGCAAGATCACTGCGATTCTCCAGCAGCGACGATATCCGCCGCCTTGCCCATACTCGCCGCTTTCACGCTGCGATTGATCTTTCGCATCAACCCCGTGAGCACGCGTCCGGGGCCGACCTCGACGAACGTGCTCACGCCATCCGCGATCAGACGCTCGACGCAGGACTGCCAGCGTACCGGATGGATCACGTGTTGGTAAAGCGCGCTCCGCGTGGCTTCGACCGAGTGGTGATACGCGCCATCCACATTGCAGACGACGGGCGTCTGCAGCGGCGCGAACTCGACCGACTTCAGTTCTTCGGCCAGACCGTCCGCCGCGATCTGCATCAGGGGGCTGTGAAATGCGCCCGCGACTTTCAGCGGAACCGCTTTGCCGCCCACGTCTTCAACGCGCGCCAACACGGCTTCGCACGCGCTCTGATCGCCGGATACCACAATCTGCCCGGGGCAGTTGAAGTTGGCCGGCACGACGCGGCCGTGGTCGGCCACGGCGGCGCACAGCTCGTTCACCTTGGGCTCGTCGAGCCCGATGACGGACACCATGCCGCCGTGGGTGGCTTCGCTCGCCTGCTGCATCAACTCGCCGCGACGCTTGACGAGTCGCAGCGCGTCGGCGAACGAGAGCGCCCCGGCGATGTGCAGCGCGGTGTATTCGCCCAGACTCAGTCCGCCGAGCCCGGCCAGATCTTCGCGTCGCAAGGCCCCGACGGCTTCTGCGGCGCGAAAGATCGCCACGCTGGTGACGAAAATCGCCGGCTGCTGGATGTCGGTCGTGTTGAGCCGCCCGTCCGGATCTTCGAAGCAGATGCGTGAGAGGTCGAATCCGATGAGCGCGTCGGCTTCGCGGAAAATTTCGGCAGCCACCGGATGGGCGGCGGCGACATCTTGTCCCATACCGATGAACTGGGCGCCCTGTCCGGGGAAAATCACGGCGGTCTTGGACAAGCGTTAGTACCTCAACAGCATGGAGCCCCAGGTGAGGCCGGCCCCAAACGCGAGCAGCATTACCAGATCGCCGCGCTCGATGCGTCCGGTGCTGATCGCTTCGTGAAAAGCGAGCGGCACCGAGGCCGCCGACGTGTTTCCGTAGCGATTGATGTTGATCAACACGCGCTCCAGCGGGACGTTGGCGCGTTCGCAGGCGCTTTCGATGATGCGTGCGTTGGATTGATGCGGGATGAACAGCTTAATGTCATCCAGCGCGACCCCGGCGTCTTCCGCCGTGTCCTGCATGATCTGCTGCATGGTCTGAACGGCGAACTTGTAGACCTCGCGACCCGCCATTTTCATGTAGTGCAGGCGTTCATTCACGGTCTTGAGGCATGCGGGCTCGGCGACGCCGCCGCCGGGAATCCAAATGGTGTGGCCGCGCGACCCGTCCGCGCCCCAGCGCGAGGCGACCATCTCACCGCCGCCAATCTCGGCGGCGGGGCGCAACACGACGCCGGCGGCCGCGTCTCCGAAGAGGATCGCGGTGCCGCGGTCTTCCATGTCGGTGATGCGGCTGAGGGTTTCGGCGCCGACCACCAAGACGCACTTCGCGACGCCGGTGCTCACATACTGCGCGCCGACATTCAGCGACCAGACAAAGCCGCTGCAGGCGGCGCCAACGTCGAAAGCCGGAATCCAGCGGCAGCCCAACGCGTGCTGCAATTCGCACGCCGCCGCCGGGAGCGGATGGTCGGCGGTGATCGTGCCCAGCACGATGAGGTCGATGTCTTGGGCGGTGACTCCCGCGGCGGCGATCGCGGCACGGCTCGCCTCGGCGGCCATGGAGACGGTGGTCTCTTCGGGACTCGCGAGGCGGCGTTCGCGGATGCCGGTGCGCTGAACGATCCACTCGTCGCTGGTGTCGAGATGCTCAGCGAGGTTTGCGTTGGTGACGACGCGTTCGGGGGTATAGGCGCCGGCGCCCGCGACGCCCACCGGCCACGCTAACTTCATGCCGCATCCTCCGCGATCGGCGCGAGCCGCTGCGTGAGGGAGTCGATCAGACCTGAGCGATGTTGCTCGGCCGCCACGCGAATGGCGTTGGCAATCGCCCGTTCGTCGCTGCGCCCGTGGCAGATGATGACGATGCTGTTGAGTCCGAGGAGCGGCGCGCCGCCATACTCCTTGAAGTCGTGCCGCTTCCAGATGCGGTCGACGATCGGATCGAACTTGGTGAGCAACTCGCTGCTCTCAGCCCCAATCTCGCGATAGATGGTCTTAAAGATTCCCTCTGCGAGCCCCTCGGTGAGCTTCAGGATCACGTTGCCGACGAAGCCGTCGCAGACCGCCACCTCGCACACGCCGCTGAAGATGTCGCGACCCTCGATGTTGCCGGCGAAGCTGACGGTGCTGTCGCCGCGGAGCAACGCATGAGCCTCGCGGACGAGTTGATTACCCTTCATGTCCTCTTCGCCGATCGACACCAGGCCGACGCGCGGGTTCTCGACTCCGAGCACCACGCGGGCGTAGCACGCGCCGAGATAGGCGTACTCATAGAGATGGTGCGGTTTCGGGGTGACGTTCGCGCCGGCGTCGCACAACAACACGGGTCCGTGAAATGTCGGGATAACGACGCCGATTCCGGGGCGCGACACGCCCTTGATCGGACGCAGACGCAACTGACATGCGGCCGCGAACGCCCCGGTGTTGCCGGCAGAAATCAACGCATCGACCTGGCGTTTGCCGGCGGCGGTCGCCATGCGCATCAGCGTGGAGTCGCGCTTCTGACGAATCGCCTCGACCGGCGACTCATTCATGCCGACAACCTGCGAGCAATGTTCGATTTGAATGCGGCCGTCGCCCAGTTTCTCCCGCGCGGGCTCGAGCAGGTCGCTCGGTCCGAACAGGACAAGCTGGTCATCCGCCCCCAGGTACGCCAAGCCGTGCGCGGCGCCAGCCAGGATGACCTCTGGTCCGAGGTCCCCGCCCATCACATCCACCGCCACGCGCATCCGCGTTAGCTCTCCGCTTCAGCCGTCTTCACGCGGGTGTGTCCGTTGACGTAGCCGCAGTTGCCGCAAGCGGCGTGAGGGAGTTTGGCCTGGCCGCATTGCGGGCAAGCGATGAGGCCGACCGGGCGCAGCGCGTGATGCGAACGCCGCGTGCGAGTTCGGTTCTTGCTTTTCTTCGTTACTGGAAGCATCAGCTACGCTCCGCTTCATTCGACAGCCGGAAAGAAAATCGACGCCGTTGGCCAACCGACGGCGCGGCTGGCGGGGCGTCGAAAGCACCGTCCACCAGGTTCTTAGCGCTTCGACGAAGCTACGGCCCGATCGCCGTCCTGTCAACTATCAAGGCTATGGGCCTGCACAGGGTTCGCGAACCCCGCCAATCCGATTTACACTGCCGCTCCGCGTCGGCTGCGTTGCGACGCGGCCGCGAGCAATTCAATTGCACACGAATTCGATAGGAGCGTGACATGTCCCATATCCGACGCAGCCGCGCGATCGGTCCGCTATACACCGTCGTCGCCGCGGTGATGGTTCTCAGCGCCGGCGTTGCGCAGAGCGAGCCCGTCGTGGTCGAGTTGCAAATGAAGCAAGGCGACTCGGACCTCGGCGTCATCCGCGCCGAGCTCTTTCGGGATGAGGCGCCGCTCACGGTTTACAACTTCTTGCGCTACGCGAAGGACGACTATTACGACGGCACCGTAATCCATCGCGTCGAGCCCGGCTTCGTGATTCAGGGCGGGGGGTATGACGAAAACCTCGACCTGAAGCGCAGCGGCCTACGCGACCCGATCCTCAATGAGTGGGATCCGGAAGTCCGCAACCTGACCGGAACGTTCTCAATGGCGCGGACCGGGGCGCGGCACTCGGCCACCAGCCAGTTCTTCATTAACCTTCAAGACAACGAGTCACTCGACCTGCCCCGACCCTCCTCCGACGACCAGCGCTACGGCTACGGCTATGCGGTCTTCGGCAAGGTCGCCGAGGGCATGGATGTGGTCGCCAAGATCGCCGCGACCGAACTCGAGGCGAATCGCAAGATCCCCATGGGACGCCCGGTCACCCCACGCGAGAACGTCGTGATCGATGAGGTGCGCATCGTGACCGAGGTCGACATGGCGAAGCTGGAAGAGGAGGCGAAAGCGGCTGCTCGTCGCATCGAGGAAGGCGAGAAGGACTCGCTCGTCTGGCTGCGCGACTTCCAAAAAATGCAGACCGAGAAACTGCCGGAGATGATCGCTGAGATCGAGCGTGAAACCGACCAGAAGCTGCAGACCACAAGCTCGGGCTTGAAGTATGTGATCGTGGAGGAAGGCGAAGGACCGTCGCCGGGACCCAACAGCAGCGTCACCGTGCATTACACGGGTCGCTTCGTCGACGGCACGGTCTTCGATAGCTCCCGCAAAGGTGGGGAGCCCGTCACCTTTGGCGTGAACCGCGTGATCGCCGGCTGGACCGAGGGGTTGCAACTGATGAAAGAAGGCGCCAAAGCCAAGTTCGTGATCGACCCCCGCCTCGCCTATGGCGCTCAAGCTCGCCCCCCGCGTTTGCCCTCGAACTACGGCATGCCGGCGAACGCGATCCTGGTCTTCGATGTGGAACTGCTCAAAGTCAACTAGTGCACCTTTCCGTTTGCGGCGTGGTCGCATCGCTCGCGTCCTCGACAGACGCTTCTCGATACGCTGTTTGACGAACACTGGGCCACGCAGGCCCTTGCAGGTGAGCCCCTTGGGAGGCGTTGCAACATGATTCGAATGCGTTGCCGAATGAGCCTGGCGCTGTTGGTGACGACGATCGCGCCGGCGTTGATCGCGGGCTGTGCGTCGGCGCGGCCGTGGGATGGACGCCGCGGCGCAGCCGATGCGGCGCTCAATGTTCCCAACCCGCCGCGCGAAGCACGCGGGGCGTGGGTGGCGACGGTCGCCAATATTGACTGGCCGTCGCAGCCGGGGCTCAGCACGAGCGAGCAACAGCGCGAGCTGATCGCGATTCTCGACGAGGCGGCCGACCTCAATCTGAACATCGTCGTGCTGCAAGTGCGGCCGGCGGCCGACGCGTTGTACGAATCGGAGCTCGAGCCGTGGTCACTGTATCTCACCGGCCAACAGGGCCAGCCGCCTGAGCCCTACTACGACCCGCTGGCGTTTGCCTGCGCTGAGGCGCACGCCCGCGGGCTCGAGCTGCATGCCTGGCTGAACCCGTTTCGCGCGGGTCTGCCCAACGTGACCGAGTTCGCCGAAAACCATGTGTCGCGCACCCACCCGACGTGGGTGAAGCGCTACGGCGGCTATCTGTGGCTCGATCCTGGAGAGGCCGGGGCGCGCGAGCACTCGCTGAATGTGGTCAGCGATCTCGTCGAGCGCTACGACCTCGATGGTGTACACGTCGACGACTACTTCTACCCCTATCCGGTCAACAACGCTGCGGGCGAGGAAATCCCATTCCCCGACGACGCCTCGTGGGAGGCGTATCAGCAAAGCGGCGGCACGCTGGCGCGGAACGATTGGCGGCGCGAGAACATCCACGCGTTCGTAAGCGGGATGTATGAACGCGTGAAAGCCATCGACCCGGCTTGCAAGGTCGGGATCAGCCCGTTCGGGATTTGGCGCCCCGGATACCCCGAGCAGATTCAAGGCTTCGACGCATACGACAAGCTCTACGCCGATGCGTTGGTCTGGCTGCAGCGCGGCTGGATCGATTACTTTACGCCGCAGCTTTATTGGGCGATCGATCCGCCGGCGCAGAGTTACCCGGTCTTGCTGGAGTGGTGGCTCTCACAGAACACGCTGGACCGCGCGGTCTGGCCGGGGAATGCGGCGAGCCGCGTCGCGAGTCGTCAGCACAACTGGCCCGCGACCGAGCTCGAGGATCAGATTTATCTGACCCGCGCCTCGGAAGCGACGGGCAACATCCACTTCAGCTTCAAGGCGATCCAGCAAAACCGCGGGGGCCTGCGCGACATGCTCAGCCTGGTGTACGCCGTCCCGGCGCTGCCGCCGGCGATGCCCTGGATGGACTCGACGCGTCCGGCGGCGCCGCGCGTTGCTTCGCGGCAGACGTCGGACGGAGCGTTCGAGGTCGTCCTGTCGCGCGATGACGTGATGGATACGCGGTGGTGGTGCGTGCAGGCGCGCTACGGCGCTGCCTGGCGCGTGTGGACGGCGCCGGTCACCACCGAGCGCCTCACCCTGCCGGTCAGCGAACCCTCGGGAGCAGCGGAGCTGGTGGTGGTGCATGCGATTGACCGCAGCGGCAACGCTTCTGACGCCGTCGTGCTGCGGCCGCGCTAGGTCGCGTCCGACGGCATGCGGGCCAACGAGCGCAAGCCGTGGCGGCTGCGACGAACTACTCGCCGCCCCAGCGCCAGCGGGGCGGTTCGCCTTTCCAGCGGCAGACCGCGACGAGCGCGGCACTCAGGCTCGCAGTGAGCAGTAAGTACGTGATCAGTCCCCACGGGAACCGCACCATCGCCAGCGGAATCGTGCCGAGCGTGAGCAGCAGAAACGCGACCAGGACGACCCAGCCTTTCCAGTGCGTCGGAAAACCCCAGCCCCAGCCGTATCGCTTCGCGGGGAACCAGATTTCGCGTTGCGTCGGCGTCTCGACTGACGGCCCGGTATCGGACTTTCCCATTGCGGCGTCTCCGTCTCCCGTGGTTTCGGGCCTTTTGGCGGCGTTGACGGATGTCTCCGAACAACCCGCACTTCCCGATCATTACGATAAGTGGCGAATGGATATTCGACAGTCAATCCCGAACCTCCCGCGAGAACCATCCCCATGACGCCGGTGACCGCTCCAGCCCCCATCCGCCAAGGCCGATTCGGACCCTTCGGCGGACAGTATGTCCCAGAAGTGTTGATGCACGCCGTGAGTCAGCTCGAGACGGCGTGGGAGGAAGCGAAGGTCGACGCGGAGTTCTGGCGGGAGTTGCACGAGTACTACGCCCATTACGCCGGTCGACCGAGCCCGCTCTATTTCGCGCAGCGGCTCACCGCACATTGTGGCGGAGCGAAGATCTACCTGAAGCGCGAAGATCTCAACCACACCGGCGCCCACAAGATCAACAACGTGCTCGGTCAGTGCCTGCTGACCAAACGCATGGGCAAGCCGCGGGTGATCGCCGAGACCGGCGCGGGGCAGCATGGGGTGGCGATTGCGACCGCCGCCGCGGTGATGGGGCTCGAATGCGTCGTGTACATGGGTGCGGAGGATGTGCGTCGACAAAAGCTGAACGTGTACCGCATGCGTCTACTGGGCGCGACGTGCACGCCGGTGGAGAGCGGTCAGAAGACGCTTAAAGACGCGATCAACGAAGCGATGCGCGACTGGATGGGCAGCGTCGACCGCACGCACTACGTCATCGGCTCGGTCATGGGGCCGCATCCGTTCCCGACCATCGTGCGCGATCTGCAGAGCATCATCGGACGCGAGACGCGCGAGCAGATGCAGCAGCGTGAAGGGCGACTGCCCGACGTGGTGATCGCGTGCGTCGGCGGGGGAAGCAACGCGGCGGGCATCTTCGCGCCGTTTGTCGAAGACGCCGCCGTCCGATTGGTCGGCGTCGAAGCCGGCGGAGAAGGCGTCGACGGCGTACGCCACGCGGCCACGCTGAGCAAAGGGCAACCCGGCGTCCTGCACGGCATGCAGACCATCGTGCTGCAAGATGACGACGGCCAGACGCTCCCGGTCCATTCGGTGTCAGCCGGTCTCGACTATCCCGGCGTCGGTCCCGAGCACGCGTTTTGGAAAATGAGCGGCCGAGCAGAGTATGTCGCCGCGACTGATCAAGAGGCGCTCGACGCGTTCCATCTGCTGTCGCGCATGGAGGGGGTGATTCCGGCGCTGGAGACGGCGCACGCGGTCGCCCATGCGGTAAAGCTCGCGCCGACGCTCGATCGTGAGCAGATCATTGTCATCAATCTCAGCGGTCGCGGCGACAAAGATTGCGCTGAAGTGGCGCGCCTAACGGGCGAGGACGTCTGATCGGCGGCGGCGCTCCATCACGCACATCTGTGTTTCACGCATTCTGAAACTTTCTGGCGCGCTTGGAAAAGTGACGGCGAAGGCCGATTATCCCATTGACGTTTGTAAATCCGACCACGTGCACGGAGACGAGCGCGGCATGATTGGCTTGGCCGACATCTACGAAACGATCGCGACCGATCTCAAGGAGAGCGAGCGGATCTTCGCGGAGGAGTTGGTCAGCGATCAGGGGTTCATCAGCGACCTGTGCCACCACGTCGCGCAGTTTCACGGCAAACGCGTACGTCCGGCGCTGCTCCTGCTCTCCGCCCAGGCGTGCGGCGGCGTCACCCACGAGCATCGCGTGCTCGCGGCGGTCATCGAGATGGTCCATATCGCCACCCTCGTTCACGACGACATCCTCGACGAGGCCGACATTCGCCGACGCGCGGCGACCGTCAATCGCTTGTGGGGCAACGAGCGGGCCGTGTTGATGGGCGACTTTCTGATCAGCCACGCCTTCCACCTGTGCAGCAGTCTCGACTCGCAGTTTGCGTCGCGCACCATCGCCGACGTCACCAACAAGGTGTGCGAAGGCGAGATGATGCAGGTCGCGAACCGTTACAACTACGAGCTGACCCGCGACGAATATTTCGACATCATTACGCGCAAAACCGCGTCACTGATCGGCGTGTGCGGGCAGTTGGGGGCGGCGTTCGCCGGCGCCGATCGCGACGCCCAGTTCGCGCTCAAACGGTTCGGCGTGGCGATGGGGGTCGCTTTCCAGATCACCGACGACGTGCTCGATCTGACCGGCGACGAAGCGGAGGTCGGCAAGTCGTTGGGACGCGATCTCGATGAAGGCAAGCTGACGTTGCCCGTGATTCACGCGCTCCGCGAGTCTGCTCCCGAAGAGCGTGATGCGCTGATTGCGCTGCTCCAGTCGTCTCACGCGCAGCGCGACGTGCAGGTCGGTCGGCTGCTCCAGCGAACGGGCGCCGCCGAGCACGCCTTGCAAACCGCCGGCGCGTATCTTGACGAAGCTCGCGAAGCATTGGACGCGCTCCGCGCCTCCAGCGCTCGCGATGCGCTCCACACCATGACCGATTTCGTGCTGTCGCGCCGGGTCTGAGCACGCAAGGCGTGCGCGTCGCACCGATCGGAACGCGCGCGACGCTTCTCGCTTCCCAGCGGTCAACACCCCGATACATTACAGTTGTCGTGTTCGTAGTTGGATGATTGACCCGCGCGAGGTTTTTCAGATGCCCATTTCCGCGTTGCCTGAACTCACCCTGTCTCACTCGGCGATGGCCGTGCTGGAAGCGGCGGAAGCCGCCGACCGCCTCACCCTGGTCGGCTCGGTCGACGAACTCGTCCAACTCGCCGTTCCCGCGGATCATCGCGACGAGAACGGCGAGTACATCGTGGGTTACGACGTGCCGCAGCGCGGCTTCGTGCCTGAGGTGCGGGTCTGCCGGGTGCGGAATGGCGTCTCTGCAAACTATGTCGAGCCCGCGATGCGCCGTCGTGATCCCGATTGCATGCTCATCGCCGACGAGCGCGCGACCGACAAGCCGACCTTTCGCGAGCGGTTCAAGCAGGAGTTTGAACCGGTGCGCCAAGAGACGTTCGCGTGGCTGAAGACGCAGCCGATCAGCGCGTTCTTCTTTGAGACTGGCCTGCCCGGTCAGCCGATGCGCGCCATCGCGATCTGCCCGAGCAACGCCGCCTTCTTCGCGTTGGGCCTGGCGATGCTGCAAGGCATCATGCCGCTCGAGTCGGTGCGTTCCGTCGGCGGCGACTATTACCACGACGCGATCGTCTACGTCGCCCCGCCCTTCCGTCACACGCACTTCGAGGGAAGACAAGTGGTGGTGCACAACCGCCGCTTTGAAGACAACAACCTGCACGAGCTGTTCAGCTACAACCTCTACCCCGGTCCTTCCGCCAAGAAGGGCGTCTACGGCATGCTGCTGACGCGCGGCGAGCGCGATGAGACGCCTTGGACCACCGCGCATTGCTCGACCGTGCAGGTCATCACGCCGTACGACAACGTCGTCACGGTGATGCATGAGGGCGCGTCGGGCGGCGGCAAGAGCGAAATGCTCGAACAGATGCACCGCGAGACCGACGGGCGGCTGCTGCTCGGTCAGAACACGCTCAACAGCGACGAGCGATTCCTGACGATTCCGCGCGGATGCGACTTGCGACCCGTCACCGATGACATGGCCCTGTGTCATTCGGCACTGCAAGGCGAGGCGTCGGCGACGCGCAAGCTCACGCTGATCGACGCCGAGCAGGCGTGGTTTATCCGCGTGAATCACATTCTCGAGTACGGCACCGATCCGCATCTCGAGAAGCTGACCGTTTCGCCGCCGGGCCCCGTACTATTTCTGAACATCGATGCCAAGCCCGACGCGACGGCACTCATTTGGGAGCACATCGAAGACGCCCCGGGCAAGCCGTGCCCCAATCCACGCGTGGTCATGCCGCGCGACTATGTGCCCGAGGTTGTGAGTGAGCCGGTGACGGTCGACATCCGCAGCTTCGGCGTCCGCTGTCCGCCCTGCACGCGCGAGACGCCGACGTACGGCATCCTGGGCTTGTTCCATGTGTTGCCGCCGGCGTTGGCGTGGCTCTGGCGATTGACGGCGCCGCGCGGGCATGCAAACCCTTCAATCGTCGATGCCGGCGGGATGGCGTCGGAAGGCGTCGGCTCATATTGGCCGTTCGCCACCGGTCGACGCGTGGATCAGGCCAATATCCTGCTCGACCAAATCATGGAGACCGCGACGACCAGCTTTGTGCTGATCCCCAATCAGCACGTCGGTTGCTGGAAGGTCGGCTTCGCGCCGCAGTGGGTGGTGCGCGAATACCTCGCGCGCCGCGGCTCCGCGCCGTGGAAGCCCGGCGACCTCGTGCCCGCGCGCTGCTCGCTGCTGGGCTACCACCGGCAGAAGATTCAGGTCGAAGGACAGCAGATCCCGCCGTGGTTTCTCGATGTCACACAGCAGCACGAAGTCGGCGATGAAGGCTACGACGCTGGCGCCAAAATCCTCGACACCTTCTTCCGCGAGCAGTTGAGCGAGTTTCAGAGTCCCGACCTCGCGGCCAAGGGGCGCGACGTCATCCAGGCTTGCCTCGACGGCGCAACCGTCGCGGACTACGAGAAAATGACCTAAGCAACAACGACGGACGGCGCGCGATTGTCGAGCAGCGACCCGATTGTGCAGCCGCCGCGGGGCGACCGTCGCTGGTGGATGCTGGCGGCGGGCCCCCTCATCGGGCTCGTCGTCTTCTGGCTGCTACCGGCCGAAGACCTCGCCAGCGGTCAAGGCGGACTCTCGTTCGCCGGACGCGTCGTCGGCGGCGTCGGCGCGATGATGGCGCTCTGGTGGGTCACCGAGGCGCTGCCGCTCGCGGCGACCGCGCTCGTTCCCGTCGCGGTCTTGCCCATCCTCACGCTCGGCGAAATCCCCATCCGCGCTTCAGCCGCCGCCTACGCACACGAGATGGTGCTGCTGTTCTTCGGCGGGTTCATCCTGGGGCGGGCCATCGAACACACCGGATTGCACCGCCGCGTCGCGCTCGGCGCGGTAAGCATCGCGGGCACGCGCCCGCGGAAACTGATCGGCGCGTTCATGGCGACTGGCGCCTTCCTGAGCATGTGGGTGTCGAACACCGCCACCGCCGTGATGATGCTGCCCATCGCACTCAGCGTCATCCAACTCACGCGGGCAAATCCACACGATGACGCACCCGTCCGGTCGCCGTTCGCGACGGCCCTGCTGCTCGGGGTGGCGTACTCCACTTCGATCGGCGGCATGGCGACCCTCATCGGCACGCCGCCGAACGCGCAATTGGCGGCGTTCGTCGAGACCCAGTACGAAATCGAGATCTCGTTTGTGAGTTGGATGCTCGCCGCGTTGCCGCTGACTCTCGTGCTGCTTCCCCTCGCCTGGTGGTCGCTCACCCGCATCACGTTTCGCACCGGCAATGAGCCGCTCGACGGCGTCGACGACGCCCTGCGCCGTGAACGCCGCGCCATGGGACGCATGTCCCAAGGCGAACGGGTCGTGACCGGCGTCTTCCTCGTGACCGCCGCGGCGTGGATCTCGCGGCAGTGGCTCAATCAAGTGACGCTCCCGAACGGCGCGCAGCCGTTCGTCGGGCTAACCGACACAGGCATCGCGATGCTGGCCGGCGTGGTGCTGTTCATGCTGCCCGCCGGAGAGGGGCGGCGCGTGCTCACCTGGCGCGAAATGCAGACCATTCCCTGGGGCGTGCTGCTGCTCTTTGGCGGGGGGCTGTCGCTCGCGCGAGCGGCGGACCAAACCGGCTTCGCCAGCTTCGTCGGCGAGTCGGTCGCCGGCTATCAGTTTCTCCCGACGTTCGTCCTGCTGTTGATCCTGATCGCAACGATCGTGTTCCTTACCGAACTCACCAGCAACACGGCGACCGCAGCCGCATTCCTCCCGGTCGTGGGCGCCGCCGCAATCGGTCTCGGCGTGGCGCCGCTCAGCTTTCTGGCGCCGGCGGTGTTGGCGTCGAGCTGCGCATTCATGATGCCCGTCGCCACTCCCCCGAACGCGATCGTGTTCAGCTCCGGCGCCGTCACCGTTGCGCAAATGTGCCGCGCCGGATTGTGGCTCAATCTGTTCTCCATCGTGCTGCTCGGCGTCGCGGCGTACTTGCTCACGCCGCTCTTGGCGGCGAGTGGCTGATCACAGCGCGGCGACCCGAGCGCGATCCGCCATCCCCGCCGTCAGCGCTCGCACGCGTTAGCAGCCGCCGTTGACCACGCACGCGACGAACGAGTCGATGTCAGCGCTGTTGAGCGCTCCGTCGCTGTTGGTGTCGGCGGCGATGAGTGAAAGCGGGCGGCGTCAAAGGCGCTGGGGCCGCGTCTATTGGTTGACGCCGGTCGTCGGCGCCGGGCCGACGCGAGCTTGTGGCCCATACGAAGGCAGATCGCGATGTTCGACTTTGTCTTGGAGCTGTGGGAGCTGTTCAGCGACCCGGAATGGATCTACGTGCCCGTGGGGCTAAATCTCTAGTCCGGTACCGACGGCATGACGTTGCCAAAAACCGTCGTGTCAGGCGGTGTCGTCTTCCCGCTGAGCCCGGTGTGCTGGGCGCTTGGTCGCTAGTGGCGAGGCGCCCAGTGAACCGCTTGGTTTGTGTGAGCGGCCAAGATGGTTGAGGCTCCGCCACAAGAAGTGGGTTGAACACGCGTCGAGTTCAGACGCCGCCGGTCGCTTGTTCCCCGCCCTCCTCATCACTCGCGTGTTCCGCCGACCGTGGCTCATCATCGACGGCGTTCGCGTCGTGCATGGTGCTGTTCTCGGCCATCTCCGCCTCGCGCTCGCTGGGCAGCAGGAAATCTTGCGCCGTCAGCATGACGTCCTCATCGACGTCGTAGTAGTAGTACGCTGCGTCGAGCTTCTCGTCCGGCGTGCGAAGCTCCGAGCCCGCCGGTAAATCCGTCTCAACATCGATATAAAGATCTTGCAGCGGCGCTGGGAACTTCTCCGGGCTGAACGCCAGGCGGAAGTGATGCGCCGGGCGGTCGCTCGTGTTCATCGTCACCACGCCGAGATACTCGATCTCGGCGGCGCCTTCCGACTCGCGAATCGATGCCAGCGTTTGATCGATCATGCTCGCGAGACCGAACTCGGTCATCGGGCGACGCGACTCCCCGAAGAACACCGGCGCCATCAAATCGACCGTGTTAATCTGAGGCGGCGGCGCGAGCGGGGGTGACCAGCGCCGCGTGACGAACCGAACCTTCCCCGCATGCGTCGCTTCGCGATAGACCGACTCGCCGTACTTCACGTCGTCGTCCACCCACTTCAGCCGGATCGCCAGCGGCTCGCGCTGATACCATGCATCAATGCGCTCCGGGCCGTGCAGGGTCTTGAACAGTCCGCGCCGCTCGGTGCGCTCGAGGCGCAACGTGTATTGATCGAGGGTTTTCGTGCGTTGTGCGACGCGTTCGAGATAAGCGACCGGATCGCGCTCGACCTGCGCCCCCATCGCGGCCGCTTCGCTTGGCGCCTCCCGATAACTCGGTCCGGGCTCCTTCTGTGAACATCCGGTCAACCCCGCCAGGAAGCCGCCGAATACCAGCACGACGTTGACACGCAAGAATTGCTGCACAGATTGCTCCGTTTCCATCGCTCTGAATCGCGCAGCGCACACGAGCGCCGCGGTCATATCTCTCTCGACAATACTAGTCGCCTCGCGTGAACGTCTCGGAATTGGCGACCCAGCCAAACTCGATCGCCGTCACACGCCCCCGGGAGTCGAGTCGCCACGCAAGCGGCAGTTCCGGCGGATTGAGAGCGCGGCAGTAGGCGCCAGCCGCCACCAAACGCCATGGCGATGTGCTCGACGCCCGGATTGCGGCGCCCATTTTTTGCGCAGCGAGCGGGTCGTCTTCACATGCGAGCGCGACATACGCGACTTCGCAGGGGTCGAGCGGATTCCGAGTCGGCGACGTTGTTAACCAACTGAGGAGACGCCAACCGATTGGCTGAGAACGAGATATGAACACTTCGACGGTGCGTCCGCGGATGGTGCGCGTGGTTTCGCTGTCGGTCGGTGCGCCGTCAGTCAGACTTGTCAGCGTGTACGCGGGCGCCCGCTCACCGAGCCAACGTTGCGCAAATGCGGCCTGAGCCCGCAGGCGGGGCGCTGCACGATTCCAGCGCGCCCGACGCGATCGAACGAAGCGTTCCGCCGGCCCCGACGCGTCGCCAAGTTCGTGCGCCAGCTCGCTCCAAATGCGGTTGAGGTCGGTGATCACGGTGTCGATGCGTTGCGGCGCTCGTGTCACCAGTCCACGCAGGCGCGCCTCGGACCGCATGACATCCACAATCCGCTCGACGCGCACCCGCTCGCGGGCTGTCCACGCGGAATCATTCGTGACGACATGGACCAATTCGAGCTTCCGGACCACGCGGGCCCCGTCAGCGTTCAGGGCCTCAACCGTGGCCGACTGTACGCGACCATCCGCCAGGCGATATTCAGCGCTCCGCGGCGGCGTGAGGATCGCGCTGCCAGGCGCCGCGTCTTGATACTCCGCGGTGACAATCGCCGTCTCACTCCGGAAGCGCGCCCGACAAGCCCAGACGCCGCCAAAGCGATCCCGAGCCGTTACCCAGCGATCAACCGCACTGGCTTGGCGCGGCGTCTCAATGAACAGGTTCGCGAGCGGCGCGACACGCGGCCAATCCGAGGCGAACGCGTCGTGCAAGACGCATTGGCCGCGTGCGTCCACCATGAAGACCGCCGAGGCGTCCGCCGTCTCGATAAGCACTGTCGCCACCCGCGACTCGCGCGCCAGCACCCACACGTCGACGCTGAGGTCGACGACCTCCGTTCCGGCGCTCCGCTCGGTTCCGCGATAGACCAGTCGCTCACCGACATTCAGATCACAGCGCAACGCCGATTGAGCACTCGCGGCCGCGCTCAGAAACAAGCCGCAGAGCGCTAAGAACGCCAATGCGGCCGGTTCAGCGGTTCGTCGCGAGCGCGTGCATTGAGGCGCGTCGACCCCGCGCGACAGGCGTCCTCGCCATCGCCAGGGCGCACGCGGTCGGCGTGGGAGGCGCTGAAAACGTCTGCTACGCGACATGGAGGACACGACGAGCTAGCCGCCCGCTTGGAACAAGTTTCCGTACTCACGATCCAAAGCGATCGTTCGCCCTTCACGCGCACTGGTGACCGCGGCGAACGTTGCGAGCGTCACGTTCACCGACTCGTTCAGCGGAATCGGCGCTGCCCCGCCAGAGCGAATGTGGTCCACAAACGCAGCAAACTCCGCGTTGTGTCCCTTGTCTTGTCGTGAGGTCTTGAGGCGTTTGAACCCCTTGACGCCGTACCCGATCAACGAGCGGAAGTTGTCGAGCACAAGCACGCGGCCTTCGCTGAAAGCTTCCAAGCGCTCTTTCGGATAGCTCTTCGATCCGTTCGCGAAGTAGTTCACCACGCCCACCGATCCATCTGTGAAAGTCAGCGTGAGCGTCATTTTGTCGTCGCGTGGCGTCGCACCCTCGCCGACCATCGCCGCGCTGACGGATGCAATCGGCGTTCCAACGAGATGCAGCAAGAGGTCCACGAAGTGGCACGCCTCGCCGATGATCCGCCCCCCGCCGCGCTGCGGGTCTTGTGTCCAGTGGTCGACGGGGATCGCGCCGGCATTGGCGGTGAACGTGAGGCACAGTGGCTCACTGCGGCTGCTGAGCAGTTGTTTGAGGCGGACCGTGTGCGGACTGAAGCGCCGATTGAAGCCGACCATCACTGTCTTGTCGCTCGCCGACGCCGCCGCGGCCAATACGTCGTTGAGCTCGTCAACCGTCAGGGCCAGTGGTTTCTCGACGAAGACGTGTTTCCCCGCCTGCAACGCTTCGGTGACCAAGCGCGCATGAACGTTGTGTTGCGCCGCGATGAGCACGCCGTTGACCGCCTCGTCTTCGAGCATCAGCTTGTGGTCGGCGATGACCGACTCGGCGCCGACCTTCTTCGCCGCGTGCTGCGCGGGCGCGGGGTTACGCGCGGAGACGTACGCGATGCGGGCGTCGGTCTTCGCCAAGCCGGGCAGCATCACAAGCTTCGCGAAGTTGCCGGCGCCAATGACCCCGACAACCGGCTGCCCCGACGCCGGGGCGGGTCGTGTTGCGATCTCGACGCGTTTGGTGGGCGCGACCTGCTCGGGATACTCGAGCACGACGCCGAGCGCGCTCTTGTCGTCAGACACCACGCCATACGCCTGGGCCGCGTCGGCCTGCGCGAACCGATGGGTGATCAGTTCATCGACGTGCACGCGATTCGCCGCGATGGCGCCGAGGATCGCGTCGAAGTTGCGTTGTTCGGTCCACCGAACGAAGCCGTAGGGGTAGTCCTGCCCGGCTTGTTCGTAGTCGCTGTCGTAGCGGCCCGGTCCATACGAGCAGGAGACCTGAAACGTCAGCTCCTTCTCGTAGAAATCGGCACGGCGCAGGTTCAAACCCACGACGCCGACCAGCACGATGCGTCCGCGTTTGCGGCTCATCTGAGCGGCTTGGTGCATGATCTCGTCGGTCTTCGCCGAAGCGGTCACCAACACGCCGTCGACGCCGCGCCCCTGCGACCAACTCTGCGCTGCAGCGACGGGGTCTCCGCCGACCGGGACGACCTTGGCGCCATAGCGTTCCGCCTGCGCCAGTCGCTGCGCGTTGATGTCAATCCCGAGCACTTCGCAGCCGTTCGCCAGCAGCAGTTGCACCGCGACGAGCCCAATGAGACCAAGCCCGACCACCACCACCCGCTCGCCAAACGTGGGCTCCAGCAGCCGCTGGCCCTGCAGCGCGATGCTCGCCAACACCGTGAACGCGGCGTGGGCGTCGTCGACGCCGTCGGGAATTTTGGCGCACAGATGCTTCGGCACGCAGACCAGCTCGGCATGCGCGCCATTGCTGATGACGCGATCGCCGGGTGCGAACTCGCTGACGCCGGCCCCCACCGCCAGCACACGACCCGCATTGCAATAGCCCAGCGGCAACGGTTCATCGAGGCGGCTGAACACGGCTTCGAGCGTCGGCATCAGGCCGTCGGTGCGAATCTTGTCGAGCACCTGCTTGACCTTGTCCGGCTGGGCCCGCGCTTTGGCCAGCAGGCTGGCTTTGCCAAACTCCACCAGCATGCGCTCGGTGCCCGCGGAGATGAGCGAACGGGTGGTCTGAATCAGCACCGCGCCGCTGCGCAACTGCGGATCGGGAAGGTCGGCGATCTCGATCTCGCCGCTGCGGAGATGTTGCAAAATCTGCTTCACGCGCGTCCATCCTCCGTCGCTTCGGGGCTGTCGGGGCGGACAGCGTATCGCAAGACGGCGGCCGCCGCTTGGGGGCGCAAGCGGGCTCGTTCAGGGCAGGCGCAGCAGTTGCACATCATCGACCAGCAGACTCGAGTCTTGCAGGTCATGTGCAATCACACCAACTTCCAGACGCACGACATTTGACGTCGCGGTGACCTCGATCGGCCAGGCGACTCCACGCCAGTCGCCGACACTCGGCCGTACCCGCGTGTCGTGGTACCGCGGACGCGAGCCGTCGGCCCTGAAGGGAATCGCCAGCACGCGGACGTAGCCGCGATCAGTCGGTTGCTCCAGCTTCAGCCACGCGGTGACGAGATAGCGCCCGGGCGTGACATCGATGCGCTGCAGGACGGTCGCTTTGCGGGCGCCGACGATGCGTAGCGAGCGGTCATCGGAGCGCCCCTCCCGGGCCGTCTCAAACTCGCCGGGGCGCTCCTCGATGCGCAGACCCCAGTCCCGCCGCTCGATCGCGAAGTCGGTATTGCCGAGCAGTTGCGGCTGGTCTTGCGTTGCGGCGACGGTCATGTCGCGCAGGGCGCGCCAGAGTTTGCGGTTGGGAGTGGCGGCTGCTCGCAGTTTGGCGAGGTCGGCGCGAAATTCGCTGCTGGTCACCGCCCAACCATACAACCGCCAAAACGCGCTCAATCCCCACGTCTCGCCCTGAGCCCAGGCCGCGGGGTGGGGCGTATGGAACTTGACGGTGGCGCGTTGCGTCAGCATCCGCGAGATGACGTGACGTTGGTCGGCCATATGCAGACGTTTGGCGGCGTCGGTCAGCGCCGTGCGGGCTTCGTCTTCGGTTGCGACAGGCTGCTCCAATCCGACCCGTGTCGCGCGATACGCCAGCGCCGACGCTTCGTAGTACGCGAAGCCGTCGAGCAATAGGTTCGCGCGGGCCCGCTGCTGATCTGTCGTCGCTTCCGCAACGCAGCGTTCGAGCAGCGCGCGGCTGCGCGCGAGATCCTGCTCATCAACCAGATCGAGATAGCTCAACTGGTGAAATGGCGCATAGGTCTGACGGCGTTGCAACCAATCGCTCTGCGGCACGGTCTGCGTCCAAAACTGCTCCCAGATCGAAAGATATTGCTGCAGGTGCGGAGCGGCGGCGCGACCGACGCACAGCTCACACCATTCACGCACCAACGCGTCTACGTCTTGCTGCGGATCCCACAGCAGCTTCAGATAGAGATACGCGGTCGGTCCGTCAGCCCAGTTGGGATACAGCTCGGCGTACATCGCGCCGACGCCTTGCTCGGCGGCGTAGGCGATCGTGTCGCGCAGGTGGTCGTGGTAGACGCGCGGCAGCATGTACGTGCCGCCGTAGTGATAGTCGTACCAGCCGTAGCGGTGGGCGGCGCGTTTCCAACGATCGTTGAGCCGGCGTCCGGCGTCGCGGTGCTCCGGGCGCAGCCACTGATAGCGCCCCTCGCAGATAAACGGGACGAGCTGTGGACTGACCGTCACGTCATCTGGCGGCTCAGCGACGTTGTTGTACGCCAGGCAGCCGTAGAGCAGTTCAGGATGGCGCTGCGAAACGCGCTCGATGACCGCGTTGCACCAGCGGTAGTAGCTGTTCGACGCGCTGCGATAGCCGAACCCGTTGCGTCGATCGCCGTCGAGCGCGACCGACGCGTCCGAACGGTCGAACACGGTGCTGTCGTTGACGCCGAGCGAGACGCTGCGGGTGCGTGGGTCGCGGGCCAGGATGCGTTCGATGGATTGCACGGCCGCGTTTACCGTGCCGGGGGCGGCGAAGTTTGGCTGCCAGGTTCGCTGCTGGGCGGCGCCGGGGGCGGGCTGGACGCGTTCTCCGTCGACTTCGGGGAAGAACTGCGGATCGGATCGCAGATAGCGGTCCGGCGGCACCAGCGCCCAGAGCTTGTGATGGAACTCGACTTTGCCGCGCATACCCAGGCGTCGCGCCCAGAGCTGCGTATCTGAACCGGTGAGGCCCGAGCCCAGGCGCGACCAGAACGCGGGTTTGCTGCGTATGGGGGCGCCGGGCAGCGTCAGGCGTTCGACGTTGGGCACGTGCTCGCCGACGGCCCCCGGCAGCAGCCAGCGTACGCCGAGCACACGCTCGCAAAAGGCGTAGACCGCGGTTTCGGTTCCCCACGCGGTGTGACCGGTGATGACGTAATTGGCTCCGCCAGCGGGCGACAGCAGGTAGCCGTCTTCACCCAGGTCTGCGAGGTTCAGGTCGAGTTGTTCGACGAACGGGCTGCGTCCGACGTGAAGGCTGAGCCCCGCGCCGGCAGACGCTCGAATGGGGAAGGTGACGCGCGTCGCGCGAGCGATGTAGCGCTGCAGCGTCTCCGCCGCCATCCGTTGCGCACGTGGCGCGTCGTTGGGGATGACGATGACGGCGTTGGTCGCGCGTGCGGGCGTCGTCGCAAGGAGCACGCCGCACAACAGCAGACATCGTCGAGCGATCGACGACGCCCGTTGCGGGACGTTTGCGCTAGGCTTGTCTAGCGGCGCCCTTCGTCGTAACCCGTCGAAAGACATCCATGAACTCCCCGGCCGACTTGGCCCAACTGAACTCGCGGGCCCGGGCCTTGCCGCGTTCGATGCACTGCTGCGCCAGGTCGCGATCGTCCACCAGACGCAAGACCTGGTCGGCATAGGACCGTGCGTCGTGCGGTCGCGCCAGCAGCGCCGCGCCGCCGGAGACGTCGGTAATCGCCGTTGCATCGACCGCCACCACAGGGCAACCGCACGCCGCCGCTTCGATAAGGGGGGCGCCGAAGGACTCGAAGGCGCTGGGATAGAGGAGAGCGCGACTCGTCGCGAGCAGCTCGCGTAGTTGGGTGTGCTCGACGAAGCCGGCGAAGTCGATGTGTTCGAGCACGCCGCGGTCGGCCGCGAACTGGCGCCAGTGCGACCAGTCTCCGGGTCCGGCGATGGTGAGCTTCCAGTCGACGTTGGGTCGCTCGCGTCGCACGATCGCGAGCGTTTCGATCAACACATCGTTCGCTTTGTGCGGCGTAGGCGCCTGCAGGGCGATGAATTGCGGGCTGTCGTTGGCCTGCGCGGTTTGCTGAGCGGCCGAGATCAACTCAGCGGAGACGCCGTAGTAGATCGTACGGTTTCGGGGGGCTGAGCTGGGATCGATGCGTTCGGCCTGTCGCTGCAGGAATTCGGACAGGAAGGTGTTGGCTTCAGCCTCGCGGAGCGCACGCTGGGCGGCCCAAGCGCGGACCGCGTTCTTCAATCCGTAGCCGCGCCAGACGCGATAGAGTGAGCGTTCGACGAGCGGGTAGAGATTTTGGTGATAGACGACCTGCGGGCAGCCGGGGCGCGGTACGTGGAGATTGTTCGACAGCAGCACGTCGGGTTGCAGTGTGGTCAGCAGTCGCTGAAAACCACGGCGCTGCGCCCAAAACTGCTTGAGGTACGACGCGTCGAGGCAGTACTCGACAATGTCATCGCACGCGTTCTGCTTGCGGAGTGCTTCGGCGGTGACGCTGCGTCCGACGACGACCGTGACGCGAAGCGGCGCGGCGATGGCGCGCCATCCGCCGAGCATGCCGCGCAGCGCCGTTAGTCCGCCGCCGGGTGCGGCGGAGATGGCGTTGAGCACGAGGTGCAGACGCTGAGGGGGTTGGGCGGCTGGCGTCCGAGGTTCGACGCCGGCTGTATTGGGGGTGGCGGCGAGCGAGTTCACGGCTAGCTTCCTGCCGCCGGCGCGCCGATGATGGGTCGCCAGCCGGCGATTTCCTGCGGCGTCATCTGTCGGCGTTGCGGCATGAGCTGTTGTTTGGCATGCCAGCGATAGGCGGCGGTGAGTTCGGCGAGCAACGCGAGCGCGACGACCGGGCGCAAGGCGGCGGCATGCACTTCTTCTCCGAAGAGTCCGGCGAAGGCGATCGCGAGGAGTAGAGCGCGTGCCGACTCGCCAATGCCGCGGTGAAAGTTCGGTGGTTCATGAAGGGCGGCGCGTTGGCCGGCGCGCCACATCCACCAGCCGCCGAGCAGCGTGACGACGACTCCGAACAATCCCTGGTAGGCCAGTACGCCGATGTAGCTGCTGTGTGCGCTCTCGCCGATGCGTTCGCGTTCGGCGTGCCAGCCGCGGCCGAACAGGAAGTAGTGGAGCGAAGGTCTGGTGAGGTAGCTCATCCAGATTGAAGAGCGCGTGTCGAACGCCGACTCCACGGCCGAGACGCCGCCGCCAAATCGCAACAAGACGCGGTCCAAAAGGTTGGTCTGCAACACGGCGTACGATGCACCGAGGCTCATCAACACGATGAGCCAGCCGCGTCGCTTTTGTCCTACGATCATGTAGACGAGCGCCACGGCGGCGCCGCCGAGCGCGGCGCGCGTGTTTGAGAACGCCATGCCAGCGGCGCCCATGGCGATGCCCGCCGCGCCGAGCAGGCGGGTGATGGTTCCACTTTGCAGTACGGCCATGCGGGCGCCGATGACGAAGAGCGTCATCATGCCCCATCCGTAACCGATGGCGCCCATCGCACCGCCGGCGCGACGCAATTCGACACCGAAGGTTTCGGCGGTGTACCCCTGGCCGTAGGTGAAGCTGGGAATCTCCCACCACACGACCAACCCGGGACGATAGAGCTGTAAACCGCCAACGACGCCGGCGCCGAGCAACGCGATCAACATGGCCATCAGGTGGCCGCGAATATCAGCTTCGGAACGGGTGGTCTTCCAAATCGCGATTGCAATCGCTGGAATGTAGAACACCTTTCCAATTGCGCGAACGGCGTTCAGAAAGAGCGCCAGGCCGCCGCCGGTCGCCACACCCACGAGGTTTCCGAGTGTAAGGCTCACGAACCACAGACAGGCGAAGATGACGACGTAGGAGCGACGAATGGGGCTAGGTCGAACACACAATGCGATCAGCAGAATCCAAACGACGTAGAGGTCATCGAAGCGAACGCCGAGCGGCAGCAACCCGTGCAGCAGGCCGATCGGATAGAGCCAGGTCAGGAACCACACCATCTGTACGCCGAGCTTCGGCCGCATGGCGGCCGTGATGCCGGCGAGCAGATAGATAGCGGCGAAAAGATACGCCATAGCGAAAGCCTAGCCCATTTGCGCGTAAGTTTGCAGGATAGTCGCGATAAGGCGACTGGGTTGAAAACGCTGTTCCACACGTGCGCGACCGGCTTCGCCCATGGCCTGCATCCGCTGCGGTTCGTTCAGGAGCTCCGTCATCGCCCGCGCCAAGTCTTCGGGATCGGCTACATTCGCCAACAGCCCCGTCTCTCTATCGACCACGATCTCCGGAAAGGCGCCGGCGCGGGTTGCGACCACGGGGCGCCGCGCCGCCATCGCTTCGACCACGACGAGCCCAAAACCCTCGGCCCCGACCACCGCGGTGGGTTTTGACGCCGCGACGATGATGCTGCATTCATGCATATGGCCTGCCGCGCCGTCGAGAAACCCAGTAAAGGTGAACCGCTCCGCGACGCCAAGCGCTTGTACGCGGGCTTGCAGTTGCTCCAGGAGTGCGACGCCGTCCGCAGTCGCCCCGCCGACGAGCACAAAGTGCGCGTTGGGATGTGAGGCATGCACCCGCGCGGCGGCTTCAACAAAGTCGTCGAAGCCCTTGTATTCGTTCACTCGTCCAAACGACGCGACCAGCGGCGTGTCTTGGTCTATGCCGCAACGCTCGCGCAGGCCGGTTCGTTGATTGCGGTCGAACGCGTCGAGGTCGATGGTGTTGAGTGCGACGGACGCCTTCGACTGCATCGTGGGTGGTAGCGACTGGCGCACGAAGTTGCTGATGCACAGCATTCGCTGCGTCAGCCGACCAAGCGTCGTGAGCACACGATCCGCGACGCCGGACCAGCTATACGGCCCGTGCCAGTGCCACACGACTCGCGCTCGCGAGAGCAGCCGCGTGAGCGCGGCGACCATGTGATAGTTGGGTGTGTGCGAGTGCAGCACGTCTGCGTTCCATTCGCGAAGTTCGCGGGCGACTGCGCGTACGCAGCGCCATTGGCGCCAGCCTTCGGCTGTGATCCGGCTGAGCGATCGGCGACCGGCTTCGTCCTTGAGGGCGCCGAACGTGGGGACAGAGAGTTCCACCACCTCGCAGCCGGCGGAACGGAGCGCGGCGGCAGCTTCCCCACCGCTGACGCAGATGATGCGCAGCTCGACTTGGTCTGAGGCCGAGAGACGCGGCGCGACTTGCAGAAAGTACGTCCGCAGGCCGTAGGTCTCGTTGCCGTCGATGAGCCACGCCGCACGTGCCGACGCTCTGGTTTCGTCGATCACACTCGGCTCTCCGTTGCCGCACGACCAGTACGTTCGACGACGCCGCGCATGTCCGCCAGCATTCGCGCCGTGATGCTGCGCCAGTTGAACCGCTCGCGGATGCGCGCCTGTCCGCGCTGCGCCATCGCAGCGCGGCGCTCGGCGTCGCTGAGCAGCTCGATCACGGCGGCGGCGATGGCGTCGGGCTGGTGCGGATTCACCAGCAGACCGGTTTCGCCGTCGGCGACTGCGTCTGACACGCCGCCTTCGGTCCCGCCGACCACCGCCAGCCCGTGCGCGTTGGCTTCGAGATAGACGATGCCAAAGCCCTCGACCTCGCCGTAGCGGCCCTTGCGCGGGGTCATCACGTAGAGGTCCGACGCCGCGTAGGCGTCCCACTTGGTCTGATCGTCGACGAAGCCGAGGAACATGACGGCGTCGATGAGATCGCGATCGCGCACCAACTGCTCGAGGCGGGGGCGGTCGGGGCCTTGGCCGATGATCGCGTGCCGGCAGTTGGGAAACTGCGCCCGAATGGTGGGCAGGGCCGCCAGCACCATGTCGACGCCTTTGCGATCGATGAGCCGCGCGACCGTGAGCAGCACCGGCTCGTCGCCCCAGCCCAGCCGCTGTCGCGCTCCGGCGCGGTCGGGCTGCTTGACGATGCGTTCCGGCGGGAAGCCGCAGTTGGTGACGCTGGCGTGCGGCAGCGGTCCGCCGCACAACCGCTCGGCTTCGGACAAGCTCCAGCGGCTGTTCCAGAAGCTGTGGTCGGCGGCGCGGAGCACGCGGCGCGCCTCCCAGGTGCGCATCGGGTTGCGGGCGCGGGTGGCGCCGGTGACGTCTTCGCCGTGCAGGTAGATGAAAAACGGCCAGTGACCGCGCGTCAGCAATTGATCCCACAACAGTGTGTAGTTGCCGGCGAGCACCGCATCGGGCTGGTGGGCGCGCACGGCCGCATCGAGCGCCGCCCGCGTGCGTCGCACCCAGGCCGGGCGGGCGAGAAGCCGACGCCAGAGCGGCTGTCCGCCGGCGGGAGGATCGAACACGCGCTGCACATGCACGGCGTCGAGCTGCGTTTGGTCTGGCTCCTGGGGATGGCGATTGGTGAAGACGGTGACATGACAGCCGTGGCCCGAGAGTTCTTCGCAGACGCGCCACGACAGTTCGGCGACGCCGCCGTCGTTGGGCTTGAAATCGGTTGAGAGAAAGGCGATCCGCATGGGGTTCCGGTCGGGCGAAGTTGGTCGGGCGTCGGTCTTGTGCTTATCGGCTACGACGCGTTGCGCGACAAGAGGGCGTCGGCGATGCGTTGGCTGGCTTGGCCGTCGCCGTAGGGATTGGCGGGAGGGTTTCCGCGCGACTGGGCGAGCGTGTCGCGGACGCGCTCGACGATGCGGGCTTGTTCGTTGCCGACCAACTCGACGCATCCCGCGGCGACGCCTTCGGGGCGTTCGGTTGTGTTGCGCATCACGAGCACTGGTTTGCCGAGACTGGGCGCCTCTTCCTGTACGCCGCCGGAGTCGGTCAGGATCATGGTGCTGCGCTGCATGAGCCAGCAAAACGGCGCGTAGGGCTGTGGTTCGAGCAGGTGAATATTTGCGCGATCGCGCAGGATTCGCTTCACCGGCTCCTGCACGTTGGGGTTGAGATGCACGGGGTAGACCCAATGCGTCTGAGGGTGCTCGTCGGCGAGCTGTGCGATTGCGTTGCAAATATTCTCGAACCCGCTTCCGAAGCTCTCGCGGCGGTGGCCGGTGACGAGCACGACCGGCGCGTCGGCGAGCGTGTCCGTCGCCCAGCGTTCGATCGCCTGCACGGCCTGGTCGGGCTGTGAGCGATTACGTTCCGTCATCCATAGCAGCGCGTCGATCACCGTGTTGCCGGTGACCACGATATCGTCCGCGGCGATGCGCTCGGCGAGCAGATTGTCGCGGGCGCCGGCGGTGGGCGGGAAGTGCAGATCGGTCAGTTGCGTGCAAAGCCGCCGATTGATTTCCTCCGGAAACGGCTGGCGTTTGTCGAACGTGCGGAGCCCCGCCTCGACATGCCCGACGCGGACGCCTTCGTAAAACGCAGCCAATGCTCCGGTCCAAACGGTCGTCGTGTCGCCTTGCACGAGCACCCAGTCGGGCTGGTGCTCACGCAACACGGGCTTGATCGCGGTGACCACGCCGGCCGTGACGTCGAATAAGTCTTGGCCGGGCTTCATGAGGTTGAGGTCGACATCGGGGGTGATCTCGAACAGCGCGAGCACCTGGTCGAGCATCTGGCGATGCTGCCCGGTGGCGCACACGACGACGTCGAACTCGGGACGGGTTCGCATGTGCAGAATCACAGGGCAGAGCTTGATGGCTTCCGGCCGGGTGCCGAAGACGAACATCACTTTCTGACGCATGGCGGAAGCTCCTCGGGTCGTCAGCGATTGCCGCTGCGCAGGATACCTGCCGCGCGGGGCGCTGGGGAGGCGGCTATTTGGCGCGGCGCTGCAGCGTGGCGTGGACGGCGGCGGCGACGCGCGCGTTGATGCGCTCCCAGGTGAAGCGTGATTCGAACAGCTCCCAACCCGCGGCCGTCAGCGCTTCGCCGCGCTCGGGATTTTGCAGCAGGCTGACGCAGGCGGCCGCCATCGACGCCGGGTCGTCGCCGAGCAGCAGCTCGCGGTCGTGCTGCGCGTCGAGCCCGTAGGCGCCGAGGGTGGTGCTGACGACGGGAACGCGACGGCTAAACGCTTCCAAAATCTTGATGCGCGTGCCGCCGCCGATGCGCAGCGGCACGATCGACGCGCACCAACTTTGCATTTCGGCGAACGCGTCATCGACAAAGCCAAGACACTCGAAGCCGGACGTGTCGAGGAAGGCCGCGTTTGGCGGTCGTTTCCCGACGACGCGTAAGACCGCGCTTGGCGCAGCTTCGCGCACCAGCGGCCAGACTTCGCGTGCGAACCAGGCCAGGCCGTCGCGATTGGGCAGATAGCCGATGTTGCCGATGAAGCCGAGTCGGGTCTGGGTTCGCGGCGTCCACGCGGGTCGTTCAGACGGTGCGGCGAAGCCGTTGGGAATGACGTGGATGTGGTCGCCGCCGCCGAGCTTGGAGCGATCTTCTTCGCTGCACACCCCGACGCCGTCGAACCCGGGCAGGAGCGCGAGCTCGCGACGGCGCCAACCCCACGCTTGCACGGCGGCCCGCATGCGGCGGACGAACGTGGTTTCGAGCTGCGTCATCTGCTCGAACTTCTGATAATGCAGATCGTCGAGATCGAGGAAGCACCCGGCGCGATCCGTCAGGCGCAGGCGTTCGGCCGCCATGATCTGCTCGAACCAGACGAGGTCGAACTCGCGGCGGAGCGATGCGAAACGCTGTCGATCGGCGCGCGGTGCGGCGGGCGCGAGCAGCGCTTCGGTGAGCACGTGGAGACGGCGGCGTTGGAGCCCGATGAAGCCGGTCGCGTTGGGCGGGCCGGCCTGCGGCCAGATTTCGGCGCGGTCAAAGGCGTGCTTCAAGGCGGCCTGCTGCTCTTGGCTGATCTCCTCTGGCAAGCAGAGGTGCGAGACGTCGCCGACGGCCTGCAACGCCTTGGCGATGTGCGCCACGCGAATCTGCCCGCCGTAGGTCGTGGGGAACGCGGGGAGGTGGTTGACGTAGAGAATGCGCGGGCGGCTGGACATCAGGACGCTGCGGGCAGTTGCAGAAGTTCGCGTAGCAGGGGGCCCGCGCCATAGGCTTCTTCGCGATACGCCGGTAGTCGTGTGGCGAGCTGTTCGCGCACCGCGGTCTCTTGTTTCAGCAGGGTGCGCATGCGGTCGACCAGCGTGTCGGGGGTGAGTTGATCGACGGGCAGCAACCAGTCGAGGTGGTTGAAGAGATCGCGATTGAGCCCGCGCGCTTTCGCGCTGTAGCCGAGCGACAAGACCGGCACGCCTTGCGAGAACGCTGCGATGGTGGCGTGCATTCGCGCTCCGGCGAACACCGAGCACTGGGCGATCGCCCACTTGAGTTCGCGTGCTCCCCAGTTGCGCGGCAACACCGGGATGTCATCGCCGCCGATCTTGCTGAGGAACGCATGGTCGTCGGCCTCGGGGACGATCACGTGAGGCACGAGGACGATGGGCCGATCGAGCGCCTTGCGTAGTGCGCGAACGCACGCCGTCGCGACGTCGAGCCACTCGGCTGTTCGTCCGCTGAAGCCGCCGGCGAGTGTGGAGAGATTGACGCCGACGGGGCCATCGCGGAGCAAGGCGGCGAGTTGGCTGGGAACATCGTCGGGCTCGCGCGGCGCCATAACGAAGGCGGGATCGGCGACCTTGCGCACATTGTCGGCGACGCCGCGCGAGGCGAGATAGTCTTGCGTTTCGGGCTCGCGGATGCAGATCAGCGCGGCGCGTTTGAGCTGTTCGATGGCGTGCTTTTCGAACTCGGGGTTGCGATCGAAGGGGCCAACCGACGCCCCCCAGAGCACGAAGGGCTTGCCGGCTTCGCGGGCCGTATCGCCGACGGCGAACTGTCGGGTGGGGAGGTTGTAGTCGAGGCTGAAGTTGTCGCCGCCGATCGCGAGCACTGCGCGAGCGCGTTTGAGGTATGGTTCGAAAGCGAATCCACGGGTGCGTAGCACGCGGACGCGCCATTGGCGCGCGAGCCAGGCGGATGAGAAGCGCGAGCGAACGATGTCTGGCCGAATCGCGACGCGTTCGTGGGAGAAGTATTGCGGGTCAGTCTCGCTGCCGATGATGAGCGGGGCGCTGATGTAGCGGGGTTTTGAGAACGCCCGGTCGAGCACTTCGATCGTGCCATGCAGAATCGCCTCGCAGCCGCGATTCAAGCACGGGCCGTTGCCGGCGAGAATGAATGTGTCGTGCTGGCCGGGCATTACACTCCTCCTCGAGACCGCATCCACGACGGCGGCCGCAGGCGCGCGAACGGCACTCGGGCTTGGACACTGCGGCCGAGCTTGCCGACACTGGCGCGGTCAGCCGCCTGCATGCCGACCCACCAGCACAACGGCGCCCAGAGGAGTATTACTGCAGCAGCGGTGAGCAGCAAGCCGACGAGATTCAGCTCGGGGCCCCAGACGGCCCAAGCGGTCGTCGGCAGTACGAGAATCCCCATTGCGATCAGCGGCCGGGCGTAGGCGGCGTGCACGTAGGCGCCCGTGCTCACGCCAACCAACTTTGCGGCGTACCACGTGCAGATTGGCCGCTGCAGCACTTTGACGATCAGCAGCGGAAACACGGCGCCGTATAACCCAAACGTTGTGAACTGCAGCAGGAGCGCGGCGACGCCGACCGCAGCCAGATTCGGCGGCACGACGACCCAGAAGTAGAACGTCATCTTGCGCATCGCCATTGCAACGGCCCATTGCGAGCCGGCGGCGTAGGTGAGCAGGTCGATGAGCGCCCAGATGCGAATGAGCTGGGCGGTGGTGGCGTGTTCGGGGCCGAGTTGCGCGGACAGCCAGACGCGCGCAATGGGTTCGGCGAGGACCACGAGAACCGTGGCGACCGGCGCCGCCATGAGCATGGTGTACTTCGTGCCGCGAAAGAGAAGCTGGCGGAGGCGCTCCTGATCGTTGGTCGCGTGGAGTTCGGTCGCGACCGAGTGCAGTTGCGTGGCGAGCGCGTCGATGAGCGGCCTGACCGCGACCGTTAGGCTGACCGCCGGGCTGTACAGAGCGACTGCTCCCAGACCCAGATAGCGGCTGATGAGCAGCGGGTGCACCTGTGTGCCGATCATCGAGGCAATCTGCGTCGCCGAGATGATCCAGCCGAAAGAGAAGAGATCGCTCACCGCGACGCGTTTCACGAGCGCCGGCCCGACGCGCAGGGTCGGCCGCAGTCGTCGCGCGGCGCCCAGCGTAACGAACAAGCGGATCAACTCGGTCGCGAGCAGCACGACCATCCATCCGTAGATGGCGGCGGACGTGAGCCCGAGCACCGCGAACAGCGCGACGCCCTGCACGACGCCGACCGCGGCGTTGCGCATGTTGATGATGTCGAAGCGATGGAGGGCTTGCGCGACGGCGCCAAGCGCGGCGCTGACAAACGTCATGAGCAACATCAGCGGCACATGGACGCGCAGCAGCACGCCGGCTTCCTGCGCGAACTTGTCCGGAATGCCAAAGAGGCTGGCGAGTGGGTCGGCGAGGATGAAGATCAGCCCGCCCGCGGCAACGCCGAGCCCGGCGTAAACGAGCAGCGCGCTCGTGAAGTAACTGTTGAAGCCCGTCTCGTCGTTACGTGCCGCCTTGTCCGCCAGATGACGCGACAGCGCTGTGCTGAGTCCGAGGTCGGCGAGCAGTGCGAAGGTGACCGTGGTGGCGATGACGCTGAGGAGTCCGTAGCCATCGCGGCCCACTTCGCTGATGAGGAAGGGGACGAGCAGCACGCCGATGACAGCGCGTACCCCGAACGCGGCCCACTTCGTCGCCGTGTTGGCGAAGATGCGGCCGACAAGCGTCATGTGCGGCCCCGGGCGAAATGCTCGGCAGCGGCCGCCGTCGTCATGCCTTGGAGCCAGGGCTGCGGACCGAAGTGTGTGGGATAGAGGCCCAGGCCCAGGCAGTCAGACATGGAGCCATCGACCACTCCATCAGGGCGGGTGGCGGCTTGGAGGGCGCGCAGGCCATTGGTGATCATGCCGTCGAATACGTCGCCGCCGAAAACGCGCTGAAAGCGCAGCGCGCTGTAGGTGATGAAGGCGGTGGCCGAACTATCGTCGTGTGCATTATCGAGCACGACGGCCCAGCCCCAGTGGCCCGACGATTTCTGGAACGCGGCGAGGGCTTGCAGCACGCGCTGGCAGACGCTGGCGACGAATTCGCGGTCGGCGCCGCCGAGTTCGTCGAGCGTGTCGGCCAGCCCGAGCAAGAACCAGCCGCAGCCGCGGCCCCAGCCGTGCATGCCGAGCCGATGCGGGCCTTTGGCGTAGTAGCCGTGGTACGGCAGCGATGTGTCTGGATCGAGATTGACCTCGATGAACCGGCGAATCTGATGCACGGCGAGATCACGAGCCGCGGTGCTCGCACGCAGCCGGCCGTACCGGGCCAAAAATGGGCAGATCATGCCCAGCGAGTCGACGAGCAGCGGCGCCACCCCGCGGTTGTAAAGCAGGCACCCATCGGCGGCGCGCGGGTGCTCATCGAGCAGATAGCGCGCCAGCGCGTCGGCGGCGCGATGCAGGCGCGGGTCCTCGAGCGCGTCGGCCGCCCACAAGACCGGATAGCCCTTCATCGTATCGTCGAGGTTCATCAGTGGACGACGCCAGGCCCCCTCTTGGTCGACCTGCCGCTCGACGAACGCCGTGATGGCGCTGCGTTCCGCTTTTGTCCCGCCGCGCTCGTCGATGCGCAGCGCGCCGAGGGCGTTTACAGCGGTCACCCAGTATTCCTGAAGGGGGCGCTTGAGCGCACGCTTGAGCGTGTTTTTGACGCGGAGTCTGTAAGCGCCGCGTTTCCCGAAGATGCCGCTGAGTTCGGGCGTTGCAAGCATGCGGCGGTTTACCGCCGCGATGCGATCGAGCCACTCCCGCGATGCGCCGGGTGAGTTCGTAGCGACGGACTCAGGCATGGCGCATCCGTGACGGCATGATCAGACGCTGCGGACCGCGACTAGCCCTGCGGCAGTTGGATGTCGCCGAATCCGCCGCCGCCTTCGCCGAGGCCGCCGCGGCGTTCGCGGCGTGGGCGGTCGCCGGCCGCGGTCGACGTGTCGACATCGGTGACGTCGCCGGCCCAGTCGGCCCGCTTCTTGGAGAGGCCGATCTTGCGTTCGACGGTGTCGACGCGAAGGATCTTCACATCGAGTTCGTCGCCGATCTTGACCTCGTCCTGCGGATTTTCGACCTTGTGCTCAGCCAGTTCGGACACGTGCAGCAGGCCTTCGAGATCGGGCTCGAGTTCGACGAACACGCCGAAGTTGGTGATCTTGGTGACCTTGCCGCGAACGACCATGCCGGGCTGATAGCGATCGGGGACGGCGCGGACCCACGGATCCTCGACCATCTGCTTGAGGCCGAGCGCGACGCGCATCTTCTCCTGATCGACCGAGAGCACGACGCACCGGAGTTGGTCGCCTTTCTTGATCAGTTCGGACGGATGGCTGACCTTCTTGGTCCAGCTCATGTCGCTGACGTGCAGCAAGCCGTCGATGCCCTCCTCGATCTCGATGAACGCGCCGTAGTTCGTCAGGTTGCGGACGACGCCTTCGACGACGGTGCCCGGCGGGTACTTCTGGGCGACGTGGTCCACGGATTGACCTCGGTCTGCTTGATGCCGAGCGAGATCTCCTGCTTGTCTTTGTTGATATCGAGCACGACGACTTCGACTTCGTCGGCGACGTTGACCACTTCGCTGGGGTGATTGATGCGCCGGGT
>CAZLYU010000002.1:0-179362 GCA_964563855.1 uncultured Planctomycetales bacterium | reverse complement strand
CCGTGAACCATCCACACCGCGCCTTCCAGTCTTTCGCTGTCCGGGTCGTTGGGGTTCGTCGAACCAGTGGCTCGGCATCCCGGTGAGCTGGCCGCAGATCAGCACCGCGCGGGTGATCATCGAAACCGCCCTCGACGATTTCGTCGTCGATCCCTCACAGGGCAGCCACTTCTTTCACAACATCACCGCCTTCGGGGTCGCGTATCTCGCGGTGAACCCGGCGCACGGCGAGGGAAGACTCGACTGGGATTGGCTGCAGGCGCAGCCGGTGGTCGACGAGACCGAGCTCGTACGGCTCGTGCGGCTCGAGTCGCCGCTGGAAGTGCGCGTCGACGGGCGCATCTCGCGAGCCGTGGTGCTGAAGCGCGCCTGGCGGCCGGGCGACGACTAGCCCCGCGACGATGTGGACCACATCGCTTGGAGAACGCCGCGGCGGCAGCTAGACTCGCGCCTCGCTACAGGTCGCCATCCAACCGTCGCGAGCCGAATTCGTGCCGCAGCCGCTCATCTCCGTGATCGCCCCGGTGCACAACGAAGAAATGCACCTGCATGAACTCACGCGGCGTTTGACGCCGCTATTGCGGGAAATCTCTGACGACTTCGAGATCGTGTACGTCAACGACGGCAGCAGCGATCGCTCGGTGGCGATCATTGAGGAATTGCACGCGGCCGACGCGCGTATCGTGCTCGTCGACTTGGCGCGCAACTTTGGCAAAGAGCTGGCGATGCTGGCGGGTTATGACCATGCACACGGTCAGGCCGTCGTGGTGATCGACTCCGATCTGCAAACGCCGCCCGAGTTGATTCCCGAAATGGTCGCCAAGTGGCGCGCCGGGGCGCAGATTGTTGACGCGGTGCGGCAGCATACCGAGGGGCAGGGTCCCGTTCGCCGGTCGGCGTCAATTGTCTTTTATTGGGTGATGCAGCGGCTCGCGAACACGCAGATCGTGCCGAACGCGGTCGACTTCCGCTTGCTGGATCAGGTGGTGGTGCGCGAGCTGCGACGCTGTCGCGAGCGGCATCGCTTCAACCGCGGGCTCGTGAGCTGGGTCGGCTTCAAACGTGATCACGTCACGTTTGTGGCGGCGGACCGCGCCGACGGCGCCTCGCGCTGGAGCGTGGTGCGACTGTTCGGCTATGCGCTCGACGGCGTGCTGGCGTTCAGCTCCGCGCCGCTGCGGGTGGCGGGCGTGGCGGGCCTGATGATCTCGTTCCTCAGCCTGCTCTACCTCGTGTTTCTCCTCTTCTATCGTGTCTTTGTCGGCCAGCCGATGGCCGGCTATGCAACGATCGTGGGCGGAATCTTCCTGCTCGGCGGCGTGCAGTTGCTGACGATCTGGCTGTTGGGCGAGTACGTCGGGCGCATTTACGAAGAGATCAAGCAGCGACCGCTCTACATCACCGCCCGCGTGCTGCGGGCCGCTCCGCCGTCTGAAACAGCCGCGACCGCCAAGCGCGACGAGGCGGCGCCGTGACGCAAGCCGCGACGGTCGACGCCACGGAGCCGGGCGCTTCGCCGATCAAGCACGCGGGGGCGGACACGTTTCATCGCGAGATCGACGGGTGGAAGTATTACCGCTGCAGCGCTTCGGGCATGCTTTATCTCAATCCGCGACCAACCCCCGAAGCGATGCAAGCGCTCTATCAATCGCCGGAATACTACGAGAACAGCGAGTTCGGTCGCGGCTATCAGAGTTACGCGACCGATGCACCGCTGTACGAGGCGACCTACGCACGCCGCATGGGTCGCGTGCGCCGGCAACTCGAGCCCGGAGCGCCGGTGCTCGATGTCGGTTGCGGCTACGGATATGCGTTGTCGGCGGCGACGGCGCTGGGTTTCGAGGCGTGGGGCGTCGACTTCGAGAGCGCGTCGCTGGAGCGCTGTCGTGGGTTGGTCGGCGAGCGGGCGACGCCGCTGGAACGCGCCAATGAAGTGTTGCCGCGCGGGCGTTTCGCGCTCATCACGCTGTTTGACGTCTTCGAGCATCTTTATGACCCGCACGCCGCGCTGCGCCAGTATGCCGACTGGCTGCGGCCGGGTGGGTTCCTGATGATGACGACGCCCGACTGCGACAGTTGGCTCGCTCGCTTCAGCGGACGGCGGTGGGTGTCGTACAAAACGCCGGAGCACATCTTCATATACAACCCGCGGGCGGTTACCGCATTATGCGAGCCGCTGTTTGCGACCGAGCGGATCTGGTCGGAAACGCAGCACGTTGCGTGGCCGTTTCTGGCGCAGCGGCTCAGCGCGACCTGGCCGTTGGCGGCGCCGCTGGCGCGGGCCGGCGCGGCACTGGGCGGCGTGTTCAGCAGCGGTGTGAGCGTCACGTCGGGCTCGTTGACCTATCTCGGACGCAAGCGCGACACGCCAGCGGAGAAGCAATCAGCGTGAGCAGCAACGAAACCAGACCGGTCAGCGCCCCCGCAAGGGTCGGCGTGCGCGATCTCATTCCCCACGCTGATGGCAGCGCGAGCTGGCGTTCACTCTGGCCGTCGCATCCCGCGGTCGCAGCCGCGCAGGCGCTGCTCATGTTGCTGCTTGTCATCTACGGTGTCGCATGGATTTCCGGGCATACGGCGCTGCTGACCGACACCCAGCGCACCAACGACGACAGCCGCACCGCAATCTTCCCGTTTCATCGCTTCGTGGATGGCGACCTGCTGCAGAACGATCCGCTGGCGGACGACATGCTCGCCTTCACGCCCCCTGCTTATCAGATGCTCTACCGCGTGCTCGCGCCGGTGACGGGTCTGTTTGTCGCACAAAAGCTCGTGCAAGGGCTTTGCCTGGCGCTCATCGTGCTCGCCGGGCTGTTGCTCGCGCGGTCGCCGCGCTGGGGTCTGGTCGGCGGCGTGCTGCTGATTTTCTTCATGCTCCAATCGTTCTATGTGACCAACCGCATCGCAGGCGGCCTGCCGCGCGCCTTTGCGTTTCCGGCGCTGGCGCTGTGGATCAGCGGCGCGCTCGCCGGCAGCGAACGGATTCGCTTCTCGGCGTCATTGCTCGGCGCGCTCACCTATCCCTCGGTCATGTTGATGACGCTGGGCGCCGAAGGCGTGCTGGCGCTGCTCAATCGCGCCGGCGGTTGGCGGCCGTGGCTCATGCGCGGCGTGCGCTACGTGCTGCTGGTCGGAGCGTGCGGCGTCGCGATCGCGCCGCAGATGATCGCCAACCGCGACGCCGGACGGGTGCACACCCTGGCTGAAGCGGCCGAGGAGCGCGCCTTCTATCTCGACGGACGCCTGACGCAGATCCCGTTTCCCGATCCCGTGCCTCAGTTCGCACGCAGCATGCTCAGTGTGTTTCGCGTCGGCGGCGTGGGACCCGTCTGGCAGCCGTCGCTGGATCGCGGGTTGTACGAAGCGGCGCCGCTATTGGCGTTCGCTGTACTGATCGTGTTGCTCATGCGACGTTGGGCGCGTCTCAACCCAGCAGTCGGCGCGCTGGCCGTGTCGTGCATCGTGGGCTACTGGGTAGCGCGCACGCAGGCGTTTCGCTTCTACGCTCCCGAACGCTTCTACTCGGTCGGCATGCTCGCGGTCGGCATCTTCTTCTGCGTGGCCGTGTTGGCGACCGTCGGCTGGCGACTCAAGCCGACTTGGCTTCGCGACGCCGCATGCGCCCTGAGCGCAACCGCGGCGATCGGCGCGGTGTGGATGTTCCTCGGCGGCGGCATCTTCGAGCGCAACGGCCTCTCGATCGACGCGCGCGAGAACGCCGCGCTCTACGCCTTTGTGCGCGAGCTGCCCCAAGACGTCCGCATCGGCGTGCATCCGATGGATGCGGACCTGCCTTATTGGACCGGGCGATCCACGACCGACTCGCTGGAGACGCTGCAGCCGTGGATCGTCGAGCAGTGGCGCGAGTATCTGCCGCGCGTGCAGCGGGCCCTCCAGGCGCTGTACGCGCGCGATGTGGCCGACGTGCTCGCCTGGGCGACTGAGCAGGAGCTCACCCACATTCTCTTGGACGTGCGCCGCTACGGTCCGCAGTTTCGAGAGGCGAGCGACGTTTCGTTTGAGCCGCTGCGCGGCTACGTGCGGCAATTGCTCGCCACTCGCGAACCGCGCAACCTGGCACTCACGCGTTTGCCGCGCGATGCGGTGGCGTTTAGCGAGAATCAGTGGGTGCTGATCGATGTGGACCTGCTGCGCTCGGCGCTGGCGCGGCCTGACAACTAGGTTGCCCTGACGGTCGTGATTTGGGCGTGCGGGCTGGCCGATCACAAGAACGGGTAGGCGTGTGCAATGGATCGTTTTGGACGAATTCGCACACATTCGCACTGATTTGCGCCTCAAAAGCGCGAATCACGCCTGATTTAGCGCAATCTGTACACCGTTGCGACGCGCACCGGCTTCGTTAGACACCGACGATCTTGTAGACTGACAGAAAACAGTTTCTCGTAGCCGGAGGGGATACGCGGCGTGGTTGCGCCGTGACCCGGTCAGGCAGCTTTTTTATCGCCTAGAGGAAACCTCATCGTGCCAATCTCTCGACTCTCAGCGTCTTTGATTCTCGCGGCGGCGAGCGTGGTGGTCGTCGCTCCCGCGTTCGCACACCCCGGTCACTCGCACATCACGGAAGTGCTCACCGCCGCCTACGAGGCGGAGCCGCTCGTCGCGGGCGCCGCGCCGCCGATGGCGGTCATGGAGGAGATGGTGGTGCGTGCGGCGCAGACGCCGGGCGAGGTGGGTCCGTTTGTCCTGCCGCCGTTCACGACGCTGGACAGCGTGACGTGGGACGATGCGATATTGGACGTGCGACTCACGATTCACGCGCCGGTGGATGACTTCGTGATCTCGCCGATCGACGCGTACGGCCTGAGCGCGGCGTTCGCCGCGCCGTTCATGGAAGATGGGGCGTTCGGCGGCGTGCGGCTGCTGGTGCGGGCTGGTGTCGACGGAGCGTATGGATCGCTCGAGCCCTTCATCGCAGACGCCGGCGGTCACGTGTTTGACGCGGAAGACATCGGTCCGCAGGAGATCGCGCTGACGTTGGAGCAAGCGACGCCGAAGGGTGCTGACCCGGCGAAGTTCGGCGGACCGGCGAGCCACGGCGCACGACAGCCGCAGGGGGCGCTGTCGGGTGTGACGGTGTATGTGTCAGCGGGTCACGGCTGGACGTTCACGGGCTCGGGCTGGGGACTGCAACGTCCGTTGCTCTTGGATATGAATGAAGACTACGGCAACATCGATCAGATCAACTACTTTGCGCACTTCCTGTTCAACGCGGGTGCGACCGTCGTGCCGCTGCGACCGGTGGGTTGGCAGCCGATCGAGATCACGATCGACCATGACGACCCGGAAGTGACATACACGGGAGCGTGGTCGAACGGCGCCAGCAGCAAGTACTACGAAAACAATCGCACACTCTCAGGCGAGGTGTATCGCTTTGTGTCGGCGGCGAGCGTGGAGACCGCGACCGCACGCTACTCGGCGAACATTCCGGAGAGCGGTTTCTATCCGGTCTACTGCTTCACGATCGCGAGCTCGAACCGAACCTTGCAAACCTACCGCGTCGGGCATAGCGGCGGCGTCACCGAGGTGGTGGTCGATCACCGCGAGGTCGGCAACGGCTGGGTCTGGCTGGGCGAGTACTACCTCGAAGCCGGCGGCGACAACTACGTCGAGATCACCAACCTCTCGACCGAGAGCGGCGTGATCATCGCCGACGGCATGCGATGGGGCTGCGGCGTGGGCGACATCGATCGCGGCACGGGCGTCAGCAGCTTTACGCGTGACGAAGAGGCTCAGCGTTACTGGGGTCAGAGCGAATGGGGCGACAACGCGGTCGGCTTCCCCTCCGACCTGTGGGACGTCGCCGGCCTTAGCGACAACAGCGACAACGTGCGGACGGGGGCGCGTCTGGCGCGGGAGATGAACGTGGTTCCGGCAGGCGGCGTGCAGGCTGATCGCTGGAAGCGCGTGCATCTGGAGTTTCATACGAACGCCAGCGGCGGCGGCGCGCGGGGGCAGCTCACGCTGATCACGACGCTGACGCCGACGACCAATCAGGTGGCGTATGCGAACATCCTGTCCGACGAGATCGACAACGACATGCTGGTGCTGAGCAACGAGTTGGAGCACTTGTGGGTCGACCGCTCGAGCGCGACGTTCACCAGTGGTTATGGCGCGATTTCGGCGTCGAGCACCGGCAACCAAAACGAATTTGACGCGACGATCGTTGAGCTCGCGTTCCACGACAATCAGCAGGACGCCGAGTTGCTGCGCGACCCGAAGGTGCGTCGCGCTATGGCTCGCGCGTGCGTGCATGGCATCATTCGGTTTCTCGACACGCTGCCGGGCAACCAGATCCCGCTCGCGTTCGCACCCGATACGCCGCGGAATTTCCGCATCGAGGATCTCGGCGGGGGAGACATTCAGTTGAGCTGGACGACGCCTCTGGCGGACGACGCCCGCGGCGACGCGGCGACCGGGTATGTCGTGTATGAGTCGAGCAACGGCTTCGGCTTCGGCAATCCGCAGACGACCAGCAATCTGAGTCTGACGATCAGCAATGTTCCGGTGGGCGAGACGCGCTACTACCGCGTCGCGGCGACGAACGCGGGCGGCGAGTCGATGTCGACCGAGACGCTCGCGATTCGCCGACCCGACACGGGAACGGCTGACATTTTGATCGTGAACGGCTTCGACCGCATGGATCGGTTCATCACGCCCGTGCAGACGCTGCCGGGCGGTTCGACGCAGCGCCAGATCTGGCGCCAGACCAACGCGTACAACTACGCCGTCGAGCACGCCGAAGCGCTCGCGGCGTCGGGCTACGGTTTTGTGTCGACGTCGAATGAAGCGATCGAGCTCTCGCTCATCGACCTCGATGACTATCACATCGTCGTCTGGATTCTGGGTACGGAGAGCACGGCCGACGACACGTTCAGTGCGAACGAGCAGAACAAAGTCACCGACTTCCTGCAGGGCGGCGGTTCGTTGTTCGTCAGCGGCTCGGAGATTGCGTGGGATTTGGTTCAGCAGGCGGGCGGAGCGAGCTTCGCTCAGAACCTGCTGCGCATCGGCTACGCTGGTGATGACGCGAACACGTTCAACGTGAGCCCTGCTGCGGGAAGCATTCTGGACGGCGTGAGCAGCTTCAACTTCAATCCGCAGCTTGGCGCCCCCTATGATGTGCGGACGCCGGATCGCCTCGCGCCCGGGGCCGACGCAACCGCGTGCTTGAACTACGTCGGCGGTTCGGGCGGCGTGGCGGGCGTTCAACTGACGCTGGGCGTATACAACGTGGTCGTGTTTGGTTTCCCGTTCGAGACCATCACCGACGCCGGCGCGCGAGCGGATGTGATGGGGCGCATCATCGCGTTCCTGGAGACGGCCGAGGGTCCGCGGTTGTTTGACTACAACAGCGACTTCGCCGTGAACTATGACGACTTCCGTCAGCTCGAGTTCTGCACCCGCGGCCCGGATGTGACGTTCCCGGCGGGTACGATCTGCGTCGACGTGTTTGGCGAAGAAGACCTGGACATCGACCTCGAGGACTACTCGGTGATCCAGGTGTCGGCGAACGCGAATCCGTAGGCTGACACGAGCGGTCGACGGGCCTTCCGCGCCGGGAGGCTTGTCGACCCCTTCACAAATTCATTGATGAATGCGTAAGGCGAACGTTCGTCGGCGGGCGAGGTCGACAATCGCTGAGGAGTGGATATGCGTAACCTTGATGTAAAGGGCGTCGTGTGCGGCGCTGTCATGGCCGGTTGTCTGGCGACCAGCGCGGCGGCGCAGCCGGTCGAGTTTCGCGCGTTCTGGGTCGACATCTTCAACGCGGGCTTCAAAACGCCGGCCCAGGTCGACACGATGATCGCGCGGGCGGCGACCGGGCGCTACAACGCGATCGTCATCGAGGTGCTCGGTTTCCACGACACGGGGGGAACGGGTCGCGGCGCCTATTGGAACTCGACGATCGTGCCGAAAGCGAGCGACATTTCGCCGCCATCGTTTGATCCGTTGGCGTATGTGGTGCAGCAAGCGCATGCGAACGGGATGGAAGTTCACGCCTGGATCGTGCCGTTCCGCGTCAGCAGCACCTGGCCCCCGTCGGGAAACAGCCTGCTGGCGGCGAATCCGCAGTGGCTCATGGTTCCGCAAGCAGATCTCAACGGCGGACCGGCGCGCATCGGCAGCTACTACACGCTCGATCCGGGCTCGCCGGAAGTGCAGGAGTACCTGGTGAGCATCGTGCGCGAATTGGTGACCAACTACGCGATTGACGGCATTAATCTCGACTACATTCGCTATCTGCAAACCGACGCCGGCTACCCGACGGACAGCAGCTATGACCGTTCCTCGCTCGCTCGCTTCCAAGATCTGACGGGGTTCGTGGGTGTGCCGAGCCCGACGGGCGTCTCGTCATGGAACGACTTCCGACGACAGACGATCACCGAGTTCGTTCGGCGTCTGGGGCCAGAGATGGCGAGCATCGACAATCCGCAACAGCCGCTGCGATTGACGGCGGACTTGATCGCCTTTGGCGACGCTCCGCAGAACTTCACGTCGACTCAGGCCTATATTCTGCATCAGGATTGGCGCTTCTGGATGGAGCAGGGCTATCTCGACGCGGCGATGGTGATGAACTACAAGCGCGAGTGGGTTTCGTCGCAGGCGCAGTGGTATCGCAACTGGATCGACCGTTCGCTGGGCTGGACCTACGACCGTCACTTCTTCGCGGGCTCAGGCAACTTTCTGAACCCGAAAGCCGACACGGTAACGCAAAAGGCCTACGCGCTGAACGCGGGTGCGGACGGTGTGGTTTCGTTCTCATATGCCGCCACCGCCGATGAGAACCGCAACGGGACATCCGAGAACGATGCTTCCTGGTACTCGTTTGTGGGGGCGAATCTGTTCACGCAGCCCGCATTGCTCCCGACGATGCCGTGGCGTGACCCGGCGACGGCGACCGAGGGCGTGCTGTGGGGTCGGGTGACCAACGGGGCCACGGGCGAGCCGATCGACGGGGCCCTCGTGGATGTCATCGGGCCGACGCCTGAGTCCGTGTTGACCGACGGCAACGGCTACTTCGTCGCGACGCGGCTGTCCGCCGCTCCGGCCGGGTCTTCTTACTCCGTTCAGGTGCAGGGCGGCGGCTGCGACCCGCGTACGGTGAGCAACTTGACCGTGCTTCCCGCTGATACGACACGCGTCGATGTCGAACTGTGCGTCGTGCTCGGTCCGGGCGACCTGGACGACGACGGCGACATCGATGACGACGACGTGAACCGCGTGTACTTCTGTCTGGCGGGGCCGGGCGCCACCTATGTGCCGGGGAATTTCTGCCTGCGAGGCGACTTCGATGAAGACGACGCCGTGACGATGGCGGATGTCGCGGGCTTCCAGCTCGCTTATACCGACTACTACGAGTAACCGCGCGGGCTGGCGATGCGGGCGGCGGCAACCCTTCGTCGCCCCCCTTGCCCTTCGCCGCCGGTCGCGATGGCCGGCGGCGGCGGAGTTTCACCGCTTCGTTAGGGATCCGGCGCGCTCGTCCGCCCTGAAAGCCAGGCCTGAGCGCGTAGCAACTCGGCGACGCTCCAGGCTTGCGCGATCGCGCCGCGCGGGGGATGCGGACTGTCGCCGTCGAAGACTTCGCTGATCGATCCGACGCCGGCTTGTCGCAGGTGCTGTGCGAATGGATCGAGAAAGCTGCGGGCGACGTCGATGTCGTCGTAGACGCGGTAGTGCGCGATGACGAACGATCCGAGCAGCCACGGCCAGGCCGTTCCGTTGTGATAGGCTTCGTCGCGTCGAACGACGTCGCCGGCGTAGACCCCGTGATAGTCGGGGTCGCCGGGGGCGAGGGACCGCGGGCCGTATGGCGTGAGCAACCGGTGCCGCGCGAGGTCGACGATGACCTTTCGTTGCGCGTGCGAGAGGGGTGTGTTCGGCAGCGCGGCGGCGATGACCTGATTGGGGCGCAGGCGGGGGTCGTTTCCATCCGGGCCGTCGAGCACGTCGAAGCAGCCGTCAGCGTCACTGTTCCAAAAGCGCGCGAAGCTTTCCCGGGCGCGTTGGCGTTGGATGTCGATCTCGTCGGCGGCGGCGGATTTGTCGACGGCCCGCAACCAGCGCGTCAGGCACGTCAGCGCGTGGATCCAAAGCGCGTTGACCTCGATCGGTTTGCCGGCGCGGGGCGTGACCGATCGGTGTCCGATCTTGGCGTCCATCCAGGTGAGATTGAGATCGCGGCCGCCGCAGGTCAGCAGCCCGTCGTCGTCGCAACGGATGTGGTGGCGGGTGCCGAGCGTGTGATGATCGACGATTTCGCGGGCGGTGGGCAACAGGGCGACCAGCGTGTCGTCATCGTGCGTGTAGCGCAGGTACTCGTCGATCGCCCAGATGTACCAGAGGGCCGCGTCGGCGGTGTGATATTCGGGCGAGAGCGTATCGTCGGGGAAGCGATTCGGAATCATCCCGCCGCTGACGTATTGGGCCCAGGTCAGCAGGATTTCGCGGGCGATCTCTGACCGGCCGGTGTGCAACGTGAGCCCCGGCAAGGCGATCATCGTGTCGCGTCCCCAATCGGAGAACCAGGGGTAGCCGGCGATGATGGTGTGGCCGACGCCGGCGTCTGGCGTTGTGCGCCGGACGATGAATTGATCCGCGGCGAGCGCGAGCTGCATGACGAGCGGCGTCGGCGATTCCGGCTGGGCCGTGTTCAAGAGCGTGAGGCGCTCGGCGGCGCGACGCGCCTGACGATCCCAGGCGCCGTCGAGTTCGACGTCGGCGTCCGGCTCAGTCGCAGCGACGACCGTGAGCGACTCGCCGGGTTGCAAGGTGACGGTGAGCACGCCGGCGCTAAGATGATCTTCAAGGCATCCGTAGCCGCGCTCGGCTTCGACCGGGAGGTAGAACCGACGATACCAGGTTTGATCGATCTCCCAGCCGAGCGGACTAGCCGCGGCGCAGCGCAAGACTGTGACCGCGGCGTCCGGGGCGCAGCGGACGGTGAGCGTCGCGCCCGACGCGACGACTTCGGGCGGGTCTTCGTGAACCGCCGCGAGCGCGTGATAGTCGCGGTGATTCATCAGCGCCCGAATCGAGAGCTGCACCGGTTGGCTATCGGACTCGAGTGCGTAGCGGACGAACGTTGCGTTGCGGTTGTGCTCCATCCAGACGCGTTTGGTGAGAGCGGCGCCGGCCGCGGCGTAGCGCCAGAGGGGCGCCTGATTGTTCCACGTGAAACACGTGAGCAACTCGCAGCCGGCGGGCCGCTCCACGCCGGTGGTCCAGATGTTGGTGGCGAGCGGAAACGCCAACTGTCCGACGCGCAGCGTCTCGTCGAGTTTGGCGACCAGGAGCGTGCGCCCGAGCGGCGGGCGCAGTGCGGCGAAGAGGAGGCCGTGGTAGCGGCGTGTGAGGGCGCCGGCGATCGTGCCCGAGGCGAAGCCGCCGAGGCCGTTGGTGACCAGCCACTCGTGGTCGAGCGAGGAGGCGAGATCGACACACGCTTCGCGTCCGATAGTGATGGGCGGTGGAGAGGCGATCGGCGGCGGTGAGGTGACTGACACGGCGTACGCCTAGTTGCGGGTCTTCCCGCTCAGCGCTTTTCGCGCTTCGGCGAGCAGGGCTTCCGTCTTGAACGGCTTAAACAGCACGCCGGTCAGGCCCTCGCGGCTCGCACGGACAATAGCGTGATCGGGGTCGTAGCCGAAGCCGGTGATGAGAATCACGCGCGTCTCGGGTCGGGCGGCCTTGGCGGCGGCGAACACTTCATAGCCCGAATGCAGCGGCATCTTGATGTCGCTGATGATCAAATCGAACTCGCCGCCTGCGACCAAACGCAATGCGGCTTCGCCGTCGGGCGCGGCGTCGACCACCGCCCCGGCGTTCTCCAGCACGGCTGCGATGGTCTCGCGAATGACGTCTTCGTCTTCGGCGATCAGAATGCGTTTGCGGTCGAGGATGGGATCAGCGGCGCTGCGCTCCATCGGGCTCATAGCGGACAGCAGCGGGGACTCACCCATGGCATGGATCCGTTTGCTGACGTTCGAGAGCGCGTCGATGATCTCGTGTAGACGCCGGCGAACGTCATCGTGGCCGATGTAGTCCTCCATCAGACTGCTGGCGCGGCTGACGATGTCATTGATGGGGGCGGCAAGCTCAGCGACGACGTCGGCAGTCACTTCGCCGGTCGCCGCATGCCGCTCCACCGCCAATAGCTGCAAGGTGTTGAGCGCGATGGCGACGTAGCGGCCGAAGATTTCGGCGATCTGTCGGTCGTCTTCGCTGAATGCAGCAACTTCCTCGGATTCGACGTTGAACGTTCCGACGACCTGGTCGTGGAGTTGAAGGGGAACGGTGAGCGTTGAGCGGGTGTTTTCGATGCCGGGCAGCACGCGTTGATCACGTTGCGCATCGGGACAGATGTACGACCGTCCGGTCGACGCCACATAGCCGACGATGCCGTTGCCTTCGGGCTCGGCGTAGATCTGCCGCGCCAGCGTCTCCGACGACATGCCTTCGGCAAGTAAGACTTCCAGCCGATTGCTCTTGCGATCAAGCACCCGCACGGAGAAGTGCCGGAAGTTCATGAGTTCGCGGCTGTAGCGAATGATCTCGCTCTCGAGCAGATGCAGGCGATCGCCGACATCCTGCTTACGCAAGGCGTCGGCGTCGAGACGCACCAAGGCGCGACCGGCGGCATCGATGGCGTTGATTCGTTCCTGAGCGCGACGTGCAGAGGTGACGTCGCGGGCCAGAACCACGACGCGGTCGACACGATCGGAAGGTCCTTTCACCGGGGAGGCCGTCATCTCGTACCAGACTTCGCCGCCGACGGGCACGCCGCGATGCGCCTGCCGCGCGGCGTTGGCGTCGTTCATCATGGTGCGGCACATCTCGGCCGCGGTCGTGCGGATCGATTCGCTGGCGGCGTCGCGCAAGTCGTCGAAACGGGAGTTTGACCAGAGCACGTTTCCGCCGTGATCGACCACACAGAGCGGATGTCCGATCATCTCGAGCAGCATGCGGGATTCGACGGTGGAGACGTTGAGCAGGCCGCGAAAGGCGGGGAGGGCGGAGATGACGGCGGCGAAGCGACCGCCGCGAATGAGTCGATAGGCTTCATCGACATCGGCGACAGTGCGGATGGCATCCGCATCGGCGGCAATTTCGCGCCATTGGTCGAGTTGGGCCGCGTCGCCGATGACGAGCAGTCGCTGCGATTGATCCGAAGCAGGGCGCGAGGTGTTGGTCAAGCAGGTTGTCTCAGCCCGGGCGTCAGTGAGGAGCCGTCTCGCTGTGTCATCATAGGTTTCTCGGCCAGGCATTCAAAGGGCGCGTTACAGCGCTGCTACCGCCGTCGGCTCGCGAGCTTGGCTCGGCGGGCTGTCTCGAGACGCCGGCGCTCGTCCGCGGTTAGCGAATCGATGCCCTGTCGCGAGATTTTGGCGAGAACGTCGTCGATATCGGGCTCGCTGACAGGTGGCGGCGCTGCCTGACGCGTGCGATTGCGCGGTTTCCGCACCATTACGGCGTGGAGCGCGATGGCGAGCGGCGCGGTCGCCGCGCCCGCGACCGCGGATGCGATGAGAATCCCAGCGCCGGCGCCGTGCGCGAGCATCATGAACAGGAGCATCAGCGCAGCGATGCCGCCGATGATTTGCGGCATGGTGAAGACGCGTCCGAATAGTGGGACCGCCTCGTGGCGGGCGAGCCGTGCGGTAACGAACGCCCAGCTCGCGAGCACGCCGAGCGGGTGATCCAGCTCGGCGGCGGGCATGCCGGTCTGGGCGAGCAAGCGATACGTGACGCCGGCTCCGACGATGGCGCAGGCGTATAGCGTGAGCATGTAGGCGCCGCCGCCGCGCCGCTCGAGCCAGCCGCCGAGGGCCCAGATGACGTAGGCGGTGGAGAGCACGGAGATCAGATTTGCGGAGGCGATCGCGTGGGTGAGCACGGCGTACCACGCGTTGGGCGGCGTGTGCAACGCGAGGGTTGACGCCGCTGCTTCCGCGTCGTTCCGCATTCCGACTGCGATCAAGAACGCGAGGCCATGTACGACAAGCAGGCCGAGCGCGGCCGGGGGGGGCCGGCTGATCGGCCACGGTTGCGGCGCGTTCGCTCGTTCGGGTTGCGCGTAGTCGCGATCCCAGACACCCATGGCGTTTACAGTCAGCTGCCCGCGATGATCAGGTCGACGAAACCGTCGATATCGGCGGCGTTGGTCAACCCGTCGCCGTTGGCGTCGGCCGCGGCAAGACCGCAATTGGGGAACGTCGCGCGGTACGCGTCGGGATTGGTGATGGTCAGCACGAAGCTATCGATGTCGGCGGCGTTGACCAGGCCGTCGCAGTTGGTGTCGCCGAGCACCGCGGGTTCGATGGTCAACTCACCCGTGATGCGGCCGCCGGAGATCTGCAGCGGCGGGAACGGAGGGACGACGATGCTGCCGAGGATGATGTCGGTCGCGGAGATCGTGGCGAAGCCGCTGGCGTTGATCCCAATGTCAATCTGGGCGGCGAGCGTGGGCGTTTCGGGCGGAGGCGGCGCGATGATCGACTCGCTCAAGATCACGACGGGCGAAGGACCGCGGCGCAGATCGCTGGCGATCAGCAAGTTGGGATCCACGAGCTCGGTCACGTCGAACGAGAGGGGGCCGGCAAAGACATCGATGCGCGACGCCGCGAACGTGGCGCGATAGAGGGGCGGATTCGGGTCCACTGCGGTGGGCGACGTCCACATCACGTCCTCGCCAAACGATTCGAGCGTAAACTGCCATGTGTCGCCGAACGTCGTTGTTGCAACGGAGATGGCCAACATGGCTGACACACAGTTTGCGAACATGACGGAAGCCTCCTTTGACGCTGGGCCCGGTGTTTCAAGTGTATGCGAGCGATGTTGGTCGCTCCAAGGCCCGCGGCTTTAGAAGGTGGATCTGAGGGAGCGGAGCATGTCCAACGCGTGGCGCGTGGTGATAACCGAGCAACTGAACGCTGACGCCGAGGCTCGGTTGGCGGCGCAAGCGGACGTTGTTCGCCCCGCGTCGCTGTCGGAGGACGATCTGGTCGCGGCGGTGAAAGACGCCGACGCGATCGTCGCCCGCACGCGGACCACGCTGTCGCGCGGCGTGCTGGCGGCGGGTGCACGCCTGCGCGTGGTTGGGATCGCGGGGGTGGGATTGGATCGGGTGGATGAGGCCGCGGCCGCGGAACTGGGGGTGGTCGTGCTCAACCGCCCCGGCGCGGCGACGCAGGCAGTCGCCGAGCTCGCGGTGGCGCTGATGCTCAATGTGCTGCGACCGATTGCGCGTATGGCGGATGATTATCGTGCGGGGCGTTTTGCCGAGGCGCGCGCGCGGCCGCATGGCGCGGAACTGCACGGATTGACGTTGGGCATCGTCGGTATGGGGCGGATTGGTCAGGCGGTCGGGCGCATCGCTGCGTTGGGATTCGCGATGCGGGTGATCTACAACGACATCGTGGAAATCGGCCAGCTTCCCTTCGATGCGACTGCGGTCGACAAGGCGACGCTCTGGAGCGAAAGCGACGTGATCTCGCTACACACACCGCTCTCGGAAGCCACGCGCGGATTGGTCGACGCTAAGGTGTTGCAGCGGCTGCGTCGTGACGCCGTGTTGATCAACACATCGCGTGGCGCGGTGGTGGAGACTGCGGCGCTGAGCCGAGCGCTGGAGGATGGTCGGCTGCGTGGCGCGGGACTCGATGTGACCGAGCCTGAGCCGCTGCCGGTCGGGCATTGGTTACTGACGTCGCCGCGTTGTGTGGTTACGCCGCACGTGGCTGCGCGGACGACGCGCGGGGTGGCGAATATGCACGCGATCGTCGACGACGTGTTGGCGTACCTTGCGGAATCCGACTAGTGCAGGCGGGCGCGGCTTGAGCGTCGGGATGCCATTGACGCCACGGACCGCCGATGCGAACGGCGACCGGCAGGGCGCGTCCGGCAAGACAGGTTGCGCGGCTACTGCTGCAAGCTGTTCAGCACCTGTTGGTAGCGATCGCGCATGGCGCTGGCCAGTGTTTCCGCCCGGCCGGCGGCGCCGTCTTGATCGGCGGAGCTGGCTGACGCCCAGGCTTCGAGTTCGCTCTCGGGGATCGGGGGCGCCATGAGCTGCGCCACGTGTTGTTCGGGCAGTCCGGCCGCGACGCACGCCTGCCACGCACGTTGGAGCAGCACGCCGTTCTCCCCGTCAACCGCTGCCGGCACGACGAGCTCGAGCACGCGGCCGATGGCGCTCATTTTCTCGATGTCGAGCGTCATCGCGAGGTCGCCGGTCAGGGGGTTGCCCTGCACGGAGACGGCGTCGGGCTGCTCTTCGTACAGTGACGGTCGGATGGCGTAGTGAAACAGTGTTTTGCCGGGTGATTGCCGCGCTTCGGCGTCGAGCATCCACAGGGCCTGGCCGCGCGGCGAGAGCACAAACTCGACAAATGCCTGCGCCAATTCGGGCTGTTTGGAAAACCGCAAGACGCTCATCACGTCGGGCGTGACGGTCGTGGCGCCCGGCGGACTCACGTAGCGCAGCGCGCCCTCGCTCTCGTCGGCGAGCGCTTGACCATCAAAATTCACGCAGAACGTGGCCACTGCCTGGCCCTGCTGCACCATCTGCAGCGCGGCGCTGGAGCGCGGGCTCAGGGCGCGCGTGTTGGCGAGGGTGCGCATGAGGCTGCGCCAGCCGGCGTCCCAACCGAGGCTCTGCAACACCAACACCATGCACTCGCGATGCGAGCCGCTGGCGCGCGGGTCGGCCACGGCGATCCAGCTCTGCAAGTCTGCATCGCCGAGGTCCGCCCAGGTGGTCGGAACCGGCAAGCCGCGCTGCTCAGCCACGCGGGCGTTGACCAGCAAGCCGAAGCTGCTCAACCCGGTGGCGAACCAGCGGTTGTCTGCGTCGCGCATCGGGATGCCGTTCACCGTGTCGGGGATCTCGTCGGTATCGATGGACAGCTGCGTACGCTGGAGCAAACCTGCGTCGGCGAGCACGGTGTGGTCGGCGATGCCGCCGCCGAACATGATGTCGGGCACGCGCGGCGCCGCGCCGTGGCCCTGCCCGTCGCGCACCGACATGAGGTAGTCGACGCATTGCGGCGTTCCGCGGTAGATGTAGTCGATTCGCACGGGCGCTCCGCCCTCAGCGAGCATTGAACTCGTGAACGCCGCCTCGAACGCGTAGCGAATCGCGTCGTTGTGGGGGGTGAGAATGACGAGTTCGCGCGTCGGCTCGAACGTTGTGCTGGCGTTTGGTCGCTCACAGCTCGTGAGCAACAGCACGCCGAGACCCGCACCCAAGATTCGCGCAAGCCGCCTCACACCTTTCCGCCCTACCATGCCTCATCCCTCGTTCTGAACCCTTGGCCGCGCACCACCACGACACTGTCGCGCAGCGTAACGCAGGCAGCGGCTTCGCAACACTCGGCGAAGCCCAACGCGGGGTGTTTTGGCGGCGGAGCACAGACGACTGCGGCGTTTAGTGACGGTCGTTCGACTCGGCGTCGTCAGCGGGGCCCGGCTCAGCCGACCACGCCGCCAGATCATCCGACAAGTCGATCGGCGCCGGCCGGCTTGCACTGAGGCGATGTGGGTCAGTGCGGCGTGAGCGTCGCGCGGCGCCGCGCAGCAGCACGACCGCGAGCAGCAGCCCGACCGCGACGCCGCCTGCGACCCATGGCCAGCGTTGCGTGTGGATGGGTGGTGCGATGGTTGCGATTCGCGTGGGCGCGCGCGCCACGAGCACGGCGGCGTACTGCCCGGGCTTCCACTCGCGGGTCAGCACGAAGTAACCGACGGCTTCGACACTGGCGCCGAGCGGGATCTCGCCTACATCGCGCGTGCAGATGAGCGTGATGGTGGCTGGCGCCCCGGGGCGGCGCAACTCGAGTTGCCACACGCGGCCCAGTTCCGGTCGGCTCTGGTGGATGTAGGGCCCCTTGTTGAAGCCGACCAGCCCCGCCACGTGCAGGGGCCGTCCGCGAAAGTCGCTCGGTCGTTCGACCAGCGCGGCCCAGTCGTCGAGCACGATGCCGTCTGACGGCAACGGTGTACCGACGGCGGCGACGTGCGCCAGGGTCGCCCAGTAGCCGGGTTGATCGAAGTTGGGCGTGAAGTCGACCGTGCGCTCCAACGCCGCGCGGACGGCGTCGGGCAGGTCGAGCGATGGATCGGCGGGCGCGGCGGCGGGGAGCGCGCCGACCGCGGTCAACAGCAACAGCGCGTTCGCGAACACAGGTGCTATTATGCCGCCCCGATTGGAACGGCGCGTGACACGTGAGACAGATCTTTTGTGGAGCGGTGATGAATGATCTTCCTTTCGGCGGCTTGCACTTGGGAAGCCTGCCGCTGCTCAAGCGGGCTCAAACGCGGTCGATCTGCGCGGAGAACCCCACCGGCGCGGTAGGCGGGGGCGCGCGAGAAACGCCGGACCAGAACAGCCCGGCTTCCATGCTGGGGAAGGGTTGGAAAGTGCGACCCGCGATCACGCTTCCGGCGGAGAGCGTGACGACGATCGCGAGTATCGAGGGGCCGGGCGTGATTCAGCACATCTGGATCACGGTCGACAAGGCGCGCTGGCGCGATTTGATTCTGCGCATCTACTGGGATGATGAATCCGCCGCCTCGATCGAGACGCCGTTGGGCGATTTCTTCGCTTGCGGGCACAACCTGCCGACGACGGTCAACTCGATTCCGATTGCGGTGAATCCGCTCGGCGGGTTTAACAGCTATTGGCCGATGCCCTTCCGCCGCGGCGCGAAGGTGACGATCGAGAACCAGTTCGACGCGGAGCATCCGAACTTTTTCTACCAGATCACCTATTCGCTGGAGGATGTGCCGCCGGAGGCCGCGTATCTGCACGCGCAGTGGCGTCGGAGCCTGACGCGGCGCGAGGGGCCTGAGCATGTCATCGTTGATGGCATTTCGGGACGGGGACACTACGTCGGCACGTACATGGCGTGGCAGACCTGCTCGGACATGTGGTGGGGCGAGGGTGAGGTGAAGTTCTATCTCGACGGCGACGGCGAGCATCCGACAATTTGCGGCACGGGCACGGAGGACTACTTCGGCGGCGCGTGGGGATTCTGGGGCAAAGACGGGCGTGAAGAGGCGTATAGCACGCCGTACCTCGGCATGCCGCTGGTGCATCATCAGGTGAATCACGTACCGAAGTTCGGGTTGTATCGCTGGCACGTGCTCGACCCGATCCGCTTTGAACGCGATCTCCGCGCGACCGTGCAGACGCTCGGCTGGACGCCGCACGGCAAGTTTCAGCCACTGACGGAAGACATCGCGTCAGTCGCGTACTGGTATCAAACGGAGCCGCACGCTGGCTATCCGGCGCTTCCTGACCGCTGGTCGCGGTTGCCGAAATAGGCGTCGGGGGCGGCGTGGGGGTGGCTGTCGGGGATGTGCGAGTCGCGTTAAGATCGTTGGGTGCGCTGCAGGAACACCCCCGCGTCGCCCCGACGCGGCCTGTCGCCCCGGTATTGACAGCGGTTGCGTTTGAAGTTGCGCGGCCGCCGGCACTTGGAGAAAGAACATCGCCATGAATTTGGTCACCGGCGCTACCGGCCTGCTCGGCAGTCACATTGCGGAAAAGTTGCGCGAGCAAGGCCAGCCGGTGCGCTGCCTGGTGCGCCGCGGCAGCGACCGCACGTTTCTTGAATCGATCGGCTGCGAGTTCGTCGAGGGCGATCTCTCTGACACGGCGGCGATGGAGCAGGCCTGCACAGGCGTCGAGATCGTCTATCACTCGGCGGCGAAAGTGGGCGACTGGGGGCCCTGGGAGGACTTCCAGGAAGTCACCGTCAACGGGACGCGGCGGATGCTTGATGCTGCGATCGCCTGCGGTGTGAAGCGCTTCCTGCATATCAGTTCGATCAGCGTCTTCGGCTATTACACGGAGCCGATCACGCTGACCGAAGAAGACCCGACCGGCTACGGGCTCTACAAGTGGGCCTATTACAGCCGAAGCAAGCACGTCGTCGAAGAGATGGTGAAGCAGCACCACGCGTCGGGCAAGATCGCCTGCACGATCATCCGTCCGGCGTGGATCTACGGGCCGCGCGACCGCGCAACGATCGCCCGCCTGTATCGCATGATCTCAACGGGTCGGGCGAAGATTCTTGGCGCCGGCGACAATCGGCTGAACGTGGTCTATGCGGGCAACGTCGCCGAAGCCGCGATCAAAGCGGCGAATCTTCCCGAGGCGTCGGGTGAAGTGTTCAACTGCAGCAACGACGGCGACATCACGCAGCAGGAGTACTTCGATCTGTGGGCTGACGCGATCGGCGCCCCGCGCGTCAAGACCAAGGTTCCGTACGCGATCGCGTATCGCGTCGGGCACTTCCTCGAGATCGTGTTCCGTCTGCTGGGGAAGAAGAACCCGCCGCTGATTACGCGGTACGCCGTCTGGCTGATGGGGCGCCGCAGCTTCTTCTCGGCGGAGAAAGCGCGGCGGATGCTCGACTGGATGCCGACGGTGACGTTCGATGAAGGCGTGCCGATGACGGTGAAGGGGTATCGCGAGCAGCTAGCGGTGGACGAACGGGCGGCGGCGTCGCCACCGGCCGCGGCCGGGGCGACCACCTAGCGTTCCAACCGGTTTCAAAAGCGAATCGTCGCGCGCCAGCGGCGGCGCTTCGCCGTCGGGAGAGGTGCAGCGTCAACCGCCGTTGCCGAACGGATTCGAAATCAGGGCGTCGCGCGGCCGACGAGGTGCTGTCGTTCACCGACCGGCGGCGGGGTCCAATCGAACGCTTCGCCGTCGCGCCATGCGATCCAACGATGCCGGGGGCTGTCGAGCGGCTCGTCGAATGTGAACTCGGCGGCCAATGCGCGGCGCTCGCTATCGACCGCGACGACTTCCACACGCATTCCATCGAGCTCGACCACCTGCCCGACGTGCATGGGCGCCGCCTCGCCACGATAGAGCCGGGCGAGCATCTGCTGCAGATGACCGAGATTGGCGCGCTGCTCAATCGCGCGGCGCCACAGCGTGGGCGCACTGCCTCCGTAGTCGTTCTCATCGGCAGGCAATCCCGGCGGCGGATAAAACCCGCGCCGCGGCCGCACGATCAGCGAATGCGACCCGCTGCGCTCGACGTCGATGGATAACACGCCAGGCGCCAACAGCCGAATGGCGTCGGGCAATACCCCGCCGCGCGCGAGTCGATAGGCGTTGAGCGTTCCCGGGACGTAGATATCCGGCGGGTTCACCAAGATGAGCAACTGCTCGCGCAGCGACGCATCGCTGGGCAGCCCGTCCATCGCTTGCAACGCGGTCTGCGCGAACCGCGGGCTATAGGCTCGGGCCGGCAGCGACACCGCCGCCACCGCGCCATGCACCCAGATCAGCCCCACGCACACGAGTCGCGCTGGCCAGACGTAGAGCGGCGACGCGGGACGCCACGCCGCGGCGCCGGACAACACGCCGTGCAGAAAGAGCACGATCAAACCAAAGGCGCCAAAACCCGCAAAGTAGAGCAGTCGGTCGGTCGGCATCGTCGAAACCGCCGGGAGGAGCGAAACGACCATGCCGAGCGCGAAGAAGCGCGCGACGGCGTTGTGTCGAATGAGCGGAATCAGGAGGAGAGAGAGCAACGCGATGCCCGGGAGCAGCAGCAGCCAGATGCGGCGCCGATCTTCGAGCGAGACGAGGTACACGACGTCGGACCATGGCAGACTCCACTGGCCGACGAGCAGAAACGGCAAGCGCTGGCCGAACAGTCGCAGCGTGGCCAGCGGGTCGGCGCCGAGGTCGCTATAGAGCGGCGACCCCTGCGCGCCGGAGCCGATCGCGCGATAGCCCAGATACCAGAGCACACCGATCACGACGTATGGAGCGATCGAGAGCGCACGCGACAGCGCTGGGCGCCTTCGGCGAGGAAACGGCTGCGGATTGAGGCAGACGGCGTAGGCGAACAGGTACGCCGACACGCCGACGCCGAATTCGCCGGAGAGCAGGGTGAGTGCGAAGCACACGGGCGCGAGCCAGCGGCTCAGGGTGTCGCGATCGCGTTGCCCGCGATCGTGCAGCCACAGCGTCGTGAGGCCGAACGCCGTCGCCATCACGGTGTTGCGGCTGGCGATCCAGCCGACGGCGTAGCCATGCGCGTCATCAACCGCGTAGAGCAACATCGCGAGTCCGGCGAGCCAGGTCGGTCCGAGCAGGCGGCGATAAAGAAGCCCCGCCATCAGCACGGCGACGCCGTACCACAGAATGTTCTGCAGGTGCATTGGCCACGAGTGGTCTGGCCAAAGGTGATAGTCGAACCAGTGGGTTGCTGAGGCGATCGGGCGGAAGAATCGCAAGCGAAACTCGGGGTCGGTCCACCACGGCAGGTCGCCGACCTGCATCGCAGCGCGGGTCACCGCGGAGCCGGCTTGCGGTCCGGAGAACAGCGTCCACATCGCCGTGCCGAGACCGCTCAACCCCTCTGCATTGCGCAGTGCGAGATAGTGCCAGAAGTCGTCGGTCTGAAAGCCTACGCCCAGGGCGGGTGCGGTCAGCACGATCGCGAGCAGCGCGGCAATGATCGGCATGCGACGTGACGACAACAGGGTCGCCGCACGCGCCAACCAGTCGCGCAGACGCCGTGCAGAGCGCGGCGGCGGTTTGGATTGAGTGTCGGGTTTCGCTGAATCCGCCATTGGTCTCGCACGCGGAAAAATCGGGGAGCGAACGGTAAGCTGAGCGTGACGGGGCTGGCAAGCCGCACGGGCCGCCGCAATCGCGGCGGCCGCAGCGGTGTACTACGATGGGCGGCGGGACCGTCTTTGATCGATATGGAGTGTGACATGCAACCAACACCATTGGGTAACGCGCGGCGCGTCGTGTCCGTCGTCGCAGCGTTGACGCTGCTGGGCGCGATTCCGGCTTTCGCGCAGTCTGACCCGAGCATCACCGGTCCGCAGCCGTTTGATCAGTGCGGCGTTTTGGTGAATGGCAACGGGTGTGTGCTGCTGGATGGCGAGTACCTGCTGACGAACGCGGGGGGATACCCGTTTGGGGCCACGGTGCGCGTGGTTGGCACGCTGGACCCGCATTGCATCAACATCTGCGGCGATATCAGCGGGTGTATCTCAGGGGCCGAGATTTATGACCCGACCGTGTTTCCATGCGGGACGGCGCTGCCGAACCTGCAGACCGACATCGTGTCCGGCGTGTGCAGCGGCGTTGCGGGGGGCTTGGTGCTGGGGAGTTGCGTTGGGCTCGGTTGGTCGTTGCTGGGCCGTTCGCGACTTTGACGTCGCGGGGCTGAGGTGCGAAGCTGCTGCGAACGCGAGGCCGATCCGCCGGGGCGTCAACGGGAGTGACCAGCAGCCATGTATCTCGACCTGACACGTGATGAGCACGATTGGCGTCAGATTTACAAGCACAGCATCGGCTTTGTGGCGCCGCGGCCGATCGCGCTGGTCTCGACGGTTTCGCCGACGGGGGTCACGAATCTGGCCCCGTTTAGCTGGTACAACATGGTGTCGGCCAATCCGCTGATCGTGATGGTCTGCCCGAGCATTCGCCGGGACGGTGTGGAGAAGGACACGCTGCAGAACCTGCGGGCCAGTGGAGAGTTCGCCATCGCGACGGTGACCGAGGAGATTCTGGACCCGATGGTGCGCTGCGGTTCGGTGTTGCCTTCAGACCAGAGCGAATTTGATTTCAGCGGGCTGACGCCGACGCCGGCGCGGCTCATCAAAGCGCCGCTCGTGAAGGAGAGCCCGGTCAACATCGAATGTCGACTGCGCGAGGTGATCTCGTTCGGCGACACACCCGGCTCGGGCAATGCGGTGTTCGGCGACGTGGTGGCGCTGCACATCGACGACGACTTGCTCGCGGCCGATGGACTGATCGACACGGCCAAGCTCCGCGCGGTCGGGCGGCTTGGGCGACAGCACTACACGGTCGTGCGTGAACACCTCGCGGCCGACATTCCGCCGCCGCCGGGACCGACAACCGCCTGAGCCCCCACGCGACGAGGTGTCCTTTGCAATCCGACCCCATCAAACTCTCCTGCCGTACGGCGATCTATCGACCCTTCGAGTCGATCGCGTTCGAACATCTCGCGAGTCTGGGCGTGCGGTGGGTCGAAGTCGTGGCGCCTGAGGCCGCTGCGGCGGGGACGCTGCGCGACGAACTCGCGCGACACGAACTGAGCGCCGCGAGCCTGCACTGCCGGTGCGACCTTGCGCGGCCCGACTACGCCGACCAGATCGCGGCGCTGCTGCCGAGCTTCGAGACGCTGGGTGTCGGCATTGCGTTTATCTCCGCCAAGATTGACGAGTCGGAGCTCGACCAGGCCTATCAACGGCTGCACGACGCCGCCCAACGACTCGCGTCGCAGGGGGTAGTGCTGGCTGCGGAGATGCACCCGCCGCTGTTCACCAACGCGCAGGTCGCGCGGCAATCGCTCGAACGGATCGGCCACGATCATATGCGGCTGAACTACGACACGGCGAATATCTACTTCTATAACCGCGACGTGGACGCCGTCGCCGAGCTGCGCGCGGTGGCGGATGCGGTGGCCGGGATTCATCTGAAGGATACGCTGGGCGCGTATCGCACGTGGGCGTTTCCGGCGCTGGGCCGCGGGGTGGTCGACTTCCCGGCGCACGTCGCGGTGCTCCGCGAAGCCGGCTTCGAGGGGCCGTACACGCTGGAGACCGAGGGATTCGATCGTGAAGAGCGCACCGAGCGGATGGTGTGCGATCGGATTGCGGAATCGATCGGCTATTTGCGCGGCTGCGGGCTGCTGGCGTAGCGTGGCGCGCGGTTGTGGTGCGGTTCAGCGTCCCTTCGTGAAGAACGCCTTGATGCTGTCGAGAATGTCGTCTTTGGTGTTCACGCGCGAGGTCACCATGTTTTCTTCGTCGCCGAGGTGCTCGCGCAGCACGTTGATAAACGCACCGCTGCCGTAGGCGCTGGCCACCTGGCAATAGCCGAACTGGTTTGAGATGGGCAGCAGATTCTCGCGTAGCAGGCGGCAGCACTCGCGCGAGTCCGCCTCCGAAGAATTGTCGCCGTCGGAGAAGTGGAACAGGTAGATGTTCCACTCCTGTGGGTCATACTTCGCTTCGAGCAGATCGCGACAGGAACGGAACGCGCTGCTGATCTTCGTTCCCCCGTCTTCGCGCACGCGGAAGAACGTCTCGCGATCGACCTCGGCCGCGTTCACATCGTGCACGATATAGCGGCTCTCGATGCCTTCATAGTTGCGGCGGAGCCACGCGTCGATCCAGAACGCCTCGAGCCGGACGAGCTCTTTCTGTTCGTGGCCCATCGAGCCGGAGACGTCCATCATGTAGACGATGACGGCGTTGCTTTGCGGCTTTTTGACGGTCTTCCAACTGCGATAGACCTTGTCTGACCGCTCGAAGATGATGACGGGGTCGTCGGGATCGTACAGCCCGGTCATGATCATGCGGCGCAGCGCCCGGCGGAACGTGCGTTTGAAGTGGCGCAGGCTTTCGGGTCCGGTCTGGCGGATGCTGCTGTAGCGCTCGCGCTGCGTTGAAATGTTGTGCCGACCCTTCGGCTCGATGCGCGGGAGTTGCAGCTCTTCGCCGAGGATGTCGGCCAGTTCTTCGAGCGAGACGTCGACTTCGAGGATGTGCTGTCCCGGCTCTTCGCCGCCGGTGAAGCCGTCGCCGTCGTCGCCGTCGACCTTCTGGCCGGGTTGGCCCTCGCCTTGCCCGACGCCCTGGGTTCGGTTGTCGCCGTAGCGGAAGTGCGGGAGATCGATGCCGGGGAGCGGGATGCTGACGAGTCGCTTGCCTTCTTTGCCGATCAATTCGCCGCGCGTGAGGAAGCGGCGCAGATCCTTGCGGATCTTGCCGCGGACAATCTGGCGGAAGCGCTGATAGTCTTTCTCGATCCGCTGAATCATGCCGTCGCGCTAGTCCGACTGCTTGGCATCGCCGCGGGCGAAGATGCTGGCGACATAGTTGAGCACGTCGGTGGCGCTGGTTTCGTTGTAGCCGAAGAACTTGATGAGGCGCTGTTTGACCACGTCGATCTTGGCCTGCGTCTCGTCGTCGACCACGCCGGACACGATGTTCTTGAGCTTGATCGTGTCGCGCGAGTCTTCGAACAGCTTGAGTTCGAGCGCCCGATGCAGCCGGGCGTTGGTGTGATACTCGAACTTCTTGCCGTCGAGGGCGAGCGCGCCGATGTAGTTCATGATCTCCTGGCGGAAGTCGTCTTTGCGCGCCTCGGGGATGTCGATCTTCTCTTCGATCGACCGCATGAGGCGCTCATCCGGCTCCTCGTCTTTGCCGGTGTACTTGTTTCGCACCTTCTCGTGCTGGGTGTAAGCCCGGACGTTGTCGATGTAGTTCGCACACAGGCGGGTAATGGCGTCTTCGTCGGCCGAGATCGCCCGCTGCACTTCGCCTTTGAGGATGTCTTCATACTCTTCGCGTACGAGGCTGAGCAGTTCGCGGTAGCGTTTCTTCTGCTCTTCGTCGTTGATCAAGCTGTGATGGCTCAAGCCGCCTTCGAGCTCGTTCATCACCATGAACGGGTTGATCGCGCGCTCCTGCTGGGCCTGCTCGCTCACTAGCGAGTTCGACAGTTTGTCTTGAATGTAGCGCGGGCTGATGCCGTCCATGCCCTCGCGCGGCGCCTCTTCACGCAACTCGCGCACGGCGTCTTGCGTGTAGCCCGGCACGCTGCGCCCGTCGTATAGCTTCAGCTTTTGCACGAGCGTCAGCCCGGCCTTTTTCGGCTCTTCGAGTCGGGTGAGCACGGCCCACATCGCCGCCATCTCGACCGTGTGGGGCGCGATGTGAATGCCGCGCACCTTTTCCTTGCCGAAGTCTTTGTCGTAGATCTTCACTTCATCGCTGAGGCGTGTGTTGTACGGCACGTCGATCTTGATCGTGCGATCGCGAAACGCCTCCATCAGCTCGTTGCTCTGCAGCTTCTTGTATTCCGGCTCGTTGGTGTGGCCGAGAATGACTTCGTCGATGTCGGTCTGCGCAAACTTCTTCGGCTTGATCGTGTGCTCCTGGCTGGCGCCGAGCAGGTCGTACAGGAACGCCACGTCGAGTTTCAACACCTCGATGAACTCGCACAAGCCGCGGTTCGCGATGTTGAGCTCACCGTCGAAGTTGAACGCGCGCGGGTCGGAGTCTGAGCCGTATTGCGCGATCTTGCGGTAGTTGATGTCGCCGGTCAGTTCGGTCGAGTCCTGGTTCGTCTCGTCCTTTGGCTGGAAGGTTCCGACGCCGACGCGATCCTTCTCGCTCAGCAGCAATCGCCGCACGACGATGTGATCGAGCACCTTGCGCCACTGGCCGTCATACTGCAGCAGCAGGTCTTGATACATGCGGCGGCAGAAGGGATCGAGTTCGCCTTCGACGCGGATGTGCTGCGACTCCTCCAGATTCGCATTGATCTGTGCGAGGACGTCTTTGCGGGCCTCGCGCGGAATGAGCCGGAGCGGCTCTTCGTGCATCGGGCAGGGCAGGAGTTCGACGTTCCCATCTTCGTCTTCGATGCGCCAGGAGAACGTGTAGAGGGCGCCTTCGTCGAGCCGCGAGTAGTGCTCCAGCCCCTTTTTCAAAAGGCGCGCAATCGTGCTCTTGCTCGACCCGACGGGCCCGTGCAGCAGGAGAATGCGATGATCAGTGCCGTAGCCGTGCGCGGCCGACTTGAAGCACTCGACGAGCCGCATGATCGATCCGTCGAGGCCGTAGATCGCGTCGGCCCCGTTGTCGAACGGGTCGTCGAAGAACTTGTAGTGCACGTAGTCCTGCTTCAGCGCGGTGTAGCGCGTGGCGCCGAAGTTGAGGATCATGTCATACACGCGTTGAAACGCGTTGCGTGCGATGAGCGGATTCGCGAGCACCAATTCGAGGTACTCGGAGAAACTGCCTTCCCAGTGCAGGTGCTTGAACTGTTCGGTGTCGAGGTGGCTGTCGACCAGCGACAGGATGTTCTCTGCTTTCGCCATGGTGAATTCTCTCCGGCCAAGCGTCGAGAGGCGGCGCCGGCTACGCCGCGTAACTATCGCCCCAGCAACATGCTATGAACGCCGATAAACAGCGTCAATCAGGCGGGCTCGCCGCGACGTCGTGCGGGGCGGCGGCGAAACCGCATGCGGTCGACCCGCATGTTGGACAGCGCACTGCACCCATATCGGCGCCCGGCGCGACAAAGCGTTGCTGACAATTGCGACAAGCCCATTCGGGCGTCAGTGCATCAGCCTCACATACGCTGCACGCGCGTGGTTGTTCGATGAGCGGACGATTGGCGACGACCGCCGTCACAACGCCGCACGCTTCGCACCGAAACGCGACCCGTGTGGGCGCGACGCGTGTCTCGTCCGCCGGACGCAACACGCTGTAGACCCCGCCGGCCGATGCAAGCAGGGCGACCCCCAGCAGCGCGCGGCCGACCAGACGTCGTCGCGCACGTCGTGCGCCAGCGCCAATCGACACCTCGCCGCTCCGCCCTAAGGCGCGGCGATACTCCGTCAGTTTGTCATGTCGGTCGGGCCGACGCGACGCGGCGTTCATCACGTTTACAGTTTATCGCATCGCCATATGAGGTTCGCTCTGTCGTGCGGTTCTGGCTGCCGAAGCAACGCGCTTTGGTTACGATGCGTCGGCATGGAGCACCGTACGGGCATCGGATACGACCTGCATCGCACCACCGCGGACCGGCCGCTGATCCTGGGGGGCGTGCGGATCGCATGTGACTTCGGCCTGCTGGGCCACAGCGACGCCGACGTGGTGCTGCACGCGATCGTCGACGCCCTGCTCGGCGCGATCAGCGCGGGGGACATCGGCGACCTTTTCCCGGATGACGATCCGCGATACGCCGGCGCTGACAGCCGCCTCTTCATCGAGGAAGCTCGGCGGCGCGTGTCGGGGGCGGGGTGGGAGATCGGCAATGTCGACACGGTCATCCACGCCCAGCGTCCCAAACTTGCCGAGCACAAGGCGGCGATTCGCGCAAGTGTCGCGGCGTTGCTGCAGATTTCGCTCGCGCAGGTGGGGGTGAAAGCGACCACGAACGAACGCCTCGACGCGATCGGCCGCGGGGAAGCGATTGCGTGTTTTGCGACGGCCCTGCTGCAGCGTCCGGCGTCGTAAGCCGGCAGCGCAAGTGTTGCGGATACGAGGGGTCGATCATAACATTCGCGTCAGCTACGCATGGGGCGTCGCGCGGGACGCCTCTCCCCTCACCGCGGAGTGCGGGCCTTGTTAAGCTGGTCGGTCCTCGACGCGCTCGTGAACAACTGGGCGATGGCGGCGATGGTGACCACGATCTTCGTGGTGATCCTGGTCCCGGTGCTCGTGATTCTGAAGTACGTGCGCATCTCGCTCAATATCATGCGCACCACGAAGCCCCCGTTGGCGCGGAACCCCCTGGATTTTGCTCGGTTGGTCGGCGAGTCGATCACCTTTCCCGCTTATGACGGCCTACCGCTGCACGGCATGCTGATTCGCGCGGCGCCCGATACGCCGCGGCGCGGCCTGATCGTTTTTGCGCACGAGTTTTGCTCGGACATGTACTCGTGCGGCCGCTACTGCGGCGAGCTTCACGCGCAAGGGTACGACGTATTCACGTTCGACTTCCGCGCCCATGGCCAGTCGGAGTGTCCGCCGGGCTACACGCCGCGCCAGTGGGTGAGCAACCGCGAGTTGGACGACATGCGCGGGGCGGTGGCGTATGCACTCACCTGGCTCGACGAGCGGGGTTATGAGCAGCGGCTCGGTGTGGTGGGGGTGTCGCGGGGGGCGTGCGCCGCGATCCTCGCCGCGAAGGAGAACCCGCGCATCGCGGCGCTGTTCTGCGATGGCGCGTTTAGCACCGACACGACCATCGAGCATTTCATGCAGCGTTGGGCGTACATCTTTGCTCGCGTGCGGATCGTTTACGAGAATCATCCGCCGGTGTTCTGGCGCTTCCTGCGCTGGACGATGATGCTGTTCGCGCGCTGGGAGTTTCGCTGTCAGTTCCCGTCGGTGCGCAAAGCGATCCGCCGCATGGCGCCGCGACCGATGGTCTTCGTCCATGGCGAGCGTGACTCTTATCTGCCGGTCGAGCAGAGCCGCAAGCTCTATGCGCTGGCCGGTCAGCCGAAGACGCTGTGGATTGCGCCGGGCGCGCGCCACAACCAAGCCGCCGTTCTGCATCGCTCGGAATACGAGCGACTGCTGCTGACGTTTTTTGATCGGCATCTGGCTGCGGATCCGGCCCCCGGGCGCGTCGAGTCGTCGACTGATCGCCGCACTGCGACGCCGGCCGCTTCTCTAGCCGCACACTGAGTCGTTGTATGTTCACACAGTGGGTTGAAGCCGCCGCCGCGCGTATCGCCATTTGGCATGCCGGATCGATCTACCGGCGGTTCACACGGCAATTGGCCGATGTGCGACAAGCGCAGTCGGAGGCGTTGCATCGGGCGCTGCGTGTGACGGCCGGCAGTGACTTCGCGCGGCAGCACGCGCTCGACCGCGTGCGCTGTCCTGACGACCTGCGTCGCGCCGTGCCGCTGATGACCTACGAAGATCTCGCTCCGGTGATCGATCGGGTCGCCGACGGCGATGTCGCGGCGGTCTTTCGACGCGGGCAGAAGATCCTGATGTTCGCCGCCAGCAGCGGCACAACCAGCCGTCGCAAACTCATCCCGGTGACGCCGGAGTTCGCGCGCGATTACAAGCGCGGCTGGAACATCTTCGGCGTGAAGCTGCTGACCGACTTTCGAGGGGCGGTTCTCAAGAACATCTTGCAAGGCAGCGGACGGATGGACGAAGGGCGGACGGCGTCGGGCGTGCCGTTCGGCGCCATCACCGGCCTTCTGGCGCGCCATCAGAAACGCATCGTGCGTCGGCTGTACGTCGGTCGTCCCGAGGTCGCGTATCTGCCGGATCCGCGCAGCCGCTATTACACGTTGATGCGCCTCGGGATCGAGAAGCGCGTCGGCTTCGCGGTCACGGCGAATCCCGCGACCCTGATTCGCATGGCGGAGATTGCGAACGAGGAGAGCGAGCGGCTAATTCGTGACGTGCGCGACGGCGTGCTGGACTCACACCTCGCGCCAGACGCCGCCATCAACCGCACGCTCGCGGCGCCACTCAGGCCGCAGCCGGAGCGGGCCAGCGAACTCGAGCGTCTGCGCGCGGCGCACGGGCGCCTCCGTCCGGCGGACTACTGGCGAATCTACTTCATCGCGTGTTGGACCGGCGGCAGCATGGGTCACTACTTGCGGCGGCTGTCAGATTGGTGGGGGCCGTGTCCGGTGCGCGACATTGGTCTGCTGGCCAGCGAGGGTCGTGTGACGATCCCATTCGCCGACGACACGCCGAGCGGGGTGTTGGACCCGACCTCGGGCGTGTTTGAGTTCATCCCGGAGCGTGAGGCCGACGCAACGGCGCCCGCGACGCTCGCGCCGCATGAGCTGGAGCTCGGCGAGAACTATCTCGTGGTCGTGACCAATACGAGCGGACTGGTGCGTTATCGCTTGGACGATGTGGTGCGTGTGACCGGCTGGCGGGGATCGACGCCGGAACTGGCGTTTCTGCACCGCGCGGGCCGGGTTGCGTCGGTGGCGGGCGAGAAACTGACCGAACACCACGTGATGGAAGCGATGCGCGACGCATGCGATCGCACGCACCAAACCGAGTTCGAGTTCACGCTGGCTCCGGTTTGGGCCGAGCCGCCTTATTATCGGGTTTCAGCGCCGATTTTCCTCGGCGAGACGTTCCTGCGCGTGTTGGACGATGCGCTGCAAGCGCAAAACGACGAGTACGGATCGCGGCGCAAGTCGCTTCGCCTCGGTCCACTGCGGTCGCGTCAGGCGCCCGCGTCGTGTTTCGCCGCGATGCTGGCCCGCCTGCGCGCGGCGCGTGGCGGGGCTGCTGAGCAGTTCAAGCGTCCCTATTTGCTGACGACGCCGGGGGCTGATGACTCCGCGTTGGGGCTTGCGGGGGCTTTGACGGCCTCGCTCGAAACCTCGCTGATTCCCTAAATTATCCAAATTAACAATTTTGCTGTTGACAGCCCTGTCAGCAACTTCTTATTTTACCGATCCAGTCGCTTGGACGCGGCTTGACCGCCGGTTTGAGTGAATTTGGTAAACATGGCGAGCCTACTAAAGTTAAGATAGGCAAGCTTCGATAAGTCCGATGTCAGCGGAAGACCGACCTCACCGCACAACGACCCTTCGCGGTGGTGGCCCTGGAGAAGAGACGAGGAGCACGTCAAATGCCGCAGTCGCTGCAGCGCAGCCAAGACATCAGCGAGGTTTGGGCCACGTATCGTCGCACCAAATCCGTCGAATCACGCAATCGACTGATCGAACACTACATGCCGATCGTCACCAAACTCGCGGAAATCATGTCGCGACGCCTATGGCCGCGCGTTTCCGCGGATGAACTCGCCAGCGCCGGCTCAGACGGACTCATCGCCGCCGTCGGCTCGTTCGACCCGGAGCGCGGCGTCAAGTTTGAAACTTACTGTCGGCAGCGCATTGTGGGCGCGATCCGCGACTGGCAGCGCGAGATCGACCCGTTGGGTCGCTCCGGTCGGAACTTCGAACGCGCGTTGACTGCGGCCGATGCGCGTTTTCAGGCTGAGAACGGCCGTCAGCCGACGGCGACCGAACTCGCAAGTGAGCTTGATCTCCCGGTTGAACGTTTCAACAAATTGCGGCAGACGGTGCTGGCGTCGCACTCTGTCCCGCTGGAGACCACCATGGATCGCAACGATGAAACCCGCGTCGGCTCGTTGGTGCCCGCTGATCCGCGACCGGGTCCGGTGCAGCACACCGAGCGCGAGCTCATCCGCGAGTACCTGACGCGCGGCCTGAAAGAGCAAGACCGCCTCATCGTCGTGCTCTACTACTACGAGCGTCTGACGATGGCGGAAATCGGCGCCGTTCTCGGCGTCAGCGAATCACGCGTGTGCCAGCGCCACGCCGAAATCATCGAGCAACTGCGCGTGCGGTTTGACCAGCAGCCCTGCGATCTGGTCGCGTAGACGCGGCAAACAGAACACCCTGGCGTCGCGTCGTTCGCACTCGAGATGTCGAACGACGATTCCCGGCGCCAAACGAGCGGCCTCTTCCCCTCCCGGTCGGGCGTCGACATACCATCGGCGTCCGGCCTCTTTTTGCGCACACTCCGCCAGTCGGCCGGCCGGGCGGCGCACCGGATGACGCGAAGCTCGCGGATCGGTAACCTTCTTGGTCGCCTAGCCGAAACCCGCTGCAGGAGCGCGCCGCCCGTGAAACGGAATACCCCCCTACTGGTCTTGGTTTGCGTGAGTTTGCTGCAAACTGGCTGCCCATTTTTCGACGGGGACATCTTCCCGGTGTGGCCGGCGAACTTCTTCGACACCCCGCCGGCGGAGTTGGGCTCGTTTAGCGTGAACTCGAGCCGGGTCGACCAGCCGAACGGGGCCGACGGGGCGCCATTCGGCATCAGCGTGTTCGCGCCTGAGGGTGCGACCGAACCGTTGCCCGCGTTCATTTGGGTGCTCGGCTCGAACGCACGCGACTATTACCACCAGAGCCTGCACGAGACGCTGGCGAGTTGGGGCTACGTGGTGATCGTTCCCGACACGCGTCCCCTCACCTTCACCGACTTTCAGTATCACCGCCGCAACATGGATCTTGCGCGCCAGGCGTTGGCGATGGCGCGCGCGGGGGACCTCGGCGTGGCTGTCGATCCGGATCGAATCGGCATTGGCGGGTACAGCATCGGCGGCACGATGGCCGCGATGGTCGCAGCGGAAGAGCCCGCGCTGGGCGCGATCGTGGTCTGGGCGCCCACGGGCGCCCCGTTCTGGACCGGCGCCAATCCCGATCAACTGCTGCCCGCGGTCTCGGCGCCGGCGCTGTTTCTGCTCGCCGAGTTTGATCATGTGGAGCCGCCGAGCGGGTTCCCTCAGGTCATGCAGGCGCAGATGTCGCAGTCGGCGATCACTGAAATCGTGATTCCGCAGGGGCTGCATCTCTACTTTCAGCAGCCGACCGGCGCGGACTCGCCGACGGATCCGATGTCGGAACTCACGCGTTTTGAACAACAGGGAATCGCGATTGACGCGACCCGCGATTTTCTCGACGAGCAACTCGCTGGCGGCTCGTAGCACTTCTGAACGAATACGCGATGACGCCTGGAACGCGCATGCGATTCGGCGTCATCGTGTCAGCCGACGCGTGACTCGCTGCTCCGTACCCCGACGAGCCGTGCAATGGTCACCGCCAGATAAAACGTGCCGAGCATGGGTTGTAGCATCGCGAGTGCTCGCGGCCAGCCCGGCGCGGGGGTGAAGTCGCCGTAACCGAGCGTCGTTTGCGTGACCACGCTGAAGTAAGTGGCGACCGCGACCAGATCGAGCTGCGTGACGTCGGCGGGTTGTTTGACGCCAAGCGCGCCGGGATCGAAGAAGAGCATCTGCTCATAGAACGTCGCGAACGCCCACACCAACAGCGCATAGCCGGCAACAGCGGCGAACAAGCGTTCGCGATCGACTTCACCGGGACGGTAGACGACCGCGAACACGCGTACGACGACATACGCGAAGAACGGCATGCCGGCGAAATTGGCGGTCGCTGCGAGCGTTTCATCAGTGGTCAGCGCCCAGTCCCACTGCGAATAGACCCACGGCACGCCGAGAATCGCAGCGACGATCGCTTGGCGCTGCGAGGTGCATACCGCCAGCAGGGCGGAAATCGCCACCAGGGTCAGCAGCGCCCGCCACAACGGCGCCGGCGCGCGGGCCTCGGCAACGACTTGTAAAAGGGGCGTCGCGAGCAGCAAGACGATCGCGAGCTGAGCGTAGCGAAAGCGATTCAGGCGCTGGGGCCAGGCTGGCGACGACACGTGCGTGCCTCCCGCGGATCCGCACAAGTACGCGAACGGTCGTCCGCTCTCGCCCGGGCGGACGCCTCGCGAGGCCACCCTACGCCGTCGGTACGCCTGCCGCGACGCCTTCGGGCACAACGTGCAGCCAGCCGTGCTGGTCGGGCGCGTCGCCGACCTGGATCGCGGTGAGCCGGTCGTACAGCTCGCTGCAGCGCAGGCCGGGCTGATCGTCGTGGCAGTAGGTCGCTTTGCGGTCGCGATAGGTGATCGAGCCGACGGGTGTGATGACCGCCGCTGTGCCGCAGCAGCCAGCCTCTTTGAAGGTGAAGATCTCGTCGACGGCGATGGATCGTCGCTCAGGGCGTAATCCCATCTCGTCGGCGAGGGTGATGAGGCTCTTGTTGGTGATGCTCGGCAGGATCGACGGGCTCTGGGGCGTGATGTACTGGTCGTCTTGCGTGATGGCGAAGAAATTGGCGGGGCCGCTTTCGTCGAGCCATTTCTTTTGGCGCGCGTCGAGGTAGAGCACTTCGGTGAAGCCGCGGGCCTTGGCGCCAAGGGTGCCGCGCAGTCCGGCGGCGTAGTTGCCGCCGACCTTGGCGTCGCCGACGCCGCCGGGCGCCGCGCGGTCGACCTCTTCCTCGACGACGAGATGCACCGGCTTGAAGCCGTCTTTGAAATACGGGCCGACCGGCGTGACGAGGATGAGGAAGACGTACTCGAGCGCCGGCTTGACCCCGACCATCGGCCCGACGCCGATCAGCAGCGGGCGAATGTAGAGGCTCGCGCGGGATCCGTACGGCGGGACGAAGGCGCGGTTGGCGTCGACGACGCGGCGCACCGCGTCGACAAAGAGCGGTCGCGGAACGGGCTGCATGCAAATCTTTTTGGCGGAGCGCTCGAGCCGCTCGGCGTTTTCATCCGGTCGAAAGACGACCACATCGCCGTCGCGCGTGGTGAACGCCTTCAGGCCCTCGAAGCACTGCTGGCCGTAATGGAGACAGGTCGAGGCGATGTGCACCGGGATGGTTTGATCAGAGGTGAGTACGCCCTCGTCCCAACGGCCGTCGCTGAACGTGTAGCGGATGTTCAGCGGCGTCTCGTGATAAGCAAACGGCAGCTTGCTCCAGTCGGTCGTGGTCGGGTCCATGGCGGTCCTCCTGATCAAAGGCGTTGCGCTTAGCGTACCGAACCACCGGGCCGCGCCCAAGAGGATGTTGGCGCTGGGTGGCCGCTGTGGACGGTCGCTAGCGGGCGCCGAGCGCGAGGGCCCCGCAGGTGCGCATCATGATGATGAGGTCGAGTTCGAAGCTGCGATGCTTGAGGTAGTAGAGGTCGAAGCACAGTTTGCGCTGGGCGTCTTCGACGCTGGCCCCGTAGCGATAGTTGATCTGCGCCCAGCCCGTCAGTCCGGGCTTGATCAGGTGCCGCTCGCGGTAGTGCGGGATGCGTTCGACGAGTTGATCGACGAACTCGGGTCGTTCGGGTCGCGGGCCGACGAGCGACATGTCGCCGCGCAAGATGTTCCAGAACTGCGGGATTTCGTCGAGTCGGCTCTGGCGCAGGAAGCGGCCGAGACGGGTGACGCGTGCGTCGCCGACGCGGGCCCACTGCGCGCCGTCGCGTTCGGCGTCTTGTCGCATGGTGCGGAACTTGTAGATCGTGAAGGGCTTCGACAACTGACCGACGCGCTTCTGCTGGAAGAGCACGGGGCCGGGACTGTCGAGCTTGATGAGCAGCGCGAGGAGGGGCCAGAGCGGCGCGGTCAGGAGCAGCCCGAGGCATGCGCTGCAGACGTCCGCCATGCGCTTGGCGGCGTCGTACCCGCTCGTGAGCTTGAGATCGGCCAGGAGGAACCATTGCGTGTTGAGCGCGTGGGTTGGTGCTTCGCCGAGCAGCGACTCGGCGAAGACGGTCTCGGAGGTGATCCGTCGCCCGCGCTCGAGACAGGTGACGAGTGCGGCTTCGATTTCGCGATCGTTGCTGATGGTCTGGTCGACGACGACTTGCGCGACGCCTTCGCGGTCGAGCACGTGATCGATCTCGTCGAGTCCGCCGAGTCGTCGCACGCCGGGACTGGCCGGGGGATCGGGTTCGAAGCGCGAGCGGGAGGGGCAGTCGCCGGACGCGTCGAAGCTCGTACGGCGGAGCGTGTCGTCATCGAGATCGACGAACGCGCTGCCAGCCGCCGCCTGGCGTGGCGAGACGTAGCCGATGACGCGGTAGTGTCCGCGCCAGGCGTCGTGAAGCGTGTGAGCGAGTTGCCGCGCGCCGACCGCCCCGCCGATGAACAAGACATTCAAGGGGGCGCCGGCGGCGGCGCGACAGGCCGCCCAGCGGAGCGGGATCGTGAGGCACAACTGACCGAGTGCGAGATAGAGGCCGATCAGGCGGCTGGGGGCGACGTACAGGGCCGCGTGAATCACCGTGTACCAGACGGCCAGGGTGATGAGTTGGGCGAGGACGCTTCGCAGCAGGGTTCGCCCGGTGAGCAGCAGCGTGCGACGCTCGTACAAGCCGGCGACCGCACCACCGAAAGTGAGACAGACCGCATAGACCGTGAAGGTCAGCCAGGTGTTTGCGACCCATGAAAACGCGGGATTGTTGTGAACGATGAGGGCGTAGATCAGCGCGGTGTTGAGCGCCGCCACTCCCCAATCGAGCATCAACCAGTAAAGTGGTCGGGCTTGGTGGGAGTGGCGCCAGAGCGACCCCTGCTCCGGCTTCGGAGCCGCCTCAGGCGTTGTAGCGCGGCGACGGTTGCCGCGCGCACTCGTGAGGCGCGCGTCGATCGGCGCAGGCGACGCGACTCCCGGCATGGCTTCGAGCTGCGGCAGAGACAAGCGGACATCGCTCCGAGAGACTACGGCTCCAGAGACTGCGGCTCCGTCGCATAGATCGTTTCGCGGGCGCCGGGGCGTGAGTAAGGCGTGATCAGTAACTTGCGGGGCGATGTGTAACTGCAGCCGGGGCGTTGAGTGGTCGATAGTCGGTGCGACGCCCCGTCGCCCGGCCTAAAGGAGACCGGCACATGTTGCGCAGCTCGCTCATTGCGTTCTCTACGGTTCTGTTGCTGGCGCCGGCCTGCGCGCCTGAGAAGCCGTTGGTCACCTATCGCGCCATCCCGCCGGCCAATGCGCTCGAGCCCGCGATTGAGCTCCCGGAAAACACGTATCTGCTTATCCGGGCGGAACGTAGCGTCGGTCGCTTTCCAATGCGGATCGCCGTGGCGCGGCTGCGACTGCCCGAAGATCACAGTCAGACCGAGCTCGACGTGGAGGCGCTCAGCCCAGCCGAGCAAGGACGTTGGACGGAGCTCTTCAAGAGCGATCTCGGCGTGACGGATGTGCTCTACATCTCGCCAGTCCTGCTGCGCGGCATCGACCATCCGTCGCGTGATCTGTGCGCGCTGACGCGTGAACTGGGGGCGGACTTCCTTTTGACGTATTCGGCGGAGCGCGTGGGTCCGAATGCCGGGGAGGCGCTGGGCGTGCTGTACGATGCGCGTGGCTGCAGCCCGGTCGCCGCGATCCAACATCGAGACGAGATCTTGGGAGACGAAGACCACCAGACTCCCGAGGAATTGGCCGACGCGGCCGACGTGGAAGACTCACGGCCATTCGACGCCGCGTACGCCGCCTTTCGCGCTTTCGAAGAGAGCACGCTCGCCGCAGTGCGGGCGCTGCAAGCGCGCGACAAGCCCGCCCCGACGACGCAGCCCCACCGCTGGACGCATGACGCGTCAGGTCGATACGACGCGCCCGGCGCGCGGGCGAACGAGCGGTTGGCGGCGTCAACCCGCTAACCCGCAGGGCTGGCATTCTGCTCGCAGCACGACGTCGCTCCAATTCGACGCCGACTGTTGCGAGGCGTTTGGCGACGCCGCACAATACGTGCGAGTTTCAGCAAAACACCCCGCTGCAACGCAGAACAAGGAGGCTCTGTGATTCACTCGCGCTTACGGCGTCTGTCGCTTGCGTTCCTGGTTGTGGTCGGAACGTGCGGCGCGGCTGGCTGCCTGATTCGCATACCAGGGCCGCAACCCGCTCCGCTGAACATCACACCGGCCACGTTGCCGCATGCCGTGGAAGGGCGCGCCTATGAGGCGGTCGTCTTCGCAGAGCCCGACACCGCGACAGCGTGGGAGGTGACGAGTGGCGTGTTGCCAGTCGGCGTCACGCTGAGCCGCGAAAGCGGCCGACTGACGGGGACGCCTCTGGAGCCGGGCACGTTTACCTTCACGGTCACGGCGCGGGATGGCAGCCTGTTCGTCCGCAGCGGCCAGTTTTCGCAGACGCTGCGCGTGATTCCCACGCTTGTGCTGAACGCCGCTTTGAACGCGGGTCGCGTGGGTGAGGCGTACAGCGGCAGTGTCGTGGCCAGCGGCGGCGAGCCCCCGTACGGTTTTGAATCGCTGGGATTGCCGGCGGGTCTCGCGTTCGATCCGGTCGCCGGAACGATCTCGGGCACGCCGCAGTTTCCGGCCGAAGCGGTGCAATTGCAGTTTCGGGTGACGGACTCCGGCTCGCCGAGCCAGACCACGGTGTTCAGCACCTCAATCGAGATCAAACCCCGTCCGGTAAGCATCACCACGACGACATTGCCCATGGGGCAGCTCGGGGTGAGCTACAGCCAGGCCATAGCAGCGGTCGACGGATCGCCCCCGTACTCGTGGCGGGTGGCGGCGTTGTCCGGCGTGTTGCCGTCGGGGTTGCGGCTGAACCCGGATACGGGCGCGATCAGCGGTGTCCCGACGAGCGCGGGTGAATTCACGTTCACGATCGAAGTCGCGGACAGCGATGATCCGGCCAGTGTCGCATCGCAGGCTTTCGTTTTGACCATCACGGAGTAGCGCAGCATGTTGATCCGTCCTACCGCGTCTGTCGTCCGACGCGTGCGCCGCACGCTGCGCCCGCTGATCGCTCTTGCCGGGCTCGGCTTGACCAGTTGCACCTTTACGTTTGACCCGGTTGCTGACGGGACGCCGCTGGATCAGTTGCAGGGCTGGTTTGTGTTTTCAACGATGGGCGCGGATACGGAAGTGACGGCGACGTTTCGGACCGCGCGGGGGCAATTGGTGACGATCGCGGATGACCAGTCGGTGCTGATTGACGGTCAGGCCTTGAGCGGTCCGTTCGGTGCGAACGAATACTCGGCGACGATTCCCAGCGGCAGCGAGTTTGTGGTGCAGGTGGTGGAGCCAACGCGTGGCACCGAGGCGACCACGGTCGGCGGCCCGGAGCTGTTCGACATTACGGCCCCGGCGGAGTCGGGTGACGCGTCGCTATCGGGCTTTACGCTGAACTGGTCGGCCGCGAATCCCAATCTGCAGGTCGAGATCGAGCTCGCGCAGACACTGTTTGGAAGTGAAATTCGCGCGACATTCGGACCGCACCCGGATGCCGGCTCGTTTACGTTCGACGCGGCGGCGTTGCAGCCGTTTCGGCAGGGGGCGCCGCTTGTGATCCGCGTTCGCAAGTTCATCGAGCGAGCAAACATTGCCGGTTTCGCCAGCAGCAACGTGCGGCTGGCGGCGAGCGCGACACGGCTGGCGACCCCGACCCCCTGACGCTGCTTCAGCGCACATCAATCGAGTGAATTCTCCGGTCGCATTGTTGCGCGAGCGGTTCGTGACCAGGACGCGACCGACCGATGGAGAGAGTTGGTAGGGCTGTTCGCGTTGTGAGTCAACGTTGGTCCGAAACAGAGGGTAGTTTTATTGGACCTGAATCCAGTCGCGATGGGTCTGACCAATAAAACGAGGACGTTCTTGATTCACTCCTTAGCAATTGCTTACATTGCTCGTTTGGATTTGTTGAGTTGCGGCGTAGCGCAACCCGTGCGTCGATTTTCTCGGTTCGATATCCGCTCGGACACGGCGAACACGCAGCGACAACGGCTATTTGCCTCATCAGTCCATTTCCACGCCGGTGCATGCAGCCGGCGCTCTGCAGGATGGTGGAAGACTTCTGATCTTCCGGAAGAACGGTTTGGCCGGCGTGGGTGTGTGCCTCGCCGGCCCTCATCAATGCTCTCCAGCCGGCTGCTGGGAGAGGAGGACACGCAATGACGAAGCTCCAGTGTTTGTGCTGCACGTCGCTCGTCGCCGCGCTTGCGGCTTCAGCGATCGCCGCTGGTCCGCGGACGCCGCAGCTAAGTGATGCGTACGGCGTTTCGGCCGACGCAGCGCTCGAAGACTACCTTGCCGCACAGTCGATCATGCCGACCCACGAGGTTGGCGGCGGTGCGATTCAACCCCAGGCGTCAGCCGGACCGCTCGGTCCGAACTGCGGCAGCGCCACTGTGATTCCGACCGGACTCTATCCGGACGGAATGGAGTGGTACGCCGGCGGCGACCCCAACACGTGCGTCGAACTCTTCGGTCTCGGCGATGACCTTGACGCGTTCTGCGGCTTCATCAACCAGACGGCCGGTTTTGGCTGGGGCGACTATGACGGCCTCGGCCCGGACGCGGTCTTCAGCTACACGGTCGGTGCGAACGACGTCGTGGTTGAAATCGCCACTTGCTTGGACTGCGGCTTCAACACGTCGACCACCGCGTTGTACGTGTTTGAAGGGAACTGCGGCAACAACGCGAACCTCGTGGCGTGTGAGATGCCGAACTGCCAGCCCACCGGCAATGACGGTGCGTTTGGTACGCAGATTCTGGGTCTCGTGTTGCGGGCCAACACGACGTACTTCATCGTCGCTGACGGTGTCGACGAGTTCTCGGATCTCGACTTCAACCTCGAATTCCAGGCTGAAGAGGCGTGCGACCTGGTCAGCACGGGTCGTCCGGAAGCGGAGACCTGCGGCGCCGACTCGAACAACGGTTGCAACGAGGGCCTCCCGACGTTCGCCACCGACTCGATCAGCTGCGGCGAGACCGTTGCCGGCACCGCTGACGCCAGCGGTTGGGACCCGAGCTCGCCTGACTTCAGCGCTCCAGATCCCCTGAAGGATTACGACTGGTACCGCATCGAGCTCGATCCGAATGACGGCGCGGTTGAGCTCAACGTCACCGTCACGTCGGAATTCCCGACCATCTTCGGTATCGCCGGCGTTGATCCGCTCGGCGCCCCGATTCTCAACGCGGGCGAGTGTGACGCCTATCTCGGCACCACGCAGCCGAACGACGTGCTCCGCAACGGCGGTTGTGAGTCGGGCAGCGTCGCGCCGTGCCTCCCCGTGTCGCCTGGCGCCAGCACGTTCTACATCTACGTTGCGCCGATCAGCGGCTCGTACCTCACCTGCGGTGTGAACAACGCGTACGAACTGACGGTCAACTGCACGCCGTGCACGCCGTGCACCGGTTCGATCGTTTGCGATCCGAACGAGTTTGTGATCGAGGCGGAGCTGTGCGACACGAACGAGACGCCGTGCTTTGACCCGCCGACGCTGCAGATTCCGAATCTGCTGCTCGACACGCCGGTCTGCGCGACGCTGTCGCAGACGCGTGATCCGAATGCTCCGCGTCAGAACGACTTCGACATCTGGCAGGTGACGATTCCGCAGGAAGGTCTGCTGAATATCTCGGTGACGGCTGAGTTCAACATCATCTTTGGTGAGATGGTTCAGGTCACCGAAGGCGGCTCGGGCTGCAGCGCCATCACCGCGACCGGCACGTTCTTCGTGACGGAAGCGGCTTGCGGCGAAACTGGTGTCGACACCCGTTGCCTGCCGGCCGGCACCTACCAGTACGCCGTTTCGCTTGGTGATGACAACTTCTGGCTCGGCGGCAATTGCGTCGATCCGATCTCGAACTACATCATCGAAGCGACGTTGACGCCCCCGCCGGGCGGCTCGTGCGCCTGCGTCGTCAACTGCGACCCGAGCGACACGGTCGCTGAAGAGGCTTGCGACGGCCGCGACATCGGTTGCATCTCATCCGTGCTGCCGACCCAGATGGGCGGTTTCGAAACCATCACCCAGAACGGCGAGACGTTCTGCGGCACGAACGGCGACGTGGTCAACGGTCAGCTCGACTACGACTACGACGTCTTCCGCCTCGAGAGCGCCGCGAACAGCAAGGTCAAGCACATGACCGTCGAGATGGATTCGGAGTTCGGCCCTGAGCTCGGCTCGCTGATCTACATCCCGTTCGGCGACACCTCGACCTGCGACAACTGGAGCGGCTTCATCACCCTCGAACCGTTCCCGCTCTGCGGCAACAACGCCATCACCGACAACGAGAAGCTCTACGTCGGCCCTGGTCAGAACGGTGTGGCCGGTGGATTCGATTGGTTCTTCCGCAAGGAACTGCCGACCGACGGCTCGTGTGCCGACGGCGACACCATCGACTACCAGATCACCTTCTCGTGGGTTGAGCTGACCTGCGACGTCGATCTCTCCACCGCGGATGTCCTCGAAGCGGAGCCCTGCAACGAGACTTCGGACGGTACGCCGAACGGCTCGGCCGCGAGTGCGGAAGTCCTCACGCTCGGTCCGGACAACAGCGTCAGCGTTGGCGGCACGCTGTGGGGCTCGTATGTGCCGACTCAGACCGGCATCTCGGGCATCGCCGAGTTTGACTTCTATCGCGTCGACACGCCGGCCGGCATCGACCCGAACACCCCGCTGACCTGGTCGGTCGAGGCTGAAGGCCCCACCTACGTGGCGGTGTTCGAAGGCGACATCGGCGCTGATCCGGCCACGGCGGTATTCCTCGGTGAAACCGTCTCGGCTCCGGGCGCCTGCGGCGTCAATGAAGTCATCGTCGATGCGCAGCCCAGCAAGCGCTACTACCTGCAGGTGTTCCTGGCCGATAGCAGCGAACCGGCTGACATCAACATCCGGTCGGGCTTCCCCTGCGGCATCGACAACAACGAGTACATCGGCACCGTGTCGTTGCCGGGCGGCGGAAGCGGCTGCCTCTGCGGCGATGTGAACAACGACGGCTTCGTCAACGCGCTCGACATCGACTGCTTCGTGCAGGCGGTTGTTAGCGGTGCGACTTGCGACGCCGATTGCTCGCTCGAAGCCGCCGACACCAACGATGACGGCTTCGTGAACGCCCTCGACATCGACCCGTTCGTTGCGGCGGTCGTTGGCGGTGCGTGCCAGTAAGCTGATGTGCTGATCTTCTGCACCTGACTGTCCGGCGCCACGCCGGGCAGTCGGGGCTCGCAGACCAGCGACATGCGAAGACGCCGATCGTCGGTGATAGGCCGGCGGTCGGCGTCTTTCCTTTGCACGTGTCCCGGCCGGGCGCGATCCGGCGGCGCCCTCACGGCAGCGACGCGTGACGCTGCATTCACAGCGGCGCGCGAAGCCCACGCGTCACGGCCCGCTGGGCGCGACATCGACCGCGCGGCGCACAGCTCGCAATTCGTAAGTCCTGAAACCCCGGGCTGACGCCAGCAGTAGATGCGTCCTGCTCACGCGAACAGCAGCCGTGCTCCGGCGACGGCCAGCAGTGCGTCGAAGCACAGCCGCAGCGTGCGAACGGGTACGCGATGGGTGAACCCGGCTCCGAACCAGGCGCCGACGATGGCGCCCGGCGCGAGACAGGCGGCGATGAGATAGCCGCTCCACATGCTGAGCTCGGTCGCGCGGTGCACCCACATTCCCAGGACGATGCTGGTGACGATCGCGATAGGTAGGATCGTGGTCGCCGAGTTGGCGATCGCGTTGCGCAAGCGCACGCCCAACACCAGCCGCTGCATGGGGGTCGACCAGACGCCGCCGCCGACGCCGAGCAGTCCCGCGATGACGCCCGCGGGCAACCCGGCGAGCAGTCCGAACGGCGCCCAGCGCCACGGGACGGGGGCTGACGACGCGAGACTCCCACCTTGTCGCAACCAGGCCGTTTGCGCCAGGCTGACGAAGACGGCGAACAGCAAGAAGCCGCCAAAGATACGTCGCAAGGTCACCGTTTGCTGATCGTCAAAGAGCGCCGCCGCCGCCGCTCCGACGAACACGCCCACGATCGCGAAGCCCGCGGTCGAGCGAACGATGCGCGGAACAACGGCTCGGGCGCGCACATGGCGGGCCACAGCCGGACCCGACAAGACGATGGTTGTGGTGATCGCAGCGAGCTTGTAGAGGTGAAACGACTCGACGCCGAAGCGCTCGGCCCCCAACACAAACACCATCGCGGGAATCATCACCGCCCCGCCGCCGATGCCCAGCAGGCCGCCGATGAGCCCGGCGCCGAGGCCGATTCCGACGAGTTCGAGCAGTAGTGTCGGCGTGAGCGCAGGCGGCATATGGGCACGGCAAGCCAGCGCGGCGCGGCGGCTCTAGATTCCGCCTCCCACTTCCGGCCACTCGCCGTAGAGATACTCATAGAGATAGGAGATCGTGCTGGCCTGTTCGGCCTCGTTTTCCGCGCTCAGGTCGCCGATGGAGATCATGCCCACCAGTTGCTCCTTGTCGACGACCGGCAGGTGTCGGATGCGCTTTTCGCGCATGACGCCGCGGCACTCCTGAAGACTTGATTGCGGGGTGCAGACCGCGACCGGCGCGGTCATGACTTCCTCGACGCGCACCTGCGCCGCATCGCGTTCGACCGCGACCACGCGGTTTAGGATATCGCGCTCGGTAAAGATGCCGACCACTTTGTCGCCTTCGGTCACGACGAGCGCGCCGATGCGGTGCTGGTTCATGCTGCGCGCGGCCTCGAGTACGGTGGCTTCGCGGGCGATACGAATGACCCGTCCTTCCTTCTTGCTGAGTACGGCTTGGATCGTCGCCATGAGCAGCTCCTGAAGATGGGATCGGTCATCGTCGCGGGCTTTGCGACGTGCACTAGCTTGGCGGTCTACCCGGCCGATCGCAAGCGAAATCGCCGCGGCCGCCCGGCTTCGCCGACAAGCGGCGCGAGCATCGCGGCGAGCAACGCGGCGATCGCCGCCATCACGACGCCGCCGCCCGCGATCGAAACGAGCGAAGCGTCTGCGTTCTGCCACAGCGAGGCGTGCGTTGCGCGAATCAGGACCGCGACGCCGGCGCCGACGAACGCCAACCCGAACCGCACGACGGCTTGGTTGACGCGCAGTGCGTCGCGCAGTGCGACGACGACCGCCGCCGCCACGCCGAGCGCGACGGCGTGTTCTCCAATGGGGCCGCTGGCGCCAAGGTCGTAAGCGAGACCGCAGAACAGCCCGGCGAATCGAGCGGCGTCGCGTGGGGCCGTTAGCGCATACGCCAGCGCGAGCGTGAGCAACACATCAACAACCGGCTGATTCAGAACGCGCAGGTCGAGTGCACTCGCTGCGCTTTGCAGCAGATACCCCGCGAGCAGCCACATCGCGAAACGCGCCCAAGACACTGGTTCCGCTCTTTCCACCTTTCGGTGTTCGGTGTTCTATCGCATGGCGACGGGGTCACTCGGCACGGTGAAGCTCTTCGCGGGCACCCGCACGACGTTGCCGCTGAGCGCGTGATACTCGATGGCGATATCGATGTTGCCGCCAGACAAATCCAAATCGTCGGGCCAGCGAACCACCAGCCCGTAGGAGTATCCGGGGATGGCGCGTTTGTTGATTCGAAAGCGGCGCGCCTCGGATTCGCTCAGTCGAAACTCATGCACGAGCTGACGCGATTTTGAGTCTGCACCGGTCCGCACAAAGGTCTTCGCCACAATGTCGCCCGAGACGAAGGCCCCCTTGTCTGTCTCCGGGGTGACGAAGTACGCGCGAACCTTGAATCCGACGATGCGTCCGTCATCGGTGATCCAGATCGGCTCTTTCCAAGGTGCGAACACGAGCGTGATATTGTCGGTGGTGGGCCAGTCGACCGCGTCAAAGCGTTCGCCGAACGCGGGTTCGCGCCGGAACGCGTCGCAACCGGTCGTCAGCAGGCAGGCGACGCCGAGCAGCACGACGCTCAGTGGCCGCGCGATCTTCCGACCGAGCGCGGCGCGTCGAGTCGCTTTCGCGCTGACTCGCTCACGACACATGACGCACCTCAACGACGACGCCGATTGCTGACGGCCGACGCGCCGCCCGCGTCAGCCTGACTCAGCGGCAGGTCATAGGAGGCGCTGTCGCCGCCGCGCAGTTCTTCGCGCAGCGGCTCCAGATCGCCGAGCGGGCCGTACTCGTCCTGCCGCCGAAAGTCATTGCGATCGTCGTCGGTTTCATCGCGATAGCGTCGCAACTCATAGGGGCCCAACTCTTCGCGATACTCCGGCGGCACGATCTGCTCCGGCGGAAGCTGCAGGCCGCGCATCAGCGGGTTGATCAGCACCTCGTCGCCGAGCTGGCTGCTGTCGCGCTGCAACAACGACTCTTCGCGGAAGTCGTCGACCGTACGGATGATGCGCGGCGTGAGCACGATGAGCAGTTCGTTGCGCCGCGTATTGTCATTGTCGTAACGGAACAGCGACCCCACGACCGGCAGATCGCCGATGATCGGCACCTTGTTCTCAGAGCGTTCCTCACGCTGCTGGATGAGGCCGCCGAGCACGATCGTCTCGCTGTCGCGCACCGTGACGACGGTCTCGGCGCGGCGACGCAGGAAGATTGGCGAGTTGACGCCGGGCTGAATGGTCACCGTCGAATCGGTGATGTCGGAGATCTCCTGCGTGATGATGAGGCGTACGAAGCCGTCGGGATTAATCTGCGGCTCGACCTCGAGGATGATGCCGATGTCTTGTCGCGCGACCGACGTGGTGATCTGCCCAGCGTCGGTCGTGCTCGTCGCGCTGACGTAGGGCACGTCGTTGGTGACCTCGACCGTGGCCGGTTGCTTGTCGGTCGCCACGATGTGCGGTCGGCTCAACACGCGCAGATTGGTTTCGGTCTGCAGCGTTCGCAGCAGGAAGTTGAAATCACGGCCGGCGATGGTGAACGAAAAGCCGCCCAGCCCCGCGCCCGACGCGCCCAGATCGGTGCCGTAGACATAGTCGAACGTGGTGGTGTCATCGGGCCCGGCGGCGGTGAACTCCAGGTCTTGGGCCGCGAACTCGATGCCCAACTCGAGCGTGGTCTCCATCTGCAACTCGATGATCAGCACTTCGATCGACACTTGGGGCGGCGGCTGGTCGAGCCCGGACACGATGTCGAGCACTTCCGCCTCGTAGCGCGGATCCACGTTGATCAGCAGTCGGTTCGAATCTTCGCTCGCAATCGCGATCACTTCGGCCTGAGCGCGGCGCAGCGCAGAGACATCGTCGCCGATGTCGTCGAGTCGCTCTTGCTCGGCATCGCTCCACTGGCTGATGGCGTCGGCAATCGCCTCGACCGGGTTGTTGCGCGGGGCGTAGACCAGCGTCTTGCGTTCGGGAATGTCTTGCGCGTCGAGCGAGAGCACCAGTTCTTCGACGAGGTCGAGATAGCCCGGCGTTCCGGCGGCGATCACGCTGTTGGTTCGGACGTCGGCGGCGAAGCTGACGTCTTGCCGTCCCGAGGTGGCGCCGCCCTCGATGGTGAGTTCGCGCTCCTCTTCGCCTTCGCCGGTGGTCGCCGTCGTTTCCGACTCGAACAGGTCGTTGAGCAGCTCGACCATCTGTCCCGCGTCACTGTTGCGCAGGGGGAAGACGCGTATGCGGGCCGCCTCGGGCGGTAAGTCGATCGCGGTGATCAGCGACTCCATGAGCGGCATGCTGTCGGGCGGTGCGATGACAACCAGCGCGTTGGTGCGCACGTTGCCGACCACCGTGATGTCTTCACGCATCGCGCGCAGCGTGCGGCCGTCGGACGGATTCTGCTGATAGAGCAACATCACCTGCTTCAGGGCGTCGGCCGTCGACCCGCCGCCGCCCGCACCCGCGCCGACAGCGCCGCCGCGCCCTTCGAGGATGTTCTGCAACAGCTCGGTGGCTTCCTCGGCGTCGGCCTGCTCGAGCTCGAAGATGCGGATGATGGCTCCGGAGAGCGACTCCGTGCGATCTAACCGCTGCACGACTTCTTCGATATCACTCAGCACGCCGGGCGGCCCGGTCGCGATGATCGAGTTGGTGAATGCGTCATGGCGCACCACGACGTTCAACTCACCTTCATCGCCGGTCTGCTCGAACAGTTCCTGCACGCTCTCGGCGAGGTCTTCGGCGAGCGCTCGTTCGAGCGGAATGATTCGCACCATGCGGCCGATTTCCGACGGCCGGTCCAACTCGTTGATCCACTTCTTGAGTGGTTCGATGTCTTCAGCCGACGCCGCCAACAGAATGCTGTCGGAGATGGGGTCGGCGGCGATATGAATCGGTGTGCCGGTGAGCGCGCCGTCCGACTGACTCTGCGTTTGCTCGATGACTTCGCTGAGCAAAGCCGCGACGTTGCGGGCGCTGTTGAACTGCACGTTGACGATTTCAAAGACGACCGTGGGATCGAAGCGTCGATCGAGTTCTTCGACCAGCTCGTTCGCTTCGAGCAAGTAGTCTTCCGTTCCGGTGAGAATCAGCGAATTGCTGCGCGGGTCGGCGAGCACGGAAAAGAAGTCGCTGGTCTGCGTCTCGGTCTCGGTTCGCGCCGAGTCCTTCGCCTCGAATACCTGGGTCAGAATGTCCTGCAGCTTGGCCGCATCGGCGTACGCCAATTGCTGATAGACGGTATCCACCACGCGGTAGCTCTCCGCCGTATCCAGCTTGTTCACCAAATCGCGCACCAGGCCGTAGACGTCGGGGTTGGCGACGACGATGAGCGAGTTAGAGCGCGGATCGGCCTTCACGACCGCGACGTCGCGCTCCGCGCCGTCGCCGAGTGCTTCGGCGCGTTCGTCGAGCACTTCGGTCAGGCGCTCCTCCAGGTCGACCGCCTGCGTCGAGCGCAGCGGTCCGAGCACGTATGAATCCAAGCCGAGCTGGGCGCCGGGCCGATCCATCTCCTGCACTAGACCGCTGGCCAGCTTGATCGACTCCTCACGCCCGACGACCACCACTGTGTTGCTGCGTGCGTCGAACGACACCGACACCCGAAAGGGAAGACCCGCTCCGGTGATCGATCTGGGCATCGGCGGCAGTTCGCCTTCGTCGATCTGTTGCTCCGACGGTCGGCTCAACACTTCGCGCCCTTCCTCGAACACTTCTTCGAGCACGCCCGCCACCGCTTCGGCCGTCGCGTATTGCAAGACGAAGGCCCGCACCTCGGTCTCGGCGCCGAGCGGCAACGTGTCGAACACGTCGATGACCTGAACGAGCGCATCGTTGTTCGCTTTCGTCGAGAAGACGATGATCGAGTTCGTTCCGGATTCCGGGATCAATCGGATGGGCTTCTCGAGATCGATCGGCGGCAGCTCGTCGCCGTCGGCGGTGACCAATTGCAGCTTGCGCACCGCCGGAACGCCGACCGCCTCGCCGGCGCTGGCCGCCTCGCGGGCTGCGGTTTGTTCGGCTTCGATCATGCTGGTAAGCACTTCGGCGACGTCGACGGCGCGGCCGTTCTGCAACGTGACAATTTGCATCTCGCTAAACACGCCGATGCGCTCGCCTTCGGCTTCCAGCGGAATGTCGAGCGCAGCAATGAGCTCGGTGATCTCTTCGATGTCGCGTGTGGTGCCAATCACGATGATGCTGTTGGCGCGATCGATGGCGGAGATGGTGGCTTGCGCCTCTTCCGGCACTTCGCGCTTCGCGTTGAGCTGCTGAATGATCGGACGCAATTGCGCCGCGGCTTCCGAAGCGCGCACATGCTCCAACGTAATGCGCTTCGTCTGCACGCCCTCGCCGATCTCGATGCTGGTGTCGTCGAGCCGCTGAACGATTCCGGCGACTTCGTCCAACACATCCACCGTCGCCGCGACAATGAGCGAGTTGCTCCGCGGCTCGGCGGTGATGCTGAAGGTCTCATCGAGTCCCCGGGCGTCGATCGACGCCTGCACGATTTCCTCAATCAGCGGCGCGAGCGCTGAGGCCTTGGCGACCTCGAGCTTGAACACTTCGATATCGGTTTGGGGCGCGACGGCCGACAACTCCTGCAGCAGGCGCTGCAAAAACGCAACATCGGCCTCATCGCCCTGCACGAGCACCTTGCTCGGCGACAGTTCGACCGCGGTCACGTCGCCGCGCAACTCGCCGCTGACATCGAGGCTGCCGGTTGGTGCTGGGTTGGCGGCGCCGGGTGCGGCGTTGGCGGTGTCTGGGGCTGCTCGCCGACCACCTTCCGCCGCTTGGGCTGGCGCCGGTCGCACGACGCGGGTGCGCCGCTGGCTGCCTCGCCGATCGTCGGTTGACTCCGCCGACCGCGCTTCTTCAGCCGCTCGGCGTCGCGTCAGCTCGCGCAACGCTTCAATCGGGTCGGGCGACTGATTTGGATCCTGATCCGCCGCGACCAGTTGAGCGCTGCCCGGCCGCCACACACGCGTGATGCGCGATGGCGTCGGTTTGCGCTCCTTCGGCGCGGACGGGCTGTCGCTCGCGCTCACCAGGACGAGTTCCTGGGCGCGCGGTGCGAGGTGCGCTGCAACCACAACCACGTCGCGCGTCGGCCCCTGCAGAACAAACCTATCGGGCGCCTCGTGCGGCCACGCATGCGCCACGGCGCCGCCGAGCGCATCAATGGCGCGCTCAAATTCGACGCTGAACTGGTGCGCCGCAGCGAGCGTCGCGTCGGCAACGGTCGCCAACGTCGTGCTCGCGTTGCGCCGAACAGCGTCCGCCAACGCGGTCCAGTCGACACGTTCACGCGAGGATGTCTCAGTCACTGCTGCGTGCGGCCTGCTCTCGACCGGCGTTCGGCCACTGGGCGTTTCGATCGCGATGGGGCGCCCGACCGCGTCCCGCGGAAACGGCGCCACCGCGTGCGACTGACGCGTCTCCGCCGCCACCGGACTTCCGATCGGCGTGGACGGGACGTCGTTCGTCGCATCGCTCGGGGTGATTAGCGTTGACGGCGGCAGATCGCTCATGACAATCGCCCGCCCGCCGTACGTTTGCGGCTGGCGCACCTGTCCGCCGAGTCGCACGCTCGAAAGCGAATCGGCGACCGGATCGTGTCCTAAGCGCGTCGCCTCGACCGGCTCGCGCAAGCCGGCGCGTGCGCCCGGGCGCTCGTCTTCGACGGCGCCAGCGACGTTATCAATGAGCTGCAGGCTGAGCAGCGGGGTCAAGACGAGTGACGCAACGAAAGGCTGCGTCATTCGCGGCGCGCGGTCGCGCGGAACGCCGCGTTGCACGGCACTCTCGTCGGCTTCGGCGGGGGTGATCCATGTGCCGCGACGGCCGCCGCGACGCAGCGAGCTGCGATTGCGGTCGTTGGTTCCGCTGCGGCGATTGACGCCGCGCGGTCGCGACGCCCCGCCGCCGCCGGTTTGCTGCTGCACTTCCTGAATGACGCGCAGCGCTTCCTGCGCGCTGAGGTTGCCGGTGTCGATGACGATCGTTGTTGTGCCGGTCTTGCCGCCTTCTTCGAGAATGTCATCCACCAGCCCCGCCACCTTCGACACCATTCGCGGATCGCCGGCGACAATCAACGCGTGCGACCGCTCTTCCGCGGTAATCGACACTGGCTGCGGCGGTCGGCTCTGCTGCTCCGAGAACATCGCTTCGGTGGCCGCGAGTGCTTCTTGCGCACTCGCCGCGAGTTGGCCGATGTCGTAGCTGCGCGGCACGCCGATCACGCGCCACACCGGTTCAAACTCGGCGGGCGTCGCGCGATCCCACTCGGCAAGTACGGCCTGCACAAAGAGAAAGACGCGCTCGGAGCCGACAATCAGCACGCTATTGGTGCGTGAATCCGGCACGACGGTGAACGGGTCAAAGTCGGTGCTGTCGCCGGTGAGCGTCGCGACTTGCACATACTCGGCGATCGCCTGGTCGAGCCGCGACTTCACGGCCATCGGGTCGGTGTGCGTCAGTTGGAAACGACGGATCTGCAGTAGTTCGTCAGGCTGATCAAGCACACCGACGGTGTCTTCGATCTGCAGGTAGAGCGCATCGGGCGCTCTGACGAGCAGCTTCTTGGCGTTTTTGTCGCCGACGATCACGACGTTTCCACCCGTCGCCGAGCTCTGACCGCCGCGTCGATTGCCGCCGCGCCCTTCGGCGCCCGACGCGGTCGCCGCTAAGCCGCCGAACATCTGCGTCAACGTTTCGGCGAGTCGCTCGGGATCGGCGTGGATGACGGCGATCTCGCGAAACTCACGTCGCGAGCGTTCATCGAACGCGCGGATTTGCTCGAGAATGTCGTCGCGTCGCTCCTTCGGCCCCCACACGACGATCGCGTTGGTCGACGGCTCGGGAACCACGCGCACCGCTTGCGACACGCTGGCCGATTCTGGGCCGCGCCGGCCCCCACCACTGCGGGCGCTCTGCGTGTCGAACACGGCTTCGACGGCGGCGGCGATCGCCGTCGCATCGCCGTATTGGCACACGTAGGTCTCGGCGTTGCTCACTTCGCCGGGAATGTCAAGCTGCGCGATCTGCTGCTGAACGTTGTCGATATCCTTGGTTTGCGCAACGAAAATGATCGTGTTGTTGCGTGGATCACCCGTGACGGTCACCGGTCCAATCTGAGCTGGATTCTCGGCGCTGTACTGCTGCGTGCCGGCGAAAATGACTTCGAGCAGCGGCAAAATGTCGTCCACCTTCGCTTCGGTAAGCTCGTAGTGCACCACCTGCGCGACGCCGCGGGCCTCGAGCGCCGCCAGGTCGTCGAGCACTGTTGAGACGATCTGCATCACCTCGGCGGGGGCCGAGACCATGATCGAGTTGGTGAGCGTGTTCGGCACGACTTTGGTCGCTTCGATCTTGGCCGACTCACCGCCGATGGACACCAATTGCTCTTCGAGCATCGACGTGAGTTGTTGCTGCTGACGGCCGCCGCGTGCGCCGCGCGTGGGCGTGCGTTGCGCGCCGCGTCCGCTGTCGATGCCGAGCACTTCGCGGATGTTGGCGGCGGTGGTTTCGGCATCGAGCGTGCGCAACTGGAAGATGCGCACGTCGACCTCGACCTCGGGCTCGTCGTCAAGAATGCGAGCGAGTTGCAGAATCTCGGGCAGATCCGACTCATCGCACTTCACAATCAGGTAGTTGCGGCTCGGGTCCGTTGCGATGCGCACCCGCGTGCCGCCGCCGCTGCGACCACCCGCCGCCTGCTGCTGCTCTTCCTGCAGTTGTTGGCGGAGGCGTTCGATCGTCGCCTGATCGTCATCACCGTCCTGATTGTTGCTCCCACCGCGCTGACCCTGCTGGTTTTGCTGATTCTGCCGCGGCTGCGGACGCGCGGCGCGCTGTGGCTGGGGATCGTTGAACATCGTCTCGATGATTTGGGCCGCTGAGTTCACATCACCGTATCGGAAGCGGAAGACGCGGATGACCTCGCCGAAGCGCAAGTCTTCCTCGAGCTTGTCGAGCGTGTCTTGAATTTCCTCAACCTGATCTTCCGGTCCGGTGATGATCAGCCGACCGTCGGGCATTGCGACGATCTCGACCTTCTCGCGTTGCGGCGCCTCGATCGTGCTGAGCGCGGCGGCGGGACGCGGCGTCGCGGCGTTTGGGTCGGTCGCGGGGCGGCCCTCCAACTCGCGCAACACCTCATCGCGCGCGTTCAGATAGCCTTGCGCCGCCACCAGCATCGGCAACACCCGTGTGCGCTGCGCATGCGGAGCGCGCTCCGCCTCGCGGGCCGCGCGCTCGCGCTCTTTGCGACGCTTGACCGGCGGCTTCTCGCCTTCCTTCCACACATCGATGATCAGCGAGTCGTCCTGACCGTCGGGCTGCGTCGGCGACTGCACCTGCACGTCGGGATATTGCTGCTGCAGTTGCTGCAAGATGCGCTGATAGTCGCCCCGCGGCTGCACCTGAACGATGGTGTTCTCCGGACGCATCCGCGACTCGACCTGCCGGATAAGCTGCTCGACGATCGGCAACTCGTCCGGCCGCGCGACCACCTTGATGTAGCGCCCGTCCCAATCGGGATCGAGCTCAGGACCGCCTTCCGCCGGCAGCAGGTCCTCGACCTCCCACGAGATGTCCCAGGCGTCGCGCACGGTGTCGACAAAGTAGATTTGCCGACCGTCCGGGCGTTTCAAGAGGTCGCCTGCATCGGGCTGCTCGTCAAATTGCTTCACGTAGCGCGCCACCAGCTCCTGCTGACGCTCGGGCGCGGTGACGAACAACTCGTTCCGGGCCTCGTCGACCTCGACCGCCACGTCGCGGGCCGACGGCGTCGCACTCAGCACGCTGTCGAGCAGCGTCTTCATGCGATCGGCGTTGACGAAGCGAATCTGGTAACGCTGAATTTCGGGCAAGCGGGAGCCGGCTTCGACCAGGTCGGCGATGAGATTCTCGACTTCCTGCACGTCTTGCGGCAGCCCCTTAAGCACCAACGAGTTGCTGGTTTCGTCGGCGACGATCGTGACGCGCTGCAGCGCATCATCCGAGTCTTCTGAATCCGCCGGCTCGGCCCACCACGGGCGGAAGCGATTCTGGTTGCGATCGTTCGATTCGCCCTGCCCGCTGATTACCTGTTTCAGCGTCGTGGCCAGTTCGCGTGCGTCGGCCTCTTCGACCTGCACGATCTTCATGATCTCGCCGCTGGGTTTGTCGATGTCGAGCAGCGCGATGACTTCGCGGGCCGCTTCCTGAATGAGCGGCGGCCCGAAGACCACCAGCGTGTTGGTGCGATCGTCGGCCTCTACCGAGACGGGCATCTCGGGACGCGACCCGCCCATCCCCTTTTGCTCCAGTGCTTTCGCCTTCAGCATGGTGTCGACCGTTGAAATCACCTGCTGGGCGCGTGCGAAGTTCAGCTCATAGCTCTGCGGAAACGCCTCGGGAATCTCCTTGCGCACCTGCGTCAGCAGTCCCTGGACGAAGGGGAGCGACTCCTCGGGAGCCATCACGATGAGCTGATTGCTCGCCGGCTCGGCGAAAGCCGCCGGCTGAATCCCGCCACGCGTGCCGAACATGCCGATCAACGCCGCGTTCACCTGCACGGCCAACTGGCCGGCGTCCATCGGCGTCACGTCAAACGCGCGAATGGTGTAGGGGAACGGCGTGTCGACATCCGCCGACTGAATGAAGTCTTCGATCTGCGTCATCTTCTGCGGCGGCGCCTTGACGATCACGTCGTCGCCGGCCGCCACCACCGTCACCTGCTCGGTGATGCTGGTGCTGTAGCCGCGGCCGCGTCGCTGCGGCGCTGGGAATAACTCTTGCACGAGGCGCACCACTTCTTCGGCCTCGATGTTCTCGAGCTTGAAGCGCCGCGGCTTCACGTCGCTGGCGACGACGGCCTCGTCGATGCGCGTCGCCTCGACCTTGATCGCTTCGAACTCCTGGTCGCCCGCGATCACCAGCAATGAGTTGGTGATCGGCTCGGGCGTGATCTTGACCGGCACGAACGACACGTCGTCGCGCTTTTCGCGGTTTAGCTCGTTGTAGATCGGCTGCAGCGTCTGAGCGACCTGTTGCGCGTCGACAGCCGCCAGCCCGACCGTGCGCATCTGGCCGAGATTGGTTTCCTGCGGCACGTCGAGCTGCGTCAGCAACTCGCGCACCTCTGGCATCACCTTCTCGGGCGCGGTCACAATCAGCCGGTTGGTGCGCGGGTCGCCTAACACGTTGAGGTTCTGCGTCGAACGCCGACCACGCCGCTGCACCGTCGCCAGCCGATTGGCGATCATTTCCTCGACGGCGTTGGCGGCCTCGGCGGCGTTGAGGTGGACGAGTTTGATGAACTCGGTCACCAGCGTGTCGCCTTCGAACACGCCCTTGAACTTCTCCATCATCTTTTCGATTTCGACGAACTGGTCGGGCAGCGCCGTGAAGACCAGTGTGTCGATATCGGGGTAGGTCGAGACGCTAACCGCCTGCTCGCGGGCCGCCTGACCCTGCAGCTTTTTGTTTACCGCTTGCTCGACCTGGCGCCCGAAGTCGCGGATGCGATCACCGATGCCGGGCAACTCGTACGTGCGCACCTCGACCGCTTTGGCGGTCAGCGCGTCGAGCTCGGCGATGAGTTTGGCGATTTCCGCCATCTTCTCTTGCGGCGCTTGCGCGACGATGCTGGTTCCGGCGATCACCGCGAAGCTGATCTCCTTGCCGGGCTGCTGCCGACGCCCATAGCCGCGCGGGATAAACGTCTGGTTCAGTACGTTCCGCACTTCCCATGGGTTGGCGTTGTTGAGCTCGAAGATCTGCGGATCGTTGCTGGCCCCGGCGGCGTTCTCGTCGAGCGTCTTGGCCCACTCTTCAATCATGTCGTACGTCGCTTTGTCGGCCGAGACAATCAGCGAGTTGGTCAGCGGCTCGACATCGATCGACAGCGTGCGCTGCTGCCGCATCTGCTCGCGCAACACGGTGCGCAACACCCCGCTCACCACGTTCGCGTCGGCGTTGAGCAGCGGAATCGTGCGAATGCGATCGCCTTCCACCGTCGGCGCCTGATCAAGTTCCTCGACGAGGGCCTGCGCCCGCGGCAAGACGAACTTCGGCGCGTTCAAAATGATGCGATTCAAACGCGGGTCGACGCCGATGTTGATGCGATCGGCCACCGCGCGACCGCGCTCGGCGCGAATCTGAATCTGCAATTGCTTGCGCAACTGATCAGCGATGTAGTTCGCTTCCGAATTTTGCACCTGCACGAACACCTGCTCGGGCGTGACGTCCATCGCTTCCGACTTGAAGGTCTCGATGATGCGGTCGATCTCTTCGTACATGTCGTTCGGCGCGCTCACCACGAGAATCTCGGTGATCTGATCGGACGAGAACGACGCCCGCAGCCGATCGGTGCGTCGACGGTTGCGGAAGGTCTGGTCGAGCGTGCGCGTGAGGGCCCCCACGTCGAGCCCCGCCAGCTTGTACGTCTCGGTGCGCATCGGCAGCTCAGGCTGGCTGTCGCCGGGCTGGTCGAACTGCGCCAGCAGCACCTTGCCGCGCTCCACCGCCTCGGTCGGCGCGTTGATAATCACGCGGTTCGTGCGCGGATCCGCCGTCACCTTGATCATCTGGCGCGCGTTGCGGCCGTACTGTTTGGTCATCGCCGCGATGAGCTGCTCCGACAACCAGCGCTGGGCTTCGGTGGCCTCGGCGTGCTTCATCGGAATGAACTCAACCTGCGTGATCTGACCGGCCGACGCCTCGACGTACTGATCGATCAACTCGCGGGCCTCGGCCATCAGCTCTTCGCTGATCGTGAGCACGATGGTTTCGTTGGTGGAGTCGGCCTCGAACGCCGCAGTCAGCCCGCGCTGCCGCGACATGGCGCTGAACGCACGGGTGAGATTGCGCGCGATGTTTTGCACATCCGCGCCCGGCAGTTTGAGCGTCTCAATCGTGATGCGTTCGCCGCGCGGATCGTCGAGTTGGGCGACGAAGTTCTCGATCTCGCTGAACTTGCCGCTCGGGGCCTCCACGATGAGCTGGCGACCGGCCGCCATCGCGCTCACTTGCAGCCCCGTCGGCTGTCCGCCGAAGCGACTACGGCCGCGGCCGCCGCCCGCACCGCTGTTGAACATTTGGTTGATCGAACTCGCGACTTCGTTTGGGTTCGCGTAGCGCAGGGTGAAGAAGCGCGTCTCGGGCTGCTGGCCGCAAATGCGCTGATCCACGTCTTGCACGAACTTCAGGATCCGCTCCATGTCCGCCGGCTCAGCCTGCACGATCAGCGCGTTGGTCACTGGCTCCGGCTGCACGGTCGGCCCGTCGCCGCCGGCGCCCCCGCGAAAACGCCCGCGCGACGAGCGGCGGCCCGACGCCGACCCAAACAGCCCGTTCACCTGGTTGGCGATCTCATTGGCATCCGCGCACGCCAGCGGCACGATCACCGGTTCGTCATCCGCCGACGGTTGATCGAGCGATGCGATCAGCGCGCCGATCTCCTCATGGGCCGGCGCGATGGCCTGCACGAAGATCTTGCCGTCTTGCGCATCAATCAGAACTTCGCTCGGCGGGAACGGGGCCCGCTCATAACGTCGATAGAACTGACCGAGCACACGCGTGATCTCGTTCGCATCCGCATGCACAATGTCATAGGTCTTGAGTTCGGGAACACTGGTGACCGCCGCCGTGTCCGCCAACTGAATGATCTGCTCGACCTCCACCCAGTCATCAGCGGAGCAGACGACAATCAGCGTGCGATCGCCGAGCACGCTCATCTGGATGCGATCGTTTCCGCCCGCAGGCGTCGTCGGACGACGTCCGCGGAAGCGGCGGTCGAACCGCGAAGAACGCCTTGGCGTTGACTCCGACAAGACCAGGCTGTTGATCAGCCCGACCATCTCGTCCGGCGTCACGTGCTGGAGCTCGACGACATAGCGTTGCCGCGCTTCACTGGGTGTGTCGAGTTCGGCGACGATGTCGCGCACGCCCTGCATGATGTCGGCGTCGGCCATCACATAGATGCCGTTGCCGGCTTCGTCGGGAACGATGGTCGCCCCGCGCCCCCGGCCCTGACCGGCGAGATCGTCCGCCAGCGTCCGGATGGTTTCGATGACCTCGCTCACTTCAACATTTTCGAGCGCGATGCGCTGCAGGTTGGTCGGCTGCGGCACGTCGATTTGCTCGAGCATCTCGCGGACGCGTTCGTGCCCCTCTTCGTTCGCATAGACCGCGATCGAGTTGGTGCGATCGAACGAGACAATGCGAATCGTTTTGCGCGCCCGCTCGAGCACGTCTTCACCCAGAATCTCGGTGGGGTCGGCCGAGCCGACATTCACGGTCGCGTTCGGCTGCGCCGGCACGGCCTGTCCGCGACGGGCCGCCCGCTGCCGCGCGCGCTGCGCCGCGAGCGCGCGAGCGCGGGCGATCGCCGCATTGCGCGCTGAAACCGCGCCGCCGCCCCCGCTCGACTGCCCCTGTTCCTGCGCGAAGATCTTGTTGAGCAGACTGGCGACTTCGTTGGCGTTGGCGTGCACGATCTCGATGACGCGCGTTTTGAACTCGCCCAAGTCGAATTCGCGGTCGATCTGCTCCAGGAGCTCTTCGATCTCGTTCACTTCGTCGGGCAGGCCGCGCACGATCAGCGAGTTGATGCGTTCGTCGGCGGTGATCTGCAACGACGGCCCGCCGTCGCCGCCCACTTCCCAGCGCCGCGTCTGCGGGTTGAAGCGTCGTCGCTGCTGCTGCGTATCGAACAGTTGGTTGAGCATGTCGCGAATCGTGTTCACGTTGCTCTTGGTGCGAATGATGCGCAGCACGCGCGGATCGTCGGGCGTCAGGTTGACGCGCTGCATGAGCCCGACGTAGCGCTCGATATCCGCCGCCACGCCCGACAGCTTGATCTGGTTCGTGTCCTCGACGACGTTCGAGAGCAACTGCGGCGAGACGCCGGGCGCTACGGCGTCGTTGATCGCGCTGGCGTCTTGCCCCTCGACTTTCACGAACACGACCGCGTAATCCATCGGCCGGAGGTTCGCTTCCTTGAACGCTTCGTAGGTCGCGTAGTTGCGCTCGACCGGGATGTATGCCGGCATCTCCATCATCGACAGAATGCGAATGCGGTCGCGTTGCTCGACGAAGTGGAAGTCTTTCTCGTACAGCAGGAAGTTCAGTTCGTCGATCGCTTCCTGTTCGGTCCAGTCGGTCCGGTCGGAGAGGTAGGTCAGCGTCCCGCCGATGACCACATCCGCATCCATCAGCGGCTTGCCCAGACGCCGTGCGAAATCACGCACTACGTCCTCCCACGCGACGTCGGAATATTGAAACCAGTTCATCCCGCCGGTCGCCTCGCTGGGCTGCGTCGCCGGCGACTCCAACACGACCGTCGCATCCGTCGAGATCACCGGCGTCCGCGTCGTCGCTTCGCGCTGCGTTGGCGTCGGGCGGCTCGGGGTGGGACGACGAGCCGGCAAGGGCGACGTCCGCGTTGGCTGAGCTTCCTCCTCGTCGCCCTGTTCGCGCTCTTGCTCCTGTTCGCGAGCCCGCTCCTGACGCTCACGACGCATCTCTTCCAGACGCTGACGGATGCGCTCGCGCATCTCCTCCTGTGGGTCGTCCGCCGCCGCCAACACTTCGACGTCGGGCGCGGGCGCATCGGGCGCCGCCGCCGCCGCCCGCGCTTGCACGGGCGCGGCGCCCTGACTGGCGCGCATCTGCTGCAACCGCGAGAGCGTGGCCCGCTGGGTTGCGGCGACCTCCGCCGCATCGGCGGTGGCCACCGAGTCGGCCGGGGCGGCAGCACTGCTGGGCTGCGTGCTCGGAGCGTCGGCCAGGGCTGCTGACGAAACGAAGACCCACGACAGGACGGCGATGAGCCATCCACGATGGTCGGGTGCAAAGTGCATGCGTCCACCTCTTTGACGTTGCTGCACGGGGGATTGTGCCTCGCGTGTTTGTCGACGCGGATCAGCGCGATAGACGGCGTCTCGCCGCCGCAAAATCGGAGCGCATCGCCGCTCGACCTCAATGGTTATACCCCGCCCTCACGCGCCTGTCGCACCCCAAGCAGGCTCAAATTCGGCCCCGCGCGTTCCGCACGCGGGCGTACGCGATGGCTTGCGTTTGGAAACTCGGGAACTGTGAGGAAGTGGCGTTACGACGCGTTCAGGACGCGATGCGATCGGTTGGTGTGTCGCTCTGCTGAGGCGATTGGTCATCCTGGAGCGACGCAACGAACTCCGCCGCCCACTTCCCGATCAAATCGCCGCAGTCACCCGGTCGCGTCTCAGCAAGCCGCTCAAAGTCTTTGCGCGCCAGCAGTTCAAACGCCAGCGTCACCTGCTCGAGTTCTCTCGCCGGAAGCGCCAAGAGTCGGTCGATCGCGGCCAGCCAGAGATAACGCATTGGACAGCCCAGCGTTCGCGCACGCTCGGCCACGGCTTCTTTCCAGGTCGGCGGCAACTCAATGCCGACCTTTTGCCAATCGTTCATGACCGCGTGTACTCCTCAACGCGTTCACTACCGGAGCTCGCCTACGAGCGGGAAGGTAACCAAACCGAGCCCCGTTGCAACCGCTTTCGACGCGCAACTTGCTCAACTCGGCCCCGGGGCCGCGCACTCCCTTAAATTGGATTCGTTTTGGGACGTCCGGCCGACCGCGGCAGTCCCGCCGGCAAGGGCCGGTCCTTCTCGTAGTTCAGCAAGACGCGGTCACCGTGCGGCGGGGGCAGCGCGTAGCCCTGCGTCGTCTGCAATGATAAACGACAGCGTCCCGCGGCGCGCTGCGCCTGCTCGATCTCCGCCTCCAAATCGTGCACCGAACGGAACAACCAGACCCGCCCCCCGGGTCGCACAAAACCGCTCGTCAACTCCAGCACCGTCCGCAGCCCCCCGACCGCCCGCGCCGTCGCGACGTCAGACTGCTCGCGATGCTGGGCATGGCGGGCCGCGTCCTCCGCTCGCGCCCAAACTGTTTGCACTGCGCTGAGGCCCAGCTCCCGCGCGATCGCTTCGAGCACCAGCAGCTTCTTCTTGCGTGCGTCGAGCAGCGTCACTTCAAACTGCGGCGCGACGCACGCCAGCACCAACCCCGGAACGCCGTTGCCGCTCCCCACGTCGATCAGCCGCGTGACCCGCGCGGCGGATGTGTCGCCAACGAACGAGAGCAGCGCCAACGCGTCGCAGACATGCGCCCGCCAGAACGCGTCGGCGGACGTGGCGGCGGTCAGATTGAGCTGCGCGTTGTGCTCGAGCAGCAGCCGCACGAAGGCCGCCAGCCGATCATGCTCGGCCTCGGAGAGTTCATAGCCCGCGGTCGCCAGTTCTTCGCGCGTCATGGCCGCATCATGCCGTCGACGCGCGCCGACCGCGAGCACGAATGCCTCGCATGCTCCGCCCGAACCGGATTGAGCGTGACACCCCCGGCGCGGTACGATCTGAGTCGTTGCGTCCGTAGCTCAATGGATAGAGCATCGGTCTTCGGAACCGAGGGTTGGGGGTTCGACTCCCTCCGGGCGCGATCCGATGCGTCGAACGTCGGCGGCGGCGCGCTCGTCGCCGACGATTCGCGGCTCGGTTCTCTCGGCACGGAGGCTGCCCATGCCAGCGACCCATCCGCCCGGTCTCACCACGACGCAGGCTCCGTTCATCGAACAAGCCCGCGCCAACGGCGACACCTACATCGAGCAACCGTACGAGCTGTACAGCGACGCCAACCACGACACCTGGCGCCGCCTCTACGAGCGCATCGCGCCGCGCTGGCGCACGTACGCGAACGCGAAGTTCCTGCAAGGGATCGACAACCTCGCGCTCGACCCTCACGCCGTGCCGCGCCTCAGCGACATCAACCGCTTTCTCGAACCGCTGAGCGGCTTCTCGGCGAAAGCGGTGAGCGGCTATGTGCCTGCATACGTCTTCTTCGACTGTCTGCGCACCCGCGCGTTTCCCACGACGATCACCATTCGCGACGGCGCCAAGCTCGACTACCTACCCGAGCCCGACATCTTTCACGACGTCGCCGGCCATGTGCCGCTGCACACCGACCGCGTCTTCGCCGACGTGCTGGTGCGCTTCGGCGAGGTGGCCCGCACCGCCGCGCAGCTCGCTCAGGACATCGCCGACGAACACGAACGCCTCAAGATCGTCGAATCGAAGATCAAGGCGATGGCCCGCTTCTTCTGGTTCACCATCGAATTCGGCCTGATGCGCGAGAATGACGGCCTGAAAGCTTACGGCAGCGGCCTGCTCAGCTCGTTCGGCGAACTCGGGCACGCACTCGAGTCGTCGACGGTGCAGCGCTATCCGTTCCAGCTCGAGTGGGTCGTCAACCAGTACTTCGAGATCCACCACTACCAGCCGCTGCTCTTCATCGTCGACTCGTTCGACCACCTCTATAGCCAGGTCGACGAGCTGGAGCGCTGGCTTCGCGACGGCCGGCTGAACAACGTGAGCCCCGGCGAACCCGCCGTGAATGAGCAGGACCTCGAGTCGTTCATCAAGGCCGACGTGGAGTAACGCGGTCACTTTCTCAAGTGCCGAGCAACAAACCTGTCCGCGTCGCGAACTGTCTTAGAGGGCGAAGGCGTGCGCGGCCATCACGCGGGCCGCCATGACTGCATGTCGACACCGGGCCAACGAGCTATCGAGGAGCGAACGATGTTGAAGAACCACCTGCTGCTGTTGCTGTTCACCGCCGCACTCCTGAACGCGACGGGTTGTATTGCTGTCTCGGCGACCGAGAAGAAGGAGTACCACGGAGGCGCGGATGGTCGCGCCGCGCACCGCCCCGTGCTCATCAACCTGACCGCGGGCGCAGGGTCGAGTCAGCAGATGGCGTTCGAATTGGCGCGGCACGCGCTCGACGACGGCCGCGCGGTCACGCTGTTTCTCAACGTCGACGCTCCGCCGCTCGCCAAGGCGGCCCCGGACGGCTTCGCTCCGGTGTCGTCACTGATCGACGAGGGGGCGCAGGTGCTGGTGTGCGCGAGCTGCATGGAGCGCTTGCGGATGCCTTCAACGAGCCTCGCCGACGGCGCCGAGATCGCCTCCCGCGAGCGTCTTTTCACCTTCGTCGACCGCAACGCCGCCGTCTTCTCGTACGGCCCCGCAGCCGACGATCCCTACGCCCTGCGTCACTAGCGCGAAACGGTGCAACCAATGCATATCCTTGCTAGATTCGCCGCCGCGGGCCTGATCGGCATCGCCGGGTTGATGGTTGGCTTTGGTGTCGGCGACGCGTGGAGCCGCGCCGACGCCCGGCGTCACGCCGCTGCACAGCAAGATCCGTCAACGTGGAGCCAAGCGCGGCTCGCTCACGACATCGCTGGTTATTCGCACGATCAACTCGGTTCGCCGCTGCCGTTCCTGGTCTCACCCTATCCGGTCGCCGATTACGTGAGCGCGGGCAACGGCTGCTTCGAGCACCAGGTCGACGTTGCCGGCGAGCAGTTCTTCGTCTACGCCCCGCGCGCCCCGCAGGTCGCCGATCTCACCGTGACGCTTGCTGACGCGCAACAACGCGAGATTGAGTTGGTCGACGTGGCCAAGATCGCCTTGCATACCGGCGGGACGGGACTGCAGAAGTACTTTCACGTGACGTCGCGCAATCACCCCTACTACGTCGGACAGGGCGCCATGCGCGGCGACAAGCTGCGCATCGATTGGTGTACGCTCCGGCTTCCCAGCGGCGAGCGCTACGCGCGCGCGAACACCCGCCTGTTCGACCTGAACTGCGGCGACACGATTCTGATCTTGCCGATGAAGGATGGATCGCTGCGATTTTGGCAGACCGACCTAGACGACTTGGCCGGCGACGTCCCGCAGCAGTTCGTGACGCTCGGACGCCGAGCGGAAATCAAGGCGTTCGTTTCGCAGCCGGGCGCGTTGAACTAGCCGCGCTCTCGAGCATCCGCAGGACCACCAGACTGTGCGACTGCAGCGCCACCGTGTGTGTCTGCGACGCCAGCGGCCGCTTGCGGAGCCCGCGCGGCGTCGCCGTATCGAGCACCAACTCCCAACGACAGGCGCCACGCGCGGGTCCGGGCAGCTTGAAGCGAATGGCGTCGGTGTGGGCGTTCAGCATGATCAGCAGCGTCGTATCGACCACGGGCTTGCCGGTGTCGTCCACTTCACCGGTGGCGTGCCCATTTAGCCGCATGCCGAAACAGCGCGTGCCCTCATTCTCCCAGTCACGCTGCGTCATGCGGCGGCCGTCGGGGCGCAGCCAGGTGAGGTCTTCGTCGCTGGCGGTGACGCGTCCCTTGTAGAAGCGGGTGCGGTGCAGCACCCGGCAAGCGTGGAAGATGCTCATGAGCTGCCGGGTGAACGCGAGCATGTCGCCGGGCTCGCCATCGAGGGTCCAGTCGACCCATGCGATCTCGTTGTCCTGACAGTAGGCGTTGTTGTTGCCCTGCTGCGTGCGGCTGAGCTCGTCGCCGGCGAGCATCATCCGCGTTCCCTGCGAAAGCATGAGCGTGGCGAGCATGTTGCGTTTCTGTCGGGCGCGGAGCGCGTTGACGGAGGCGTCTTTTGTCGGCCCCTCGGCGCCGCAGTTCCAACTGTGGTTGTCGTTGTGCCCGTCGCGGTTGTCTTCGCCGTTGGCCTCGTTGTACTTCCGCTCGTACGTCACGAGGTCGTTGAGCGTGAAGCCGTCGTGCGCGGTGATGAAGTTCACGCCGGCCGTCGGACTGCGGCCGTGATGCTCGTAGAGATAGCTACTGCCCGTGAGGCACGACGCCATCTTGCCCGCCAACCCGAACTCGCTGCACCAGAAGCGCCGGGTATTGTCGCGGTACTGATCGTTCCACTCGCGCCACGGGGCCGGAAACTGCCCGACGCGATAGCCGCCCTCGCCCAGATCCCACGGCTCGGCGATCAGCTTCACGCGGCTCAGCACCGGATCCTGCCCAATGATGCTGAGCAGCGCGTGCCGCATGTTCACGTGATGCTGATCGCGCAACAGCGCCGACGTCAGATCAAAACGGAACCCGTCGACGTGCATCACCTCGACCCAATAGCGCAGGCTGTCGGCGATGAGTTGCAGCACGCGGGGATGCTGCGTATTCAGCGTGTTGCCGCAACCGGTGTAATCGGTGTAGTAGCGCCCGTCGGGCTGCAGGCGGTAATACGCCGCGTTGTCGATCCCGCGAAAACACAGCGTCGCGCCCATGTGATTGCCTTCGGCCGTGTGGTTGTACACCACATCGAGAATCACCTCGATTCCGGCGGCGTGCAGCGCCTTCACCATCGAGCGGAACTCATTCACCTGACCGCCGATCGACTGGTCGTAGGCGTAGCGCGCATCGGGCGCAAAGAAGCCCAGCGTGTTGTAGCCCCAGTAGTTGGTCAGATCGCGCTCCACGAGCACGTGATCGGCCACGAAGTGCTGCACCGGCAGCAACTCGACCGCGGTCACGCCGAGCGACTGCAGATAGGTCGTTATCGCCGGATGCCCCAACCCGGCGTAGGTGCCGCGCAGCTCGGGCGGCAAGTCGGGGTGCAACTGCGTGAAGCCCTTGACGTGCAGCTCGTAGATGAGCGTCTTGCTCCACGCGTGTTGCGGAAACTGATCGCCGCCCCAGGTGAACGCCGTGTCGATCACCACCGACTTCGGCATGTTGGGGGCGGAGTCGCGCTCGTCGAACGACCGATCGCCGTCGTGATGGCCAATCGTGTAGCCGTACGGCGCCGTGCTCCAGCGCACGTCTCCCGCGATCGCCTTGGCGTACGGATCCACCAGCAGCTTGTTGGAATTGAACCGCTGCCCGTCGCTCGGCGCATAGCGGCCATGCACGCGATAGCCGTACAACTGCCCCGGCCGCAGCAGCGGAAAGTAGCCGTGCCACACATTCGCGGTGCGGTGCGGCAACCGAATGCGCTCGGTCTCTTTCGCACCGAACGGCTGGTCGAACAGACAGAGCTCGACCCACTCGGCGCTCTCGCTAAACAGCGCAAAATTGACGCCGGCGCCGTCCCAGTCGGCGCCCAACGGATACGGTTTTCCCGGCCAAATTTCCATCTTGTCTCCGCAATCGGCCGCGAGAGCCTAACCGCGCTCAAGCGACGCGCCCACTTGCCGCCGCCGCCACGACGCTATCATTCGGCGCATGCCCCCGCAGACGCCGGAGCCGCTGGACGACGCCCGCATGACGATCGGCGAGCATCTCGACGAGTTGCGCGGCCGCGTCATTCGCAGCCTCGCCGCGCTGGTCATCGCCAGCTTGGTGATGATCTACCCGGCTCGCTATCTGCTCGAGATCATCGTTCGCCCCGCGCAACTCGCCCTCCGCGCGCACGCCGCCCCGGAGACCTTCCTGCAAACCGCCCCGACCGAGCTGATGATCATCTACATCAAGGTGATCATCTACGCGGGTGTGCTGCTGGCGCTGCCCTACATCGCCTATCAGATTTGGGGCTTCGTCGCCGCCGGTCTCTATCGGCATGAACGCCAATGGGTGCTAAGACTCATCGCCCCCAGCGTCGGCCTCTTCTTCCTCGGCGTCGCATTTCTTTACAGCGTCGTGCTGCTCGTGAGCCTGAACTTCCTGGTCGGCCTCGGCGATTGGATTCCGCTGCCAGACCCCAAGCCGACTGCGCTAGAGCAAGTGCTGCTCGGACAGGATGAACAAGCCCCCGCGCTCGACCCCAACCTGCTCGCGCACGCGCCGCAGCCCCCGCTTCTCAACCGCGATCCCAACGACCCCAACACCGGCGCGCTCTGGTTCAACGTGCCCGAGCGGCGTCTCAAGCTGCGCGGCGAAAACCGTACCTACGTGCTCAACATGACGCCGCAGGAAGACCGGCCGATCGTCACCACGCACTTCAAGATCGGTGAGTACCTGACATTCGTGATCACGCTCTCGCTCGCCTTCGGCCTTGCATTTCAAACCCCGCTCATTGTGCTGGCGCTGGTGCATACCGGCATCCTCACGCCGGCGCAGCTCCGCGCCGGCCGCCGCTACGTCGTCTTGCTGGTGCTGGTGATCTCCGGGATCCTCGCGCCGCCCGAGTTCATCAGCCATCTCCTGCTCGCGATCCCCATGCTGCTGCTGTTCGAGATTGGCGTGTGGCTCGCGGGAAGAACCAGTAAACCCCGCAGGAGTTAGACTCGTCGGAAACGACGGCGCCCACCAGGACGTCGCGACCGGCGTCTCCGCCGGGAGCGCACCGCACGCAAAAAAGAAGAAGCCATGCCGGCGCGGACGCGCGGGCATGACTTCAATGACGAATCAGGATCGTACGCACCCAGCCAGCTTGCTGGCTACACCGCGGCGTGTGCCGGTTGGGGCGCCCGCGCAGCGCCCACCCAACCGCCGAAGAGGCTCGCCGCCAGTCCGAGCAGTGCAATCACGACAGCGCCCCACAGCGATGTTTCTGCGTAGTCGGTTGCGGCTTCGGCATACGCGTTGATCTTGCCGAGGTAACGCTCGCGCAGTTTGTCGATCCGCGTTTGCGCTCCGGCAATCAGCGCGTCGACCTCCTTGGGCTCGAGCGTGCTGTTGGCGACCAGCACCGTTCGCGCCTGGTTGGGATCGCCCATGACGAGGTAGCCCGCCGCGCGCTGGAAATCGCGCGACTCCATGCTGTTGAGCGCCGTCCGCACGTCGTTTTGGCTCACATCCACACCACCCGACCGGTCGAGCTGTGCGATGCGCCCCGCGAGGAATTCGCGTGCGGCTTCACCCAGATCACCATCGAGGTCATTCGGATCATCGCTGGCCGCGAGGCCGAGCTCCGCGCGGAATTCACGCTCGACGCCGCGAAACAGCGCGGTCAGCTCGGCTTCCGTGAGATCCGTGTTCTCGCGCAGTCGCGTGCGGGCTTCCTCGAGGTCGCCTTGCAAGAGGTCGGCGGCGATGCGCTGAGTGGCTTCGGCGTCGAGCTTCTCGATTGCGGTCTCAGCCTCCGAGCGGGTCAACTCCTCACCCGTGCTGTTGGCGATCCGCCGCGCGGCTTCGTCCTTCAGGTCACGCTGCATCTCGTCAACGAATGGCGACCGCAGGAATTCTTCCGTGGCTGACGTCGCCGTCGCGGCTATGTTTGATGCCGCAGCCTGCGTGCCCAGCGTCGTCGCCTGCGCCGCCTGCATCGCCGAGTTCGCCATCCACGACAGTCCCCACACGCCGAGAACGATCATGCTGGTGACCGCAACCGACCACACCACCGCTCCATGGAGAATGCCGACCTTCGGATCGCGCAGTCCGGTGAGTTCCGACGCGAGAAACGAACCGACGAAAAATGCAACCAGCGTGGACAGCACCAGCCAGATCGCCGCACCGATGCCGAAAGACGCGCCGATCGCCAACGTGTTCGTGACGTCGAGAACCGTCACCCCCAAGGACGCGCCGACCAGATAGAGCACCCAATGCGCCGCGATCGTCACGAACAGGCCGGCCACGACCGCACCCCAACGGATCACCGACGGCGCACCCGCGGCGACCATCCGCTCGACCGACTGCGGCTGCGTCGCGGCGCCGGCGCCATTGCCAAATCGCCGAACATCCTGAAACGATCCGTCCTCATCATGAATCACGACGTTCACGTCATTCCGACGACCGAACGCGGAGGCCGCCTCGACCGCTCGTTGCTGAGAGTCATGCGTCGACATGACGTCACTGGTTCCTTCTTGTTTCACCGCCCACCCACCGTTGTGAGTGACGACGTGGACATTATCTTTTGACATGACTGCTCCGCACTGTGTGATCGATCACCTCGCTGAGCGGCATCGAGCGCATTCCTGACATCCCTTCGGGATCGGCGGCTCCCAGCGAAGACCGCTCCCGCCAGACTTCACCATTGCCGCCCCGCATGTCGTCGCTCTAACAATGCCCTAAATAGTCCGACAGCCGCGTTCCGCGTCGCCGCGCTCCACCGCCCTGGCTCGCCCGACGCGGCGATACTTACGCCACCTCAAACCGCCGCCACGCCGCGCGCGTGATCGACTGACGCACCGTCTCATAGCCGTCCCACGGATCGGCTGACAGCGCCGCCAGGCGTTGCGGCACGTTCATGACCGTGAAGTGCGTCGGCCCCGGAACCGTGGGTAGTTCGTCCCAACTCACGGGCGTCGACACCGCCGCCCCGGGCCGGGCGCGCGTGCTATACGCCGCCACCGAGGTCGCCCCCTGCGCGTTGCGGAGATAGTCTAGATAAATCTTGCCCTTCCGCGCCGTTTTCGACGACGTCGTCACGAAGTGCTTCGGCGCCGCCGCGGCGATCCGCAGCACCACGCGGCGGCTGAAGTCCTTCACATCCTCCCACGTATGTCTGCGCGTCAGCGGAACGACCACATGCAGCCCTTTGCCGCCCGAAGTTTTCACAAAGCTCTGCAAGCCGCACTGGTCGAGTTCGTAACGCAGCCCCTGTGCCGCTTCGATCGCGACCGGCCACGCCACGCCGTCCCCCGGGTCGAGATCGAACGTCATCAAGTCCGGTCGATTGGGCTTGTCGGCCCGCGCCCCCCACGGGTGCAGCTCGAGGGTCCCCAACTGCACCAGCGTGATGAGCGCGGTTTCATCGGCGATACAGATGTAGCGCTGCCGCGCCCCGCCCTCCTCAATCTCCACCCCGCTGATCGCATCCGGCAACGACTCGTTGAGATGCTTCTGAAAAAAGCCCTGCGCTTCGACGCCGCGCGGCATGCGCAGAACACTGAGCGGACGACGCACCACATGCGGCAGAATCCAGTCGACGATGTAGGCGTAATAAGCGGCGATGTCGCGTTTGGTGAGCCGCGCCTCCGGGTAATACACCCGCTCTGGGTTGGTCAGCCGCACGCCGGACACGACGTCGCGCGCCGCAACCGCCGTCGCCGACGGATCGTGCGTCACGCCCGACGCCGACGCTTTCGGTGCGGTTCGCTCACGCTGCACCTGCCGCGGCGACTTGCCCTGCCGCAAGGCCTCAAACACGGGGAACCGCACGACGCCCTCATCCGTCCAATCGGCGAACGACACCTCGACCACCAGCTCCGGCGACACCCACCGAACGTCGCGCGCCTCGGCGCCCGTCGGCGGCTGTTGCAGGGCCGGTGTCGCGCGGCGCAGTCCCTCCAGCGTTTTGCGCAACGAAACCAGCAGCGCATCGTCAAACCCGGACCCCACTTTGCCGCAGAAGCGCAGTCCGCTGTCGTCGTAGCATCCCAAGACCAGCGCCCCGAACCCGGCGCGCGTGCCCTTCGGCTCCGTGAAGCCGCCGATGACGAATTCCTGCCGCTGCCGACACTTGGCCTTCAGCCAGGTCTGCGATCGCCGCGGCTCGTAAGCCGCATCGCCGCGCTTCGAGATGACGCCCTCAGCGCCGAGCGCACACACACGTTGGAACACGTCCGCCCCATCTCCGACCAGGTGCTCGCTGAGCCGCAGCACGAGCGGGTCCGCCGCACCGCGCGCCAAGAGCGCCGCGAGCAGCGTCTTGCGCTCCAGCAACGGCGCTCGTGTGAGGTCGTAGTCGCCCAGATGCAACAGATCGAACGCGTAGTAGACAATCGGCCGCTGCTCCGCCGGCGTTTGCAGCACCCGTTGCAGCGCTTGAAAGTCGGTCACGCCGTCGTCGCGCAGCACGGTCGCCTCACCGTCGATACATGCGTGCTCAGCGGGCAACCGCGCTACCTCCGCCGCGACGCGCGGAAAGCGCTCCGTCCAGTCGTTGCCGTTGCGTGTCAGCAGCGTCACTGCTTTGCCGCGCTTCACCGAAACCAGCCGATACCCGTCGAACTTGACCTCGTGCACCCACTTGTCGCCGGTTGGCGGGATCTCGGCGAGCGTCGCCAACTGCGGGCGCTTCGGCGGCGCCATCCCCGCCCGTCGCGCGCCCGCCACAGCGCTGGGGTCCAACGGCCCGGGGGCGGCCGTCGCGATCTCATCCATCGTCCGCCCGGTGATCGCCGAGTGCGGTGCGCGGACGAGCACGTCGTCTTCATCCGCCGTTCCCACCGCCGCGCGATCGCGCTCCTTGATCAGCAACCAGTGATCCTGCCGTTCGCCGTCGCGTCTTCTGGTGCGCACCAGCGCCCACCCGCCGCGCAGCTTGCTTCCGTACAGCCACAGTTTGAGTTGCCCGTCGCGATAGCTTTCGTCAGCGTCGGCGTCGTGCAACAGACGCCAGACGCCGATATCCCACACCATCACCGTCCCGCCGCCATACGCGTCCGCCGGAATGACGCCTTCAAACGTGAGGTACTCGAGCGGGTGGTCTTCGACGTGCACCGCCAGGCGCTTCTCGCGCGGCAGATGCGACGGGCCCTTCGGAACCGCCCAGCTCTTTAGCGTTCCACCCAGCTCGAGTCGCAGGTCGTAATGCAGATTGCTCGCGGCGTGCTTCTGCACGACGAAGCGACGCGCGGTCCCTGGCGTCCCCGTCTCCACCCCGCGCGGCTCCGGCGTCTTCCGAAAGTCGCGCTTTGCGATGTAGTCTTTCAGCGGCACCCGAGCCGACTCCGCTCCCCGCTCCGCCAATGCGTGACAATAACCGCGAGTAGCCTACAATCCCGACGTTCCAGGAGCGAAATTCGATGATCGCAATGGCGCGACGCATTGGCTATCAGTGGTTCGTCCACGACAACACCTCCGCCGCCGCATCGATTGCGTTCTACTCGTTGTTCACCCTCGCGCCGACGCTGATCTTCGGCGTCGCGGTCGGCGCGTGGGCGCTCGGTGCGGAGGAAGCGCGGACGGCGCTGCGCGCCGCGCTCGTCGATGTGGTTACGCCGCAGCAGGCGGACGCCCTGCTGCAACTGGTGAACTCGACCGTGTTCGAAGAGCCGAGCTTTCTCGCGTCGTTGGTGACGGGGGTGTTGCTGCTCTATGGCGCCTCCGCCGTCTTCGTGCAGTTGCGCATCGCGCTGAACCGAATTTTCGATCTCTCGGTCGAGACTATCCACGAACAAATCCACACCACGATCGTGGGGCGCCTCGTCGCCGCCCTGTTCGTCATCCTGATCGGCGCGATCGAGGTCGGCGTCGTGGCGCTCAATGTTTTCATCCGCTGGGCGTCGCAAGAGATGAGCGATTGGGGCCTGTGGACTGTGCAGCTCGCCCGCGTCACCGACGTGCTGATCTCGTGGCTCGTACTCGGGCTGCTGTTCGCCGGCATCTTGCGCTACCTGCCCATGCGATCTCCGCCGTGGCGTCATGTGTGGCCGGGTGCGGTCGTCAGTTTGGTGCTGTTCCAGGCCGGGAAGCACCTGATCGGACTTTATCTCTCACACGCGACGATTGCGTCGGCGTACGGCGCGAGCGGCTCGCTCGTCGCGATCATGATCTGGATCTACTACTCGATGCAGACGCTGCTGCTCGGCGCCGAAGTCACCCACGATCGCGTCGTGCTGGCGCGTGAGCGTGAAAGTGCGGAAAGCCCGCCGCCGCAGGCCGCGCCGGCTCGCCAATAACAGCTCGCCCCCCTAGGCTACTCGGAGTCGTTCGCAGCTCGTTTTCGCCGGCGAAAGGACCCCGTCATGCAACCTGTCGCGATGACGCTGCTGCTCGTCGCCGCGTTCGGCTTCTTCGCCTACTCGGCCTATCGCCGCTGGCGGCTGATGCTTGCCGCGCGTGCTCCGCTCAACCGCACCGATCATCTGCCGGAACGCATCCGCTCGGTCGTCGTGTATATGTTCGGACAACTGCGCATGCCGCGCTACGCCGCCGCCGGATGGGCCCACGTGCTGGTCTTCTTCGGCTTCTCGGTGCTGCTGCTCAACTCGATCATTCTGTGGGTGCGCGGCTACGACGCCGACTTCAACGCCTGGATCTTCGGCCCCAGCCAACCGCTCGGCATCGCCTACGCATTCCTGCGCGACATTTTCACCGTGCTCGTGATCGTCGGCGTGCTCGTGTTCTTCTGGAATCGCCTCGTGCTGCGCCTCAAGCGACTCACGCTCAACGCCGAAGGCGTCGCGATTCTCAGCATCATTCTCACGATGATGCTTGCTGACCTCGTCTACGAAGGCGGGGAGATTCTGCACTGGAGCAAAGCGGGCCAAATTAGCGGGACGTTCGTCGGCTTCATGCCGTTCGCGTCGATCACCGCCAACATCATGGCGCCGCTGCCCGAGCCCGCCGTCAACGCGTTATGGCACGCCGGTTTCTGGATTCACGCCGGCCTGGTGCTGCTCTTCTTGAACCTGCTGCCCTACGGCAAACACTTCCACATTCTCACCGTGCTGCCCAATGTCTTCGCGCGCGATCTCTCACACGGCCGCCTGCCGCCGATCGAAGACATCGAGGGGCGCCTCGAACGCGAAGAAACGCTGGGCGTAAAGACCGCGCACGACTTTTCGTGGAAAGCCGTACTCGACTTTTACACCTGCACCGAATGCGGCCGCTGCAGCGACCACTGCCCAGCGACGAACACCGGCAAGCTGCTCTCGCCCAAGCATCTCACGATCGACCTGCGCGACTACTTCTATCAACACGACGCGACACTCGTCGGCGCTGAAGCCACGAATGCCGACGGCAACGGCAACGGCGACGACGCCTCCGCGAACGGCATGCTCGTGCCGGCGGTCGTCAACCCGGAGGTGCTGTGGGCGTGCACCACCTGCGGCGCCTGCGAACAGGAGTGCCCGGTCTTCATCAGCTACATCGACAAAATCGTCGACCTGCGTCGCAATCTCGTGATGGAGCAAGGCGAGTTCCCCGAACAGTTGCAGCAGATGTTCCGTGGTCTCGAAACCGTCGGCAATCCATACAGCATTCCCAACGAACAGCGCGCCGACTGGGCCGCCGGCCTCGACGTACCGCTCATGAGCGACAACCCCAACGACGTCGAATATCTCTACTGGGTCGGCTGCTCACCCAGCTTCGACGACCGCGCCCGCCGCATCGCCGTCGCCCTGCTCAAACTGCTGCAGGCGGCCAATGTGAAGTTCGCCATCCTCGGTCCTGAAGAAACCTGCAACGGCGATCCCGCGCGTCGCGCCGGCAACGAATACCTCTTCGAGATACTCGCGCGACAGAACGTCGAAACGCTCAAAGGCTACGACGTCAAGAAAATCGTCACCACCTGCCCGCACTGCTTCAACACGCTGCGCAACGAGTATCCCGACTTCGACGGCTGCTTCGAGGTCGTGCATCACACCACCCTGCTCAGCGAACTGGTCAAGACCGGAAAGTTAAAACTTCCCCGCACCGAACGCGGCGCCGCGACCTATCACGACGCCTGCTACCTCGGACGCCACAACAACGTATACGACGCCCCGCGCGACCTGCTGAAAGCCGCTGGATTCGACCTGCGCGAACCCACCGCCAGCCGCGATCGCGGCATGTGCTGCGGCGCGGGCGGCGCACAGATGTGGAAAGAAGAAGAAGAATCCCGCGGCGACAACGCCAGCCGCGTCAATCATCGCCGCGTCAGCCAACTGCTGCCCGTATTGCCCGCCGGCGCGACCGCGGCCGCGCCGGCCAACGATGAAGCAAAGACCGCAGAATCGTCGACGCAAGCCGTCAGCCGCGGCGTCATTGCCTCCGGCTGCCCCTTCTGCAAGACCATGCTTTCCGACAGCCTCGCTGATCAGAGCATTACCGACGTTGCACAGCACGACATCGCCGAATTGCTCGCATCCGCCCTGCCGGCGTCAACGGATTCGCCCCCCGACACGAACGGCGCCAATACATCTTGAAAGCAGAAGCGTCACGGGTCGCTGCCGGACGTGGCCGGCGCAAGCCCGCCCCATTCGCAGCGCGCGCTCCGTTTTCGAAGAACGCGACTAGCGCGCGATCCGTCGCATGAGCCGCGATGTCAGCGCCGCCTGAAACGCGTGCGATTCATCTCCCAACACGCCCGTCCAACGGGGCACACGAATCTCGTCGCTCGCGCCTCCGGGCTCGTCAGAGACGCGTACGACGAAACGGCGAGACTCCTTCACGTTCGCGAGCGCCGGCCCAGCGCTTGGGAAGTTCGGCGCATGATGCAATCCGGCGGCGCTATCGAACTGCCACGTGATGCGCGTGTCGCGCAACGCCGAGCGTGTTTGCTCACGCAGTTCGCGCGCCAAGGAGCGCATGAAGATGATCATCGCTTCCGCCGGAACACCATCGTGCGGCTCGGTCTGATCGATGCGCCCCGTGCAAAACATGATCTCGCGCTGTGGTTGTCCCTGCGCCAGCGTCAGCCCCAGCCGCACGGTCGCGTCATCCTCCGCCGCCCAGCGCAGCAGCGCCAACTCGGAATATCGCCGGGGTAGATCGGCGATGTCGCGCAGCAAAACGTCGTCTTCGTACCAGCGATTCCAATAGCACACCGCGTCGTCGAGCGGGGCCCCCATCAGCATGCTGCTCACATGGCGCGCAAGCGCCGGCGCCAACGGCGCGCCAAACGCCCCCGCCGCGATCCACGGCGCGTCGGTCAGCAACAGTTCGCCTTGCCCGACCGCCTGCGACGCGAGCAGCACGTCTCCCGTCACCGCCGGATTCGACGTCTCGTGCGCGAGCTGCGGCGCCGCGCCCATCTCGTCGGCGTAGCGCTTCCACATCGCGGTCGCCCGCAAGCCGCGCGACGCGAACCCGCCTTCGTCATCGACCCAGCCCCACGGAAAGACGTCTTGCAACGCGAAGCCGCGCGTCGCGACGTCGGCGTACTCGACCCGCGCCGAGGCAATCTCATGCGGCGCAGCGTGCTTGCGCAGTCGCACCGTCAATCCCGACGCCGTCAGCAAACGCGCCGCGGTCGCCAGGTCGATCACGATCCAGCTCTCGCCCGCCATTTGCGTCAGGTCGCTGAATGTGAGATCGAGCGCTTGAATCCAACTCGGGCTCAGCACACATGCCGCGCGTCGCGTTAGCTTCGCTAGCGCCGCTTTCGACGTCGGCTGCGCCGAGAGCGAAACCTCGGCATGGGGCGCCGCACTGGCCAGCGTGTCCAGCTCCTCCGGCAAAACGACGTGTTCAAGCGGGAACGGCGGCTGGTAAGTGGTCCAGCGCGGCGTATTCGCGAGCGGATGGCTCTTGGCGTCGCGCTCGGCCACGGGGTGAATTTCGATCCGCTCAATTGCACCCGTATCGGCAGCGCTCCCCGCCAACACCACGTGCGAAGCGCCGGACGGCGCGTAGACCCAGTCGCCGTAGCTCTGCGACGTTGCGGCGGGCGCCGAAGGCAATGGCTGCAGATCGACGGCCCGCTGCACGAGCACTTCGTCAGCCGCGAAGAAGCCGACGATCAGCGACAGACGCCCGGAAGCGGCGGCGTCGCGCGGCCATGCGCGGATCAGATACCACTGGTCGCGCTGGCAGCGCACCGGCTCGGTGCGGCGTAGCTCGCCGGATGACCAACGCCAGGGTCGCGGCGTAGCGGATGACGCGAACAGCCCACCCGCGGGCGCCCCCTGGACAGGTTTTGACGATCTTCGACGTGTGCTCGGGTTGGTTGTTGGCATGGGACGGGTATTATCTCGCGACGCCCGCCGGGGGCAATGGCGCACCACGCGTCCGCACCGCGCCGGACATCAGTCGAGAAGCAGCCCGATGCACGACGAATGGCGCAACAGCGGCCCCGAAGGACGCGATCTGAACCCCGTCGCGGCGCGGCCGGTCGTCGCGCCGGCGGCGCCGGTTGACGTGCTGAAGCTGGAGTGGGTGTCTCGCCCGGCCGCTGTCGTCGCATTGCTCGCCGCGGTGCTGCTGCTGGTCGCCTTACCGTTCTGGCCGCTGCTCTTCGCTGCGCTCTCGCTCACGCCGGAGGGCGCGCAGCCAGGCGAGGACCTCGAGTTCGACGTCTCGCTTTTGCTCGTCGACAAGGTCATCTGGCTCGGTTGGTCGGCAGTGGTGATCGTCGTGCTGGCTAGCGTATTGCGCCTGCCAAGGGCCGCGATCGGTTTCAAGCCGCTGCGCTCGGCGTCTGACTATGGCTGGGAGTTGCTTTACGCGATCGGCGGTCTCATTGCGTGCTATGTGACACTGGCGCTCACGCTGCTGCTCATCATCCCGATCTTTCTATTCTGGGAAGGCGGGGCTACCGAAGACGTGCGACAACGCGTTGATTTGTTTGAGTCGCTGCCGCTCGGTGACTGGTCGTTCGTGTTTGTGTTTCTCCCGCTGGTCGCGATTCACGAAGAGCTGGTCTTTCGATCCGTGTTGCTGCCCCTGGCGCGCCGGGCCGTCGGCAGTTGGACCGGCGCGATCATCATCGGCGCGGTGTTGTTTGGGGCGCTTCACGTGTCGCAAGGACTGCTGGGGATGTTGACGACCACCCTGCTGGGGGTCACGTTCGGCGTTGTGTTTGTCTACACGCGGAGCGTTTGGAACGTGATGTTGTCACACTTCCTGTTCAACTTCCTGCAGTTTCAGTTCATCAACCGCGTGCTGCCGGAGTTAGCCGAACAGTTTGGCTAAGACGCCACATAGCGTCCCGCCCACGCCGCCAGCACTTCAGCCGCATAGGTCGCGTCCGCCGCACGGGTCAGCAGATGATCGGCGTCGGCGAGCGAGAGGAAGCTCTTGGGGTGCTTCGCGGCCATGAAAATCTCAGCCGCATTATCGACGCCCACCACGTTGTCGAGCGGGGCGTGCATGATGAGCAGGGCGCGTCCCAGACTCGCGATGCGGTCGCGCTGTTTCTGCTGGCTGATATCGTCGAGAAACGACTTGCGGATGGTGAACGTGCGTCCGGCGAGCTCGACCTCGGCTTCTCCGCGGGCTTCGATCTCGTCGCGTTTGTGCGCCAGCAGATGCTCGACATGTTGCGGCGCAGAGGGCGCGCCGATGGTGGCGACCGCAGTGCATTCCGGCACGTCGCCCGCCGCCGCGAGGACCGCCGCCCCACCCAGGCTGTGGCCGATCAGCAGTCGCGGGGCGGCGTGATTCTGGCGCAGATAGTCAGCCGCTTGCAGCAAGTCGGCGACGTTCGAGCTGAAGTGCGTGTTCGCGAATTCGCCGCCGCTATGCCCCAGTCCGGTGAAGTCGAACCGCAGCACGCCGAGGCCGCGCTCCGCGAGCCCGCGGGCGATCCGCGCCGCCGCCGCGATGTCCTTCGAGCAGGTGAAACAATGCGCAAAGAGCGCATAGGCGTGCGGCGTGGTTTCAGGCGTGTCGAGCCGGGCGGCGAGCATGGCGCTCTGCGATCCGGGAAACTCGATGCGTTGCGTGCGCAGCTCCATAAGATGCTCCCCGCGTGGCTACGACGGGTCGGAATCGCCGACGACTTGCACGATGATCGTGCGCTCGCGCGGACGCGTATCAAAGTCGATCAACACGATCTGCTGCCACGGGCCGAGCGAGAGGGCGCTGTCGATCAGCGGTACGGTGATTGACGGACCGAGCGAACTGGCCCGCACGTGACTGTGCCCGTTGTCGTCGTGCCACGTGTGCTCGTGCTCGTAGTAATGCTCTTGCGGCGCGATCCGCTCGTAAAACGCTTTCAGATCGTGGTTCACGAGCCCCGGTTCGGCTTCGGTGGTCGTGATCGCGGCTGTCGAGCCGACCACAAACACACACACGATGCCATTTGCAATCGGGCCGTCGCGCAGTGCTTGACGCACATTCGGAGAGATATCCACCACATGCGCGTGGCCGCGCGTCTCCAGTTCGATCTTCGCGGAGTAGGTCATGTTGGGTGTCGGGCTACTTTCCGGCGGCGCGCTGGTTTCGCGACGCCATTGGCGCTGCAAGGGTGAACTCGACGATTTCATCAGTCACTGCGGGAATCCGCGCCCACAACCGCCGCTGCTGCGGCTCGAACACCACCGTGTGCAGCGTGGTCCGCTGCCGCGCCGTGAGGACAAGCTCGAGGGCGGCGGCGGCGTCCAAGGCGCGCGTGGCTCGTTCAGCTTGCTCCAAGCCGCGCTGCAGCGTCTGGTAGCGATCGCATTCGACTGGTTCGCGTCGGCTGCGGAAATGGTTCGTGCAAAACAGCGACGATGCATCGGCGGCGGCTCGACGCAGCGTCACACCGCCGCCCTGCTCCGCCCCGTCGTACTCGATGATCACCGCCGGGGGCCCATCAGCGACGCGCGGCCGGCTCACATGAATGTTGTTGCCCATGATCGCCGCGTGCCGCCGCAGCACGCCAGCGATCGACTCGAACGCATCCTCCGCCGAAGCCCGCTCGAGCGCCAAACGCAGCGCGATGCTTCGCGGCGTGAGCCCCTGCAGGCGTGCCGGCGGGAGGCCGTTCGAATCGTGCATCGAGATCGTCACCCCGTCGTCGTTCATCGCGGTGTAGACACCGATCAAACCGGGCCAAGTGACGCCGATCCAGCCGCGCTGGCCGTCGTGACCCCGTCGAATGCAGACGATCTGACGCTTGGCAAGCGCCGGCGTGTTGGGGAAGTCGAGGTTGCGGGCGGTGATGGGCGCGCCGCCTTGCGCCCGATCGCCCCACACCGTGACCGACGAACAAAAGAAGCCGAACCAGTCCGCCAACGTGTTCGCGACTTTCAGGTCTTCGACCGTAAGCGTCCGCTGCAACTTGCGCGACCACACGCCACGCAGTTCGTCGCCGCGCGCGGCGGCCAGTTCGTTCGCGCGCTGCGTCGCACCACGCGTCAGCGCCGCCAACTCGCGCTCGGTGGCCTCCGGCCACACGAACATTGCGAGCGTGCGCGGCCGCACCAGCATCTCATACACCTGCGGATCGGGCAGGACGGTGTCTGACAACACGAACTCGTCCATGAGTTCGGCATACGTCTCGCCCACGAGGTATCCGTGGGCGAACGCCGCCTGCTCCGCATCGCCCCACAACTCGAGCACCGGCACACCGCTGTTTTCGGTCAGACGGCCTGAGAGCTCCGCGACCTCGGGGGCGGGCGTGGCGGCGAACGCCGCGCTGTGCAACAGGCCGAGCGTGAGCAACACCGCCTGCACACGCCGACTGGTCACAGACTTACGTATCGTCATGCTTCTCTCCCAAAGACGACGCTCCCGGCGGAGCGTCTGCGCCGTCAATCGGGCGTACGATCACGGCGTCGCCTTGCGCCGTGCGGCCGCCTTGCGGCATGCGTTCGCCGCGTACGTTGATCACCGCGTTGGCGCCATGTTGGGCGGCGGTCGCTTTCAACATCTCGAGCGCTTCATCGGCGCTTTTTGCGCTGTCCACAAACACGGCTTCAATCTGCCGCACCACCTCAAACCCGGTGATCGCGTCGGTCGAGCTGGTCGCGATGATCCGACCAGCCGCCGCCCGACGCTCGGCTTCCGCCGCCGCCCGCTGCACGCTCCAATGCTGGTGCGCGGCGCTGCGCCGATGCCGGCGTCGCCGACGCCGCCGACGCGACCACAGCGCCACAGTAACCACCACCGCCGCGAACGCGAAGCCGATCAACGCGATAATGATCGCAATCGGGTCCATGGGTGCGAAAGTAGCCTGTGGCCGCAACGCCGTCTAATCTATCGTTCGAGCCCGATGTTGCAGGAGAGGCGAAGTGGAACCCAGCCTGACCTTTCGCGCGTTTGAAACCACCTTTGGCACGGCCGCGGTCCTCTTGCAAAGCGACCGTCTGCTGCGAGTCTTCCTCCCCGAGAACGACCCCGACGTGCTGCGCGCCAAAATTCGCGAACGCACGCCCGAAGCCGTCGAAGACGCGCGAGCCGGCGAAACGCTCGTCACGCAACTGCAGGCGTACTTCCGCGGCGAAGCAGACGGCGTCGATCCCTTCGCCGCCGTTCCGGTCTGGGAAGACGACGACTCGTTTAACACCCGCGTCTGGCGCGCCTGCCGCGAGATCCCGTTCGGCGAGACGAGCACTTACGGCGAACTCGCTGAACGCGTCGGCTCACCAAGAGCCGCCCGCGCGGTCGGCGCAGCGATGGCCAACAACCCGACGCCTATTGTCGTTCCGTGTCATCGCGTGCTGCGGCGCGGCGGCGCCCTGGGCGGCTTTTCCGCGACGGCCGGCGTCTCGCTCAAGCAGCAGCTTCTCGACCTCGAACAGGGCGCACTGGTTCAATCTCGCGCTTAACGCGGTTTGGTCTCACCCGCACGATGAGCCCTGAGCAGCGCAACCGGCAATTCGCGCCGTATGACCCGCATGCGGAGCGACAGTCAGCACCTGACGGGCTGTCTCTGAGATTCGCGGCGCCAAAAGACATCACCGCGATCGCGCAGCTGTCGGCGGAGCGCGACGGGAACGACTTGCAGCCGCATCTGAACGTGGTCACGCGGCACCTGGCGCTGCCGGCAACACGCATGCGGCTATGGGTGGTGACCGCGGCAGCCCGCATTCTCGGATTCGCACGCTGCGCGATCCACGATCATCCGTACCAAAATGCGCCCTGCGGCTGGTACTTGGCGGGCGTCGTCATCGCCGCGCAACATCGTCGTCGGGGACTCGCCCATCAACTCACCGAAGCGCGGCTGCGATGGCTACAGGCGCGAACCCAACACGTCTACTACTACGCGAATGCGCGGAATCAGGCGTCGATCGACCTGCACGCCGCACTCGGCTTCGTCGAGTTCACGCGCCACTTTTCGATCCCCGGGGTGCACTTCGATGGCGGCGTGGGCGTGCTGTTTCGCAAGACGTTCACCGATGGCGTTTGACTCGCGTGGCTTACGCCGGACGTGCGGCAGGGGCGCCCGACGCTTGGTTTGAGGAAGGAGCGCTCTACTGGGCGTTGATCCGCGCCGCCATGTCGCGCAGCGCGTCTTGCGACGCTTCAGTTGCATTCCAGCGATAGCCGAGCCCGTCATTCGGCTGACGCGGGATGATGTGGAAGTGGACGTGCTCGACCGCCTGGCCCGAAGAGCGGCCGTTGTTCTGCAGCACGTTGTAGTCGCGCACCCCGGTGGCCTTGAGCACGCGCTTCGCGATCGAGCCCAGCACGCGGGCGACCGCGGCGGCTTCTTCCGGCGGGAGTTCTTCGAGTCGCGCGACCGGCCGCTTCGGGATCACCAGCGTGTGTCCCGGAGCGAGGGGGGCGATATCGAGGAAGGCGAAGACGTGTTCGTCTTCATACACCTTCTGGCATGGAATCTCGCCGGCGATGATCTTGCTGAAGACCGTCTCGGGCATGGGGCGCTAGGCCTTGGGCTCGTCCGGCTTGTCGTCAGACTGCGCTTCGGGAGTCTGCGACCCGGCTTGCGGCTCGGTGGGCTCCGCCGCCGCGGCTTCGGCCTCAGAAGACTCCGCCGCGGGCGCGTCCTTAGCCGGCGCCTCGGTCGCCGCCGCTTCATCGACAGCCGCGGGCGCCTCGGCCGCATCTTCCCGCCGCTTCTGACCGCGACGCGGCAGCGGCTTGCCGGCATAGGCGGCGTAGCGCACGGCGGCCTTGCGGCGGCGTTCGGTCTTGGCTTTGTTCTTGGTGCGCGGCTCGTCGTCGGCGCCGACGAGTTCGAGGATCGCGATTTGACCGCCGTCGCCGAGACGTCGATCAGCGAGCTTGATAATGCGCAGATAGCCGCCCGACGATCCGAGTTGCTCATTGCGGTCGCGCAGTTTGGGCCCGACCTCGCTGAACAGCTTGTGAATGACGGTTTCGGCCGTCCACTTCAGCCCCGGACGCGTCACGTTGCTGCGATAGCGGCGGCCGCTGCGGGCTCGAATGACCTTGTCGCGCTTGGCGTCGCTGAGCCCGTCGTACTCTTCCTGGTGCTCTTTCGGGATGATCGCGCGGTCGTTCAGCATCGCGATGGCCCGCTGACGCAAACCCACAGCCCGCACGCGGTCGTCGCTCTTGATGGCTTCAGCGCCGGCCACGGCGATCTGCAGCACGCGCTCGGCGAAGGGACGAATGTCTTTGGCCTTGACCAGCGTCGTGCGGATCCGCCCGTGCTCGATCAGGCTCTGAACCATGTTGCGGCGCAGGGCGAGACGATGCTCCATCGTGCGGCCGAGCCGCCGGCCAAAAACTGCGTGTCTCATAGCTTCACCTCAGGCACTGCGCTAGCACTCAGCCTCAATGACACACTCTTAGGGCGCGATCTCGGCGCCGTCTTCCTCGGATCCGCCCGCCGTGCTTGCCGCCGGTTCGCCGGAGAGTCCCAGACCCATGTTGGCCAGCTTGCGCTTCACTTCGATCAGCGATGTGCGACCGAAGCTGCGGAGCTGCAGCAACTCGTCTTCGCTCAACGCGGCCAGCTCGCCGATCGTGTTGACTTCCGCCGCCTCGAGACAGTTGCTGGCCCGGACGGACAGGTCGAGCATGCTGACCGGCATGTCCAGCTTGCGCTGCAGCTCGGCGTCGACAAACTCGCTGGACGCTTCGGCGACGAAATCGCCCGCGGCCGCGGCCGACTCACCCAACTCGTGATACTGCACGAACGGGTTCAGGTGCTTGCGGAGAATCTTGGCGGACTCGACCAGCGCGTCTTCCGGCGCGATCGTGCCCTTGGTCCAGATCTCGAGCACCAGCCGGTCGAAGTTCACGTTTTGACCGACGCGCGTATCTTCCGTGCGATAGCGGACGCGCGTGACCGGCGAGAACAGCGAATCGACCGCGATGACGCCGGCCTCCGCCTCTTCGTCGACGTTCTCGAGCGCGGGCACATAGCCGCGGCCGCGGCGCACCGTCGCCTCGATGGAGAACGGAACGTCGGCGGTGAGCGTCGCGAGCACCGAATCGGTATTGATGACCCGCATCGAAGCGTCGGTCTGGAAATCGCCGGCCTTCACCTCGCCCGCGGTGCGCCGCTCGACGCGCATCTTCTTGGGCTCATCCGAATCAAGGTCGACGATGAGCGACTTGATGTTCAGGATGATGTCGGTGACGTCTTCGAGCACACCCTCGAGCGACGTGAACTCGTGGTCAACGCCGGCGATACGCACTTGCGTGACTGCGGAGCCCTCCAGGCTCGACAGCAGAATGCGACGCAGACTGTTGCCAATCGTCGTTCCAAACCCGCGCTCGAACGGCTCGATGATGAACTTGCCGTACTTTCGCGTGCTGACGTTCTGGTCACGAATCACGCGCGACGGCAGTTCCAAACCACGCCAACGAATACGCATCAGGCACTTACTCCGGCGGTCATGCGGTTAGTTGTTCGTTCACAGCACCGGCCGTCTCACCGACCCGCCGGCGCCCCGCCGCCTAGCGCGACGCAAACTCGATAATCAGCTGCTCTTCGATCGGAATCAGCACATCTTCACGCGTTGGCAACGCCAGCACCCGCGCTTCGAGCTTGTTCTCCTCCACCTCGAGCCACGACTGCCGCGGCGGAAGTGCGACGCCTTCGAGCAACTGCATCTGCGCGCGAGCATGCTTTTCAGAGCGCTCGCGCTTGTGGATGCCGATCACGTCGCCCACCTCGATGAGATAGCTCGGCCGGTCACACTTGTGACCGTTGACCGTGATGTGGCCGTGCACCACCGCCTGACGCGCTCCGCGACGGCCGGCGACAAATCGCGTCTTGTAGACCACGTTGTCCAACCGGCGTTCGAGCAACTGCAGCAGCATCAGGCCGGTGTTGCCACGCATTTTCCCGGCCATCTCGAAGTAGCGACGGAACTGCTTCTCGAGGATGCCGTAGTGACGCTTGACCTTCTGCTTCTCGCGCAGACGGACTGCGTATTCCGACGTCTTGCCGCGGCGCCACATGTGCATGCCCGGCGGGTAGTTCTTGTACTCGCGCTCCAGCGGATGCTTACCGGTCTGATCCCGCACCGGCTTCAGGTGCAGGTTCACGCCTTCGCGCCGAGCGAGTTTGGTCACCGGTCCGGTGTATCGCGCCATCCGTTAGACCCTCCGCTTCTTGCGCGGGCGGCAACCGTTGTGCGGCAGCGGCGTCACATCTTCGATGCTCTGGATCCGCAGGCCGGCCGACTGCAACGCGGTGATCGCCGACTCGCGCCCCGCGCCCGGCCCCTTCACCCGCACATCCAATTCAACCACGCCGTGCTTCTTGGCTTCACCGGCGCAATACTGGGCGGCGCGCTGCGCGGCGAACGGCGTCGACTTGCGGGCTCCGGTGAACTTCTTCTCGCCACCACCGAGCGAAACCGAGCCGGCGGACGCCCAACACAGCGTCTCGCCGTTCGTGTCGGTGATGGTGATGATGGTGTTGTTAAACGACGCATTGATATGCGCAACGCCTTTGGCGACGTTACGGCGGATGCGACGTTTCCCAGACGCTTTCGCCACTCGGCTGCTCCCTAAATCGCGGCCGCGCCCTACGCGGCGGTGAAGTACACGTGCCTGCCCAAAACGCGACGCACTTAGCCCTTAACGCCCTTCTTGCCCGCCACCGTCTTGCGCGGACCCTTGCGGGTGCGTGCGTTGGTGCGCGTGCGCTGGCCGCGGGCCGGCAGCGAACGCATATGACGCAAACCGCGATACGAGCGAATCTCTCGCAAACGCGCGATGTGCTGCTGCACCTGACGACGCAACTGACCCTCAACCGGATAGTCGCGCTCAATAATGTTCGCGATGCGGCTGACTTCGTCTTCCGTCAGCTTGTTCGCCCGCACCTGCGGCTCGATGTTGGCGGATTGCAGAATCTGCTTCGCACGATGCGGCCCGACGCCGAAAATGTACGTCAGCGATACATCGATGCGCTTCTCGCTCGGGATGTCGACGCCGGCAATACGCGGCATAACTAGTCTCTCCGCTGGTTCGGCTGCTTACCCTTGCCGCTGTTTGTGACGCGGGTTCGTGCAGATGACCCGCACCACGCCCTTGCGGCGAATGATCTTGCAGTTTTCGCAAATGCGTCGCACGCTCGCTCGCACTTTCATGCTGCACCTCAACCTGCGGCTCAGGGCCGCGTCAAAATCTCAACACCCGCTTCGGTCATCGCGAGCGAGTGCTCGAAATGCGCCGCCGGTGATCGGTCGCGGGTGATCACCTTCCACCCGTCGCGGTCGCCGAAGCACACCTTCGGGCTGCCGAGCGACACCATCGGCTCGACCGCGATGGTCACGCCGGGCAACAACTGAAAATCGCCGCGGCCTTCGCGATCGACGTAGTTCGGAACCTTCGGCTCCTCCCACATCTCGCGACCAATTCCGTGGCCGACAAACTCGCGCACCACGCCGAAGCCCGCCTGCTCGACGTGCTGCTGCATTTTGCGAGCGACCGTGCTCCAGCGCTTGTGCGGCTTCATCTCCCGAATCGCGAGCTCCAACGTCTCGCGCGTCACCCGCAGCAACTGGGCGGTCTCATCCGCGACCTTGCCGATCGCGAACGTGCGCGCCGAGTCGCCGCAATAGCCCTTCAACCGCACGCCGCAGTCGACGCTGACGATGTCGCCATCCTCGAGCGGGCGATCATCGGGGATCCCATGCACGACGGCCTCGTTCACCGACGCACAAATCGACGCCGGAAACGGAAACTTCGCTTGCGCGTGCTCGACGCCGAAAAACAGCGCCTTGGCGCCCGCTTCCGTAATCATGCGGCTGGCGACCGCATCCATCTCGAGCGTCGAAACGCCGGGCCGCGCCATCTGCTCGAGCTCGTCGAGCACCTGACACACCAATTGGCCCGCGGCGCGCATCAGTTCGATTTCGCGCGGGCTCTTCAATTCAATCCGCGCGCCGACGCCCCACATGCGATATCAACCGCTCCACGACTGTTTGTACCTGCGCCTCGACCGCCTCGGCCGCCTGCGCTGCGTCAATCTCGTGCAACATGCCGCGGTCGCGATAAAACGCGATCAGCGGCTCTGTCTGCGCGTGATACGTCTCGATGCGGTGCACGACCACATCCGGTTGGTCGTCCACGCGGTGGACCACTTCGCCGCCGCAAGCATCGCAGACGCCCTCCCGCTGAGGCGGAAGGAACTCCGCATTATAAGTGTGGCCGCATTTATTGCAAACGCGCCGCTTCGCGATTCGGCGAACGATCTCGTCGTCACCAATCACGAAGTCCAGCACTGCGTCCACACGTCCTTCGCGCTCCACGAAACCCGCATCCAGATTCTTCGCCTGCGCCAGCGTGCGCGGGAATCCATCGAGCACCAGGCCGCGCTGCGGCTCCAGCTTGTCGATCGCCGCCAGCATGACGGCGGTGATCACGTCGTCCGGAACCAGCTCGCCTTCGTTCACGAACGTCGCCGCTCGCCTGCCGATCTCACTCTGCGCCCGCATCTCTTCGCGCAAGACTTGCCCGCTCGACAGCTGCACAAACTGATGGCTTTCTTCCAGCCGCTCAGCCTGCGTGCCCTTTCCAGAGCCGGGCGGCCCAAGGAAAACCAGGCGTAGGGGCATGAGATCAGCGTCTCCCGCTCCGAATCGACCCACCCTCGGGGCCGAGGAAGCCTTCGTAGTTGCGCATCACGAGGTTCGCCTCGATCCGCTGAATCAGGTCGAGCAGCACGCTCACGATAATCAGGAGGCCGGTGCCGCCGAGGAACGCTGAGATCGAGAACGGGATCTGCAACTGGGTCGCGATGACCGACGGAATGACCGCGACCACCGCCAGGAAGCCCGCCCCGACGTACGTGATGCGGTTCATCACCGACTCGAGATAGTCCGCCGTTCGCTTCCCGGGCCGCAGCCCCGGAATGAAGCTACCCATGTCGCGCAGATTGTCGGCCAGCTCCTTCGGACGGAACTGCACCGACGTCCAGAAGTACGCGAAGAAGAAAATCATCGCGACATAGATCAGCTCGTAAATGAACTCGCCCGGGAACATCGCGCTATTCAGCCAAAACCAAAAGCCCTGCGGCCACATCCGCGCCGACTGGAAGTAGCCCAGAATCATCGGCGGAAACAGCAGGAACGAGCTGGCGAAAATGATCGGCATCACACCGCCGTGATTCACACGCAGCGGCAGGTAGTGCCGCGCGCCGCCCACGACCCGGCGGCCGCGCATCTGCCGCGCCTGCTGAATCGGAATGCGACGCTGCGCCTGCGTGATCAGGACCGTCCCCGCCACCACAAACACGAACGACACCAGCAGGAACACGACCACTGTCACGTCAATGTTGTCCGACGGATCCTGTAAGCCGTTGATCAACGCGATGATGGCGCCAGGCAGTTGCGCGACAATGCCCGCCATGATGATCAAGCTAATGCCGTTGCCGATGCCGTACTCGTCGATCTGCTCACCAATCCACATCAGCAGCACCGTGCCTGCGATGAGCGCCATGAGTGCGATCAGGAAGAAACTGAAGCTGCCGGCGTATTCGGGGTAGACAAGGTCCGCGGAATTCAGATGCCTGATCCAAAACAGCCCTTGAATGATGCACAAGCCCACGGTCAGGTAGCGCGTGTATTCCGTTATCTTCCGCCGCCCCGATTCGCCTTCCTTCGACAACTTTTCGAGCGACGGCACCACCGTCACCAGGAGCTGCAGAATGATCGACGCACTGATGTAAGGCATGATGCCCAGGCCGAAAATCGTGCTCTGCCCGAGGCTGCCGCCGGTGAACATCGAAAACAGCTCGGCGACCTGCCCGGCGGCCCCGCCGGCGGCGTTCTGCCAATACTCGGTCAGCGCCCCCTGATCGATGCCGGGCAGCGGCACGTAGTAGCCGATGCGGTAGACCGACAACATAAACAGGGTGAACAGCACCTTGCGGCGTAAGTCGGGGACGCGAAAGACGTTGAGGAGGGCGTTAAACATACGGCGAACCAGTTAGCAGTTCAGGAAATCTGCGGAACGAAGCGGCTTGTCGCGCCCCCTTGGTCACTCGGTCGTCGAAGACTCGCCTCCAGCGGCGGCCGGCGGTGTATCGGTCGCGGCGGGCGCGTCCGTCGGCGCAACGGCCGAAGGCGTGTTCTTCCCGGCTGCGGGTGCGTCGCCTCGCAGTTTCGCGATGCGGGCCCGCTTTTCGAGAGCCTTGGTGCGTCGCTTCGCTTTCCACGCGGCGGCCTTGTCGATTTGCTCAATCAGCTTTGCCTCCCCGCCCGCCTGCTCGATGGCCGCTTTCGCCGACGCGCTGAACGCGTGCGCCTCGACCATGAGCTTCTTGGTGAGGGCGCCCTTCGCGAGAATCTTCACCAGCGGACTGCGACCGCTGACCAATCCCGCTTTGCGCAAGACATCGACATCGACCGTCGCACCCGCTTCGAAACGCTTCTCGAGGTCGAGCAGGTTCACCTCGTCATACCGCGTCTCGAACTTGTAGTTTGAAAAGCCGACCTTCGGGAAGCGTCGCGCCAAAGTCAGCGCGCCGCCCATCGTCAGCGGACGTACACCGCCGCCAGACCGCGACTGACAACCCTTGTCGCCACGACCGGACGTCTTGCCCTTGCCGCTGCTCTCGCCGCGACCAACGCGCATTCGGCGTTTGTGCGCTCCCGCCGCTTTCGTGATGTCGTGGATCTGCATGCGAGCTACTCCTGCTGCTGAGTGCGATCGGGCGCGTCATCGTTGCTTTGCGGCGGCGGCGCCTCGGCGGAGACCTGCGGCTCGGCGGGCGTCTCAGTCGCAGGCGGCGGAGTCGCCGGGCTGGTGTCGGCAGGTGGTGGGCTGGGCGGAGCGCTCGCTTCGGGAGTTGGCGATACCGGCGCTTCAGCAGCCGCAGCCGCTTCGGGCGCCGCGGTCGGCGTTGGCGGAGCGTCGGGCGTCCGCGGGGCGTCGGGCGTCCGTGGACCGCCTCGCTCGCCGCGCTGTCCGCCGCGACCGCCGCGCTGCGGACGTTCGCCCGCACGCCGTCGGTTGCGGGCCGCGTCGCCGCCCTCGTCAGTCACGGGTGTCGCGGTGTATTCGGGCTCGGGATCGGGCGGCAGATCGAGCGTCACGCCGCGGAGCCTTTCGATGTCCTTCCGCGTTCGCAACTGCTGCAGACCGTCGAGCGTCGCCTTGATGAGATTCTTCGGGCTCGTCGAGCCGTAGCACTTGGTGAGCACGTCCTTCACGCCGCACAGCTCCAGCACCGCGCGCGGCGCCGACCCGGCAATGACGCCCGTCCCCGGCGACGCCGGAATCAGCTTCACGCGACTCGCGCCGAAGCGACCCATCACCCGATGCGGAATCGTCGTGCCGCGCATCGGCACGTGAATCATGCGGCGTCGCGCCTGCTTCACGCTTTTCTCGACCGCCGGCGGCACTTCGTTCGCCTTGCCGTAGCCATAGCCGACCTTGCCGCGGCGGTCGCCGACGACCGTCAGCGCGCCGAACGAGAAGCGGCGACCACCCTTCACGACGGTGGCGCAACGATAAAGCTTGACGAGCGTATCTTCGATACCGCTCTGATCGTCGTCTCGGCCTCGTCCACGTCGGCCGCCAGTTTTCGGTGCGCTCGCCATATGCGAAGTACCCTGCAATCGTGCGCTAGAACTTCAGACCCGCCTCGCGCGCTGCATCGGCGAGGGCCTTGATTCGTCCGTGATATTTGCGGCCGCGACGATCGAACGACACCTTCTCGATGCCCTGCTCTTTCGCCATCTCACCGAGCCGCTTGCCGACGGCCTGCGCCGCCGCCACATTCCCACCGTAAGCCCGCTCACCCCGAACATCCTTCGACTGCGTCGAGACGCCGCACAGCGTGCGCCCGTTGATATCGTCGATGATCTGGGCGTAGATGTTTTTGTTCGATCGCGACACCGCGAGCCGCGGGCGATCGGAAGTGCCGGTGACGCGCTTCCGCACTCGGCGAATGCGCCGCGCGTGACGGGCCAGCTTGACCAGACTCATTCTCATAACACTGCGTCCTTATGCGGCCGCGGACCGATCAACCACCACCTGCGAAGACCTTGCCGGCCTTGCGGCGAATCTGCTCACCCTTGTACCGAATGCCTTTGCCGAGGTACGGCTCAGGCTTACGCAGCTTGCGGACTTCAGCGCAAAACTGCCCCACCTGCTGCTTGTCGCACCCGCTCACCGTGAAACGCGCCGGCTCGTTGTTGCCACGCGCCGTCGGCGTGTCGACCTTCACGCTGAGCCCCTCGGGAATCGGAATCTCGAATTGCGCCGCCTTGCCGACGCCGCGCCCCATGAAGCCGCAGTTCAGCAACAGCTTGTTGTTCTTCACGTCGCAGCCGTAGCCGGTTCCGTACAGCTCCAGCGACCGCGAGTAGCCCGTGGCCACGCCTTCCACCAAATTCGCGACCAACGCCCGCGTCAGGCCGTGCATCGCCCGCGACTCGGCGTCATCGTCGGGCCGTTCGACCAGCACCTGACCGCCGTCCACCTTGACGCTGACGCGCGGCGGAATCTTCATCGCGAGCGCGCCCTTCGCGCCGTTGGCCCTCACCTCGCTCGCGGTGACTTCGACCTTCACGCCCGATGGAATCTCAATCGGTTTTCTGCCAATTCGCGACATAGATCACCACACCGTACACAAGAGCTCGCCGCCGACCTTCTGCTCACGCGCCTGCCGATCGCTCAGCACGCCGCGGCTGGTCGACACGATCGAGATGCCCAAACCGTCGAGCACCTTGGGCATCGCCTCCGCACCGCGATAGACGCGCCGGCCCGGCTTACTGGCCCGCGCGAGGTCCTGAATGATCATCTCGCCCCGATCGCCGTACTTCAGTTCGATGCGGATCTCGCCTTGCTTGGTCGCGTCTTCAACCTCGACGTAATCGCGAATGAAGCCCTCTTCTTTGAGCACCTTCGCGATGCCTACGCACACCTTGCTGCGGCGCACGTTCACGTGCGTCTTGCGCACGCGTACGGCGTTTCGCACGCGGGTCAGCATGTCAGCAATGGGATCCGACGTCGCCATCCGTTCTCCAGATCGTTACCAGCTCGCCTTGCGCACGCCCGGAATGCGACCCTCATGGGCCAACCGCCGGAAGCAGCAGCGACAAATCTTGAACTTGCGATAGACCGCTCGCGAGCGGCCGCACAATTCGCAGCGGTTGTACGCCCGCACCGCGAACTTGGGCTTCTGACGCGCTTTGATCTTCAGTCCGAGCCGTGCCATGAACCGCTAACTCCTGAAAGGCATGCCGAGCAGCGTCAACAGACGGCGCGCCTCGGCGTCGTTTCGCGCGCTAGTGCAAATGACGATGTTCAGCCCCTGCTGATACGACACCTTGTCGGGGTCAATCTCAGGGAACACGCCGTATTCGCTCAGCCCCATCGCATAATTGCCGCGCCCGTCGAACCCGTTCGGGTTCAGTCCGCGAAAGTCGCGAACACGCGGGATTGCGACCGCGATGAGGCGATCGAGAAACTCATACATCCGTTCGCCGCGCAGCGTGACCTTCACGCCCGCGTCCCACCCGGCGCGCACCTTGAAGTTCGAGACGCTCTTGCGGGCCTTGGTCGCCACCGGACGCTGCCCGCTGATGGTCGCCAGGTGCTGCTCCGCCTCGACAAAGCGGCGGTTCTCCCGCGACTTGCTGGCCGATTCCTGGATCGCTTTCCCCAAGCCGGACGAGATCACGACCTTCTCGACGCGGGGCAGCGAAAGCAGGTTCTTCCGACCGACCGCTTCCTGCAGCGCCGGAACCACTTCGTTGCGATACTTGTCGCGTAGCCGAGACACTAGCTTGCTCCATCCAGCGGACGCACCGCCGCCCGCGCCCGCGTGATCTCGCTGAGCACCGTGCCCGACGTCGCCACCCGCTGCTTGCGGACGACATGCCCCTCGGCGTCGCGCTCGATCTCGAACCGAACCCGCGTGCCCTTGCCCGACTGCGGATCGATCGGCTGAACGTTCGAGATGTGAATCGCGGCTTCCTTCTGCACGCGGCCGCCTTGCGGATTCTGCTGGCTGCGCCGCACGTGCCGGTAGACCATGTTCACGCCTTCAATCACCACGCGATCCTTGTCGTGCAGCACACGCAGCACCTTGCCCGTCACGCCCTTATGGTCGCCGGCAATCACCATCACGCGGTCGTCTTTGCGAATCCGTGACGCCATCGCTACCACACCTCCTCAGCCAGCGAGATGATCTTCGCGAAGTTCTTCTCACGGAGCTCACGCGCCACCGCGCCAAACACACGCGTACCGCGCGGGTTGTTCTCTTTGTCAATGATGACGGCGGCGTTGCTGTCGAAACGCACATAGGTGCCGTCCGGACGCCGCTTCGGATACTTCGTGCGAACGATGACGCAGCGCACCTTGTCGCCCTTCTTGAGGTCTGACGTGGGCAGGCAGGCCTTGACCGAGCAGATCGCGATATCGCCGACGCCGCCCGTTCGCAGCCGCTTCTTCCCGTGACCGGCCGCCCCGCCTTTCAGCACCTGAATCGTCTGCAGGCGTTTCGCGCCGGTGTTGTCGGCGACGTCCATACGGGTGTATTGCGTGATCATGCGCCGGTCCCCTGCGGCGCTTTGGGCTTGTCGGCCGCCGTCGCCGACTTCTGATGAATCTTGAGCAGGCGCCAATGCTTGGTCTTGCTGTACGGCCGACACTCGATGATCCAGACCTGATCGCCGACCGTGCAGGTGTTCTCTTCGTCGTGGGCGTGCAGCTTGCTGCGGCGCTGCAGCATCTTGCCGTACTTGTCGTGCCGGACGAGCCGCTGGACGGTGACCGTGATGGTCTTGTCGCCCTTGGTCGAGCTGACCACGCCGAAGCGCACGGCGCGGTCGCCGCGGTCACCCTTCGGCGCCGGGGGAGTGTCGGTCGGAGTTGTCGCGGGTTCTGCGGCCATCTACTCGTTATCCATACCTGTGCCGTGTGTCTATCGTTTCGCCGCCAGCGCCGTCAGGTGGGCTTGGCGCTGCTCGATGTTGGTCTCGCCGCGCTCGCGCAGCACCGTGAGAATGCGCGCGATGTCGCGCTTCGTCTTGCCGAGCTGCGTCGGGTCTTCCAGCTTCTCGGTGACCGCCTGCGCCCGCAGGTCGAACAGGCGCCGCCGCAAGTCAGCCAACTGACTGTGCAGCTCCTGAACGTTCATGGCGCGAAACTCTTCGGCCTTCATCTCTGACGCTCCTGACTAACCCGTGTGCGTCCGGCGGACCATTCGTGTACGCACCGGCATCTTGTGCGACATACGCAGCAAAGCCGTCTTGGCGAGTTCTTCCGCCACGCCGCTGATCTCGTAGAGCACCATGCCCGGCCTCACGATCGCGGCCCAGTAATCCGGCTCGCCTTTACCTTTCCCCATGCGGGTCTCGAGCGGCTTGCTCGAGATCGGCTTGTGCGGAAAGATCCGAATGAACACGCGACCCTGACGCTGCAAAAAGTGCGTCGCCGCGACACGACCCGCCTCAATGTGCCGCGCCGAAATGCGGCCCGGCTCGGTCGTCTGCAGACCAAAGTCGCCGTACGCCACCGTGTTGCCACGACTGGCGTTGCCGCGAATCCGTCCTTTCTGAGCCTTACGCCACTTCACGCGCTTCGGCATATTGGCGGGCATGACCGCTGCTCCTTAACGCCGTCCGCGACGACGGAACCGATTGTCCTGCTGCGGCACGATCTCTTCGCCGTACACGCCTTTGTAAATCCAAACCTTCACGCCGATGGCCCCCACCGTCGTCACGGCGTGATGCACCGCGTAGTCGACATTCGCCTGCAGCGTCTGCAGGGGAATCGAGCCGAGCATCTGCGTCTCGACGCGCGACATCTCCGCCCCGCCGAGCCGACCCGAGCAGATGATCTTCACACCCTTCGCCCCCGCCGACATCGCCGCCTCGCACTTCTGCTTCATGATGCGGCGGAAGCTGGAGCGCTTCTTGAGCTGCTCGCCGATGTTCGCCGCCACCAGCGTCGAATCGAGGTCCGGACTCTTGATCTCGACAATCGCCACATTCACGCGACGGTCGATCAAGTCTTCAATCTGCTCTTTCAACTTTTCGACCTCGGCGCCCTTCGCACCGATCACCATGCCCGGCCGCGCCGTGTGCAAAATCACCTTGACCTCGTCACGCGTCCGCTCGATCTCGACGCGGGCGATGCCGGCGTACGGCGGCTTGCGGTTCAGATTGTCTTCGACGAAGCGCCGGATCTTCTCGTCTTCCACCAAAAACGCGCCATACGCCGCCTTGGGCGCGTACCAGCGTGAGCGCCACCCCTCGGTGATGCCGACCCGGAACCCGGTTGGATTGACCTTCTGTCCCACGCTTAACCTCGCTCGTCGACTGAAATCACAATGTGGCTGGTGCGCCGCTGAATCGGGTGCGCGCGTCCCCGGTCTTTCGGGCGAAAACGCTTGATGATCGGGCCGGGGTCGACCCGCGCCTCACTCACGAACAGCGCGCTCATCGGAGCCTCCTGCTCGTTTGCGTTGGCCATCGCGCTCTTCAACACACGATCGACGAAACGCGCCGCCCGCTGATGCGCAAACTGCAGACTCGCGACCGCGTTGTCGCAGTCCATGCCGCGGATCATGTCCGCAATCAGGCGCGCCTTACGCTCGGAGATGCGGGCGTAGCGATGTGTTGCTGTCCAGGCCATGCCGTCCTTTGCTCCGCTACTTCCGTTGCGTGTGCATCTTGAAGGTCCGGGACGGGGCGAACTCGCCCAGCTTGTGCCCGACCATTTCCTCAGTGACGTACACCTTCACAAACTGCTTGCCGTTGTGCACATCGAAGGTCGTGCCGACAAACTCCGGCACGATCGTGCAGGCGCGGGTCCATACCTTGATCGGCGCGCGAGCGCCCGATTCCTGCGCGGCCATGACCTTGCGGTACACCGCCTCGCTCACGTAAGGACCCTTCTTCAAGCTGCGCGACATGCCGGCACTCTCCTAAAGTCCATCACTACTTCCGCTTCAGCTTCACGATGCCATACCGCACGCTGGTGCGCCGTCGGAGGATGCGCTTGTTCGACGACTTTCGCGGCTTACGCGTGCGACCACCGTCCGCCAAGACGCCGGTCGGCGAGCAGTGATGCCGACCACCATTGCTGCGGCCTTCACCACCACCCAGCGGGTGCGCCACCGGGTTCATCGCCGTCCCGCGCACGTGCGGGCGACGACCCAAATAACGCGACTTCCCGGCCTTGCCGAGCCGCACGTTCTGGTGATCCATGTTCCCGAGCTGCCCGATCGTCGCCCGGCAACGCTCGTGCACCTGACGCATCTCACCCGACGGAAGCTGCAAGGTCGCGTAGCCCGCGTCGCGCGCCATCAGCCGCGCCACACCCCCAGCCGTACGCACCATCTTCCCGCCTTGCCCCGGCGTCATCTCGATGTTGTGCACCGGCATGCCGAGCGGAATGCTCGCCAGCGGCATCGTGTTGCCGGCGCTGGGCTCGACCTTCTCACCGCTCATCAACTCATCGCCGGCCTTCAGCCCAAGCGGCGCGAGGATGTAGCTCTTGGCCCCATCGGGGTATTCGAGCAGCGCGATATGGCAACTGCGATTCGGGTCGTACTGAATCTCCAGCACCTTCGCGACTTCATCATCACGGCGACGCTTGAAATCGATGATGCGGTAGAGACGCTTGTTGCCGCCGCCCCGGAAGCGCGACGTCGTCACGCCGTGGTGATTCCGCCCGCCGGACTTCTTGAGCCGCTCGGTCAGGCTCTTCACCGGCCGATTCTGATGCTTGAACGTAATTTCAGCGTAGTCGTTCACGCTCGCAAAACGGCGACCGGCGGAGGTCTTCTTGTAAATCTTCACGCCCATGGCGTTCTCCCGCTTCCGCTAGCGCCTAGAACAAATCAATCGCATGGTTGGGATGCAAAACCACGACCGCCTTCTTCCGCGTCGTCGCGTGCGTCCAGCCAAAACGCATCCGGCGGGTGCGACCAACCAATTCGTTGATCGTTCGCACCTTCTGCACTTTCACGTTGTATATTTTCTCGATCGCATCGCGAATCTGCGATTTGTTCGCATCGCGACGCACCTCGAACAGATACGCCCCGCCACGCTTATCCGTGCTGCGCCGCGCCTCGAACGAGCTCTTCTCGGTGACGAGCGGCTTGATGATCGTGTGATAGACGTCCATCGCCATAGTGCGTTACTCCGCCGGGCTCGTTTCGGCCGCCGCACTGGCGCCAGCATCCGACGCGGCGTCGCCGGACACCTGCGCCGATCCCGTCAGCCCGGCCTTGAACTGCTCGAAAGCCGACTTCGTGAACACCAGCTTCTGACGCTGGAGAATCGCGAACGCATTCAAATCGGCGACCGACATGATCTCGATGCGCGGGATGTTTCGGCCGCTCTTGTAGACCACCGGATCCGGCGCCGCGGTCGCAAAAACACAACCGCGATGCACCTGCAAAGCAGAGAGCATCGCGGCGAATCGCTTGGTCTTCGGCGCATCGAACTCGGCGTGGTCGACAATGCAGACGGCTTCACTTTGCATCTTCGCCAGCACCGCGTTGTTCCGTGCAAGCCGGCGCATCTTCTTGGGCATGCGCTGGCGGAAGTCGTGCGGCTTCCGCGGAAACGCGCGACCACCGCCGCGACGCACCGGCGTTCGCGCGTTGCCCATACGGGCGCGACCGGTGCCCTTTTGGCGATAGAGCTTGCGAGTCGAGCCAACCACCTCGGCGCGGGTCTTCTGCGCGACCGTCCCCTGACGCAAGTTGGCGTGGTAGCGAACGATCGCCTGCTTGAGCAGCTTCGCGTTCACCTCGCCGCCGAGGAGCGCTTCATCGAGCTGCTCGGCGCCGAGCTGTTCGCCAGTTTCGCTGTAGATGGGAATCGACGTCATGTGTTCCACTCGCTGGCGCTAGGGGCGCTTGACCGCCTGCCGCACGTAAACGAAACCACCCTTGGGCCCTGGCGCTGCGCCGCGCACCCACATCACGTTGTGTTCCGGATCCACCCCCATCAGTTTCTGTGATTGCACCGTTCGCCGGCGATCCCCCGTGTGCCCCGCCATCCGCTTGCCGCGCTTGATCGCGCCGCTGGTGCCCAGATTCGCGGCGCGACCGCCGATCGAACCCGGGGAGCGGTGCTTGCGCTCGGTGCCGTGCGACGCCGGTTGACCGCCGAAGCCCCACCGCTTCATCGGCCCCTGAAAACCCTTACCGCGCGTGACGCCTGTGATATCAACCCATTGGACTTCGGTGAACGCATCCACCGTGATCGTCTCGCCGACCTGCTTGTCGGTCGGCTCCGAGAGGCGCACTTCGCGGACGAAACGCTTCGGGCTGGTCTGCGCCTTGCGAGCATGCCCGATCTCGGCGAGCGTCGAACGGTGCGGCTTCACATCGCCGAAACCAATCTGGACCGCATCATACCCGTCGGCGCCGTCGCGCTGCTTGATCTGCGTGACGACGCACGGGCCGACTTCAATGATGGTGACCGCTTCAGTGACGCCCGTCTCCGGATCGATCACCTGCGTCATACCCACTTTTTTGCCCAGAATCGCCGGGATCATCCGACAGCTCTCCCAGAACGTCGCACAAGCGAGGTGCGCCGCAACCAGAAACCTTGCCGACCCAACGCCGCAATGTGCGGCTTTAAGCCTTGATCTTCACGAACACGCCCGCTGGCACCACCAGTCGATTCAACGCCTCGACCGTTCGCGCCGTCGGTTCGAATATGTCAATCACGCGCTTGTGCGTCCGCATCTCGAACTGCTCGCGCGACTTCTTGTCGATGTGCGGCGACCGCAAAACCGTAAACCGCTCGATCCGCGTCGGAAGCGGAACCGGCCCGCGAACGCGAGCGCTGGTCCGCTGCGCGTGCTCGACAATCTCCTGAGCGGAGGAGTCGAGTGCGCGGTGGTCATACGCCTCCATGCGAATACGAATTCGCTCGCCAGCCATCGGTGCACTCCGTCCGTTTCCGCCCCAAGACGCCGGATCCCGCGACACGCCGAACCCAGCCCCTGAAAATGGGGCGAGATCGGTCAGTGTACCTCAGTGAAGGGAAGCGTCAAGCGCGTGGGGCGCGGAAATCGCGGCAGACGGGAAACGTTGGTCCGAAACTTGCCAACGCCTCGGCCGAAACACGCCCCGACGTCTCCACCGCGAGCGCCGCTCGGGCAGCGGTGCTCGACCTCATGCGCTCGGCGACCAGTCCCGCGCGCCGACCGAAAGGAACAACGCCGCCCCATCCGCCACGGGATAGCGACGCAAATAGTCGCGAATCGACGCGGGAGTCACCGCATCCGCCGCCGCCAATCTCAGCTCTGCAGGCCGCACCACCCCGTAACTCTCGATGTCGTCAATCATTTGCATGACGCGGGTCCGCGGATTCTCCGCCTCGAGCGCGAAGTGCGTGCGTCGCCGACGCCGCACCCGTTCAACCTCCTCGTTCTCGACGCCCCGCTCCTGCAGCTTCTGCATCTCGCGGGTCAGCGCCGCGTGCATTGACTCGCTACGGTCCGGCTCGCCGTCGGCGTAGAACGCAAGCAGACCGCCGTCTTCATAGCTGATCCACGCCGCTCCGGCCTGCGAACACACCCCCTTCTGCACCACTTCCCAGAACGCCCGCGAGTTCGACCCCCCGAAAATCGACACCAACGTCTCGATCGTGTCCGCGTCAGCACTCTCCGCCGACGCTGAGGGATGCACCCACACCAACGATTGCTGCTTGAACTGCGGCAGCACGTGCGTCACCATTTCCGCCGGCGGGCTCGGAAACGCGACCGTCCCATTCCGCGTCGCCGGAGCGCAACGCTCCCACCCGCCGCACCAACGCCCCGCACTCGCGAACACCTCCGCCGGATCAATCGCGCCCGCCGCAATCAACACCAGGTTGTCCGGCGAATACCGCCGGGCGTGATACGTCTGCATCACTTCCAGCGGCAGGCCGGCGATCGTCTCGCGCTCGCCGAGAATCTCATGGGAGAGCGGATGCTCGCCGAAGCATCGCTTGTGCAGCACGTCCCACACGTGGTGATCGAAGCTGTCGCCGCTCATCGCGATCTCTTCGAGAATCACTTTGCGCTCTGTGTCGAACTCGCCGGCTGGCAGCGCAGGACGCATCATGTCGCTCAACAGCTCGATGAGCGCGGTGACGCGCGGGCCGGGAACCCAACCGTAGTAGACAGTGTGCTCCTTCCCGGTGAACGCGTTGTACATCGCACCCAATTCGTCAAACCGCACATTGATCGCGGCGGCATCGCGCTCGGCGGTGCCTTTGAAGCACATGTGCTCCAGAAAGTGACTCACCCCGTGCTCGTGGACGGCTTCGTGACGGGAACCCGTCCGCACCAGAAAAGCGGCGGCGGCGGATCGCACGTTGGGCATGACTTCACACACCACCCGCAGACCGTTGGGCAGGGTGTGCTCGTCGAGGGAGGATCGCATCATGACTGCATGGTAGCGCACCGCCGCGCAGCGCCTAGGCCCCCGGCCCGCACCAGGCGGAAAGACGCAATTTTCGCCCCTCCGCGACTTCACACCCTGTCACATATCGCCTAATCTTACGTGTTGAGGCGGGTTTGGGTTGTGGCGCCCGCCGCGCTCGACCCCGTCGGCGGATGGATCCAGTCGACGACGAGCGTTCGGGAAGATCGACGGAAGAAACGCACCAGAGAAGGAGTCTTCACCATGCTGTTTCTGCTTAGCCTGCTCATCTTCGGCCTGATCAGCGGTTTTCTGCCGAACCAGGGCGTGCCCACGCTCGGCGGCGGCGGCATCGTTTCGTTCTTTACCGATTTGTTCAATTCGGTGCTGGCGTTGACGTAGGTCGTGACCTGGTCGGCGCCCTTCGCAAGAGACACCCGAGATGCTGTTCATTGCCCCGTTGCTGCTTCTCATGACGGCTAGCGCTGCCGGGGTCATACAATTGCTTTCAATGCTGGACGCCAACCTCGAGCCTGTCGCGGATGATGTACTCATCCGCGGCGTCATCGACCTGATTGCTTCCTGGCGTTCGTTCCTGTAGCAGAGCAGCGTTCGCTCTGCACGCGCTTCAACAAAGGAGTTTTCACCATGATCGATCTCACCTTCATCGCCGACCTGCTACGCCAGCTCTCGACCGGCCTGCAAGGCCTCATCGGCGGCATCTTTCAGCCGCTGATCGACCTGTTCTCCAACCCGCTCTTCTAAGGGTTGCTCTGGCGCGTGAGCGCCGCTGCGGCAATTCGCCCACGCGGCGCACCCCGCCCTTCCTCCTAGCGTTGGTTCGCACGTTTCGTCGCAGCATCTTCGTGCGCGATCCCCAGAATCAACGCCACCCCAACGCCCAACATCGCCAGCAACGTCTCTTCCGAAACCGCCATTCCGGCTTCCGCTGCGTAGGCGCTCAGCACCGTCGCCACCGCGACCTGCACCTTCCGACTCGCCAGCGGCCAAATCCAGCGTCGCAAGCCCGTTCGTTCACCGCCCATCTTCAACCTCCTGTTCACCCGTCGCTGATCCGCCGCGTGCCGAAACCCCGCGCCCCCACGCTTCCCCCAACTCCCCAGCCAGCGCCGACACCGCCGCCCGCTCCCGACGCCGCCAAGACTTGTACAACAGTTCCGGTATCGCCTGGTCAGCGGCGAGCTTCGCGTCGACGCCCGCCACCCGCAGCGCCGCCGCACGCTCGAACTGCACCGCCCAAAACGCCGCCAAATCGCGATCGTTCCAGACGTCGTTCAATGTCGCCTGTTGCTGCTCACTCAGCGAGCTTTCCTGCTCGAGCCGGTGCACCAGGTCGCGATAGAGCAGCAAGCGCACCGCTTTCTGCTGCCGCTCAAAGACAAACCGTTGGACCTGATCCGCCCGGGCCTGTGCCTCCAGCGCCAACTTCAGCGACGGCGCCGTGCACCCGAGCGCTAACAGCAGCCACGCCGCTGCGATCCACTTCAATCCAGTCGCCAACATCGTCTAGCCTCCCATCATGCGGAACAGTCGCACCGCCGCGATGACGCCGTCCGTCCACCGCTCCGTCGCGATCGCTTCGCTCATCAGTTGCGATGTCCGCTTCAGTTCGCCCGTAGAGATCCAGCCACCGCTCGGCGCCGCCCGCGACAGCTCCGCCGTGCGATAGTCGATCCGCGTCGGCGTTTGCGTCGCCCGCACCTCCTCCGCCTCGATCAACATCGCGTCAATCACCCGCCGCGCCGCGCGCACAAACGCCTGTGCCGAGGCCGCATCAACACGCTGCACCACTTGTTCCCAACCCATCTCACGCACTCCCGCTGCCAACCCCAATCGTCAAGTCCGTACGACCGCCGCGCCCTACGCCAACTCGAGCCGCTCCATCTGACGCAACAGCCGTTCAAACCACTCCCGTTCGGCGGCGCTGGTCGCGCGCAGTTCCTCGCGCAACGTGACCAGCGCATCTGTGTTGCCACGCACCACCGTGAGGAGCTGGCCGCCCGCCTCATTTGCATCGCGCAGGCAACAATCGGTCGCGTCGGCGCGCTTCAAGGTGCGCAGTCGCTCCACGCGCTCCTGCCACCACATCACAAACAACAACCCCGCGATGCCGAGCGACGGCAACTGCTCAACGACGCCATCCACCATGCCTCACCTCCATTTCCTTGATTCACCGACTCGATCCTGTTCCCCACGCCCCAGCCCGCACCGTCGCGCGCCGGCCGGCAAGCCGATCGCGGCGGGGCGTAACGCATGGAGCCCCCAACCACCGTCACAGACCATCGAGCTCAGCGCTCGAAAACGGCCTCCCCGGGCTGGTGAACAGCGGCGGATCCGAGTCGTCGTCAACCCGCGCCGGCTCCGTCCCGCCGGGCAGCTTGATCTGGCCAAACGCCACCCCCCGCAACCACGCCAGCGCATTGGCGTACACCCCGCTCACTCGCGCCGGAATGTCGTTCGTAAACGGCGAACTCTTCCACGCGTTGTACTCCGCCAGGTCAAGCACCCGCGCTTCGAGTACGTCGCGCGCGTCGTTGAACCCGGTCAGGTTCACCGGTGTGACGTAACGCAACGCCAGATAGCTGTTCGCTTCTGCTTCCGCCTCGTCGATGAGCTGCTGCGCGACCGAGTTCGAACTCGTGTCGCCGTCGTCGCGGTCGGTCAAACGGTCATACAGCGCGTCACCGAGCCGCGCGTTGAGTTGCGATGTGGTGATGTAAGCCACCGGCTGTCTCCATTGAACAAGCCCCCAGCGTCCGACGTCATCCGCGGGCCACGCGGGCCCGCGGATGCGTCGCTCCCGAAGCGGCTCCCCAGCGCTCCGAAATCTGCGCTACGTCAGCGTCACCAGGCACGCGTTCTGCCAAAACCCGTAGCCCGCCGCGTGCACCGCTTTCACGCCGTACTGATGCTGGTTCTCATTGATCTCGAGCTCGCTGCCCTCCGCCAGTGCGTGCACCTGCACGGGCAGCTCCTCTTGAAACACGAACGGCCGCGTCTCGCCGTCCGTGCGAAACACCGCGAACGCGTCCGTCCAGGTCAAGCGCGGATTCGCCACCCAGTCGACGCGGAACGGCCCACGACCCGCCAACGGGTTATCCCAGTCCTCGCCCAAGCGATTGCTGAGCGCCGCGAGCGTCGCCGGGAGCAGCGTCATCGGCGCCATCACCAGAAACTCCCGCGCGCCTTCGTTCACCGGCTCGCCGGCATCGTCACGGAACGACAGAATCTGGCTGAGGCCGCGCACAATCGCCGCGTACATTTCCGCGTCGGTCGGTGCGGTGGTCGCCGTCACGTCATGTGTGATGCTGTTGCTCTGCGTACCGCTGTCGCCTTCGCTGTGGTCGGTCGCAAAGAAGTTCGCGCCGTCGTAGATCCCGGTCGTCGCGCCGCCAGCCATCAGCGTCGTCAGCAACGTGTTCGGATGCGTCGCAACCCGTCGCGCCATCTCGTTGACGCGCACCATGATCTGCCCGGTCTTGTCGCGACGCTGCTCATCGGCGTCGACACGAATGGTCGACTCCCACACCTTGTTCGCCAGCGTCATCCCCTGCGACCGCAACGGCCGCACCTGCCGACCGCCGACCCACTCGCGCACCTGCGGAACCATGCCGAGCCAGCGATACGTCTCGGTTTCGTTTGTGCTCTTGAAGTGCATCACCAGACGCGTCCACCACGCGCTGTTCGCATGCTCCTCGAGCCGGCGATAGAAGCGCCCGATGATCGCCTGCGACGTCAAATGTGTATCCACCACCACCGCCATGAGATTGCTCCCCAAAGTCGAATTTCATTGAAACATGCAAGGCTTCGCGTGTCAGATGTCACTTGTTATGGCAAGGCGACCCAATTCCAAACCACCGCCTGCCGCTGCCACCTGCCACCTGTCACCTGTCACCTGACACCTGACACCTGACACCTGACACTTGACACCCGTCACCTGCCATTTGTCACTTGCCACTTCTCACGCCCAAGGCGTGCACCGCACCCGCGCGACATTCGCCCCCTCGACGCCAACCACCACGCCGATCGTGCTGTTCAACCCCTGCGTGAGCGTCAGCGTGTCGTCCGCGCTCGCGTAGACCGTCGAGCCGATGTCTGCTTCGGTCACGCCGGTCAGCGTGTGCACGATGTCGACCATCTGATGCGCCCGGACCTTGATCGCCCCCGACGCGTGGCCCGCGCCGGTATTGTCCGCCTGCCGATACGCCACACCGCCGAAGATGTCGCCGGCTTGCAACGGTCGCGCAAAGCCCGCCGTCGTCACACCGATCAGCGCCCCTTTGTAGATCACCACATCGTCGAGCACCGGCAAGTCCAGCAGCTCTTGCGTCGCGTAAAACTGCACATCCCGATCCGTCGTCAGCGCCATCGTCTGGCCCTCCTGCTACACGTGTGTTTCTGTTCCCTGCCGACCTACAGCAACTCAGCCGCGCCCCACGACGACGCGCCCCTCGCGCGCCGCACGCTCGAAGGCGGCGATGTCTTCGGTATCAACATCCCCTGCCGCGACGCGCTGCACGACCGACTTGGCCCCGCCGCGCTCCGGCGTCACAAGCCGACCCGGCGGCGCCAGCACCGGCGCTCGCGACAGACGACTCTCCGCTTGTTCGGCGTCGCGCAGATAGTCGTCACGCCAGTCCAGGCTGGTCGCGTCAACGATCTTCCCCGCATCCAACCCGCGCTCGACGAACGCATCGGCGGCTTGCGCCGCGAGTTGCTGCTGCAGCGCGGAAACCTGACGCTCCGCCGCCGCTCGCGCCGCCTCGGCTCGCGCAAGTTGCGTCACCGTCGGGTCCGCATCATTGCGCCCGTCCGCGGTCGAATCACCGGGCGCTTCATCTTCCGGCGGAGCCGACGACGAGTCACACCCCACGCGCGACGCCGCCAACGGCGTCACCCCGCGCATCGCGGGATCGTTGGTTAGCGCAACCGGCCCCAGCGCCGCGATCTCGGTCTGTGCCTCGTTCGACCAGTAAATGACCGGTGAGAAGTAGAGATACTCGCGCTGCTGCAGAAGCGATCGCGCCCGATCGGTCCAGCGCACGTCGACCGCCCACAAGCCGTCGGGTCGCACCTCGAGCCCGCCGATCCACCCCGCCGCCGGCCGCAGTCCATCGCTGCGCTGCGCCGCGGCCGCGATGCTCTGGTGCTCGTAGTCAATCGCGAGCGGTCGCCCCAGCTTGTCGAACCAGCGCTTCACCGAGTCGGCCAATTGTCGGGTGAACGTGAAGTCCCGTCCCGCCAGCGGTCGCTCGACCTCGACGCGCCCGAACGGAATCAGCAGCCACGCATCGCGCGGCTCGGCGCGCTGCGCCGCCAACACCGATCGCGTCGTCGCGTCCGTGTCCGACTCCACCAGCGCCGCGCTGCCCGCGAACGTCTCCCCGACGCCGTTCACGCCCGCGCGGGCCTGCTGCTCGACTTCATTTTCATCGAGCGCTTCCGCCTCCGACGTCTCGGTCGCCGCGTTGCTCTCGACTTCATCGATCATGCGCTCCGCCAGCGCCCGCGCCCGGGTGTAGTCCAACGCCTCCCCAAGCACCAACTCCAGACTCTCCACGTCGCCTTGCGTCAACAACCGCATGGCGTGGTGCAGCCGACGTCGCAAACCCTCATTCGGTAGACTCGCCGTAATCGACTCCGGCACGCGATCAAGTATCGGCATGCTCACATCCTCCCGCGTTGGGCGCCGCCGATCCGTCGCGGCGCAAGACCTCGATGTTGCCTTTCGCATTTCGCCGCCCGGTCGGCTTGAAGCCCAACCGTTGATAAAACCGCAGGGGGTCGCCGCTCGTCATGTCGCGCTTGCACCGCACCTCAGCGGCGTCGCTGCGTTCGATGAGCGCGGCCCCGATCTGCAGCCCGCGATACGCCGGATGCACCAGCACATTCACCAGCCGCACGCCCGCCGTCAGAATCGCGACGCCCACCAGCACCGCGTCCAACTCCGCGATCAGGATGCGGTGGTGCGTTCCCTTCAGCATGTCTTCGAGTTGTCCACGCCGCAGGAAGTAGTCGCGCCGCAAGGCGGTATCGAAAAAGAAACTGAGCGACGCGTGGTCGGTCGGCGCCGCCGGGCGCACCTGCAAGTGCGCCGGCGCCTTCGCCTTCAGCGCAGTCGTCTTCGGGCGATGCCGCTCGTCAATCGCTCTCGCAGCCGCCGCCTTGCTCATGCCGGTTCCTCCGTTGCGCTGGCCACCGTCGCTTCTGAGCCATTGGGTTCCGGCACGCCGAGCGCGTTGTGCAGCCAGGCGCGCGGCACCTGCAGGTCCAGGTCACGCACTGCGATCGCCAGCGTCTCCGCCAACACGCGCGTATCGATCGACTGCACCAACGAACGCCGGAACTCCGGCACAGGCGTCGCATCGCCGAATCGCATGCGGACGAGCGGCGTCAACAAATCGCGCCGCACGGTCGCCGCCTCTTCTGCGATGTCATCGACGAGCAGATCCTCGCGCACGCGGTCGTGAATCTCCGCCGCCGCCCGCGACCCGCTGTTGCGGATGTCAGTTGTGAGGTGCTGACCGAGCCACAGAATCGTGACCTCGGTGTTGCAGTACTCCTGCAGCGGTCCGTAGGGGGTGCTGTTCGCCGAGCGACCTTCCAGAAAGTTGAGGTCGATGTTCTTACTGAACGCGGCCACCGCGTGCGCGCCGAGCGCCTCGAGCATGCGCACCAGTTCCTGCTTGTCGCTATCCGGCAGCCCGGGCTCATAACGCGCCACGCGCACCGGCATGCCCGCAATCTGCGAATACGCCAGCCAATCTTTGAAGCTCAGGTTTTGCGCGAGGTAAAGCAGCAGCGACGCGCGCAGCAGGCCGCCGCTCATCGGTCGCCCCGCCGTGCGACGAACGCGATGCACCATGAACTTGTTTGGATGCTCGTCGAGCAGCACGCCGTCGAACGACGCCTCGGCCGTCCGCACGCGCAATCGCCACGGCTCATCGCGGTCGGCCAGCAAGCGCCGATGCGGAACGGGGGTCAGGTCGACGATGCGACCCTGCTCCCACACGACTTCCGCCACCGCGACCCCATGACCGATCGCGCTGGCCAGATGGTCGAGCGCCTCGGCGAACCCACCGAGCGACGCGAGTTGTGAGTGACAGAAATCCGCGGCGCTCGCTGCGGCGGCGTTATCGGCGCCGCGGGCCGCTTTGATCTCCCAGTCGAGACCGGTCAGCGCCAGACGCCGCGTCTGCTCGACCGCGGCGAGGCGCGGCCAGCGCTGCAGCATTTCGTCGAACAACTCAAAGAGTTGCTGCGGCTCACCGCGATCCGCGGCCTGCATGATCGCCAGCGCGCGGCTGGGCGTAAGCCCGATCGTCGGATAGGTGCGGCTGGCGTCGTCGCGCCAGGGGCGAATGACGCGCTGCGACGCCGCGGCGCCCTCGTTCGCCAGCGCCGCCCATGCGCGTCCGGCGAGGCGCTTGAGTGATTGTGGAAGTGTCGGTTTCAAGAGCGTCTCTCCGAGCGATGCCTTTCACCAGTCGCCCCAAGCATAGCGCTCTTGTTCTATGTTTTCTATTTTACCTATGACTGCTGGCGACTTCGCGCGCCCCTCAGCGGCTGCTGGCGGTTGGTGCGTCGCGAAGCGTGCCGCCAACGCCGGGCGCTTCCGCGGCTACCATGTAGAAGTGTCCGGCGGCCCGCTTTCCCCGGGGGCGGGCGCGATCCACGTTCGAATGAAAGGAGTCAGCCATGGCTGCCCGCAGCCGCATCATGATGATCTCGACCCACGGGTACGTCGGGGCCGAGCCCGAACTGGGAAAGCCCGACACCGGCGGACAAGTCGTCTATGTCATCGAAGTCAGCAAAGCGCTCGCCCGACTCGGCTACCACGTCGACATCCTCACACGACGCTTCGAAGGCCAACCACGCGAAGACAAGGTCTCAGAACGTTGCCGTGTGCTTCGCTTCCCCTGCGGGGGACGCGAGTTCATCCCTAAAGAAGTGCTCTGCGATCACATCTTCGAGTGGGCTGAGAACGCACGGCTCTTCATCAAGTCGCGAAAATTGCGCTACGGCGCCATTCTCTCGCACTACTGGGACGCCGGCATGGCCGGTGACATCCTCAGTCAGGCGCTGCGTGTTCCCCACATTCACGTCCCGCACTCCATCGGCGCCTGGAAGCGCGACAACATGGACGGCGAGCCCGAGGAACTCGAGCGCAAGTACAACTTCAAACGCCGCATTCGCGAAGAAATAGTAGTCTACGACGAGTGCGACGCCCTCGTCGCGACCACCAAGCCGCAGCGCGAGTTGCTCCTGGCCGGCGACTACGATGTGCCGAAAAGCAAGCTGTGGGTCATTCCGCCCGGCTACGACGATGCACGTTTCTTTCCCGTGTCGCGCGCCTCACGCAGCGCCATCAAGCACGACCTGGGTTACAGCGGCCGCCACATTCTGGCGCTCGGGCGTGTGGCGCGCAACAAAGGCTACGATCTGCTGGTCCGCGCGATGCCGACCGTCTTCCAGCGCGTCGAAGACGTCAAACTGCTGCTCGCGGTCGGCGCCAAGCCCGACGTCGAGTCGCGCGAAGGCGAGGGCGCCCAGATCCAGGAGCTGCGCGACATCGCCGCCGAACTCGGCGTCGCCGACCGCGTGCTCTTCCACGACTACATCAGCGACGCCGAGCTGCCCGATTACTACCGCATGGCGGACGTCTTCGCGCTGAGCAGTCGCTACGAGCCGTTCGGCATGACCGCTGTCGAGGCGATGGCGTGCGGCACGCCGGCGGTCGTCACGACCGAGGGCGGTCTGTATGAGCAGGTCATCTGGGGCGTCGAGGCGCTCTACGCCAACCCGTTCGACCCCGAGGCCTTCGGGCACATGCTGGCGCAAGCGTTACAGTATCCCGAGATCGCGCACCAGCTCGCCAAGTATGGTTCGCAGAAAGCGCGGGCGACCTACACCTGGATGGGCATCGCCCAGCAGTTGCTCGGCATCGTCCACGCCTTGCGCGATCGCGAATCAGACGGCCGTCGCGTGCGCGCCGACGCGATCGATGAAGCCGACGGACCCGACGGCGGACCGCCGCAGGAGTTGACTTCGCCGGGATTGCGGCTCACATAGTCGCACCAGCGTCGGGAAATTGCGAAGTGCACACGGCGCCAACCGGCGCGGGAGTCATGCTGCGGTATGGGAATCATTGACGTCGCGTTCGACAAAGCCCGCGAAGTCTTGCGGATGAACGTCACCGAGCTCGGTTTCTCCGCGTGCAGCATCGGGCACGACGCCGACCCCAACAGCAATTACCGCAGCGTCTGGGCCCGCGACTCGGCCATGACGCTCATGTGGTCGCTGCCGCTGCACGATCCCGAACTCACCGAGTGCGGCCGCCGCTCGCTCGAGACCATCCTCTCGCGACAATCGCCGGAGGGACACATCCCCAACTATGTCGACGTCGCCACCGGGCAAGCCGAGTTCGGCGGCATCGGCAACATCGCCGGCATTGATAGCGCCATGTGGGTCATCATCGCCGCCGCCACTTACGTGCGCATCACCGGCGATGTCGGCTTCGCCCAACAACACATGGACGCGCTGCAACGCACGCTCGATTTTCTCCGCGCCCACGACTCGAACAACTGCGGCTTGCTCGAAATCCCCGAAGCATCTGATTGGACCGATCTCTTTCCCCGCTCATACAACGTGCTCTACGACGAGGTGCTCTGGTATCGCGCCAATGTCGACTTCGCGCGCTTGTGCACGCTGGTCGGACGCCCGAGCGAGCGACACATCAACCGCGCCGCACGCGTTCGACGCCTCATCAACGACTACTTCTGGCCCACGCCGGAGACGGTTCAGGGCGCCAGCGATTTCTACGCCCGCACGCAGTTCAACCTCGGCCGTACACGCTATCTGCTCGATCAAATCACCCCATTCGGCTTCTCCTGGCGATGCGACGTCTTCGCCAACATCATCGCCGCGCTATACGGCGTGCTGAACGAAGAGCGGGCGCGCAGCATGCACGGCTTCCTCCGCCAGATCGCAGTCGATCACCCCGCCCCGGTGCGCGTGCTCTACCCATCCATCCGCCCCGGCGACCCCGACTGGCGCGACTACTTTCTCGTCAACCTGCAAAATCTGCCCGACCACTATCACAACGGCGGCGCCTGGCCTTTCGTTGGGGGCCTCTGGGTCCGCTTCCTCGAACGCCTCGGCCATCACCGTCAAGCCATCACCGCCATGGAGAGCCTCGCCCACGTGTGTCGCGCCGGCGTCGAGCGCGAGTGGGAGTTCAACGAGTGGGCCCACGGCGTCACCGGCCGCCCCATGGGCAAGGCCTATCAAGCCTGGAGCGCTGCGTCATACTGCGCCGCCTATCTCCGCCTGCAAGGCGAGCAGATCATTGAAGTCGACGAGACCCGCCCCGAAGAAGTGATCCACGCCGAAGCCGCCGGCATGCCGTCATCCGTTACTGAATGCGACGTCGATCTCGATTACGCCGACACCACGCCCGACTCCGTGGTCAAGGCGTCTGACGGCGACCTACGCCCGCCCGCTTCATGAGTGTCAAACGCCTCCTCGCCACCGATCTCGACGGCACGCTCATCGGCGACGACGATGCGATGCTCTCGCTCTGGGACGACCTGCGCCGCGACGACGACTTGCTCATCGCGTTCTCGACCGGACGCCATTTGCAGTCGATCCGCGACTTCTACACCGAGAAGCGGCTGCCCGATCAGGCCGACGCGTGCATCTGTATGGTCGGCACAAACATCTATCACCGCCGCGACCAAAACCTCAACGAAGCCGACTACAGCATCGACCCACGCTGGCACAAACGCATCGCCGACGGTTGGGATGCAAACGCCGTCCGCGCCTGTATCGCCGAGTGGGATGACGCCGAGCCGCAGCCCGACGAGTGGCAATCGCCGTACAAGTGCAGCTACTTCGTCGACAACGCGTCGACCGAACGCATCGAGACCCTACGCCGCAAGCTCACCGAGCGCGGCGTGCAAGCCAAAGTGGTCTATTCGGCCGACCGTTTTCTCGACGTGCTCCCCGCCTCGTCCGGCAAAGGCGAAGCCGTGCGCTATCTCGCCGCGCATCACAACATCCCCGCCGACTGCGTACTCACCTGCGGCGACACCGGCAACGATCTGGACATGATGCGGCCGGAACTCGGCTTCCTCAGTGTCGCGGTCGGCAACGCCGCGCCCGAACTCAAGCAACTGCGACATGCGCGCGTCTATCATGCGACCGCGTCGTTCGCAGCCGGCATTCGCGAAGGATTGCAGCACTACAACTGGCTGTAGCGCAGCGGAGGCGCCGATGCCAAACCCACATCAGCAAACAACGCACGGCAAAGGGCCCACAGCGCTGGTGCTGCTCGCCATCGGGTCGCTCATTGGCCCCGGCTGTGACCGCGAGCCGTCCAGCAATGCAGGCGCCAACGCAGCGCGAAACGTGCTCAGCGTTTGGGCGCATCACGGACAGCCCGCCGAAAACGAAGCACTCCGCGCGATCGTCGCCGCGTTCAACGTCGCGCACGTCAGCGAGGGTCTGCAAGCCGAGATCACGTTCTTTCCCGACCGACAATACAACGACAAGGTGCAGATGGCCGCTGTCGCGGGCAACTTGCCCGACGTGCTCGACATCGACGGCCCCTACGTCGCGGTATGGGCTGAAGACGGACTGCTGCACCCGCTCGACGCCTACGTCAGCGACGAACTCCGCGCCGACTTCCTCCCGTCGATTCTCACGCAGGGTACACACAACGGCCGCTTGTTCGCACTCGGCGCCTTCGAATCGGCTCTCGTGCTCTACTACAACCGCGACATCACCCGCGCGGCTGGGCTGGATCCGCCCGAGCGCTTCGCCGACGCCTGGACCTGGGACGAGTTCCTCACCGCCCTCGACCAAGTCAAACCGCACGCCGATCTGCCGCTCTCGCTGCATATGGACGAGCGCGCTGATGAATGGTTCACCTATGCGTTCTCCCCGCTGCTGTGGTCAAACGGCGGGCGCCTGATCGCACCCGACGGGCGCACCGTGCAGGGCGTTCTCGACGACCCGCGCAATGTCGTCGCCCTTAGCCAGTGGCAGGAACTCTTTCAGCGCGAATTCGCGCAGGCCTCCTCCGCCGATCCCAACCCCTTCGCCGACCCGAGCAAACGCGTCGCGTTCGACTGGACCGGCCACTGGATGCTGAGCGCGTTCGAACAGGTCGAAGGGCTGAACTTCGGCGTCACCCCCCTGCCGACCTTCGGCGACCAGCGCGCCGCCGCCTGCGGCAGCTGGTGCTGGGGCGTCTCCGCGCAGGCCGCCGAGCCTGACCAGGCCTGGAAACTGCTGCGATGGCTCGTGCATCCGGAACACGGCGTCGCCCCGATCGTACGCGCCAATGGCGCGGTCCCCGCGCGACGCAGCGCCTTCGCCGCGCTTCCCGAGTATGAACAGATGCCGCGCCGGTTGTTTCGCGAACAACTCGAGTCGGCGGCGCGGCCGCGCCCGCGGACGCCGCTCTACCCCACGCTCACACGCGAATTCGCCCGCGCCGTCCGCGACATCGCCGGCGGCGCAAGCGTCGCCGAGTCGCTCTCCAACGCCGCCGACGCAGTCCAAAGCGTCGCGGATCGTCGTCGGAGGTAAACGCGACATGCCAGGGAAGGTTGCGACATGAGCGCCGCATCGCGCGAACGCATGCTGGCGCTGCTGTTCGTCGCCCCCGCCACGCTCATCATCGGTGCGTTCGTTGTCTACCCCACGTTCCTGATGCTGGTCACCAGTTTCCGACAGCCGACCTTTATCGATCCTGAGGGAGGGCCGTTCATCGGCCTCGAGAACTACCGCGCGGCGCTGTCGTCAGACCTCTTTCGCCAGAGCGTGCGCAACACCATCGTCTTCACGCTGCTCGTGGTTCCCGCGCAGACGATCGCCGCGCTGCTGCTCGCGGTCTGGGCGCAGGGCCCGGGCGTGTCGCGACGCGTGCTGCGGGTCAGCGTGTTCCTACCGACCACCATTTCTCTCGCCGTGCTCAGCGTGCTCTGGTCGCTGCTCTACGCCGCTCCAGAGCTCAACTCGCCCGGCGGCCTGTTCAACGGCATGCTCGCGAGTCTCGGTCTGCCCGGCCAACCCTTCCTCGATAGCCCAACGCAAGCGCTGCCCGCCATCGTCGTCATGAGCATCTGGCAAGGCGTCGGCCTGCAGATGATCGTGCTGCTCGCAGCGCTGCAGCAAATCCCCGAGCAACTCTACGAAGCCGCACAGCTCGACGGCGCCTCGTCACGGGCGCGTTTCTTCCACGTCACACTCCCCGGCGTCGCACCCACGCTCGCGTTCGTCATCATGATGACCACTATCTTCGCGCTCAAACTCTTCGCCCAACCCTTCATCATGACCCGTGGCGGCCCGGAAGGCGCCACGCAAGCCGTCGTGCAGTTCATCTACGAAGCCGCCTTCGTCGATCGCGACATCGGCATCGCCTGCGCGGCCGCGGTGCTGTTCTTCACGGCCGTGCTCGTCGTCACGCTCGGGTTGCGCAGCGGCACGCGCTTCACGGAGCGCCTCGCATGAGCACCAGCCGTCCGACGCGCAACTGGCGCTCCGCAGGCGGCGCGACTTTGCGCATCGCATTCGCCGCGCTCTTCGCCGCGCCGCTCATCTGGATGCTCAGCGCTTCGCTGAAGCCCGACGCGGCGATCCATCGCGACATCGATTCGCTGGCCAGCTTCGCCCCCGTACCGGTCACACTCGACAACTACCGCCGCGCCGTCAGTAGCCCCTTCGCTACCGTACTCACCAATTCCGCGGCGCAGGTGCTCGCCGTGGCGGCGTTGGGCGCTTTCTTCAACAGCCTCGCCGCTTACGCGTTCGCGCGGATGCGCGTGCCTGGGGGAGAGTGGATTTTCATCGCACTCGTCGCCACGATCATCGTGCCCCTAGAGGCCATCGTCATTCCCCTGTTTCTGCTGTGGCGCGATGCGGTCGGCGACCGAACCTGGACGCTCGCCGCACTGATCGTTCCCTTCAGCGCCAAGGCGTTCAACATCTTTCTGCTGCGCCAGAGCTTTCTTGCCTTGCCCCGCGCGCTCGAAGAAGCCGCGTTTCTCGACGGGGCGAGCTGGTTTCGCGTCTACGCGCGTATCGCACTGCCCAACGTCATTCCAGCACTCGTCACGGTCATGTTGCTCGACATCGTGCTGCACTGGAACGACTTCCTGTGGCCGCTGGTCATCTCGCTGCAAGAAGACACCCGCACGCTGCAACTGGGCCTCGAGAACTTCTATACGCAGCCGCCCATCTCCTGGGGCGCCATCCTCGCCTACGCCGTCCTCGCAACAGCGCCCGTCGCGATCGTCTTTACGCTCGGACAGCGTTTCATCGCCCAGTCATTCCTCGGCAGTTCCGTCCGCGCGTGAGCCGCCGCACCCGCTACAATGTCGAGCGAAGTTCACGCGGGTCTGAGAAGGAGGTTCGCTCATGCGGCTGTTCATCGCGCTCGGCGTCATCGCCACGCTTGTCTCAGGTTGCACGGTGCGGGGGCAGTGGAAAGTTGACGGCGTCTACCCGCCGGAAGCCGCACGCGACTTTCAGATCCGCGTGCTGCATCTCGAAGCCAACGGCGTTTATCACTCGGTCGTCGATCGCGGCGCCCTCGAGATCAAGTCCGGCTACTACTACGATCTTCAGCAGGACGTGCTCTATCTGGCCGAGCTCAATGGCCCGACCAGCACGTACTTCATCGAACATCTCGACGGCGAGTCGATGCAGCTCGCGCGCTACGGGCCGGAGCCCTACTCCGTGGTTTTCGTGCGCGACAACGATTAGCGCAGCCCCATCGCTCCGGAGGTTTGTCATGGGCCTGAATGTTCGCATCCCCGCTGAGAAACCGCGTGGCCCGCGATTGCTGCGCCGCCGCCTGGCTGGCTCCGACTTTCGCCGCGCGACGCACGACGCCGTCGCCTTGCACCGGCGCCGATTCGAGTTTCGCAACACGCACGATCCGTCCCAGACGCCGCCGCCATCACCCGATGCCGACGATGCGCCGAGCGACGGGTAACCGAGCGCCCCGTGTTCGTCCGCGTCCCCAATCTCGAACAGCGCTGCGTCATCCCGGAACTCATGGACGACCCCATGCTGGCGTCCGACGCTCACGAGCGCGCCCTGCGCGGCCTGCGGCGCATCAACCGTCTTAGCAATAGCGCCGCGATCCTCTGGCCTTCAATCGCGCACCTCGCCGCCACGAGCGGCGAACGCCGACTGTCACTGCTCGACATCGCCACCGGCTCCGGAGATGTACCCCTCGCGTTGCATCGCCGCGCCAAGCGCGCCGGCTTCGAGCTCGAACTCCACGCCGTCGACATCAGCCCCCAAGCGCTCGCCGTCGCCGTCGAGGCGGGACAGCGCGCCGGAGTCGAAATCACGCCGCACCAACTCGACATCACAGCCGCGTCGCCGCAAGGCTCGTTCGACATCGTGACCACCAACCTCTTCCTGCATCACCTCGAAGAACGCGATGCGGTCACCGCGCTCCAACATCTCGTCGCCGCAACCAAACGCCTACTGCTGATTAATGACCTGCGGCGCAGCGACGCGGGCTATGTCGCGGCGTTCGTCGGCACACGCCTGCTCACCCGCAGCCCCATCGTCCACACCGACGGACCGCGTTCCGTGCAGGCGGCGTTCACCCCGCAGGAAATGGAAGCCCTCTGCCTCCGCGCGGGGCTCGCCAGCGCCCGCGTCAAACCATGCTTTCCCTGGCGGATGTTGGTCGAGTATCGCGTTACGACGTGACGATCGCGACGCTCGCCGAGGCGCCCAGCCGATCGGCGCCCGCCGCCACCATCGCCAGCGCCGTTTCGGTCGAGCGAATTCCCCCCGACGCCTTCACGCGGATCGGCGCCGCATGCTTGCGAAGCAGCGACACGTGCCGTTCGGTCGCGCCGCCCGCTGCGTGAAACCCGGTCGAGGTCTTCACAAAGTCGGCTTGCCCTTCCGCGGCGCAGCGACACCCCATGATGATCTGTTCGTCGGTCAGCGCGCTCGTCTCGAGAATCACCTTCACCAGCGCCTGCGCATTGGCGGACTTGGTCGCGTCGACCACCGCCGCGATGTCGTCCGCCACCTGCCGCTGCTCACCGCTCAGCAGCGCCCCAAGCGACACCACCATGTCGACTTCGAGCGCCCCCAACTCCACGACGCGCCGCGCCTCCTCCGCCTTGGTCGCCGTCAGATTCGCGCCCAGCGGAAAACCCACCACCGCCGCCACGCATGTGGCTGAGCCCGACAATTGCTCCACGCAGCGGCGCACCCAAACCGGGTTCACGCACGCGCAGAAAAACCCATACTCGACGCACTCAGCGCACAACCGATCGACCTGCGCCGCGGTCGCCTCAGCCTTCAACAGCGTGTGATCAATCAGCCGCGCCAGCTCCTGCGGCCTCATGCCGACGCCCCGCGCGACACCACGCAAGCATCCTGAATGCTGCGCCCGGTGAGACGCGCCAGCGGCGCCTCGCGCGGCGTGCGACCCGCCTGATCCGCCGTCATCACGATCAGCTTGTCGCGGGCGGCCGTCAGCGCCGCGATCACGCCCGCACTCGCCCACACGCGGCGAATCCGCGTCGACGAGGGCATCAACCGCGTCACGGCGGCCTCATCCCCAAACACGCCGCACACCCCGCCCTCGCCCGTTGGAATGACCACCTCAACCAGGTCGTTCCAATGACGCACCGCGAGCGACTCGATCGGATCAACCGCCTGGTGCACCGTCGTCCAAAATCCCGGCGCGTGCAGATCGCACCGCAGCAAACGTCCCGCCCCGGTCCCGGCATACAACGCTCGCCCCGTCGCACCCAAACTGTAAATCGTCGACGAGGCCGGACTCAGCACGTCGCTCTTGTTCGTCTCAGGCGTATAGAAGTGCAGACAGCGCTCCACCGCAAAGACGAGCCGTCCATCGTCGAGCGCCGTCGCCGCGCGCACCGAGTGCACCGTATCGCCGCAGGCCGCCACCAACTGCGGACCACCGTCCTCGTCATCAGTCCGCCATTGCCAGCAGCCCAGCTGCGAATGCGTCGCGAAGACATGCGCCCCGATGCGAACCGCACTATTGAAGCCCGTGCGCGGCTGCTTCTCCGTCGCCGCCCGTAACGCGATCGGTTCGCCCCCGTCGGGAATGCACCACACGCCGGTCGCAGCGCCGACCAGCAACTCGCCGTCCGGCGCACAGCGCACGCTTCGCAACGCCCCCAACGCGTCCGGCAAGGTGCGCCGCTGCCGTAACTCGTCGGGCGCTTCGGGGGCCACCCACACCAACTCCTGCCCAACGACCGCCACGATCGACGACGCCGACGACGTCTGCGGTGCAAGCCGCCACAGATTCTCGAGCAGCCGAGCACGCTCCGCAGGCGTAAGCACCGGCAGCAACGCGTGCCAGCGGATATCGTCATCCGCGCTTGCGGCCTCGCGCAGCTTCGTGAGCAGCGCGCCGAGATCATCCAGGCGCCGCGCCGCCGCCGCTGCTGACGCCGCCTCGATGCGCTCGCGCGCGGCGATCTGCTCCAAGCGCTCGCTGGTCGCGGCTGAGCGCTCGCGCACGCGCGTCAGCGTGTCGCTGGAAAACGCCGCCCGCGCGACCCGCTCCAGCACCAGGCCGCTCTCAAACAGCAGCGGCTGCAACGCCTTCCGCATCGCGGTTTCGATCACGCCGCGCTCGACCCGCCCGACCAAGTGCTCCGCGGGTTGCGAACCCAGCAGGCCGCGTAGTCCGGTTTCCGCCCCACCGCTCACCACCACGCGTCGCAAGTCGTCTTCCTGCAAACTGGCCGCGTCCACCAGCAAGCGACGACCAAACGACGCCAACTCATCCGCGTTCGCCGAGACGCGCACGTGCAGCTCAACCTGCGCATCCACGCCGTGACCGTCGGCCGCCGCCGCACTCACATCGACCACCACCGTCAGCGGCCGACTGCGCACGAGCGTGAGGACGTCGTCATCGTTCACGCGCGGCTGCTCGCCAGGCGGCAACAGCACACGGCGCCCGTCGCCAAACTCCTGAAGCCCCAGCCAACCCTCAGGAATCGCCGGCGCGGAGAACATGCCCCGCGGCCAATCGGCGCCGGATACGCGCAGAGCCGCCAACGTCTCGTGCTGCAACTGTTCGAGCACACCTTCCATGTTGCGTCTCCCGCGCGACCGTCCGTCAAAACGCCGCAAGCAGCCTCACCCGCAAGGGTTCAACGCGCGTGCGACTTGCTCCACTTGCCGACCGCGAGCGGTAAAACCATACCGAACAGCACACAGGCGAAGAGCAGACCGCCTGATCGGTGCATGTAAAAGAATAGCACCGCGATCCCGAACAACGTCGCTAATCCAAACCACGCACTCGCCGGCGCCGATGACCGCGCTGCCGGCAACGACCGGCCACACCGCCGACAAAACCGCGCCCCGCCCGGATTGCCAGCCGCACACCCGTCGTGCACGCAGAGTTGTTTCGTGCGGCGTTGCATCCGACTCAGTCCACCACACTCACGCGATTTGACCACTCTTCATACTTCACGCAGTCGCGCGGGCTCACCGACGGCGCGGTCGACGTGAGCGCCGCCAGTACATCCGCCTGATTGATGTTACGCGGCTCCGCACCGTTCACCGACTCCAGGAACGCCGCCACCGCCGCACGCTCGGCCATCGCCTTGATGTCGGCCCCGCTAAAACCGGCGCTGCGCTCCGCCAGCACGGCGAAGTCCACGTCGTCCGCCAGCGGCCGCTTGCCAAGATAGATCTCCCACAAGCGAAACCGCGCTGCGGGGTCTGGCAGCGGCACATAGACGCGCGCGTCGAGCCGTCCCGGACGCATCATCGCCGGATCGAGCGACCACGGCTCATTGGTAGCACCAAGGAACAGCAGCGCGCGATCGCTCTTGCGGTCGAACCCTTCCAGCTCTTGCAGGATCTGCGGCACGACGCGCTGCATGACGGTCGATTGCTGCCCGCGACGTTTCGGCGCCAGCGCCTCCACCTCGTCCATGAAGATCACGCTGCGCGCCTCACGCTTCGCCGCCTCGAACAGCTTGCGGATGTTCTGCTCGGCCTCACCAACCCACTTGCTCATGAGCTGCGCCGGACTGACCACGAACATCGTCGCGTCGAGCTCGGTCGCCACCGCCTTGGCCAGCATCGTCTTGCCCGTTCCCGGCGGTCCATACATCAACACCCCGCCGCCCACGGCAATGCGATAACGCGCCGCGAGTTCGGCATGCTGAAACGGGTAGATCATCTTGAGATAGATCTCGCGCTTCACGTCTTCGAGCCCGGCGATGTCGCTGAAGCGAATATTCGGTTTGTCGCGCACGATCCAGTCGCCCGCCGCCGCCCCGCCGTCTTCGCCATCCTGCGCCGACGCGCGACCATCTTGCGGCCGCCCACCGCCGGCCGCGACACGCCGATCACACTCCTTCGCCAGATCGATCAACTCGCGGGCGTAGGTCTCCTGCTCGACCCGCGCGCTCTCCGACTCGTTCTCCCCCGCCAGATCCAGCATGCACTCCGCCGCCTGAATCAGCAGCGGTTTCGCCGCCGCAAAGTCACCCGCCTTGTACGCGGCCAGCCCGCGATCTTTCAGTCGCGAAAATGTGGCGAACGTCGGCACGGCTACCAGTCTCCCCGCGCGACGAACGGGTGGCGATACTCAGCAACGGCGACGCACGCGCGCATCGCGTGTTCCGCAAACAGCTTCGCCGTGTGCACGCGTCGGCGATCGTCGACGCCGCCGGGATTCGCCGCTTGCCGCTCGCCGTTCAGCACGCCCACTACCGCCCCTCCTTTTCGCCCGTCCCCTTCAACTTCGCGAGCTCGTCGCGCAGCGCGCTCATCTGCTGCGACTCGCGGGCCGCCTCCGACTGTTCCTCCGCTTCGATCAATCCGTCGATCTCCGCATCGCTGACCGGCTCCGCCGCCGACGCCGACACGTCCATCGCGGCGGTGTCTTCGATGCCGTCGAGAAACAGGCTCATGCGCTCCTCCATGGTCTGGCTCTGCGCCATGGCCTTCTCCCATTCGGTCTGCGTTTTCACCAGATCGGTCCCGCCGTAGAGCTTCTGCACCTCGCCGGCCATCATGTTCATGGCGTCGGAGAAGTCGGCGGTCGCCTCGGCCTGCCGTTTGATGAGCAGCGCGTTCTTCACAGCCAGCAGTTGCCGCTCGAGCAGCCGCTTGATCGTGGCGGTTTTCTTCAGCGAGTTGCGAATGAAGACGTACGACTGCGTGTCGCCAATCTGCTTCGCCTGCCGCGCGTTCTTGATGAACTCGTCGGTGAACTTGTTCTGCTCGGCGATCGCCTTCTCAATGCGGCGAATCCCCTGCCGAATCTTAATATCCCGCTCAACGCGGCGTTCTTCTTTGGATTTGAACAAGCCCATGCGGCAAGTGCCTCGGTCCAAGGTTCAGGGTTCAGGGTTCACACTGGCAGGTACATCCTCAGCCACCAACCGACTCTTGTCTCCCGGCCACGCACGCGGAACACGTTTCAGATAGCGAATGTAGCCAGACAACTTGCGTGAACACTTGAGACATCGCTCCAGCAACCATGCGCTGCTCGGCTCATCCAGCAGACCAACATCGCGCGCGCAGCGCACTTGTGATCGCAATTCGCCGACTGAACCCTTCGCGATATACAGAAACTCGATCTGCTGCTTCCGCGTTCCGCGTTCAAAGCCCTCGGCAATGTTGCTCGTGATGCTCAGCGCCGCCCGCAACATTTGCTGAGCGACCGGGCGCTCATGTGCTAGCGGCTGCGTTCGTGACGCCCGGAACACACCCTTGAACAATTCGCGGCCAAGGCGCCAAACCTCTAAGTCCTCGAACTGGCGAACACCCGGTCCGTTGTCCTGAGCATGCTCGATGTCGCGACTGGCCGTCATCGCTGGACAATGCTCCGAATACGAAGCCTGAACCATGAACCAGGCGACCCTCACTCCGCCGCCCGCCCTCGCTCCCTCACCCGCTTCTCCGTCTCATCAAACGCCGCATCCGCATTCTCAATCAGCCCGCTGTCCATGTCGTTCCACACCCGCAGCAGCTCTTCCGCCGCCGGGCTCACGCCGCTGGCCGCCTCCGCGTCCGCCGCGTGGCCGATCTCCAGAATGTCGTCGAGCCGCTGCTGATACACTTCCATCGAGATCTGGTCGTTCTCGATCAGCTTTTCGATCGTCGCCATGTCCGCCGCGCGAATCGTCGCGAACGGGCTGTCGACCGACCCCTTCATGCGCTCGGCGTTCTCGCGCAGCATCCGCAACCGACTCACCGTCAGCAGCTCTTTGCTGCGAATGTTGAGCTGCCGCGACAGCATCCCCTGCTCGGTGTGCAGCAGATCAAACTGCTGCGCCATCGTGCGGCGCATCTCCGGCGTCTTCTCTTTCGACCCGCGCTGAACGATCTTCTGCTTCTCTTTCGCCAGCTTGGTGAGCTTGGCGGTCATCCGGTCGCGCTCCGCCGACATGAGCATTTCCTGCGAACGCAACTCGGTTGCGGTCATGGTCGAAAGCGTCTTCGGTCGCGATGTCAGCCACTGGAAAAAGTTCATAATCGTCCGCTGCGCTGGGCGTCAGGGTTCACGCAAGCGACAGACGCCAGATGACATGAACACAAACCACACTCATTAAGGGCCTTGTCACCTGCCACCTAACACCTGACACCTGCTGCCTGAACCCTGAACCCTGAACCCTTGAACCTTGAACCCTGAACCGTGGACCCTGAACCCGGAACCCTGAACCGTGGAACTTGGGCCGCCTGCAACCTGCCAACTGCCACCCGCCACTATCCCGTCTCCGGCCGCGCCTTGCTGCGATCCGCCGGCAAGGGCGGCGGCGCGCTGGCGTGCTCCGGCGCTGATTCAGCAGAGTCCGCAGCCGGCGCCGACTCGGCTCGCGAGCGCTCCGCGGCGGTCGATCCGCTCTGTGACCCCGCCGCCGTTCGCTCGCGCACCTGCTCAAACTCGGCAAAAATCTCGTCCTGCGCCTCGCTCTGCATCGGCGTCTCGGCGCCCACTTCGAAGCTGTTCGCAATCTCCGCGCTCGCCGCCAAGTCAGACAGGCTTGCTTCCGCCTGCGCCGCCTGCTGGGCCAGTTCTTCACTGCTCGGCAACGAAACCTGCTTCGTCTGCTCGGTCAGCGTCGTGTGGTGAATCTGCGCGCCGATCACGTCGATCTGCTGGCTAAACACCTGCGCCCGTGTGCGCTGCCGCTTCAACTCGCCCCGCACGCGCAGCAGCTTGTTGGCGAGCTGCTTCTTCTCGGCGTCGCTGGTCGCCGCGGCGCCGCGCTGCAACAAGTCGCGCTCTTGCGTCTCGAGCGCATCGACCTGCTGATCCACGTCATGCCGCTCTTGCTCCAGCCGCACACGCTGCGCCGTCAGCCCCCGCACCGTTTCGGCGGCAGTCGGCTTAGCGCCGAACATGCGTTTGATTCTCGTCCAGAAACTCATCGGGTCGCCCTCATCAGCGAGCGGGCTGCGGCATACGCGCATCGTCCCGTCATGCACAACGGTCATCAAGCGCGGGTCCTGCCGGCACGCCTTGCGCACCAGCGTCTCGGCCTCCTTCGCCGACACGCCCAAACGCTCGGCCAGCGTCGCAACCGCCACCCCGCGCGAGTCGAGCTCCATCCCCGTCTCGCTCAGGTGGCGCTTCAATCGCTCCAGACGCTCATCCTGCGATTCAAATTCAAACAACGTCGCCCACGGTCCGCTTAACACCCGCTGCGGCGCCGACACATCCCAACCCCCGTCCGCGCGTCCGCCCATCAAAATCATGGTTGGCGGGGCCGCGTTCTCGACCAGCGCCTTCGCCTCCGCTGTAAAACCGGTCGGGCTCGCCAAGACCACCGCCGTCGGCCGCTTCTTGCTCGGCATCAACGTGTAGCGGGCCAGCGTATCGAGCACCTGCTCGCGCCCGATCGGTTCGCGCGTTCCGTCGCGATGCAGCAGCCGCGCATCGATCAGCGTCTGCGCTCGCAGCCGCGACACCGGCTCGTGGTACAACCCCCCCAGACGCGACCGCTTGAATGTCAGTTGCAGCGCGTCGCGACCCGGAGTCTGCTGCAACGCGTCGCGATCATAAATCTCCAGGCGTCGCAATTGGTCGACCACCGTGTCGCGCCCGTCGGGCACGCCGGCGATTTCCACCCGGTCCGCCGGGCGACCGCTCGCGGTTAGCGCCTGCGCCCGGGCCCGCAACTGCTGAAGAAACTGCTGCTCAAACCCTCGTTGTCGCGCCGCTTCATCCATAGGTGTTCGACAAATGCGCGCCGGACAACGCCCGTCCGCACGCGCCGCAGAAGTTTGCCCCCGAACGGTTCATCCGCCCGCACCCCGGATGTGGACACGACCGCTGCCCCCCCGCCGACCGTGACCGGCGCGGCATACAACGCTGGCCCCACGACGTCCGCCCCCGCGACGGCGTCGGACGTTCGCCTAGCCCGGTCAACGCCTTCAGCGTCCATGCAGCGACCCGGAGCACGCCGAACACCGCCGCCAACACGAAACCGATCAGCCCCGTGATGAACAGCCCCCCGATCAACAGCAGAAAGCCGCTGTCAGCCAGCAATAACATCACGCTGCTCCTTGCGGCTCAGGCAGCCGCGCTCCGCAGAAAATGCAGAACCGATCGTCCGGCGACGGAAAGCCTCCGCAACTCGCGCACGTCCGCAGGTGATCCACCAACTGGTGGCCGCACTCCGTGCAAAACTGATCGTCACGCTCAGCAACCGTCTGACACTCCTGACAACGCCGGATGTAACCCACGACCGGCGTCGTCGGCGGGATCGGCGGAACGCCACGCCCCGCGACAACCGGCGGACAGGCCGCATCCAGCACCTCGAGCGCCGCCGCGGCAGACGCGATCCGCCGCTCGTAGCCGCTGCAAAGTTTGCGAAACAGATCATCGAGCGGCTCGGCTTCCGGGCGCACGGTGCTCGGCAGCTCGACACCCGCAGGTCGCTCGCCGGTCAACATCTCGAACAGCATCACACCGATCGCGAACAGGTCGGACCGCTCGTCCGGCTGCTGCCCATCGCGCACCTCCGGCGCCATGTACGCCAAGGTGCCGACCAACTTTTCTTCGCGCTCCATCGACACCGACTGCGCCATCGAACGCAGTGCGTCTCCCGTGCGCACCCCCAGACCGAAGTCGCCGACCTTCACGTCCTCAACCCGCAGTTCGTCGACGTCCCTCCCCGCCAGGTTCAGCAGCACATTGCCGGGCTTCAAGTCGCGGTGCAGCACGCCGTTCTCGTGCGCCACCGCAATCGCAGACAAGACGCCGCGCGTGATCGTCGCCACGCCGTCAAACAGCATGCCTCCGCGATATCGGTCAAGCACATCCCGCAGCGACGGTCCGTCCACCAGCTCCATGGTCAGATACGGCTGCTCGGCGTAGGGGTCGAGTCCCAGCACGCGCACGATGTTGGGGTGCCGCAATCCATGCACCACGACGCCCTCGCGCTGCAGATAGCGCACATACTCGGGTTCGGTCGGCAGCTTGATCGCGACGTACTCGTCGCTCCACACGTGGTGCCGGGCGCGCCAGACTTCGCCAAACGCGCCGCTACCGAGTTTCGCTTCGAGCACAAACTCGCTGATCCGATCGCCGTGCTTGATTACGAGCGCCATCGACCCACCATTTTCGCAGCCGCACGAGACGTTATCGCCCGCTGCGCTGCGCCAGATACTCCAGCACCAAGTAATTGTACGTTCCGCCGACACCCAATGCCGCCAGCGCCGCCAGCCAACCCCACGCGCTCGCCGGCCACGCGGTCAGCAACCCGACGCCGATGAGTGCGCTGAGGAGCACGTAAACCGCCACCAGCGCCGCCGCCGCCCAGTTGCTTCCGGCATCGAGCACACGTTCGATCAACAGCGTCGCCGACCACGGCAGCGCCGCAATCACCACCAGCCAGACCGTCACGCGCCAGATCCAGTTCCATACGTTCTCGCGTCCTTCGGGACCCATCTGCCAAACGGCCACGCCCGCCAGCACGATCAGCGCCAGCGCCAGCCAACTCACCACACGTTCGGCGATGCGCGAGGCGAATCCGCCTGCTGATGTCGTTTCCATGCGTCGTCCGTCCAAGTACCCAACGACCTACTGCTACACACTCGCTCAGTCTAGCTCTCCTGACGCCCGACAGTGAGGCGATATTCACGCTCAAAACCGGCGAACGACGCCTTGCGACGGATGGGCCGCGCGAACGGACAACTCGCGACAGACCGCTGCAGCGCAACGCGCCGCCACACAACAGTCACGAGTGAATACGGCGACGAAGGCCACGTATTGCCCGCCAACGGGCGCAAGCGGCGCCGAATCGCGTTAGCATCCCCACAGCGAGACTCGCTGGCCCATCAACACCCGCTCCGCGATTCGCGGCGCCACAACGCTGGAGGACACCATGGCCGACACAACTGTTCGCGTGGCGCTGCATATCGCCCAAGACGGCCAGGATTGGGGCGCGATCACCCTCGAGCTCGACGCCGAAAAGGCGCCCGAGACGGTCGCGAACTTCCTCAAATACGTCGACGACGGCTTCTATAACCAAACCGTCTTTCACCGCGTGATCCCTACCTTCATGGTTCAGGGCGGGGGCTACGCCGACGCCCAGACGCCGAAGCGCGAGGGCCTCCAGCCGCCGATTCAGTGTGAGTCGAAAAACGGTCTCAAAAATGATCGCGGCGCAATCGCGATGGCCCGCACCGGCGACCCCCACTCGGCCACCAGCCAGTTCTTCATCAACGTCGCCGACAACGACATGCTCAACGCCCCCGGTCACGACGGCTGGGGCTACTGCGTGTTTGGCAAGGTGGTGGAGGGCATGGACGTCGTCGACCGCATCAAAGACGTCGACACCACCCAGAACCCGGCCATGGGCGAAGACTCGCTGCCGGTCAATCCGCCGGAAATCACCAAAGCCGAGCGGGCGTAGCCGGCGCTCACGCGCGACCGCTAGCCGTTGAGGTCGTACGCTTCTTCCCGGACGCAGGCGTTCCACAACCCCTCGACCGTGGGATGTTTCTGGTCGACGAGCTTGCGCGCCTCGTCGAAGTCCTCCGTGCTCCACGACGCCCCGTTGCGACTGAACTGTTGAAACGCCGTCAGCGCGAAGCGGTGCACCATGTTGTGGGTCAGAATGCGCCGCGTGATGCCTTCGTCCGAGACAACCAACAGCGGAAACTCGCACTTGCGACCGAGGCTCCGCAGAGCCTGCAGCCCGCGCTCGTTGCCACAGTCGATCCACCCGCAATACGTATGCTCCGGACTGCGCATGAGACGCACCATGAGCAAGACTGCGGTCACCTTGCCTGTCGACCAGGAACTCAGCGCCAAATCCACGCGACAAACACGCGCTATTGCGGAAGCGGCCCACGCGGACGTGCGCAAGAACAGCGCCGGTCCGTCCGGAGTGACGCCGAACGTGATCGTCCCCACAGGTTTATTCAGTACGGCGGGAGGTGCTGTCGTCATGGGGACCTCGGGTCGACCATCGCGGCATTCTCGCATCACTCGGAACGGCTCGCGAAACGCCGCTCCGCGCTACGGTAATTTTCGGCAGCGCAAGGGGGGTGCATGAACTGCGTGAGGCGCCAATTCTGATCTTTGGGTGTGTTGAACGAACGGGGAGCGACGCCGCACGTCGCCGACCGGCGCGATTCGTATCAGCCTGTCTCATCACCCCGGTCGCGGCTTGATCCGTTCGCCGATACCTACTGTGCGTCCACGAGAACGCCGCGCTCATCGGCAGGCGCGAATCCTGCGTGCGCGAGCACCCGACACAGGCCCTCGACATCGCTGCTCGAAAACGCCCCGACCGAATGGCTGTCAAGATCGAGAACCGCCCAGCAGGCGCCGTCTTCCCCGACGAGCGGCACGACCACCTCCGACCGATCACGCGGATCGCACGCCACGTAGCTCGCACCACGCGACGCCACATCGTGAACCACGATCGCACGCTTGGTCAGATAAGCCTCACCACAGACCCCCTCGAGTCCGATCGGCGAGCAGGCCGGTTTGTCGCGCATTGGGCCCAAAACTAACTCGTCGCCGCCTTCGTGCAGATAGAACCCTAGCCAGGAAACATTAGTCGGCGCCAAGTGTCGCCAGAGCAGATCCACGAGTTCGCGCAGTCGCTGCCGGCCTTCGGCGGATATCGCCAAGGACTCAACGATAGTCTGATAGGGACGTTGCATGCGTGCTCCCGGCTGTTTTCGGAACCGTCCATTCCAGCACCCACTGAGGCTACCGCGTCGGAACGCGGTCGGGTAGCTTGTCCTCATCCGGCTGCGAGACGATTCAGTATGGAAGATAAGTTCGCGATCATCAGTGACATTCACTCGAACGGCGCCGCCCTCCGCGCCGTGCTCGACGATATCAAGCGCCGGGGCGTACGCGAGATCATCTGCCTCGGCGACATCGTCGGCTATGGCCCCGACCCGGCGGAATGCATCGATCTGGTGCGCGAACACTGCTCGCTGGCGCTCATGGGCAACCATGACCACGCCGTGCTGTACGAACCCGCAAACTTCAACATCCCCGCGGAACGCGCCTGCTATTGGACGCGCGCCGTGCTCGAAGCCGAGTCGGACGCCGAAGTGCGGGCCGCGCGGTGGCGATTCCTCGGCGATTTGCCAGTGCGCAAGCAGCGCCGCGATCTGCTTTTCGTGCACGCATCGCCGCGCCGACCGATGAACGAGTACATCTTCCCCGAAGACGTCTTCACCAACCCGCAGAAGGTGATCGCGAACTTCGAACGCATGGAAGCCCGCTTGTGCTTCACGGGGCACACGCATCAGCCCGGCGTGTTTCTCGACGATCCATACTTCGACCCGCCCAGCGAACTGCCCGATCATCCGTACTACGACATCGAGGAAGAGCGCACCATCGTGAACGTCGGCAGCGTCGGGCAGCCGCGCGACAAGGACACACGCGCCAGTTACGTCATCGCCTACCGCTCAAACGTCGCCGACGACGATGCCGGCGGCTTTGCGGAAAGCATCGTCGCGCAAGCACTCAGTTGCAGTGTCGAGCAAATCGAATTCGTCCGCGTCGCTTACGACATCGAGACGACCGCCCGCAAGATCAGCCAAACGACGGAGCTCGACGACCTGCTCGGCCAACGTCTGTTCGACGGACGCTAGCGCGGACGCACCCAAACGCCGCCCGCGCTTACCCGCACCGAAAATCGATCCGTCAACTGAACCTAGCTTCCAGCCTTCGCCCGCGTCGTTTGGCGGATCCGCTCGCGCGGATCAGTCACCCGGCGCACCTCGAAGCCGTCCTTCTCGAGCAGCGCGTCAACGCCCTTCTCGCCGGCCATGTGCATGGCGCCCACCGCGAAGAAGAACGACTTGTCGGGAGCTGCACGCACCTTTTCAGCAATGCGCTCCGCCATCCGTTCGTCACGTTCGATCAGCAGTTTCTGGAAGATCTTCTTGTTCAGCGGCTTGCTGAGGTCGAGATATTCGAAAGCCAGCTTGACCATCAACTCTTCATCACCCTTCAGATAAGACCGTGTCAGCTCTTCGAGCATGTCGCGGCCTTCCTTGTCGGCGTCTTCCAGCAACTGCAGCGACTGCTCCAGCATTTCAATTTGCTCGGCGGTCGAAAGGCTATCGAACACGCCGATCTGCTCGTCGAGCGTCTCCAATCCACCGACTTCCTTGTCTTGGCGCTTCGCCCGGTTGTACAGCGTCATGTCCAGCGGCTCGTTCCGCGCCATCTCCTCCATGATGTCGAGCATCGAGAGCTGCACCGCAATCGCCCACACCTTCAATCGCTCCAGCGCAGCGAACGGGAAGCCGGGCGCCTTCTTCGTCACGTACGCTTCCGTACGCTCGTACAGCTTCTCCGGCAAAACATCGATCAGCATCTTGCCGTCCGGCAGCATCGATCGTTGCGCGGCTTCCATCATGACCGCCGTCTCCATCGGCAACTCGGTATACACCGCGCCGCTCATGGCGAACGCTTGCCGCACGGCCGGCTGCAAGCGCTTCACGCGCTCGTCCGGCAAGTGAATCGTGCCGAACAGGAACGACGGCTCGTCAATGTCGTCATGCGTCACGACCCACAACAGCGGCGCCGAGTCGTCACTACGGTCGGCTTCCTCCGCCCACGCCGGCGCCGCCGCCAGCGGAGCAATCAGCAGCAACACGCCGCGACGGATGATCAAGGGAAATCTCATAGCGCAGGACTCCTCTCACCAGGGGTTCAACCAAGACTCGCGGACCACAATCTAACCATCCGCCCCACCGTGTGGCGAGAGGGCGCACATCATTCGACAGCCGGCCGGACGACTCCCGACACCTCGCCAAACCCGACCCGCCCTGCGTCGCTCACCGCCGCCCCGCGAAGCGTGACGCGATCACCATCCAGCAAATAGGAGCGCGTCGCGCCGCCCGGCGTCATGAGCGGCTCGGCCCCGTTCTCGGTGCGCTCCAACATGCAGGCCCGCTCATGCGGCTCGGGGCCGCTGAGCGTTCCCGAGGCGAGCAAGTCGCCGGTGCGCAGCGCGCAACCGCCGCTCGTGTGGTGGGCGATTTGCTGCGCCGGCGACCAGTGCATATGCCGCGCGTTCGTGCGGCACATCGACAGCGCCTCCTGCTCGCCCGCCGCAAGCAGCTCCGCTTCGAGCCGGATGTCGAACAGCACGTCTTCATCGCCCCGCAGATGGTCGAGCGGCGGCGGAGACTGCTCCGGACGCGGCCGCGCGACCGGCGCGAGCGCCTCGAGTGGAACCACCCATGGCGAGATCGAAGTCGCGAAATTCTTGCCGCAGAACGGCCCCAGCGGCTGGTACTCAAAGCGCTGGATGTCGCGCGCGCTCCAATCGTTGACCAGCACGCACCCAAACACATGATCGAGCGCCTGATCGATGCCGATCGGCGCGCCGAGGCCGCTCGCCACTCCGATCACGAAGCCGAGCTCCAGCTCGTAGTCGAGTTCGCGCGTCGGGCGGAAGACCGGCGGCGCGTCCGGCGACGGACGCGCTTGACCCCTGGGACGCACGATCTCCGTCCCACTGACCACCACCGTGCCGGCGCGGCCGTGGTACGCGATCGGGAGATGCACGTAGTTCGGCGGCAGCGCGTTGGCTTCCCCGCGAAACATACGTCCCACGTTGCGCGCGTGATGAATCGAGCTGTAGAAATCGGTGTAGTCCGGTGGATCAATCGGCCGTCGCAAACGCACGTCGACGAGCGCGGGCAACGCGGCGGCCGCCAGTCGCGGCGCCGACGTCAACTCCGTTGCGCGACCTGTCAAGAGGTCCGCGACGCGCGCCCGTACGCTGCGCCACACGTGCGGCCCCAGCGCCATGAATGCATGCAGCGTGTCGCTCTCAAAGACTGATCGCGTCGTCGGGAGGCAATTCGCAAAGATGCCCGCCTGCTCCAGCAGCGCCAGGTCGCGCACCCGATCAGCAATCGGGACGCCAACCCGCGGCGCAGCCGCGTCGGGGCGTACAAAGACGCCGTAGGGCAAAGTTTCGAGCGTAAATTCAGCGTCTGGAGCAAACTCGACGAGCGGCGAGTGACGCGCTGGTGGAGAGTCGCGCATGCCCGCAGTGTAGCGGAACGGGGTTATCGTCGGAGCACTTCGGTCAGCAACGCGTCGATCACCCACTGGGTGCGCATCGCGACGTAACTCGCGTTGCGCGTCGCCTTCCGCAAGCGGTTCACCACGTCGCAGCGCAGCGCCGGCGCAGCGCTCGCCCCGCGTCGACGCCGCCGAAGCCTCAGCGGTTGGGGCCGTCGCGATCGGGGGTGTCGCATCATCGCCTTAGCGCCCTCGCTATGCCTTGTCGCCGCGATAGGTGCCGAGCTCATGCTCGCCGAGCGGCGCCACCTTTCGATAGCCGAGGTACAGCGCCACGTCGAGCACGTCCGTCCAAGTCGGAAACGTCGTATTATTCGCCGCCTTGAACTCTTCCATCGCAAGGATGAACGCGAGCTGCTCGTCGTTCATCTGCCCCTCTTCGGCGTGGCGACGGTAATCAGTTCGGCGACGCCCCGGGCCGCGACGTCGGTCAAGCCCGGATCGTCGATCACTGCCGCGTCGATCGTCGCCGTCCGACGCGCGGGCGTCGTCCGTGGGCGACGTCGCCTCGGACTTCGGATCGGGTGCGACTTGGTCGCTGGCGCGGCGTGCGGGCGCTGACTTGGTTGCTTTCATACTTCCCGCTATCGACCTGTTCGGAACTGGAAATGAAGACGCGCGCCGGCGAGCGCGCTGCCGCCGCATTAGTCCTATAACATACGAATTCAGCCATGGGCGGGAGCCGGCCCGGCCTCGGCAACCGACACACCCCATCTGAAACGCGGCCGCGTCGACGCGAATCTACGCTGGTACCATGACGTGGCGAGACCGCTTGCCGGGCTCAAATCTATACGCAATGCGAACAGGAGCGAATTGGTGACAACAAACACTCGTGGTGCCATCTTGGGAATGGGAATCGTCGCGGTGATCGCCGCCGCACTGACTTGGTCCAGCGGCGCAGCGCTCGCACAAGCGCAGAGCGGCGCGGGAACGACCTATCAGGTCGACAACGTCCACTCGTCCGTGATCTTCGCCATCCGGCATGCCGGCGTCGGACGGTTCTACGGGCGATTCAACGAACTCAAAGGCGACTTCTCCTACAACCAGGACAGCGACGAACTCGGCCGCATCCGCATGGAAGTCGCGGTCGACAGCATCGACACCAACAACAAACTCCGCGATTCGCACCTGACGGCGTCAGACTTCTTCAACAGCCGTCAGTTCCCCGCCATCAGCTTCCAGTCAACCCGCGTGCAGAAGGTCGCAGACGGCCGGTTCCGCGTCACCGGCGATTTCGAAATGCACGGCCAGACCCATCCCATCACCGCCGAAGTCGAGTGGCTCGGTGTCGGCGAGTTCCGCGGCAAGGCGCTCGGCGGTTTCGAGGCACGCTTCGAACTCGACCGCACCAAGTGGGGTCTCACCAAGTGGTCGGACGGAACGCTCGGAAACTCGGTTGAGCTGATCGTGTCGGTCGAAGGCAACGCCTAAAGCACAATCTGTAGCTGGGCGCGATCGCTGCGCTGACAGATCGCGCCCCGTTCATCATTCCTCGGTTCACCCTGCGCCCCTCGCTCACACCCGTCGCCGGCAGCGGCAGAGGTCGGAGTCTCCTCGTGTCACGTGAACTGCTGCTCATCGGCGGCCTGCCCGCCCTCATCGCACTCGTCGCGGTCACCATCGGTCTCGCGAGCCGTCGCGCAGCGCCGAGCGCTCCTCGGACGGGCGTGATCGGCAGCCTGCTCGCCGCCTTCGCGCTCGCACTCGGCTACACTTCAGCCGATGTCGCCATTATCCCGACGCGGGATTGGTGGCCGGCGAACGCCAGCTATCGCCTGCTGCACGTCGCATTGTTCGGCTTGAGCATCGCGCTGCTGGCGGCCGCGTTCCGGGGCGAACGTATGTGGCGGATGACGGCCCGCGGCGTCGTGCGCGCCGCCGGCGGCGCCGCGATCGTCTGGCTCCTCATCGGCTGGATGACGCCCCGCGAACTCAGCGCGGGCGCCCTGAGCGGCATTGCAGTGCTAAGCGGAGTGGCGTTTGCGACGGCGCTCGAACTGGCCGACCGTGGGCTGCAACATTTGCGCGGCCCCGCGGCCGTCACGCCGATCCTGCTGATCGTGCTGCTCGTTCCGCCGCTGCTCTTCCTCGGAAAGTCCGCCTCTTTGGCGCAACAGTCGGCCGGACTCGTCGTCGTGCTCGCGGTCTGGTGGTTCGCGGCGTGGATCTGGCGGGACCTCACGCTCGCGCACGGGCCCGCGACCGTCCTCGGGGCGCTGCTGCTGGGCTTCGCGCTCAACACGCACACCCTCGACGGCCTTCCCATCCTCAGCGCGGTCATCGTTCCGTTCGTGATCGCCACCCTCGGCGTCGCAGCAATTCCAGCCGTGCGGCGCTGGCGTCCGCTGCCAACCACTGCGCTCGTCGCGGCCAGCGCCGTTGTCGCGCTCGCGGCGGCATACGTCCCGGCGGTAATGGCGTTCCAGGAGCGACAAGCGGAAGTGACAAAAGAAGATGGATCCGCCGCGGACTACGGCTACTGATTCCGGCCGGAAACAAGGAACAGCCAGTGGTCGCAACAAAGGCGAACACTGGCTGCTGTGACGCTTTAAGCGGTCGATTCGCCCTTTAGCGGCGACGGTACGCGACGAGCAACGCGACACCGGTCATCAACACGACCACCGCCGGTTCGGGAATGATCACGCCGTGCAATTGCATCGCGATCTCCGTGCTGTGATCGCTGATGTTGCCAAGCGACTCCCACGGATAGGTTTGCGACCCAAACGTGACGCTGTACATGGCCGCCTGTTGGTTGTGACTGCCGGTCACGCCTCCGGCGGAGGCGATCTTGTGGTCGCCGAAATCGCCGACCAGCTTCACCCCAAACGCATAGTGCACACCCGGCTGCAACTGGAAAGGCGTCGGCAGCGCGGCGCTCAGTTCGCCGCGAAATGCAGCCGGGTTCGGACCGGGCCACTCGGGGCTGGTGGCGGTTGTTTCGATGACGTCGTGCGGCACGAATACACCTTCCTGCTCGATGAGGATGGTGATCTCGGCCCGCGCGTAGTTCACGGTCGCGTTCGCTTCCGCCAACCAGCGAACTTCGTCGACGATGTAGATGTCCGACGTGTCGGGCGCGAGAAAATCTTCTGCGAGCTCGAACTGCGTGGTCTGGGCAACGATCAGCTCCGAATCGAAATACTCGGCGCCCCGCTGCCCGACCTCGCCGTAATTGTCAAACAGCAACGCTGCGTGCGCCGAACTGCCGACAACGGCCGCGGCGATCACATGTGTCATGAGAAAACGCATTCCTGGCTCCTTCCGACCCGTGTCGCGCCGGCGCACCCGCCAACCACCCCGCATTTCACCGCGGGTTTGCACGACGTCTCCGCTAGGGCTTAGGCCTTCAAGACCCGCGATTTCCACTCAGCGGCCCGAGAAAAACATGGCGAGCGCCGGGTTGAACCGCCGCCCGCGGGCGAGTGAAGTGAGCGCATGGCATCATCGTCGCAACATGGGCGCCGCCCCCAAATCGGTTACCTGATTGGTGCAACGCTGCTCGCAGCGCTAGCCGGGGTCGCGGCGATCGCCGGCGTGGATGCGCCGCTCGATCACTGGGCTTCACGCGGCGGACCTGGTCACTCGCTGACCATGACGGTTGTGAAAAGCCTCGAGGTAGCCTCCGGCCCCATCATTATCGGGGCCATTATCTGGTCGCTGCCCCGCGCTGTCCGACGCACTGCACTCGTCCGACTGGGGCTGACACTGGCCGTCGCGCTCCCCATTGCGGGAATCACTGCGTGGCTGCGCTGGCTCGACGTCGCCGACGGCGTGGTCAGCGTGCTGCGCTTGTTGCTCGGCGCGACGCCTTTGGTGTTGATGGTGCTGCTGCTCGCGCTATACACCAACGGCCCGAAACTTGCTGTCGGGCTGCTGCTGACCGCAATTCTCGCCGCGCTGATCACACATTCGTTCAAGTGGTCACTCGGACGCGCACGCCCGCAAACCGATCTCGGACCCGCGCACTTCCAGCCGTTCCACGGCGGCGACGGCGACTTCGAATCGTTCCCTTCCGGCCACTCCAGCCACGCCGCGGTGCTCGCGCTCACGCTCGGCATCATGTTCCCCCGCGCTCGCATCCCCCTGTGGATCTGGGTCGGGGTGATCGGCGCCGAACGCATCGTCTCAGACAAACACTTTCTATCAGACGTTGCCGCGGGCTACGCCGTCGGCTTCCTGGCGATGTCGATCACGCGCGGCGTGCTTGGAAGCGTATTTTTTGAGCCCTCACGCACTCCCTCCAATCAGATCACCGCAAAGACCCACCCGACCGAAGCTACAGGAGCCGAGCCCAGCCCCGGCGCTTGAAACGCGTTTGGGCGACCCGAAGACTAAACTTGCGGGTGAGGCCTCTGCGCGCTTCACGCACCCATTGGTTCACGATTCAACGCTCAGTCCCGAGGACCGCGATGAAACCGTTCGTAATGGCAGCCGGCTTGGTCGTTTTCTGCAGCATTTCCGGCTGTTCGCAGCGACAGGCGGGAACAGTCCGAGAAGGCGTCGCGGCTGACGATTGGCGCCGGTTCGAAACGCGCGTCAACACGTTCACGCACAACCGCCAAACCGCACCAACGCTCGCCACGACGCCTGACGGCGGCTATGTCGCGGTGTGGGGCAGTCGTCGCCAGGAGGTCGGAACCTACGGCGTCTTCGCACAGCGGCTGGACGCGTTCGGTCGACACGTCGGGTCGGAAGTCCACGTCAACCAGTCGCTCCCAGGCATGCAGCAGGACCCCGCCGTCGCGGTGACCGATGACGGTGTCGCGTGGATCGTGTGGACGTCGACGCAGCAAGACGGCTCGGAAGGCGCGATCGTGGCGCGACGCTTCGCGCTCAGCGGCGAAGCACTCACGCCGATCAGTGACGAGTTCATGGTCAACGAGCAGGCCGCCGGCGATCAGCAGTCGCCAGTGATCGCCGTCCATGCGGCGCACGCCGCCATCGCGTGGGTGACGCCTGACCCCGACGCGGACTTCACACGGATCGCGACCCGCCTTTATACGCATGACGGTGCTCCCGCGACTGGTGAGCGACGGCTGGAGCACAGCCCGGCCGGTCGTCAGGCGCAGGTCAACATCGCGGCGCGGCCGGCTGACTTCGTCCTGGCCTGGTCGCAGAGCGATTCGCGAAACCAGCCGACCGCTGTCCTGACCACCGTGCTCACACCCGCCGGCGACCGCGTCCCGGTGCGGCTGAGTCCGCGCAGCGGGATGCATATCGAACCGAGCGTCGACGCCTGGAGCGACGGTCGATTCGTGGTGGCGTGGCTGCAGCGACACGCAGGCGATGCGGCTTATACGCCAGTCGCGCGGCTCTGCAACGCGGACGGCGCGTTGAGTGATCTGATCACCACAACCGCCGGCGACGGCTGGCGCAGCGGCGTGCACACGACGACCGCGGGCGATGGTTTCGTCGTGGCTTGGAACGTGGATGAAAACGTCACGCCGCCCCAGAACAGCAAGCGTTGGGCGCCACCGGCTGACATCTGGGCGCAGTGGTTTGATGCAACCGGCGTGGCGACCGGCGCGCCCCAGCGCGTGAACGCGCAGCAAGCGGGGCGTCAGACGCTCGACATTGCGCCCAGCGGTCGCCAACTGACCGTTACCGACCAAGGCAAACTGGCGGCGATCTGGACGGGAGAAACCGGACGTGACGACCGGCGCGGCATCGCGCTCACGGTGTTGGCGCCGAGCGACATGCAGGCGCCCGCAGCGCCGGCGCACGCGCGTCGCGCGGGGGCGGCGGATGTAACCGGGCTCGATGTCTATCCGCTGATTCCGCCGGTCATCGACCTCGAATACAACGAGAAGACAGTCTTTGCCGACAAGACGCCGGCCGGACCCGACTTCGGGTTCGACGGCATCGACAACACCGGATGGACGCCGCCGGACCCCGACATCGCGGCCGGTCCGAACCATCTGGTGTTGGTGGTGAACGGCGAGATTCGCTTCCGCGAGCTCGACGGCACGACCACCTTTGACCAACCGATTGCCGGTTCGGCCGGTTTTTGGGGCGCGCAGGGCGCGACGGGGTTTGTGTTCGATCCGGTCGCGTTGTTCGACACGCACGCTAACCGCTTCGTCGTCGCAGCCGCCGAGCTCAATGACGACCGCTCGCGCAGTTGGATCAACATCGCGGTGTCCGACGATGACAACCCGAACGGCGCGTGGGCGAAGTATCGCTTCGAGCTCAGTTCGTTCGGCGGCTTCTTCGACTTCCCGAACCTCGGCGTCGACGAGGATGCGATTTACATCGCCGGCGACTTCTTCACCGCGCCGCGCGGCAATTTCGTCTTCATCTTCGACAAGGCCCCGATGCTGGTCGGCGGACCGGTCACGCCGGTGGGCGTGCGCACTGGATCCAATCCCCGCTCGCTGGGCGCGGTGAAGCATTACGACACGGCGCTGCCGGCCGGCTACTTCGCACAAGCGATCGGCGGGACGACGCTGACGTTGAACGCGATCGAGGATCCGCTCGGCTCGGCGACGCTGCGCTCATTTACGTTAAACGTTCCGTTCTATTCGTTTCCGCCGGGCGCCGAGCAGTTGGGAACCAGCAATCGGGCGGACGCGATCGACAACCGCATCAAGAACGGCGTGTATCGCAACGGTTCGCTCTGGCTGGTGCACAGTGTCGCGAGCCAGGGCGTGACGCGCGTGCGTTGGTATGAAGTGCGGATGAACGGCTGGCCCGCGAGCGGCAACGTCCCCGAGTTGCGCCAGACCGGGTTAATCGACGAGGGCCCCGGCATCTACACCTGGATGGCGGACATCCACGTCGACGACGTCGGCAACGCGGTGATCTGCTTCAATCGGTCTTCCGCGAACGAGTTCATCAGCGTGCAGCGCGCGGTGCGCGGCGCGAGCGATCCGCTGGGACAGTTCGCCCCCGGCGTGGTCTTGCAGGAGAGCACGTCGCCGGAGACGGGTGATCGTTGGGGCGACTATGCCGGCGTCGACGAGCAGCCGAACGCCCCGGGCGTGTTGTGGACGCACAATGCTTACCGCACGTCCGCCTGGCGGACGTGGGTCGGCCAGATCATCGTCGATGCAACCCTGATCGATTGCAACGGCAACGACGTCGCGGATGCGATCGACATCTTCGACGGCACGTCGACCGACTGTAACGGCAACGACATTCCCGACGAGTGCGACATCACAAGCGGCGCGAGCCTCGACTGCGACGGCAACGGCGTCCCCGACGAGTGCGACCCCGACTGCAACGCAGACGGCGTTCCGGACGTGTGTCAGCTCGACGGTCGCGACGGCCTGGCGGGCGCCTATTTTGCAACGCTCGACCTGTCGAGCGACGCGACCGGGCGCGTCGATCCGACGATCGATCTCGTGCTCGGCCTGCAGGAGCCGCTGCCGCTGTTCCCTGCCGACGGTTTCAGCGTGCGCTGGACCGGCTATCTGCAGACGCAGAGCGCGGGCTGGTATGAATTCGCGTTGACCACCGACGGGGTGGTGCGACTGCTGGTCGACGGCGACGTTGTCATCGACGCGGACGCGGCTGGAACGATCCAGGAGTTCACCGGGTCGACGACGCTGCCGGCGACCCGCGACGTCTACGTCGTGCTCGAGTATCAACACAACGTGGGGAATGCGCTGGTGCAGTGGCGCTGGACGCCGCCGGGCGGCGTGCGCGCGTTGGTGCCGGCGACGTCGTTGCGCCCGGGTTTCGATTGCAACGGCAACATGCGTTTGGATCGCTGCGACATCGCGGAGGGTCTGCTGGTCGATTCAGATGCGAACGGCTTCGCCGATCGTTGCGAAGCGGATTGCGACGGCAACGGCGTGCTCGATTTCATGGACATCAGCAGCGGTGCGGCGACCGACTGCAACAACGACGCGAAGCCCGACGCGTGCAATTTGATCGACGGTGACGCGACCGACTGCGACGGCGACAACGTGCTGGACGTGTGTCAACTGCTCGGCAATGACTGCGACGACGATGGCGTTCTGGATGCGTGTGCGCTCGCGAGCGGCCTGGCGCCGGATTGCAACAACAACGGACTGCCGGATGCGTGCGACGTGCGCCCGGTCGGACCGTTCATCGTCAACGAGACGCCGGCGGTGATCGGCTGGGTGGAGCTGGCGGATGGCGTCGGGACGCCGCTGGGATTGGACAACAGCGACACATTCGACACGACGCTTCCGTTCGCCAACAATCGCTTCGCAGGGCTGATGCGTATCTCTGCGGACGGGGCGCTCGGCTTCAACACCGTCGGCGCGATCAGCAGCGCGAATACGCCGATCCCGTCGAGCGGCCTCTTCACCGGCGCGCAAGCCCTGCTGCCGCTGTGGGACAACCTGGGGCTCGGCGGCGAGGTGTACCTCGCAACGGTAGGCGACGCGCCGGAGCGCATCGTGGTGGTGCAGTGGCAGGACGTGGGGCACAACCCCGCGGGCGCCAACCCGAACGCCAACGACGCGACGTTCCAGGTGCAGCTCTTCGAGCAGCCGATCGCGAACCTCTATGCGCAAATGCTGTATCGCGACGTGACCTTCGGTGACCCCGCGTTCGACAACGGCGCGTCCGCCACCATCGGCTATCAGGCCGACGGTACGTTCGGTGTGCAATGGTCGTTTAACGAAGCGGGAGCCGTGGAAGGCGGCGCGCCGTTCGGCTCGGTGCTCTCGCTGGGGTTCTCGGCGGAAGGCGGGGCGGACGACGTTAACGAGAACGGCGTCCCAGACGACTGTGAAGATATCGACTGCAACGATAACGGGGTGTTCGATCCGCTCGAAGTGCGCGACGGGCTCGTTGCGGACTGCAACGGAAACTTCATTCCCGACTCGTGCGACATCGACGCCGGCATTCCGGACCTGAACAAGAACGGCGTGCCCGATTCGTGCGACGATCCGCCGCTCGGCGACATGAACTGCGACCGCGTGGTGAATGCGGGCGACATCGACGGGTTTGTGCTGGCGGTGCTCGATACGGCTCGATACATCCGCGAGAATCCAGATTGCGACGCGTTTCTGGCTGACTGTGACGGCAGCGGTCTGATCAACGTGGCCGATATCGACTGCTTCGTCGAGGCGATCGTGAACGGCGGACAGTAGACACGAAACCGGCGCGGCGGCCCGCGGTGCGATACCATCGCGGCCATGGCCCGCAGTCGACGTCCTTTTGATCCCCGCCGCGTGCGCGTGAACCGCGACGAGCAGTTGTCGCTCAGCGCGGGGGACGCGCAACCGGGGATGGTGAGCGTGGCGCAGGTCAACCGCATGGTTGATGCGGCGCTCACGCGCAGTTTGCCGGCGAAGCTCAGCGTGGTGGGAGAACTCTCCGACGTCTCACGACCGCAGAGCGGGCACGTCTACTTCACCCTCAAAGACACGCACAGCGAGCTGCGCGGCGTGATGTGGCGCAGCGACGCAGTGCGGCTGAAATTCGACCTGCACCCGGGGCTGGAAGTGATCGCCCACGGCGCGGTCGAAGTCTATCTGCCGCGCGGCACGTATCAGCTCATGACGCGGCGGCTCGAACCGCGCGGCGTCGGATCACTCGAGCTCGCGTTTCGGCAACTGCAAGAAAAGCTCGCCAGCGAAGGGCTCTTTGACCCTCGGCGGAAGCGACGGCTGTCGCCCGTTCCACAGTGCATCGGGGTGGTGACGAGTCCGCGCGGCGCGGCGATTCGCGACATTCTGCAGACCTTGCGGCGCCGCTATCCGGCGGCGCGGGTGCTGGTGTTTCCGGTAGCCGTTCAAGGAGATGGGGCCGCGCTCGAGATTGCGCGCGCCGTGCGGGTGATGAGCGATCATCGCGACGCGCTGGGCGTTGACGTCCTCATCGTCGGCCGCGGCGGAGGGTCGGCCGAGGACCTCTGGGCGTTCAACGAGGAAGCCGTCGCGCGGGCCATTGCCGACTGCGCGGTCCCGGTGATTAGCGCCGTGGGGCATGAGACCGACATCAGCATCGCCGATCTCGTGGCGGATGTGCGTGCGGCGACACCGACCGCCGCCGCCGAGCTGGTCGCGCCGCGGGCGGCGGACTTACTGGCGCGCGTGCGGGAGCAACTGTCGCGAACGGCGAGCATGGTGCGTCACACGTTGAACGTGGGTCGCACCGACCTGCGGCGCCTCGCGGCGAGCGAACTGCTGGCGCGCCCGGAGCGCTTGCTCAACACCCATCGGCAGCGCACCGACGAACGACTGCAGCGGCTGCGTCAGGCGCTGCGCGAACGTCTGCAGCGCGCCGAGCGACGCGTTGAGCGGGCGGCGTTTGGCGCGGTGCGGTTCGCTTCGAGCAAGCGATTCGCGCGGATTGCCGAACAAGTGACAAAGCAGCAATATCGCTTACAGCGCGCGACCGAGCGGCGACTGGCGGCGGAGCGGCGGCGGCTGGACCGCGCGCGCGGACACGTCGAGCGGCTGAGTCCGTTGCAGCGATTGTCAGGTTTGCGGCGCGACGTCGACGTTCAGGCGCAACGTGGCGCACGCGGCGCGCGAAACCTCGTCGCGCTGCATCGACGCTTGCTCGCCGCCCGGCTCGAAGCCGTGCGGGCGTGCGATCCGCAGAGCGTCCTGCGGCGGGGCTATGCGGTGGCGCGCGACGGGAAGTCGCGACGTGTGCTGCGAACGGTCGATGCGATTCGTGACAAGCAGCGGGTGATCATCGAGCTCTCCGACGGAGAGTTTCGCGCGACGGCTGATGATCCGCGGCAGGGTAGTCTGTTTGACGATCAGTAGCCCGTTTCGCAATGGGCCGTCAGGCCGAGACGCGTGGCGCTGCGTCGCTTCCGGGAGCGTGGCGCCGTTCGGCGAAGCTCGCTCCCATTGAAACATGACTAGCTCGTTCCCAGTCGCCAGCCCACGTAGGCCCCACCGACGGCCAGCATGTTGTGCCCAAGGATGAGCCCCAGCGACAACGACAGCCGCGCTTCGGCCCCGGTGCGGACGACCTCGAGCGCATAGCTGGAGAAGGTGGTGAACCCGCCGAGTAGACCGACGCCCAGCAGCAGCGCCAGGCGCGGGCTGAGGGCGCCGGAGAGATAGGCGGCGGTGAGGTATCCGAGCGCCGCGCTGCCAAGCACGTTGACGACCAGCGTCGCGGGAAGCACGTCGCCGACGAGTCGCAACGATCCGACGCCCACCAGGTAGCGCAGCGCCGCGCCGAGCGCGCCGCCGACGCCGACCAGGCTGGTGTCGATCAGTACGTTCGTCCAGGAGAAGGGCTCAGTTGGATTGCTCACCGAAGCAGTCTTCCACGAGGCGGATCGCCGTGAGCATGCCGCTGGCCTTGCTGAGGGTCTCTTCGTACTCGCGGGCGGGGGAAGAATCCGCGACGACGCCCGCCCCCACCTGAATGAACGCCCGCCACCGGCCGTTGTCGCTCGGCTGAATGACGAGGGTGCGCAAGGCGATGCAGGTGTCCATGTTGCCTGAAAAGTCGACATAGCCGACCGCGCCGGCGTATGGGCCGCGGCGCGTCGGTTCGAGTTCGTCGATGATCTCCATCGCGCGCACCTTGGGCGCCCCACTGACCGTGCCGACGGGCAGCGTGGCGCGCAACGCATCAAACGCGGTCTTGGTGGGCTGCAGGCGACCGATGATGTTGCTGCAGATGTGCATCACATGGCTGTAGTACTCAATCGACATGAGATCGCTGAGCTCGATCGTGCCGGGCACGCACACCCGCCCGACATCGTTGCGACCTAGGTCGACCAGCATCACGTGCTCAGCCCGCTCTTTCGGGTCGGCAAGCAATTCGTCGCGCAGTCGGCGGTCTTCGGCCTCCGTCGCGCCGCGCCGCCGCGTTCCGGCCAGCGGCCGATTGGTCACGAGGTCGTCTTCGACGCGGCACATGATCTCGGGGCTGGCGCCGACCAGCGTGAGCGCCGGACTTTTGAGATAGAACATGAACGGCGACGGATTGATGACCCGCAGCGCGCGGTAGATGTCGAACGGGTCAGCGGACGTCTCGACCGCCAAGCGCTGCGACGGCACCACTTGGAAGATGTCGCCGGCGCGAATGTACTCGCGGCAACGCTCGACGTTCTGCTCGAACTGCGCCCGCGTCACGTTGCTCGTATAGCGATCCAGCGGCGCGAGCGGCAGCCCAACCGGCACCGGCGGCATGAGCAGCGGCGACCCGAGCCGTTGCCGCAGCGCCCCGATGCGCTCGACCGCGCGATCGTACGCGTGCCGCAGTTCGCTCTCGGTCGCGCCGTCGGACGCGTCGGCGTGGGCCGTCACCAACACCGTTTTGAACACGTGGTCGAAGATGACCATCGTGTCATAGATATTGAACAGCAAATCGGGCAAATCGCGATCGTCCTGCGGTGCGTTCGGCAGACTTTCGTAATACCGCACCGTGTCATAGCTGGCGTAGCCGACCGCCCCGCCGAGCAAGCGCGGCAACCCTGGCGGATGCGCCACGCGATAGCGTCGCAGGTGCTCTTCGAAAAGTTGCAAGGGGTCGCGGCTGGTGGTGTCGAGCACGACGCTGCCGCGGCCGTGATCAATCAGCCGCACGTGTTCACGTCGCGCCTCGAACGTCTCCGCGGGGTCCGCCCCGATGAATGAGTAGCGAGCGATCTTCTCGCCGCCGATGACGCTCTCGAGGAGAAAGGCGTGCTCCGCCTCACCCTGCAGACGAGCAAAGGCGCTCACCGGCGTCAGCTCGTCACAGATCAGCGTAGCGGTGATCGGCACGCGATTGTGGTCGGTCGCGAGGCGGCGGAAGTGCTCAAAGTCGGGGGCGAACTGCTGCATGACAGCCACCTACTTGCAATGCGGCGTTCAAACGAACCGGGTTGCGAATGTAGTCGATGCTGGGCGCACGGCCAAACGGCGGGTCGCGCAGCCGGTCAGGTGATGATGCGCCGTCGTGGTTTGGCGTCGCCGGGCCGCGGCGGGGCTTTGGCGGCCTTGGTGCGTTTGCCGGTGGCGCGGGCGTCGCGCGGCCCGGTCGCGGCTTTCTTTCCGCGGCCGCCGGTCGCCGCTTTGCGTTCGCCGTCGCCGCGGGGCTTTGCCGCCGACGTTCGCTTGGGGCGCGATGGTCGTCGCTTGCGCTTGGGCGCCTCGGTCAGGCCGGCGCGCAGCGCTTCGACCTCGGTCGCCGTCAAACGTCGCACCGCGCCCATCGGCAGCGAGCGCACCGTGAGCGGTCCAATCGACAGCCGTTTGAGCCGCCGCACCTTGTGGCCGAGTCGGGCGAGCATGCGCCGCACTTGTCGATTGCGTCCTTCGCGCAGCGTGATGTGCACCACCGATTCCGACTCGGCCGCGTGCACAATCTCGACGTCTTCCGCGGTCGCCTTACCGATCGATAGGTGCACGCCGCGCTTCATGCGCTCGGGCAGGTCCGGCTTCACGCGACCGGCCACCTCGGCGCGATAGCTCTTGGCCACGCCAAAGCGCGGATGGGCGATGCGCTCGGCCAACTCGCCATCATTCGTCAGCAGCACCAAACCGGTGCTCTCGACGTCGAGTCGGCCGACCACGAAGAGGCGCGGCGTTCCCGGCGGAAGCAAGTCGATCGCGCGCGTGCGGCCCGCTGGATCGCGATTGGTGCAGACCACCCCAGCCGGCTTGTTCAAGATGAAGTAGGTCAGCCGTTCTTTGCGCAGCCGCGTTCCGTTGACCGTGATGCGATCGACATCGGGATCGACGAAGACGGGCAGCTCGTCGACGATCTCATCGTTCACCAGCACGCGCCCCTCGAGAATCAACGCTTCGGCCTTGCGTCGCGAGGCGACGCCGGCGTCGGACATGAAGCTCTGCAGGCGAACACGCCGCGATCGGTTGGGGCGTTGCGGCGGCATCGATGGCGACCTTATTCCGGCCGGGGTCCAGGCGTCAGCAAGTCAGCCTCGCTCACCTGCGCCTCGTACTCCTGCAACGAGGGCTCGTCGCCTTCCGGACGACCGCGGTCGTCTGGTGAGCTCAACTCGCGCAGGCTCTCGCGCTCGAACACGACCGGGGCCGCGAGGGCGCCGCTCTCCCCGAGCGACTGCAGAACACGCGCAACCCGATCATACGACAGCCCCGCACCGGCGAGCCGTCCACCATCCCGCCGCAACGGACGTCCGCCCAACGTCGCGATGAGATCGACGACGCTGCGCGAGGCGCTGAGCTGTTCGCGCCGCGCCCCAGCGACAACCTGTGCAAAGATCGTGACGGTCTCCTCCCCGACATGGGCGTTCACCACAACCTTCCCGTCTTCGCTGCGATAAAACAGCGACCCCAGCAACGGTGCATCGAGCCCAAACACCGCAATCCGCGGCGCGCGGGTGCGCCGAATGTGGACGAACGGCGGCGCGCTTCCGGGAACCAGGTCGAGCACAAAGCTCGTGTGCGCCGGGTCGAGCCGGTGGGCGAATGAGTAGCTCTCGATGAGGCGGTGCTTGCGACTGAGCAGCGCCTCGTAGGCCGCCACGCGCACATCGATGGCCGGATCACTGAGCAGTTGCACCAGCCGCGCCGCCGATGAGGCCATCGAGCTCTGCTGCAACTCGCGAATGGCGGAGATGCGCAGCGGATGGTTCGGCGTGGCGGCGATGTCGCACATCGACTGCACCGCAGACGGGTCACTCAGCCGCACCCCGACGCGCGCCGCGTAAAAGGCCAGCCGCGGATCGGCGTCGCGATAGTACGGTCGCGCGTGCGGCAGGCTGTTCTTCCCGAGCGCTTCCCACGCCAGCGAGAGCGCATTGAAGTCCACGTTTTCACCACGCGCGTACGCGTCGAGAGTCCGCAGCCGGGCGTCGATTTCGGCGGGTCCGTTGCCCATGAACACGTAAGCGGCGACGTCGGACACCCGCTCGGGCGAGTCACGCCATGCAAGCGGGGTGCGAAGAAACAGATACGAGCGGCTCATCGCTTCCGCGACGGGTGGCTCGCGATGACCGAAGGTTTCGTTCAGCCGCTGCTCGATCTTGGACGCGACCGGATAGGACGGCGCTTTCAGCAGCAGTTGCATCGGACGTTCTTGCGTCGTCACCCCGCCGCCTAACACCAAAGCCTGCCGCGGATCCGACATGGGCGCGCCACGACTGCGATCGCTGAACGGACTCACAAACACCGGGCCGGCGGCGAACCCCAACGTGCGGCCGGCGATGATGCCCTTGCCGCCGCCCGAGGCGCCGAACCGTTTCAACTCCGCCGGCAGCAGCAAGCCTCCCACGAGGCTCTGCGTCTCGGTGCCGCGCGCCGCGGTCAGCAGCACGTCGATCCGATTGCCGCGCGGAGCGCCCGGCGGAACATAGGCGGTCAGTTCGACGACCGCGGTGTCCGGCGAACTGATGAGATCGTCGACCGGCACGTTGGCCCAGGCCGGATACAGCTTCTCGTTGGCCATGTCCTTGCGCAGTCGGTCGGTGAGATACTCGCGAATCGAGCTAGCGCACTCACGGCTGCCGCTGCCCTCGAGTCCGACGACCAGCCCGAAGCCCTTCAAGAGCTGCGGTCCGGCGTTGCCCAACAGCGCCAATTCGCCAACCGCCCCGCGGCGCACCGCATCGGTCTCCGTGAGCGGCTCGGGAGGGAGCTGGGGTGGGATTTCATCTTTCCCGAACAGTGAGAACGGATCCCAGTTCACGCCGCCGGTGCAGCCGAACAGCGCGACGAGAACCATCGCGGAGCAACCAATGCCTGTGATCATGCGGGGGAACATGCACGACTCCATCCGACGGCAGGCCGGGCGTAAGACGCAAACCGGTGTCGGGACGCTGTTCGCAAGTATATCGTTGCGAAGATACGCGGCAACCCGGCTTGACCGCGTCCACCCCCGGGCGCAACGTACCGGGTGGGCACGGACTTAGGAGTACGCACCGATGGCCAAAGTCGCCGTCATCGCCCCAGCCGCCGGAGCGGGCAAACGGTTCGGAGGGGATGTCAAGAAACCCTTTGCACGACTCGACGAGCGGCCGGTCTTCATCCGCAGCATCGAGCTGTTCATCAATCGACCCGATGTTGTGCAGACCATCCTCACGGTCGCCCCAGACGACTACGACGTGGTCCGCGAGAAGTACGCCGCGAACATCATGGTCATGGGCATCACGCTCGTGAAGGGCGGCACAGAGCGGTTCGAGTCGGTGCGCGCGGCCCTCGCGGCGGTGGTGGACGAGGCCGACCTCGTCTGCGTGCACGACGCCGTGCGCCCCTGCGTCTTGAGTAGTTGGATCGATCAGGTTTTCGCGGAAGCGGAAAAGTCGGGTGCGGCGATCCTCGCGGCGCCGCTGAACGGGACGATCAAGCGCGTGAGCGAGTCGGGTTTCATCGACGCCACCGTGCCGCGCACCGGGCTCTACGAAGCCCAGACGCCGCAGGTCTTCAAGACCGAGCTGCTCCGGGCGGCTTACGACGCGTTGCCGGACGACGCCGGCCCGACCGACGACGCGGAGGTGATGGAACGCCACGGGCACACCGTGGCGATCGTGCCGACCGATCAGCGCAACATCAAAATCACGTCGCCGGGCGACATGGCCCTCGCATCGGCGATTCTGAAGAACATCAGCCGGGGTGGAGGGCGCGGCGGTCCGCGCAATCCGTTTGAAGAGGCACAGTGGTGATGGGGCGTTGCGCTGCAGCGCTCGAGATTCAGCGTCGGCGTCGACCGCTGGCGCTGGGCGTTGGGCCGTTCATTTTCCTCGCCGCCACGGCGGGATGCACCAGCACACCGAAGTGGCTGCGCGCGCCCGGTCCGCCGGCCCCCGAGCCGACGGAGACCGCGCCACGCGCCGAGGCGTCGCGACCCGCGCCGCCGTCGCTGGTGCTCGAGCGCGAGCGACAGCGTGCGGTTCCGCTTCGCATGCTCGTGATTCAAACGCCGCGCGCGGCGCGCGAGCGGGTCGGCAAGATCTGGTCGCACCTGAGCACGACGGGCATCACCGCTCCGATGGCGCTGCAACTCGAGCGCAACGGTCTGCGGGCGGCGATCGGCGATGAGGCGGGTTGGACGCCGGTGCGGGCCGCGTTTGACGCGATCGAAGGTTCGGTCGTGCTCGCCCCGCCGCCTTACCAGGCGCCGCCGCAGGTCCCCATCCAGTTGACGCTCGACGATCAGGCGCGCAACTACACGTTGTTCACCGTCGATCACGAAGGGGGACTGCACGGCGAGACCTTCCGCAACGCGGAAAGCGTTTTGGACGTGACGTACCAGCGTGACCCGCGTCGGCCGGACGCGGTCATGATCACGGTCACGCCGCTGGTCAGGGTCGCCACGGGGGAACAGCGACTGGTTGCGAGCCCCCTCGGACCGCAGGTGCGGCGGCGCGACCGGGGCCGCGCGGCGGAGGCGGCGCAGTTACGCGTCACGCTGGGCGCCGGGGAATTTCTCTTACTGGCCCCAAGCGAGACGGCCGAGTTATCCGGTCTGATCGGCGACGTCTTTCTGGTGCGGCGCACGGACGCCCCGCGCGACTATCATATCGTGATCGCGCCAGGACTGGACGAATGACGCAAGTCAAGCACACGAACGCCGCCGCGCTCGGCGGCGATTACCTCGAAGCGATGTTCGCCGGTGCGCAGACCGGGATTGTGGCCTGCGATCGGTCGGGTCGGGCGCTCGCGTGGAACCCTGCGGCGCGCGAGGTCGCCCCGGGCCTCGATGACTCACTGAGCGGTGTGCGTTTCGCCGAGCTGTTTCCGTCTCACCAGCAGGGTTTGATCGATGAGCAGATGGCGACGTGCATCGACACGCGGACGCCGCAGCAATTCGAGCTGCACTTCGGCGAGCCGGGCGTGAGCGAGCGGGTGTTCGCGGTCTGGGTGACGCCGGTGGCGGCGAGCGAGGCCGATGCCCCGCTGCGTGGCGTGTCGTTGTGGTTCCGCGAGATCACGCGACGGGTGCGGCTGCAACAAGTAGTGGACCGACGCCAACGCCTCAGCGTGCTCGGTTCACTCGCCGGCGCGGTCGCCCACCACTACAACAACATCCTCTGCTCGATCATCACCAGCCTCGAATTCGCCGCCAACATGAACACGACCGCGGCCATGCGTCGTGCGTTGCAGCGCACCGCGGGGGCGGTCAGCCGGGCGTCTGAGATTACGCAGCAACTGCTGGTGTTCGCACAAGCGGACCACCGCGCCCGCACCATGGCCGACCTCACCGAGCTCGTGCTCTACTTCGTCGACGAACACGAGACACAACTCGAGCGCCGCAACATCCGCCTACGACTCGATTGGCAACGCATCCCCATCTGCCCCGTCCCCCGCGATCAATTCCAACTCGTCCTCGAAAACCTCCTCCAAAACGCGCTCGACGCCATGCCGAACGGCGGCTCGCTGACCATCGCGCTGGCGCCGCGCGACGAGCGGCATGTGTCGGTGACGATGACCGATTCGGGCCCCGGCATTCCGCCGGCCGTACTCGAACATCTGTTCGAGCCCTTTTTTACGACGAAGGGTGTCTTGGGTTCGGGCGCCGCGCGCAATGCCGGCATGGGTTTGGCGGTTGTGCACGGGTTCGTCGCCGAATTCGGCGGCTTCGTGACGGCTGGCAACGTATCCGGGGCGGGCGCCCGATTCGAAGTGGTCTTGCCGCTAAAGAGCGACAAGATTCCAAAGCCGTGCAGCGACGGTCAACCCGCTACTCCAGACGCTCCGCCCGACGATTGAGCTGCAACACTTCCACGATGTCGTTTCGGCGTTGATCCGCAGCGCGATAGGCGCTCGGTGCGAGCGGGTCGTTGACGCCCGCCGCGACGATCACGATCCGCCGTCGATCGATTCCCTGCTCCACGAGCGTTTCGACCGCGGCTCGGGCTCGTGCGTACGCCAAGTCGGCATGATCGACAAAACCGGCTGAATCGACGGGTTGCGGGCTGGCGTGGGCGCGAACCTCGATCTGCGTCGCAAAGCCGCGCAATTGGTCGGCGATGCGCTCCAGCTCCTCGACCTCGCTCAGCGCCAGTTCGGCCGACAACGTGTTGAACTCGATGGGCGAGCCGATGACGAAACGCTCGGCGTCGCGCATCGGACGCACCTTATCTTGCCGTCCGACACGCGAGTCATCTTTCGACTTGCCCATGTCGTCGGGATCGATCGGGATGATCAGCGTCTGCGACAGTTCGACGTTCTTGGGCATCTCCACGGTCGTTTCCGCCGGAATCATCTTCATCCCGCCGCGATAGCCGAACGCCTGCTTGATCGCGTCGATGAACGTGATGAGCCGCTCTTCCTTCTTGAGTTCGCTCATCGACAGCAGCAGCACGAAGAAGGTCAGCAAGAGCGTGACCATGTCGCCGTACGTCACCATCCACGCCGGCGCGCCCTTCTCGACTTTCTTCTCGCGTTTGCTGGGCATGATGCGGCCCTAACGCTCCTGATTCTGCTCGGCGACGCGACGCTGGGCGGCGGTCAGAAACGCCATCAGCTTCTGCTGCACCACCCGCGGGTTGTCGCCCGCCTGAATGCTCATTACCCCCCGAATCGTCAGCAGCTTTTCGGCCAGTTCCTGCTCACTTCGCAGGGCCAGCTTGTCGGCGATCGGGGTGGCGAAGAGGTTCGCGATGAGCGACCCGTAGAACGTCGTAATCAGCGCGACGGCCATCGATGGGCCCAGCTTGCTCGGGTCGTCCATGTTCTGGAGCATGATCACGAGACCGATCAGCGTCCCAATCATGCCGAACGCCGGAGCGTAGGCGGCGATCTTGTCGAACAGCAGCTTGCCGGTCGTGTGCCGCTCAACCAGGCTCTCGACTTCTTTCTCCATCGCCGCTTCGATGACGACCGCCTCTTGCCCATCGATCGCCATCCGCAAACCGCGGGTGAGAAACTCGTCGAAGTCGCCGCTCGATAGCTTCGACTCGAGACTCAGGATGCCCTCGCGACGGGCGTGCTCAGCCAGCCCGACGAGCGTCGTGACGTTGTGCACCGGATCGCTCGGCTTCGAGAAAAAAGCATTGCGCACGACCGCCAATATCTTGAAAACGTGGCTGAGCGGGAACGCCATCAGCACCGCCGACACCGTCCCCCCCGCCACGATCGCCATCGACGCGGGATCGATAAACGTGGCGATCGACGTTTGCAGCATGATGGCGCCGCAAACGAGCGTCAGCCCGAGCAGAATGCCGATAACTGTCGCGATATCCACGGCCGGTGTCGCCTTTCGAAGGCAGCTACGCGCAATGCAGTGGCCAAACGCCGCACTAGCGTTCGCTCCGCCACGGGTTCATCGACCAGACGCTGGCCCCCATTCAACTTCCGTCGGCCCCATCATTGGCTGACGCCGCCGCGGGGCCCATAATGCAACGTCCATCGGCGGCCGCCGGCGTCGGGCTGAAGCTGCGCTTGGTGTGTGAAGTGTGTGGGTGCGTGCGCCACGGAGAGGCGCGGCGGTGCTCGTGCGCTGCAGATCCGAGGAGGACGACGTGGCGCTACCCCCCAACTCGTTCAGCGACGCCGAACTCGTCGAACGCTATACCACCCAGCCGGCTGCGTTGCCCGAGATCTGGCGCACACGCGTCGAACGCGCGTGGGGCGGCGAACCCATCCAGGCCTACGCCTACGCCGATCTCGATGAGCAGCTCATGCTCGCCCCAACCTGGATCGTCGTCGGTCCGCAAGCCGTCGCGATCGTCAAGCCCCCCGCTTCCGACGCCGGCGGCAACGGCGACGGGCGTGCGGCGGGCAGCGGCGCCGCGGCGCACGAACTCACGCTGATCGACCGCAAGAAGGTCCGCAAGGTCCGCGAGCGCCACGGCCTGAGTTGCAACATCCTCTACGTCGTCGGCGATGAGAACGACGCGCCATTGGCGGTGCTCTACTACACCCATCGCCAACGCCGCGCGATGGAAAACATCAAGTTCCTGCTCGAAGCGCACGACCGCAGCGACGAAATCGATACGCGCAGCCCAACCGACGCCTACATCCGCGCCACGCTCACCACCATCCGCGAAGCCCAGGCCACCAGCGCGGTCAAAAAATTCACGGTTGTCTGGCGGTTGCTGACCTATCTCAAGCCCTATCGGATGCGCCTCGCGATCGGCATGGTCGCCGCGGTGCTCATGACCTCGCTCGCGCTCGTGCCCCCCTACCTCACCGGTTACGTCATCGACCACGTCATCAAGCCGTTTCAGGCCGGCGGACTGACGCACGAGAAAGGCATGCAGATCGCCGTGCTGATTCTGGTCGGCCTCGGCGTCTCCTTCGCGCTGCGCGAGTTCGGTCGCTGGATGCGGCTGCAGGCGATGAGTGTGCTCGGCGAATACGTCGCCCGTGATCTGCGCCGCGTGCTCTACAACCATCTGCAGCGTCTCGGTCTGCGTTTCTACTCGAGCAAGTCGACCGGCAGCATCATCACCCGCGTCAGCAGCGACACCGACCGCATCTGGGACTTTGTCGCATTCGGCCTCGTCGAGGTGTCGCTCGCCATCGTCATGCTTACCGGCCTCAGCGTCATCTTGCTCGTGCTCGACTGGCGGCTCGGCATCGTCATGGTGCTTCCGGTCCCGCTCTTGCTGTACGGCTTTTTCTCACACGGCCGGCACATGCGGCGTTTGTTCCTGCGAGCCTGGCGGAAGTGGTCGCGCGTGACCGAGGTGCTGTCAGACACGATCCCCGGCATGCGCGTCGTGAAGGCCTTCAACCAGGAAGACTACGAAGTGCGCCGCTTCGGCGACCGCAATGACGCCGCGACCGGCGAGTTCAACTACATCCACACCGTCTGGACCCGCTTTTGGCCCGTCATCATGCTCGCCATGCACGCCATGACGCTGCTGGTCTGGATGCTCGCGCTGCCGCGCCTCGTGCCGGCCGCCGGACCTGAAGCGGCGTCGCTCACCGCGGGTGTGTTCGTGTCGTTCACGCTCTACCTGGGCATGTTCTTCGCCCCGCTCGAGACCATCGGCATGATCACGCGAATGATGAACCGCGCCACCAGTTCGGCCATCCGCATCTTCGAGATCCTCGACACCGAGCCCGACATCGTCGAAGTCGAACAAGCCAAACGGCTCGAGCCCGTGCAGGGCCGCGTCGAGTTTCAGCGCGTCACCTTCGCGTACGACAGCATTCGTCCGGTCATTCACGACATGTCGTTCGTCGTCGAACCCGGCGAGTTAATCGGTCTGGTCGGCCCGTCCGGCTCCGGCAAGACCACCGTCACCAATCTCATCGTCCGCTTCTACGAAGCCAGCGTCGGCCGGATTCTCATCGACGGCGTGAACCTGCGCGAACTCGACCTCGGTCACTTCCGCCGTCAGGTCGGCATGGTGCTGCAAGACACGCACCTGTTTCACGGGACGATTCTGGCCAACATCCGCTACGGCCGGCCCGACGCATCGCTCGAAGAAATCATCGAGTCCGCCCGCGCCGCAAACGTACACGACTTCGTCTGCCGCCTGCCGCACGGCTACGACACGGTGGTCGGCGAGCGCGGTCACACCCTGTCAGGCGGCGAGCAGCAGCGCGTCGCGATCGCCCGCGCAATTCTCAGCGACCCGCGTATTCTGATCCTCGACGAAGCGACCAGCAGCGTCGACACCGAGACCGAACGCAAGATTCAGCAAGCGCTCGAGCGCCTCGTCCAGGGCCGCACGGTCTTCGCCATCGCCCACCGCCTCTCCACCCTCCGCCGCGCCAGCCGGTTGTTCGTCATCGAAAAGGGCCGCATCACCGAGATGGGCACGCACGCGGAGTTACTGGAGAAAGAAGGCGGCGTCTACCGCAAGCTGCACGGTCTGCAGCAGGAGCTGCATGAGATGTACGCCGTGTAGCGTCGGAACCGGGACCACGGTTCACGGTCCAGGGTTCAGGGTTCAGGGTTCAGGGTTCAGGGTTCAGGGTTCGACGCTAAGAAACCCGGACCCTACTTTGAATCCCCAAACCTGACCCAATCCACATGCACATCCGCCAGCGCGCGTAGCGACGCGCTCAGCATCGCCGCGTGGTGCTGCACGTGGCGAATGTTGTACAAGTGTACTTCGAGGCGCGTGCAGTCGAGCCAGGGGAAGCCTGACGGCGCGTCCAGCGGCGGATCGCTGACGCGCTGCGCAAACGCGGCCCGCACGTACGCTTCGTACTCCAGCATGTCGGCCTGCGGCGTCGGGTCGCCAATCTTGGGCTCCCGATTGTCGTCAAAGAAGATCGGACCCAAGTGCTGGTGCTCGGCAACGTGCTTCGGCCACGGCTCAAACGCTTCCTCACTCGCCGACGAGTACAGGTCGGTGTAGGTCAGCGTGTGATAGGGCACGCGCCAGAACGCGATTTTTCTTCGCTGTGTGTCAACCCACAAGTCCGCCGGACAGCGCTCGATACAGCTCCGCAGCGTAAGCAGCGCCGCATGCATTTGACTGACGACGACATCCGCAACCTGCTGAGTATTCATCTCACAAAGCTCCCGAGTGTGCGTCGTTGGACGGGGGCCGCCACGGGTCGTCATTGTACCCCCGCAATCGTTCCGCTACGCTACGCGGTTCGTGACGCACCGCGCGCCGCACCTCGGAGGCGTTCTGTTGACTTGGAAGAACTTCCTCGACGAACTCGCTGCGTGGCTTGAACAGCGCGACCTGCTCGACCCCCACCAGCGCTGGGTGCTCGGCGTTTCCGGCGGATCAGATTCCACGCTGCTCGCGCACGCGATGTCCGACCTCTCCAAAGAGCGCGATCTCGACCTGCGCCTCAGTCTCGCCCACCTACACCACGGCCTGCGAGGCGACGAGGCCGATGCCGACGAGACGTTCGTGCGTGATCTCGCGGCCCAACTCGGCGCCACGTTCTATCACGAGCGCGTCGACGTGCCCGCTGCGGTCGCCAAGAGCGGCGGCAACACCGAAGACGTCGCGCGCCAAACGCGGTATGAGTTCCTCGAACGCACGGCGCTGATGGCCGGGAGTGACCGCGTCGCCGTCGCGCACCATGCCGATGACGACGCCGAGACGATCTTCCATCGCATCTGCCGCGGCACGGGTCTGCGCGGGCTGGCGGGCATCGCGGATTGCCGCCCCATCTCGGTCGGCAGCCGCGTCCGTCTGGTGCGCCCCCTCATTCACCAGTTTCGTGAGACCATCGAGAAGCTGCTGACGGAGCGCGGCCTGCACGCTCGCCAAGACTCAACGAACGCCGGCGGCGTGTATACCCGCGGCAAGATTCGCAACGAAATCTTCCCGCTGCTGCGCGAGAAGGTGAACCCCGGCATCCGCGAATCACTGCTGCGTCTCGCCGAGCAGGCTCGCTGGCTGGGCAACTATCTCGAAGACGCCGCCGCCCGCACGATCGACTCACTGGTCGTCTTCGAAGGTCCGCAGCGTCTCGTGCTTAACGTCAACGCACTACTCGGCAAACAAAAGATCATCCAAGCCGAGGTCGTGCGGCTCGCCTGCTCGCTGACGGTCGGCGGCGATGTCGACCTCGGCTTCGCCCATGTCGACTCGGTGCTGAAGCTCGCCGCAGAGCGCGCGAGCGGCAAGGAGGTGCATTTGCCCGGCCGCGTCATCGTGCGCAAACAGTACGACCGGCTCGAGTTCAAGCTCGCCGACAAAGAGCCGCAGCCCGACCTCACCCCCGTGTTCGCGAATTGCCCGGGTTCGACGCACCTCCCGCTGCTCAAGGCCGAGCTGTCGATCAACGAAGAACTGGTCGACGCCGGCAAGATTGAAGAGCTGCGCCGCGCGCCAGCCCCCTATGAAGAGTGGCTCGACCTCGAACGCGTGCTGCCGCCGCTGTTCGTCCGCGGTCGACAGGCCGGCGATCGCTTCCACCCGCTCGGGGCGCCGGGCGCGAAGCGCCTGAGCGACTTCTTCATCGACGAGAAGATCGATCCGCTCGAACGCGCCCGCACCGGCGTCTTGTGCGATCAGCTCGGCCCGATCTGGATCATGCCGCTGCGCATCGACGAACGCGTAAAACTGCGGCCCACCAGCCAGCGCGCCCTGCACTGCGTGTTTCGGCCGCTCAAGGCCCCGCCGTTCGCCCATCAGTGACCCCGACCGACCCATGAGCGGCACTCCCGTCACAACCCCGGCGTCACGCGTCCCCGCCTGACGCCCCCCGCGCAGCAAGGAAACGCCTCGTGCGCATCAGTGTCGGCGGAATGGTGTTTCTGATCGCTCTCGGCCTGCGGCTCTTGTGGGTCATCTACACCAGCGTGCAGACCGGCGACCAACTGCGCTATCCCGACGAAGAGCTGCACTGGGGCCTCGCCGCCAATCTCGTGCAGCACGGCGCACTCGTCAGCGATGACGGCCGCTACGCCGCCCGCATGCCGCTCTACCCCCTGCTGCTGGCGCCGTTCGCGCTCCTCGAAAGCACGCCGCTGCCGGCGCTGGGCGTCATCCTCGCGCGCGTCGCGCAAGCCATCATGGGCGCTGCGGCTGTCTGGCTGATCCACCGCTTCGCACGCGACGCGCTCGGCCCGCGCGCCGCGCTCTGCGCCGCAGCGCTCGCCGCGTTCGACCCCTATGCAATCTTCTTCACCGCCCTGCTGCTCAGCGAAACGCCGTTCACGCTCATCGGCGTAGCGCTGACGTGCGCCGTTTGGCGCTGGCTGACGCGGCCGGGCGAGTCAGCCCTACCGGTCGCACTGCTCGGCGCCGCCGCCATCTTGACGCGCCCGTCGTCGGCCGGCTGGATCGGCCTGTTGTGGCTGATCATGCTCGTCGTGGGACCACGACGATCCAACGCCGCGCCCCGCAGCGCGACGCCCCGCGCCCTGCACACGGGGCGCCCCGTCGCGCTCTGCGTCCTCGTGCTTGCGCTCTGTCTGCTGCCGTGGGGGCTGCGCAACCGCGCGGTCATCGGCGACTTCGCCTGGCTGTCGGCCAATGGCGGCGTGACGCTCTACGACGCGCAGGGGCCGCAAGCCACCGGCGCCAGCGAGCAGGCCGGCTTCGACGCCATCCCCGAACTGCAGGGGCTTAACGAAGCAGAACGCGACGCGCTGCTGAGCCGCCGCGCCCGTCAGCAAATGCTCGACGACCCCGGTCGCGTGATCGAACTCGCCGCCGTGAAGTTCCTGCGCACGTGGTCGCTCTGGCCCAACGTCGCCGAACACCGCACCGGCGCTGCCGCGTGGGCGAGCCTGCTGTTTATGCTGCTGGTGCTTCCCGCGGCGTTCGTCGGCATCGCTCGCTTGTGGTGCGCCAGACAGCGTCGGCTGCTCGCGCTGCTGCTGCTGCCGGTCGTCTACTTCACGCTGGTCCACATGATCTACATCGGCAGCCTGCGCTACCGCGTGCCCATCATGCCCTTTATGGAAGTCCTGGGCGCCGCGGCGGTTGCTCGTTTCTCAGATTCGCGGCCCGAGAAGTAGCCACGCCTTTTCACAAACGCGGTCTGAGTGCGTCTATAGCTGCAGAAACATCGCAACCGCGACCCTGGGAGGGCGGCCGGCATGCAGGCTCTCGAGCAGCACGTTCACAAGGTTTTGAGACGTAGCGGCCTGCAACCAGCGGACTGCGATGACGTGGCGCAGGAAACGCTCCTGCGCCTCATGAAGGCCCAGGCCCGGGGAAGCCGCGTGAGCGATCCGCAGGCGTTCACCGCCCGCGTCGCGTTGCGGCTGGTTGTTGATCGCTGGAGGCAACGCGCGAAAGAAAATGGTCACGCGCAGCCCCTCGCCGCCCACCAGGCCGCGCTCGCCGGGCGGCATGCGGAGCCCCACGCGCCCGCCGAGCCGCCGACGGAGGTCCGCGCGCTTTACGCGGCTCTGGCGCAACTGCCGGCGAAGCAGCGGGCGGTTGTAACGCTCCGCAAGCTGTGGGAGCTGGAGTACGCCGCGATCGCCAACCTGCTCGGCCTCAGCATCGATAACTGCCGCAGCCACTGTCGTCACGGGATGCAGCGTCTGCGGCGTCTGCTGGATGCAACCGACGAATCATCAGCGGCGCGGGGAGGCGCCCAAGGAGAGCAACACCATGGCCACGCATGACGTGCCGCGCACGGCGACTCCATCTCAAACTCCGTTGAACGCCAATGTATCGATCGCGGAAACACCTGACGATGCCGACGCGCGGCTCGATCCGCTCTTCGCCGCGGCGCGATGCTTCCCGCCGTCGGCGGCTGAGCATGCGTGGCTGCTGCGCGCAGTTCCGCCGGCCCGCGCGACCCCTCTGCAGGTGTGGCGCGCGACGCTGCTGGGCGCCCAACGCCACTGGCGCACCATTAGCGCCGTTGCGGCGAGCGCGGCAGGGATCGTCGTCGCGGTGATCGCACTGGTTCCGACCGCGTCGCCGGCGTTCGCGTGGGAGCGCGTCATCGCAGCGATGGAGAGTGCGCCCGTAGTGCACGTGATACGCGACAGTGGCTCCGAAGCATGGTTTCAGCGGGATGTATTCCACGCGCGGCGCAGCGCGGATGGAAGCTACGTGCGTTTCCATGACCTGCGCAGCGAAGTCGCTGCCACTTACCGAGCGACGCCAGGCTGGATATGGATGCAAACCGAAGAAATGCCGGAAGGCTCCGCAAGATTTCGCAGCCTCCACACGATGGGTGATTTCATGTTTTTCCAGGAAGCCTTCAGCGGGACTCCGTTCGAAGCGTTGTACACAGTGACACGGTCCGTCCAACAAGAACGCGACGTGTATGTTCTGACATATATCGATGACCCGAACAAAGTCGCGCTGATTGATGCAGAGACAAATCGACTGCTGAAAACGCCGGGCGCCGTTTATGAGTATCCCGAGACTCCACCGACTGGTATCACCGATCTTAGCGTACCGAACGATGTGCCGATCATTGACGCCATCGCCGAACCGGCGCTGCTCGCGCTGCGCGACCGGGTGCGCGATGCACAGGATCGCGGCTTTGACGACTATCGCATGGTGCGATTGTCGCAATCGCATTGGCTCCGCGTCACGCAGACCGGAGAGCGCGTGATGGTCGAGTCCTTCCGCCCTCCGGCCGACGAGCCCACGGAGCTGGACGACTTACATCACTGGGCCGAGCTATTGCTGGCGTATGAAGATCCCGGCCTCTGGCGATCTGCGCTGACAGTCTTTGAGGGAGATGTGGAACAATCGACGAACTTCGATCGTGAAGGCTGCGTCAAGTATGAAATGTCGCGGCCCGCGCCGTTCCACGGAACGTGGTCGCAAGATTTGAGCGGCGTCTGCTGGGGCGGCCGGGTCTTCTTCCATCCCTGGCTGCGCGAGAGTGGATACGTCGAGTCGGAGGACGGCTTGGTTGGCGTGCGCAACTTCGGGCAGGGCAACAAAGTCTCGCGCCCCTGGATGAGCCAAAATGACTACGACCCGCAGCGCGGGTACCGCCTCGCGCGCATGCTGCACTGGAATGACCCCAACGCGACCTGGCAGCGTGGCGATTGGTGGCGGCCCCAGTACATCGACGGGCCGAAGAACATCGTGGTGCCAGAAGTCGACGATCCACCGACAGGCTTCGAGTCAAACGTCGTCGCATGGGACGAACTACGGCCCGGGGAATGGTATCCGGTCGTCACCGAGACACGTGACCTCATCGCCGACGAGTTCGGCAACCCGGTTCCTGACCCGAACAGCCCGCCGCGCTATCGTGTGGTGCTCGCCGAACCCCTCTGATCAGCGCCGGGCCGCTCACTGGCCACCAACCGACCGCGCAGGGCAAGCATGAGCAGCCCCGCGGCGAGCAGCAGCATCGCGAAACGAAGCGCCCACGCGTCGCGTTCCGGGGCCCGCGCGGAGACGTCGACGAAGCCGAGCACACCGACGGCGCCGACCAGCGCGGCCAACCCCGCGACGCGCCGCCATGCGGCCGACCACGGGTGCATCAGCAGCAACCCCGCGGTCAATACAATGAGCAGCAGCCGCACCCGCGGAAACACGCTCACGCCAAACGCCATGCCTTGCAGCAGATTGCCGCCCGCAACGGTCCAGTCGACCCGCGTGCCGGCGGCGCCCCCGCGCGGCGAATCAGCGTCTCGCGGAAGCACCACGTTCGCCGGCACCGTGGTCAGCGTCGGCGTGCGCGGTCCGCCACGCAGCACCGATCCGCTCCGCGTTTCCACCCACGTGTGCTCGATGTCGCTCACCAGCCACGCGTCATAGCCGATGCGCCGCAGGAGCGAGGCGGCGACCACGGCCCGGCCGTCGCAATCTTCATGGCCGAGACGCAGTGTCTCGTCGACATTGGGCAAAAAGTCCATGACGCCCCACGTCTCCCAGTCGAACCGGTAAGGCACGACTTCCTCGACCACCTGCGCCACCTGCCGCAGCACGACGCGGTCGCGCACGCCGAGCGCCTCCTCAGCGTCTGGCGCCAGGTCTTCCGCTCGTTTTGGCGGCGTGACGTCTACATTGGATGAGGGGAGCGGCGATGCCGCATCGCCTTCGGAGGACTGATACAGCGCCCACTCGGCGGCGAGACGCGTGAGCTCGTCGGCCGTTCGCGCACGGACCGCCTCAACGAGCGGCTCCAGACCCGGATGCGACGGCTGCAGCGCCGTGTTCATGTCGCTGAGTCGCGCGATCCACGTCGGAATCAGCCAGACTTTCGGATAGAGCACCAGCCCGCAGATGACCGCAAAGAGCAGCAGCTTAAGCGGCCAGCGCCATGCCGGACGCGTCGCGTGGCCTCGTCGCCAAAATCGGCCGAACATCGCGAACTCCGCAGCGGGCCGCTAGGGTGGCGTGTTCAATGATCGTACGGCTGGCGGAGTAAACGCGTGGCGGACTTTGACACCGAAATCTGCATCTGTTTTCACGTGCCGCTGCGAAAGCTCTGGTACTTCGCGCGACGCGAGCAGCCGCGCGTCTGGCAGCAAATGAGCGACTGCCTCGGAGCGGGAACCGGCTGCGGCAGTTGTCGGGGTGTGCTGGAGTCGATCTTCGAACACGCCGCCCGCGACGAGCGCGAAAAATTGCTCGAGAGCGTCGACGAACTGCTCGAAGCGCGCAATCTCACGCGCAGGCAGCGGCGGCCGACCTAGCGCGCACGGCAGCACGCTGCGTCAAACGGGGACGCCTAAAGCTCCCTTTTCAAGGGAAGATAAGCGGCTAGCCCGCGAGGCGCGCGGTTGACCCGCGGACGACGAGTTCGGTCGGCAAACGCGACATCGCCAGCCCCGCACCACCCTCGCGCACCGCACGACACACCACGTCATACGCTTGCTCGGCCATCGCCTCGAGCGGTTGACGTACGGTGGTGAGCGGCGGGCTGAGCAGCGGGGCCGACACCGGATCGTCGAAGCCCACAATCGATACATCATCCGGCAACGCCAAGCCAGCCTGCCGCGCCGTCTGCATCGCGCCGAGCGCCAGATAGAAGCCGCCGGCGACCACGGCGGTCGGTCGATCGGGCCCGGTCAACCGCCGTGTGAAGCGCGACTGGGCATCCGAATCGAGCGTGACGGCGTCGCGCGAGACGATGAGTTCATCGTCGGCCAGACGAACGCCGCGGCTGGTCATCTCGGCGATGGCGCCGTCGACGCGGTCGCAACTGTTGCTGAGATTCAGTGGGCCCGACAGCACGATGAACCGGCGATGCCCGAGGTCGAGCAGATGCCTTACGGCCTGCCGTGCACCGTCGAAGTTGTCGCAGTCGATCTTCGCGAGCCGCGTGGCCGGGAATGAGCCGCCGAGCAACACCGTTGGAAACTGCTGACCGAGCCGCTCGATCTCGGCCTGCGACTCAACCGGAGGGTGAATGCAAATCGCGCCGAGGTGTGCGCGGCCGTGATCGCGCAAGTCGTAGCGATCGTGGAAGAAGAACTCGACCCGGCCACGGTCGCCTTCCGCCGCGCGACGCAAGCTGTTGATGATGGTGCTGTGGTAATAGTCATCAAGATTGATGTCGCGCTGCAGCATGAGTGCGATGGAGATCGTTGCGAGGCGTTCGCCGTTTTCGAGGTCGTCACTGACGAACGTTCCGCGCCCGATTTCGCGACGCACCAGGCCGGTGCGCGCCAGTTCGCTAAGCGCGCGGTGCGCCGTGATCAGGCTGATGTTGACCAGCGAGCTTATCTCTTTGGTCGAGGGCAGTTTGCTGCCCGGCGGCAGCACACGCGTGCGAATCGCATCCACCAGCAAATCGCGGGCTTGCAGGTACTTGGGCGTCGGATCACTGTCGTCCACCGGTCGCAAGACCAGACATGACGATCCGTTGTCGACTGCTCCCTTCCCGTCGCGCCGCGCTGAACTCACTGCATCTGCTCCCTTATCAATCGCTCGACCGTCGTAAACGAAACGGGGCGCCGCCGCGCGACGCCCCGGCCCTTAACCGCCACGGTTGGCATCAGTCCCAAAAGGCCTCGATGCGCAAGTAGTCGTCGAAGTCGAGGTCGCAGTCACTATCGGTGTTAAGGCGCTGCTCAGCCAGACCCAGACCCTCGGTGTTCTCCAGGCCGGTGAACAGCCGCTGGAAGGCCTCAAAGTCGAGCATGTCGAACACGCCGTCGCGCTCAAACTCGTAGCGATCGTAAGCGATATTCGGATTCGACGGGTCGGGCCCGACCAGCTTGAAGACGTAGATCTTCTGCTCTTCATATTGCGACACCACGAGCGTGCCCGACTTTTCGTCGTAGTCAAAGTCGTAGATCGCAATACCCGAGGCGCCGCCGTTGGGGTCCACCGGGGGCGGCGTGCAGGGCAGTTCGAGCTGGGTCACGAAATCGCCGTCGATCGTGTGGAACCGAATGTCTTTGATAAGACCGTCGCCGGATCGCGGACGGCTGTTGCCGATGACGAGATCCACATCGAGCCCGTCGATGTTGCTCGACGAGATCACGGCGACGCCCTGTCCCTGCACGATGCCGCCGGGGTAACCGTTCGGGTCGTCGTCGCAGGGTGTCGCGGTGAAGTTGGGGTCGAAGAAGTTGCCGACGGTGCGCTCCATCACGAACTGGTCAGTCGCGAACGCATCATCAATCGCCGGCAGCGTGTCGAGCACACCGTCGGCGCCCGGGCCGACGACGTTGTCGCCGGGATTCACTGGCTGTCCGACCGCGACGAGCTGTTCGTCGGTCGCCGCTGCAGTGGTGTTGGCGAAGCCATCGCCGCCCGTCTTGGGCTCTTCAATGAAGCGTGCGATTTTCTCGAAGCGACCGCCAATCGAGCCCGGATCGCGGGCGATCCGCTCAATGGCGTTGTGATTGCGCAGCACCATGTCGCCGGTCACGGCGTCAAACGCGAGCTGCCGGTAGAAGGTCGCGCTGCACTCGTTGGCGTCGATGTCGATATCTTTGGGATTCAGGAAGAGACTGAGATCGTTGGGATCGATCACCGGATTGAACGCGTCGACGAAGAAGAACGATCGCTCGCGATCGTTGACTGCGTCGGCGGTCGGCCGGCCAATCAGCAGCGTCTGACCCGTAAATGGATCAACGGCGATGCCGCCGCGCAGACGGTCGTCCCCCGAGTCGAACTGACTCGAGGCGGGGAAGAAGGGGTCTTCAATCGACCAGATCTCGCTCGTGTAGCCGGCGCTGTTCGGATCCGCGTCGAACGCCGCGATAATCGCGCCGGCTTGCGGCGGGGCGCCCGTAGGGTAGCTGAAGAACGGAATGTCGTTGGTGTCATCGAAGATGGCGTACAAGCGCTGATTGATGGGGTCGTAATCGATACCCGAAACGTTGTCGGTGTTGTTCACCGTCGGACCGATGATGAACGAGTCGAGGTAGCGGTTGTACGGTGCGTCGAAACCCGAGATCAGCGTGATGCCGTCGATGTCGGCGATCCCGAACGAGGCGTACCAACCCGCCTCGGCGTTACCGCCGCTGAACGACGGGCCGTCCCAGAAACCGCCGATCCACAGCCGATTGCCGTCGACCGCGATGGTGCTCGGACCGTTGCCCAGACGCGGGCTGGCGGTGTACAGACCCCAGTTCGGCGGCGGGTTGCTCGTGCTGAACCCGGTGTCGACGACGTTGGGGTCGAGCGTGAAGAGATCAAAGGTATCCATCACGTTCACCAGCGCGAACGGGTGATCGGTGGGTTGCGCAACGACCGCGGACGGCGCGGCGAGCACGACCAGGCATAGAGCTAAAGAGTTGAAGCGACGCATGCGTGCTTTCCTAAGGTTGGATTCGCTCGTGCTTTGAAAGTCTGCGAAAGGTGACGCTACCACCAGTAGGTCGGAAACGGCGACTGGTTGCTAAACGTCCGCAACAGCATGAGGCGCGGCCGAAGCTGCCCCTCCGAGCGCCATTCGACGCTTCCGTCGATCAGCGCGAAGTTGCCGCCGACGACGTCGCCGTTGCGCGTGTTGCGCCCAGACCAGATGTGGTTTGCCGCCTGCGGCTTGAGTGTGCCCTCACCGTCGTTCCAGGCCGCCTCCATACCGCTAAGCTGCACACCGCGGCTCACGACATACTCGGCAAAAACCGGAATCAGGCCGCCTTCTGCGACGTTTGACAATCGCTTCTCGCGGCTGAGGTTGTGGGGCAAGCGGTACTCCATGCCGGACTGCGGATCGTAAGTCCCAAATCCGGCGGGCCAATCGCCGGGCTCGACCGCCTGCTGATCATCGTCGAGGACCGCGTAGTTGCCTTCGGCGCTGGTCACGAAAACCGCGCCGGAGCTTAACCGGTCCAGGTCGGCGAATGGTCCGACCCAGTTCCAAATCTGTGCATAATCCATAAAAGCGCCGAACTCGGAGGGCGCCCGCCAGTTCGGGTATTCCTGTGTGTCGTTGCGGCTGAAGTTCTTGGTGGACGGGCAATAAAACATCTTCGACGCATCGGCCGAAATCAGCATGTCTTCGTCGAGAAACGAATTGTTCGGTCCCCGCCGACTCGGCGTCTCTACACCAATGTACGATCCGATCTGCTCGGCCAGCAGCCAGTGGTTATCGCCCTGCTTCACCAGAACCTGACTCGGCTCGGTGCCTTGGTTCAGGGGCACCTCTTCGCGATGATCAGCGGCGTACATCACCATCCCTTGAACGATGCCGCGAAGATTGGCGCTGCACACGACGCGCTGCGCCTGACGTCGAGCGGTGTTGAGCGAAGGCAAAAGGATCGAGATGAGTAATGCAATGATGGCGACAACAACCAGCAGTTCGATCAGTGTGAAGCCCAACGCTCGCTGACGCATTCCGACGTCCTTTCTTCGGCCGCTTGAGACACGAAAGGTTGTCGCGGCGACGGCGCGGGCGCGCTGCCGCCGCCGCGACAAAGCATCCATCACTTAGCGCCGGCGGATCACAAGACCGCCGAGACCGAGCAAGAGCAGGCTCGTCGGCTCAGGAATCGGAACACCGGCGAAGAAGTACACCTTCTGCTCGGCCCAATCCGAAACCGCCAGCAACCCGGTGCTCGCGTCATAGTTGAAGTCGTACCAGCCGTTGCCAGTGCCCAGACCGGCAAACGGACCCGAACCGTCGGCGTTTAACCAGTTCGCGGCTTGCACTTGGTTCAAGCCCGACGGATCAAACAGCTGCACCGCGTTCTCGAAGACCGGCGAGCCCGTGCGGAAGTTGGCGATCACGTAGGTCGTGCCGTTGCTGTTGAAGTCGCCGAGGAAGTCGGCGTTGATGGCCGAGTTGAAGCCATCGCCGAAGTCGGTGACCACGTCGACGCCGGCCGTGCCGTCGCTGAACTTCACGAAGTTGTGGTCGCCGCTGCGCTTGGCGCGGATGATGCCGGTGGTCAGGCGCATGTAGAGGTCGCCGGTGGTCTTGTCGTAGATCGCATCACGGAAGCCGGTGCTGCCGAGATCCGGCGAAAACGTGCTGAAGCCGTTGTCGACCAGGGCGAAGCTGGACGCGTCATAGATGTTGCGGGTGCCGAGACCGAACGACGTGATTTGCACGCCCGCGCCGCCGCCGCCGCCCGCGATGAAGCCCGGGTCGACCGCGACGCCGTCAAAGCGGTCGCCGCTGGGGCTGGGAATGCCGAGCGCGGCCGAATCGGTGGCGCCGAGCGGGTTGCCCATGAGGTCGAACGTCTGCACGATGTCGGGGTCGCCGCCGCCGTTGTTGGTTCCGGCGACAACGACGTTGCCAAACACGTCAAGGTTGACGAAGCCGTTGGTCGAGCCGGCGGCGGGGCCCGCGCCGAATTGCGACGCGACCGCCGGGGCGGTCAGCGGATTGGTGATGCGGGTCACCTGAGCGCCGGTGAACGCGCTGCCGACATACACATCCGTTCCATTCCAGGCGACCGAGGCCGGACGACCGATGCCGAGCGACGCCGTGTCGACGGTCGCTACGTTGTAGAGATCGACCGCGAGCGCCGTGCTCGCGACCAGACCAACCATGATGCTTAGAACGCTCTTGTTCATCTCTCTCGACTCCTCCGAAGAAGTGCTTTTACTCTCGGCCATAGCGGCGCGGGCGACGATGCATGTGTCGCTGAACCGCAGACCGCTCGGCCCCGCCACGCGACGGCGTGGACCAGACACAAAATGAACCCGGCCGAAGACTCTCTGAAATTCCACCGGGTTATATAATGATACCGAGCCGCAGGTAGGCGGGTAAATACCTTTGCGCGGAATTCTCCGAACGAGCGTAAGCCACTTCTCCACCGAAACTTAGCTACTCTAGGACAGCTTCACGTCCAGCTCGAATCGCTCGCAATAACGCCGAAACAGCGCCCGCGCGGCGGGGTATGTTGAGTGTGGACTGAGGAAGTGCGAGAACTCAAACGTAATCAGCTTCTCGATCGCCGCTTCGCGGGCCGCATCCATCTTGAACTGCAGCTTGCGCCAATCGATCGGCGGAAACTTGATCGGCATGTCGCGGTCGAATGACTCGACGTTGGACCAGCACGTGAGCCCGGTCTCGCTCGCCAGCTTGCGGTTCGTCGTCAGGTAGTGCGGCAGGTCGAGATAGTCGACGTGGCCGTCCTGAAACGCGACGATGTCGATCGCGTGGCGAATCCGCTCGAAAATCCGCCGCCACTCGCCTTCGTGCTCATCCCGCGAAACCGCGGCGCTGGGATCCATCTTCACGCCGGCGATGTAGGGCGAAATCAGCGTCGGCAGCTCCGGCTTCAGGCGCTTCGCGTGCTCGCCGGAAGCCACGACCAGCTCAACCTGATCGGCGCGCTCGCGCGACAATTCGAACGTGATATACCAGCCCGCGAAGGCGGGATGGTCGCCGAACTGCTCGACCACTTCGTCCATGAAGCGCACGTTCAAGTCGAGCGCTGCTTCGGCCCGCTGGTCCCAGTCGCCGGGGTCGTAAATCCCCCAATAGAGCTTCATGTGGTTGCGCTCGGCCAGGTCGAGGAAGAGCTGCCCGAGGTTCTCGCGGGCTGGCAACATGCGCCGGTGCTCGCGCAGCACCCACGAGTTGAAGATCGCCTGCTCGCGATAGCCGGAACGAATGATGATGACCGTGTCGATGCCGATTTGCCGCATGACGTCGAAGTCGGCGGCCCATTCCCGCGGCCCCCAGTTCTGGCTGGGAATGTCGTGCGTGATCTCGTCGATGAACGTTCCGGTGATGCGCATCAGTAGCGGCCTCGGCATTCGATTGTGTGCGAAAGTCACGCATTATATAATGCTGGCTCGCATTGGCGAGTTGCACGCTATCGCAAGGAGCAGATGTGGTGCGCACACTGTGGATGGGGACGCTCGGCTTATGGTTCCTCGTCGTCAACACCGCCCCCGCACAGGTGGTGGTCGTCGACAACACCGATCCTGGCTTCGCAGTTCTCGCCGAGAGCTGGTCGACCACGAGCGCCACCGGGCAATACGGCGCCGACTATCGCTTCCGCTCGACCACCTTTGATCCGGGACTCGTCGAGTGGCGGCCGACGCTGCCAAACCCCGGTCAGTACCGCGTCGACGTCTGGTACCGCTCGTCCGTCGACCGACCGCGCGACGCGCGCTACACCGTCTTCCACGCCAACGGCGTCGATGACGTGTTCATCGATCAGCGCGGCGGCGGCTCGCAGTGGGTCGAGCTCGGCGTGTTCAACTTCGACCGGATGCCGACCGAACGCGTAACGCTCAGCAGCGGTGCGGAAGCCGGCAAGTCGATCGTTGCCGATGCGGTGCGCCTGACGCGCCTGTCCGACTCGGGTGCGGTCGGAGAGCTTCGCGCATGTTGGCTCTCGCACTACACCTACCTCAATCGCACTGAGGGGCAACTGCGTCAGATGGCGCGCAACATGCGCGCCGGCGGCATCAACACCGTCTACATCGCAGCCTATGCGGGTCAGACCGTGTGGTGGCCTTCAAAGGCTTACAATGCGGCCGGCGGGTCGTGGGGCTCAAACTCGGTCGACTATTGCGACTATCTCATCGATATCTTTCGCGACGAAGGGCTCAAGGTCGGCGCCTGGTTCGAGTACGGCTTGGCGCTCGGCTTCAACGGACATCCCATCGGCAACGCCCACCCCGAGTGGCTTGCGCGCGACAGCAGCGGCGATCCCGTCACCGGTGAGAACGGCGGCTTCATTTTCCTCAGTCCGGGTCACCCCGAGGTACGCCAACTGATGGTCGACATGGTGCGCGAGCTGGCCGAGAACTACAGCTTCGACGACATCCAGATCGACCGCTTTCGCTGGGCTCGCAAAGACACCGGTCGTGAATACGGCTACGAGCAGGTCACCCGCGACCTCTACTTTCAGACGTACGGCGTCTTCCCGCCGAACAACGTAAACAACAACCAATGGGTGCAATTCCGCATCGGACTCGTTAACGACACCGTCCGCGCCTGCTACGAGGCGATCAAGGCGGCGAATCCGCTGATCGTCGTATCAAGCGCCCCCACCGGCTACTACGGCCTAAACCAGCACATGCAACACTGGCATAACTGGGTGAACGACGGCTATCTCGATGTCTCGATGCCGCAGATGTATCGCACCAGCCTGTCGTCGTTTCGCACCGAGTTCGACCTGCAACGCGCCCTCGTCCCCAACAACGAGCACAAACTCGCCGTCGGCTATCGCGCGCAGGAAGACAACGACTGGACGCTCGTCGCCGATCAGATGGACTACGCCCGTTCGTTCGGCGTGAATCACGGGACACTGTGGGTCTATCACCAATACACGTCGCAGATCGCGATCCAGGACGAGATCGACAATCTGCCGCAACCCGGACAGCCGTGGGCGGCCCCAGCGTTCAACCCGTTTGTCGACGAGCGCAACCTGCAGGTGATCGTCGACGACAGTGACGGCTCGCCGGCCTATCAGGAGTTCGGGTCGTGGGGCCCGCTCGCCAGCGACGCCACGTTCCGCTTCGCCGGACGCCTCGCCGCGGTCGGCACGGGCGCCAGTGCAGACTTCGCCGCCGCGATTCCAACGACCGGCAAGTACGAAGTCTCCGTCTGGTACGCGAGCGACGCGAACCGCACCGACGCCGCGCAATACACCGTGCACGCCGCATCCGGGGACACCGACTTCGTGGTTGACCAACGCAGCGACGGCGACGGCTGGGTCGCGCTCGGCCGGCTCAGCTTCGCCGCGGGTGACATCGCGAATCGCCTCACCGTCACCGACGCCCCCGGCGCAGCCGGACTCGTCTTCAGCGCCGACGCCGTGAAGCTGCGACTCGACGGCTTCGCCCTCGGCGATGCAAACGGTGACGAACGCGTGGACGGCAGCGATTGGAGTGCACAGCAAGCGTGTGTGATGTCGGGCCCCCTCGGCAGCGTCGACGCGGCTTGCGAAGTGTTCGACTTCAATGACGACAACGACTTCGATACCGCCGACTTCGCCGCCTTCCAAGCCAGGTTCAACACCAACTAACGACGGCGGGTGATCACCGTCGTCCGTCGCGGGAGAGATATCGAAATGCTGCAATCGCGTTCCAGCCGACACGCCTCGCTGGGGCTCGCCGTCTGCGTCCTCGCGCTGCTCGGAATCACACCCGCAGCGCCGGCGCAGACGCAGTCGGTCACCGTCGGCGGCACGCGCGTCGAGGTGTCGCCTCGCCGCGGCGGCTTGCGCATCGAATGGAACGGCGTGACGGTTAGCGCCGGCAGCGACATGGTCGTCACCACACCGCCGTGGACGCCGCACTACTACCTCGGCCCCGAGCCTGCGGCTCTCGGCGGCGCGGAGCGCGTCGAACTCGAAGACGGCGTCGAACTCCGCCTCTCCCACCGCGGCCGGCACGACGCCTTCCTCGCCGACGATGTCATTCGCGTGCGCGACGGCGTCGTGGAGCGCGAATTCACGGGGCGCTTTACCAAAGAGGAGGGCGCCGCGCTGCTGCAATGGCGCATGGCGGCGCTCAACCCGACGCTGCTCGTCGGTCGCCGCTACACGGCGAAATTGCGCGACGGATCTCAGGTCTCGGGCGTCGCGCCGGTCAAACCGCTCTCCGGCGACCGCGACGCCACGACGCTCGCCAACGACTTCACATGGATCGAGTTCGACAGCCGAATCGGTCCGCTACGGATCGAAGTCGACAGCCGCGAACAGATCATCTGTTACGATCAGCGCGGCAGTCGCTGGGCCGACCCGACGCTGCCGATGTTCTGGCTCGGCGAGTTGGACACCCGCATCACGCGCGACCAACCCGTGAGGTTTCGCATCGTGTTCAAGCTGCCGCCGACCGGCCCAGGCGCTGTCACTCCGCGGCCCATCAACGGGCATGCACGCGTGCGGCACGTCGCCGACGCCAAGGCGCAAAACTTCGACCAGCCGCCCGTGATCGTCCCGCGCCCCAAACGTGCAACCTTTGGCGACGGGCTCCTGCGACTCACGGCCGCCGAAAGCCTACGAGCGCTCGCCCCGAACGGAGAAGCCCCCGCCGACGCAGCGCTGGCGATCCAAGAGTTGCGCCGCTTCGCGCGCGACACGCACGCGTTGGAGCTCGGCACGGCCGCAACAGCGGACGACCCGCTGATTCGCTTCGTTAGCGCGAGCGACCTGCGAATCGAAGGCTACCGCTTGCGCGTCGCGTCAGATCACGTCGAGATTGCCGCCGGCTGCCAGCGCGGCTTCCTGTACGCCGTGCAGACCCTCAAGCAACTCGCGGCAACCGGCCCGGACGACGACCTCGTGTTTCGCCTCGCCGAGATCGAAGACTGGCCGTCGCTCGCTTACCGCGGCGTGCACTTCTTCACCGGCGGTCAGGGCCCCGATCTACAGATCAAGCTGATCCGCAACCTGCTCGGCGCGCTCAAAATGAACGAGCTCGTCCTCGAATCCGAGTACATCAAATGGGATAGCCAACCCAACATTCACCACCCCGAATACGGCATGGACAAAAGCGAGGTCCGTGCAATTCTCGCCGCGGCGCAGGCCGTGGGCGTGCGCGTCACGCCGCTCGTGATGTCGCTCGGGCACTGCCAGTGGATGTTCTATAACGACCAGAATCTGGAGCTCGCTGAAGACCCCGACGCGAAGTGGGCCTATTGCGTAACCAACCCGGCGACGTACGACTTCATCTTCACGGTCTATCAGGAAGCGGTCGACCTGTTTCAGCCCGACTACTTCCACATTGGCCACGACGAGTTCACTGAACGCGGCCGTGTGCCCTACCGCGAGTCCAGCAAACCCTACACGCCGAAGCAACTGTTCCTCATGGACACCCTTCGGCATCACGCCTGGTTCCGGGAGCGCGACATCAAGTTGATGATGTGGGGCGACATGCTGCTCGGCCCTGGCGAGGGTCCCGACGCGTGCCACGCCGACAGCGTTGAAGAAGCTCAGTTGCTGCGTGACAAGCTGCCCAAAGACATCGTCATCACCGATTGGCACTACGCCGATGTGCCGCCCGAGCGCTTCGTGAATCTCGACAAGTTTCACGAAGACGGATTTGAAACAATCGCCGCCACCTGGCATCGCCCGGGCAACATCGTGAACTTTGCGAAGGCGGCGCACGATAAGCAGTCGCGCGGCCTGTTGCAGACGACTTGGGCCGGATACTCGCTCGATCCATCCAGCTTCGCGCGCGAGATGCACCAATACGCGCTCTATGTGCTCGCCGCCGAAGCCGCCTGGAACGCCGACAATCCGCCGGCTCCCGCAGACATCGACTATGGCCAACACTTCCTCCGCCTGATGGACATGACCACCCTCAAGCCCGGTCGCAGCGCCGGATGGGTCGCGTCACTGCAAGACGCCGCCAACGTCTCACTCACCGCGACCAACGCCGATGGCTGGTTTGGCCTGGGCCCCGAGCATGACCTCTCGCGCGTGCCGCACGGCGACGTGCGTCTCGGAGGCGTCCAGTTCCACATCGCCCCCGATCGCACTGGCGCGGCCGCGACCGGCGTCGCGTTGCATAGCAAACTGAGCACCAGCGACCGCTTTCCCACGCGCGTGCAATTTCGCGTCGACGACGAAGCCGACGAACTCGTCTTCCTCCACACCATGAGCTTCCCCGCCTCGCCCGGCGAACTCGTCGGTCGCTACGAGTTGCTACGCGAGGATGGCGGTGTCGCCCACGTCGAGCTGCGCTACGGCGAGAACATCTTCGCCGCCAACGACCTGCAGGCCGCGGCCGCTGCGCCCATCGTCTGGACGGGCGAGACCCCGGCCGGTCAACACGTCGCGCTGCGGGCCTTCGTCTGGAAGAACCCACGCCCCGAGCAGCGCATCCGCGCCGTCGCGGCCAGATCAATGAATCCGACGGCATCGCTCGTATGGCTCGGCGTCACCGGCTTAAACGCAACGCCCCGCGAGAACTGACCTCCCGCCCCACAAGGCGTCCGCTCATCTCCGCTCAACCGGCCCAACGTGCTGCCGACGTCATCGCCAACACGGCGGCGCGCGCGGCGGATCGCCTTCGCGGCGTCGGCTTGCCGGCGGCGCTGCGCGCGTGGCGGATAGACCTCGCGGTCCACTCGATGCCGCTTACGCTGCCCAACCGCACGGTCTGGGGAGCATGGGACCCGCTGCTACGTCGCATCGAACTCTTCGGCTGCCAGGCGCCCATCAGCGACGAGCGGCTCGTTGCGACGCTTGGTCACGAGCTGGGTCACGCACTGTCGCCGACTTCCACGAATCGCTCCGAGTCCACCGCCACGGCGTTTGCCGCCGCATGGCTTGCAGCGCTCGACGACCAAAAAATCGGCGTGCTTGCATCGCAGTTGCGCAACTGGGGCGTGAGCGCATGACCCTGGGCGTCGGCCTGCTGCTGGTGGCGGTCTTTCTGGCGTTCGCCACGCTCATGTTCCTGGAGCGCCTCTCGGCGCTGCTCGCGCTGCCGCTGATGGCGTTTGCATTCCTCGTGGTGGCGCTCGCGGCGGATCTCGCGCAACCCGCCGTCACGACCGAACTCGTCACCCTGCAATCGACCGACGACTTCGGCCGCCGACAGACAACCACGACGCAAGTCGAACAACCCAGCCGCTTCACCGAATGGCAAGCGATCCTGATCGAGCACGAGCGAATACTCAGCGACAAGGCCGCATTCGCGGGCGCCGCGGCTGAGGCGCTGCTGGCAGCCGCGCGTCAGGGGCCCGACGCGCTTCGCGCTGAACTGCGCACGCAGCGCGACGCCCTCCGGGCGTTCAATGCTCGCGTGATGGATCCCCTGGCGCGCTATCCCGATTACGACCGCAACGCGCAGTTTCGCAACCGTCTGAGCGCGCTCGCCGTGGATGAGCAAATGCAGGCGTTGGCCGACGTCGTGGATCAGCCCGATGAAACGCCGCTCATCGAGCGCGCCGCGCCCATCGTCGCCAGGCTGCAATCGCTAGCGGCCGCCGAACGCAGCGACGTTGATGCGATCAACTGGCTTTACGCCGCCTGGCTCTACGTGAGCGAGTACCTCATCGCGCTGTTCGGCGCCGGATCGCTGCGCCTCTCGAGCACCATCATCGCCACCATCTTCGGCGGCATGTTCGCGATGTACGTCAAGAATCTGAAGATCGCCGAACGCGTCGTCTACTGGACCGCCGAGTTCGCCGGCGAGCGGCCGCTCGTGGTCACGCTCGCCGTGTTCCTCGCCACCGCCGGCATCTTCACCTCGGTCGGCGGGCTCGGCACGGTGATCATGCTCGGGGCCATCATCCTGCCGGTGTTGCGCTCCATCGGTCTCGGCCCCGTCGTCGCTGCGGGCGTGTTTCTCATTGCGATCGCCATGGGCGGCACACTCCAACCGATCAACCGCCGACTGTGGATGGATGTCTTCGGGGTGACGGCGTCTGAGATCGACGGCCTCGTGCTCACGATGGTGAGCGTGTACGCCGCCGTCGGCTTCGCCTGGATCGTGTGGGGTACACGGCGAACGTTGCTCAGCAGCTTCATGTCGGAGCCTGCGCCCGTCGTCGCCAAACCCCGCGATGACGTCCCCGCGTATCTCATGGCGGCGCCGTTGCTGCCAGTGCTATTGGTTTACTTTGGCCGCGTTGACGAAATCGCAGCGTTTACCGCCGGTCTCGCGTACATGTTCGTGTGCGTGGCGCGTCGGGCGGGCGCCGTGCGGCAATTGTCGCGGTCCATGATCGAAGGCGCGCAGACCGTGATGCCGCCGGTGTTGCTGATGGTGGGCATCGGCTTGCTGCTGCAATCACTGGGAACCGCTCCGGTGCAAACGTATCTCAAGCCGCTGCTCGCCACGGTCGTCCCGCAAACGCAGTTCGGGTACATCGCGCTGTTCGCACTGGGCGCGCCGCTGGCGCTCTATCGCGGACCGCTGAACATCTGGGGCATGGGCCTCGCGGTCTCGGCGATTCTGCTCGCAACGTCAGGCTTGCCCCCGGCGGCGATCCTCGGCGCCATTCTCGCGGCCGGCATGCTGCAGGGCGTGAGCGACCCCACCAACACCGCCAACGTCTGGATCGCCGGGTTCATGGGCGTAACCGTCAACCAGATTCTGCGTTACACGCTGCTGCCGGTTTGGATCGGCGCCGCGATCGCCGTCGTCATCTTCGCCCTCCGCTACGTGGAGGCCTGACGAGTCATGGCGCAGCGGCGCAGCGTACGCATCGGCATCGACGTCGGCGGCACCTTCACGCACGCCGTCGCCATCGACGCCGCCTCACTCGAACTGCTGGGCAAGTCGAAAACGCCCACGACGCACCGCGCGACGGAAGGCGTTGCGCGGGGCGTGGTCGACAGTTTGCTGCAACTGCTCGACGAGTGCTCGATCAGCGCCGACGAGGTCGTGCTGATCGCGCACTCTACGACACAGGCCACCAACGCCCTGCTCGAAGGCGACGTCGCCCCGGTCGGCATCATCGGTATGGGGGCCGGTCCGAGCGCCTTCCTCGCCCGCCGGCAAACCAACATCCGGCCGATCCCGCTCGCGCCCGGCCGTTCCCTGCGCACCAGCCACCGCTATCTCGACAGTCGCCGCCTGAGCGACGAGCAGGTGCACGCGGCGCTCGACGCGCTCGTCGCCGCGGGCGCACAGGTCATCGTCGCCGCCGAAGCGTTCAGCGTTGACGACGCGACCCACGAAGCCCTGGTGTGCCGGCTCGCCAGCGAGCGCGGCTTGCCCGTAACGGCCACGCACCATGTCAGCCGAATGCACGGTCTGGGCATTCGCACGCGCACCGCGGTGATCAACGCGAGCATGATTCCCACGATGCTCGCCACCGCCGACATGACCGAGCAGGCGGTGCGCGACGCTGGCATGCGTGCGCCGCTGCTCATCATGCGCAGCGACGGCGGCGTAATGGACATTCAAGAGATGCGCCGCCGCCCCATTCTCACCATGCTCTCCGGCCCCGCGGCCGGCGTCGCCGCCGCCCTGCTCTTCGCCCGCGTTTCCGACGGCGTGTTTCTGGAGGTTGGCGGCACCAGCACCGACATCAGCGTCATCAAGGATGGCCGCTGCCAAATCCGCTCCGCCGAGATCGGCGGTCAGAAGCTGCACGTCGACACGCTCGACGTGCGCACGGTCGGCGTTGCAGGCGGCTCGCTGGTCTACCTGAAAGGCGATGCAATCGCTGACGTCGGCCCACGCAGCAGCCACATCGCCGCCCTCCGCTATCTGAGCTTCGCCGACGCGTCGCCCGGCGCACTACGCGCCGCGCGGGTCGAGCACGATGGTGCGCAACATCTCACCGTCGCCGCCGGGGATGAACACTTCGCCGTGACGCCAACCTGCGCCAGCAACCTGCTCGGTCTGGTCAAGCCCGAGCACACGGCTTTTGGTCGTGAAGCGGTGATTCACGCCGGGTTCCAAACGCTCGCGCGACAGCGCGGCGCCGCGTCGCCTGAGGTGCTCGCGACGGAAGTCATGAACCACGCCGCCCCCAAGGTCGTGCGGCTGGTCGAAGGACTGCTCAAAAACTACAAGCTCGACCCGGGTTTGGTGCGTCTGATCGGCGGCGGCGGCGGCGCTGCCGCGATCGTGCCATACGTCGCACAGCAAACGAACCTCCCACACGCCATCGCCGAGCACGCCGACGTGATCAGCGCGATCGGCGTGGCGCTCGCACTGGTGCGCGACACGGTTGAACGCACCGTGGTCGAACCCAGTGAAGACGACATTCGCCGCATTCGCCAGGAAGCGCTCGAGAGCGTGCAAAAAATGGGCGCCGCACCCGAGACCATTCAGGTGCATGTCGAGGTTGACGCGAAGCGCAACCTGCTGCGTGCGACGGCGGAGGGGTCGACCGAGATTCGCGCTCAGGATCCGCGCCCCGCCGCTAGCACTCGCAACGCCCGCGCAGCACTCGCGGCCCAGAGCATCAGCCACGCGCTCGCGTCGCCGCAGTGTGCCGCTCAGGGCGCGGGGTTTGAAGTATGGACCGCGCCGCGACGCATGAAGCGTCTGTGGGTGCTCAGCGAGACGCGGCAGGCGGTGCGCGTCATCGACACCAGCGGGACGATTCGCTGGGGATCCAATCACGGCGACGTCCGCGAAAGCACCGTCGCGACCGCCGAAAGCGACTTCCTGCCGTTCGTCGAGCGCTATACGCAATACAACGATGCAGGCGCCGTACTGCCGCGGTGCTTCGTTTTGCTCGGGGGCCAGATCATCGACCTGTCCGGGCTCGTCACGATCGAGCAGGTGTTGGAATTGCTACGGATCGAACTAAAGCGCCACGGCGCTCGCGACGCCTGCATCCTGCTCATTGACCGCGCCAGCTAACCCGGGCTTCGCGCGGTCGCGATCAGCGACCCAGTTTAAACAGGTAACTCAGCCGCCCGTGGAGCAGCAAACGCGGACCGGCGTAACGCATGACTTCGCGAATCCGCTCACGCTGCGCCGCCGCATAGCAATGCGTCGGACAGCGTTTACACATCGGCTTGGGGTCGTACGGACATCGCAGCCGGCGCTGCACGGCATACGCCAGCAACTCGGCGCAATCGCGGCAAAGTTCGACTACAGCGTCGCGTGGCGGCGGGACGCGTGCGTGCGCCCAGTCAAACGCAGCACGACCAAGATGCCGCTTGCCGTGGCAGAAAGTGCGGACGAATGACGCCAATTCGCGAAGCTCGCGTTGCACGGCCGGCGCATCGAGCGAAAGCGGCTGGGTGCGTTTGGTGAGCGGCGCGTCGGGCATGGTCAAGAGCGATGGTCATCCCAAAGTCGCGTCGTGGTGTCGGGGTCGAACCGCCGCGGAGCGCCCTGATCAGGCTGCACCAGGATCGCGCCGTCGACATCGACATCCGTCACGATGCCGCGGGTCTCGACACCATCGCACATGAGCACGACGCGCTGCCCGAAGTCATCCGAACGCTCGCGCCATGCGCGCCGCACGCGGTCTGACGTAAGCTCGGAGCGACCCTCAAACAGACCGATCCAACGGTCGAGCGCCGCGACCAGCGCCCGCGCGACCGCCGCGCGGTCAATCACCGCCGTCGAGCAGAGTTCCAGCGACGTAGCCCGATCGCGCAGCTCATCAGAGAAGTGCCCTGTTTGCTGCAGGCAGTTGACTCCCATCCCCATGATCAACGCGCGCCGCGCGACGCCGCCGCTGGTCGGCCCGCTCACGGTCTCGGCCAACACGCCGGCGACTTTGCGGTGGTTGATCATGACGTCGTTCGGCCAGCGCACCGTGGGCGTGCAATCGGTCGCCGCTTCAATGGCGTCGCAGACCGCCACCGCCGCCAGCGTCGTCGCGCACCGCAGCAGCGGCGACGCGAGCGGTTCGTGCAGCAAGACGCTCAATTGGACCGCTGCACCGCGGGGAGCGACCCAACGTCGGCCGAGACGCCCATGACCCTCGGTCTGGAGCTCCGCGTGGGCCAGCGCGCCGTCGGGCTCGCTCTGAGCGTGCTGCGACAGATAGCGGCTCGTGCTGGGAATCTCGTCAAAAAGGCGCACCACTGACCCGAGTCGGCGGAGACCGCCTTCCGGCACGAAGTCGCGCGGCACGAGCGGTCGGTGGGGAGGTGGACTCGTCTCAGGCATCGGCGGCTCGGTAGATGGGCTCAAGGGCCTCATACGACGCCGCGCCGCGTTCGAGCAACTGCTGGTAACGCCGGGACCGAGCCTTGTTTGGGCGGTGCAGGTTGCCGGTGCGTGCGCTCTGCGCCGCCGCCGCGGTCATGTTGCGAAACGCACCGACGCCGACCGCCGCCAACAGCGCGGCGCCCAGCGCCGAGCCCTCCTCAGACGCCAACGTGACGCACGCCGCGTTGTAGGCGTCGGCCTGTAGTTGACGCCACCACGGGTTGCGGGCGGCGCCGCCGGCCAGACGCACCTCACGAATGGAAACGCCTTGCGACCGCATAATTTCGATCTGCCGCGCCATCCCCAGCGTCACGCCTTCGACGACGGCGCGAACCAGATCGCCGCGCCCGTGCCGACGACTGAGTCCCACCCACGCGGCGCGGGCGTGCGGATGCGGATACGGGCACCGTTCGCCGGTCAGGTACGGGTGAAACAAGGCGGCGTCAGCCTCAGGCGCTGCGGCGGCCTCTTCCAGCATCTCGGTGTAGAGCGCATCTTTGTCGCGTTCGCTCCGAGCCTGCTTCAGGCGATCGGCGTAGAGAACCTCCCGCAGCCATTGCAAGCTTCCGCCGGCCGAAAGCATGCATCCAAAGACACACCAGGCATTCGGCAGCGCATGGCAAAACGACTGTAGCACGCCGTCGCGGTTCGCAGCAGGCGCATCGCTGTAGGCGAACACGACGCCGCTCGTACCGATGGTCGCCGACACGATGCCATTGCGCACCACTCCCATCCCCACGGCCGCCGCGGCCTGATCGCCCGCGCCGGCCACGACCGGGGTTCCCGCCTGGAGTCACACCGCTTTGGCGGCGGCGGGCGTCACTTCGCCAATGACGTCCAGCGGCTCGTGGATCGGGGG
>CAZLYU010000001.1:198840-213227 GCA_964563855.1 uncultured Planctomycetales bacterium | reverse complement strand
CTACGGCTTCGTTCGGTGGGGCGGAATGCGGCTGGGTGGTTGGCGACCGGTCGTCTTCCTTGACAGCGGCCTTCAGCTCGGGATGTGGATGGTCGCGTCGGCGTTCGTGAGCTACTTCATGTGGCGCTCGGGCGCGTTGCCGCGCATTCTCAACGCTCCGCCGAAACTTTATGTACCGGTGTTGCTCGTCACCACGCTGCTATGTCGGTCGCTCGGAGCTTTCGCGATCTTCCTTATCACTGCCGCCGCGTTGACGCTGTCATATCGAGTCAGGCGATTCTGGCCAATCAGCGTTGTCTTCTTGCTGTGCCCTCTATATCTTTTACTACGCGGACCAGATCTTTGGAGTGGCGAGCAACTCGTCAATGTCGCACGGGTCATCAGCGAGGATCGTGCGGCCTCCCTTCAGTTTCGTTTCGTGAACGAAGACATGCTCTCTGAACGAGCACGCGAACGCCCCATCTTCGGCTGGGGTGGGTGGGGTCGCAATCGAATCCACAATGACAGAGGCGAAGACATATCGGTCACCGACGGACTCTGGATTATCTATTTCGGCGTCAACGGCGCCGTCGGACTCACGAGCCTCTACGGCGTGTTTCTCGTGCCAGGCTTCGTATTGCTCTCGCGACTCGGCCCCTTGCGTTGGACCCCCCAATTCGCTCCAGCGGTGTGCCTCGCGCTAATGCCGTGCATGTTCGCCATTGATGGATTGCTTAACGCCATGCCCAATCCAATCTATACGTTCGCTGCGGGGGCTGTCGCCGCGATGGCGGCGGAATGGCGAGTCCCTCCGACGTACGGGCAGCGCTTCGCCGCAGCCCCGCGGCATACCGTCCGACACATGCCAAGATCAAACGACCCGACAACCATCTAGGCTAGACCGGAACGACGGCCGCCTCCGGCTTCGCCGTCGTCATCCCGCGCAGCCGCGTCATCTCATTCAACACGTGCTCAGCCATCGGAAACGCGCAGGTGAACGCGGGGGAGACGGCGTTGAGCACGTGCAGCGAGCGCGCGTCGCCTTCCAAAACAAAGTCTTGCACCAGCTTGCGCGTTTTCTTCTCCATCAACTGAGCCCGAATTCCGGGGGGGATCCAGAGATTGAACCCGTCGGCGTCGATCTCGTGAACCAGTTTTGCGGCGAGCTTCACGAAGTGCGACCGCTGATGCTTGCGCAGCTCGCTGATCGCCAGCGAGCGGAAGTTGAACGAGTTGCGCGCCAGCAGGTCGAGCTGGCGCAGCGCCACCGACGTCAATTCCCCGACGCTGAAACGCTCGAACATGCTGTAGTTCTCGCGCCAAAAGGCGGGCGTCGCCGTCGGGCCGATCTTCACGGCGCCGTCGACCGTCACCGTGAAGTGCACGCCGAGGAAGGGGTTGCGCAAATCCGGCACCGGATAGACGTTGGTGCGGACCGGCGGTCGCTGCCCCGTGTACTTCAGATACAACCCCTTAAACGGCATGATCACGTAGCTTCCGCCGAAGCCGTACGCTTTGGCGACGCGATCGGCGTAGAGCCCCGCGCAGTTGATCAGGTAATCGGCTTCGATCGTCCCAGCGGCCGTGAGGACGGTGCGTTCGCTCAAGCGTCGCTGAAACGTCGCACCGCGCAAGAAGGTGACGCCGAGGTTTTGAGCGTGCTCGGCGAGCGCGGCGCACGATGCCTTCGGGTCGACGGTGGCGGTGGAGGGAGACCACAAGGCGGCTTCGTGCGTGCGCACGTTGGGGTCGATGCGGGCCGCCTCGCTGGCGCTGATGAAGTCGAGCGGGACGCCGTTGCGATCGCCGCGCCGCTTGAGCTCGTGCAACTGCTCATATTCGGCGGCGTCGGACGCGACCACCAGCTTGCCGCACTCGTTCATCGCCAGGCCGTGTTCGCGGCAGAAGGCTTTCCACTGAATGTTGCCCTGTCGCGTGAAGCGGGCTTTGAGGCTGTCGGCGGTGTAATAGAAGCCGGCATGCAACACGCCGCTATTGCGCCCACTCGCATGGGCCGCTAATTGCTGCTCTTTCTCGAGCAGCGCGATGCGCGATCCGGGAAATCGCTCGGCCAGCAGCTTGGCGACCGAAAGTCCGATGACGCCGCCGCCGACAATTACATAGTCATAGGAATTACGGTTGTTCATTCCAGGGAGTGTCCGTTCGAGGCGAGGTTGCGTTGGCTCCTTTGCCAACTCCATCGGGCGGCGAGACGATCGCCTTGCGGGGTCGTCATTTGCTCGCCGCAGGGCGCCTCGCTAAGCTCGGGCACGAGCGGAGCGTGCGGCGTTGCCCGCCGACAACCGCCTTTCAGAGAATGATACCCGCGTTCGAGTCGCGGTGATGGCAACCGTGGACGGCGAGGAGCAGGCGCCCGTGAAAATACTGATTACCGGTCATCTGGGTTACATCGGTCCGCATCTGGTCGAGTTGCTACAATCCGTCGGACATGAGGTGACGGGGTGCGACGTGGCCCTGTTTGAAGGCTGCGAGTGGGAGGAGCTTCCGAAGCCGGATCGCGAGCTGCGTAAAGATGTGCGGCAACTGACGGAAGCAGACCTCGAAGGACACGACGCCGTCTGTCACCTGGCGGCGCTCTCCAACGATCCGATGGGCGAGCTCGATCCGCAGATCACGCTCGACATTAATCGTGACGCGTCGGTGCGTCTCGCAGAAGTCGCAAAGCGAGCGGGGGTCGGCCGCTACCTGTTCTCGGGCAGTTGTTCGGTATACGGCAAAGGCGAAAAGCTCGACCTGGATGAAGACGATCCGCTGAATCCACTTACGGCGTACGCGCAGTCGAAGATTGAAACCGAACAGCGGGTCATGCCGCTGGCGGACGACGGGTTCGCGGTCGCGTTTTTGCGTAACGCGACGGCGTATGGCTACTCGCCGAATCTGCGCATCGACTTGGTGGTCAACAACCTGCTGGCAAGCGCCTTGTCGTACGGCGAGATTCGTATTCAGAGTGACGGTTCGCCGTGGAGACCGCTGATTCACTGTCGCGATATCGCGCGCGCGTTTGTTGCGTTTGTGGCGGCGCCGGCGGAGCGGATCAATCGGCAGGCGATCAACATCGGGGCGAACAAAGAGAATTTCCAGGTGCGCGATGTCGCCGACCAGGTGCAGCGTCTGCTGCCAGATGCGAAGATCGCGTACACCGGTGAAGTGGGCGCCGACCCCCGCAGCTACCGCGTGAAATTTGATCGGCTCGGGGCGCTCTTGCCAGACTTTTCGCTGGCTTACAACCTGGCCAGCGGGATGGATGAACTGCACGCGAAGCTCGTCGAGCACAACTTCATCGCGAAGGACTTCGAGAGCAAGCAGTTTGTCCGCTTGCGCACGCTTCGTGACCGCTTGGACCGAATTGGCGTTTCGGCTCCCGCGTCGTCGTAAACATCACGCGTCGCCACCAAGCGTGAACAGGATGCAGCAGCCATGATCTTTCATCCGACTCCGCTCACCGGCGCTTATCTCATCGAGCCGGAAAAGCGTGGCGACGAGCGGGGCTTTTTCGCGCGCGTCTTTTGCGAAAACGAGTTTGCAGCGCAGTCGCTCAGCACTTCGTTTGTGCAGGTGAACAATTCGCTGAGCGGCGACCGTGGGACGCTGCGCGGCATGCACTACCAGTTGCCGCCGCACAGCGAGACCAAGCTTGTCCGTTGCATCCGCGGAGCGCTGTACGACCTGATTCTCGACTTGCGGCCGCACTCCCCTACGTTCGGCCAGAGCTTCGGCGCCGAACTGTCGGCCGAGAACCGGTTGATGATGTACGTGCCGCGCGGATTTGCTCACGGCTTCCTCACGCTCGCGGCCGACACCGAGGCGTTCTACTTTGTGGATGCGTTCTACGCGCCGGATGCGGAACGGGGCGTGCGGTTTGACGACCCGCGCTTCGATCTGGAATGGCCGGCGGCGCCGACCAATGTGTCTGACAAAGACCGTGCGCACCGCGACTTCGATCCTGAGTGGCACTTGCCGGGGATGGATACGCTCAAGCTCGACTGACGCCATCGTCGGCAAGCGATTGCGCCAACGCTTTGCCATACTTCGCGCAATCACTGATCGACACACCATCAAGGTAGTTGCCCGCCAGGTGCAGATGCGGGGCTTCGCTCGCGAGGGTCGCGCGGAGTTCGGCGACTTTCCGAACGTGTCCGAGGTGAAACTGCGGCAGGGCCGCGGGCCAGCGACAAATGTCGACGAGCGTCGGCTCACCCGTGACGCCGAGCACGCGTTCGAGGGCAGCGCGAGCAACTTCGACCAGTTCCCCATCGCTCATCGCCGTCGCACTCGGCGTGCGCACGCCGCCAATGAAGACGCGCAGTAGGCGCTGGTCTGGGGGCGCGTGATGCGGGAAGGCGGAGTCGGCGAACAAGACGCCCATGAGCGGAAAGTCGGGCTCGTTGCGCGGCACGAGAAAGCCGAAACCGTCGAGCGGATGGGCGATATCCGTGCGTTTGAACCCCAGGTTGATCACGACAAGCCCCGTGCTGCTGATCGTGTCCAGCAGCGCGACGCCGCGCGGCGCTAACGGCCGCAACAGGTTCGCTGCTTCGCTGACCGGCGTCGCGAGGACGACTTGCTTGCTGCGATGGACGCCGCCGCGCTGGTCGTGCAGCGCGTAGCCATCCGCATCCGACGTGATCCGCACGATAGGTGTGTTCGTGACAGAACGATCGCCGAGGTCGGCCGCGATGGCGGCAGCCAGACCGCCTAACCCTTGATCGATGCTGACCAATCCCTTCCAGCGACGCTGCTGCGTGGGGTCGCGGCGTTTGCGGAGCATCGTCGGGACGCGTCGCAATGTTCGGAAAAGTGGACTGAAACTGCGTTGGTCGAAGTCGCGCAAGACGGGGAAAGCGGCGTAGGCGCTCAGTTTGCTGATGTCGCCGGCGAGAATGCCAGCGATCACTGCGCTCACCAATGTGTCGGCGACCTCGCGGCCGAAACGCCGGGTGGCGAACGCTTCGATGGTCACCTCGTCGGATCGGCTGCGCGCACTCCAGAACAACCCGCGGACGGCGCGCAGCGCGCCGCCGGTCGACAGGAGCGGTGACGTGAACAGCCGGACGGGGTTGGTGGGTACGGCGTGGATTTGGCCGCGTCGGTAGACGTAGCGGTTCTTGGCGGCGTCGCTCGCGGTCACCACCCTCACGCGTGCGCTGACCGCGTCGAGCATCTCTTCGAAGGCTGGATCACGCACGATGACGTTGAAGGGGCCCTTTTCGAGCAAGAACCCATCGCGACGCTCGGTTTGCATCGCGCCGCCGACCTGCGGGTTCGCTTCGAGCAGGGCGACGTCGACGTTCGCGCGCTGCAGGCTCCATGCGACCGCGAGACCTGAGATACCCCCACCAACCACCACGACTTCGCGGGTCATTGACCCTCCGTTGTGAGACGGATCTGCCGGCAGATCTCGATAACGCGCACTCCGTGCTCGAAGGGCGTATCTGGCAGCACGCCGTGGCTCAGATTGAGGATGTGCCCCTCATGTCCGCCGGCGGCGACGCAGGTGCGCACCGCGGTTTCGATGGCATCGAGCGGCCCGCGGGCGACGAGTTGGTTGCTGATGTTGCCTTGGAATGCGACCCTGTCGCCGTAGCGCGCTTTGGCGTCGGCGAGATCGACGCTCGCGCCGAGGCTGATGACGCTCGCGCCAGTCGCAACCAGGGCCGCGACGTTGGGCCACTCCTTGGCGTAAAGAATCGTCGGCGTGGTCTGGTTGTATTCGGCGAAGACCTGCTGTTGGTACGGCTGCGCCCAGGCGGTGTACTCGTCTTGGCTTAGCAGATCAGCGAGCGATTCGAAGAGCTGCACTGCGTCGGCGCCGCGGGCGGCCTGATAGCGCAGGTAGGTCGCCGTGACCCGCGCGAGACGCTGAAGCAACTGATGGAGTGCGGATGGATCGGCCTGCATGAGCGCTCTGGTGCGCGGCAAATCTCGCGGCGGGCTGGCGCCCTCCACCATGAAGGCCGCCAGGGTAAACGGTGCGCCCGCAAAGCCCAGCAGCGGCAGTGCGCCGTTCAGTTCGCGCTTGACCAACGAGAGCGTCTCACCGACGAACGGCAGCGTCTCGTCGCTCGGCGTGTACGCCCGAAGTCGACCGAGCGCCGCGCTGTCGCGCGGGGGGTCGTCGAGCACCGGCCCCGGGCGGAACACGAAGTCCGCCCCCATCGGCGCCAGCGGCGTGAGAATATCTTGGTAGAAGATGATCGCGTCGACATTGAAGCGGCGCGGCAGCAGCGAGATCTCGGCGGCGAGCTGCGGCGTGCGGAAGAGCACCTCGAGCGGCGCCGTGTGACGTTCTCGTAGGGCGCGGTACTCGGGATCGAAGCGACCCGCCTGCCGCATCAGCCAGACCGGGGTTCGTTCGGTGCGTTCGCGTCGGGCGGCGCGGAGCAGCAAATGGTTGCGGGAAGTGTCACTCATTGGGCGTAAGGGTCGACGCGCTTCGATGCTGTCACGGACATGTCGGGAGTGTACGGTCGGCCGCAGGGGTTGTCGTCAGCAGCCCGCCCGCGGCCGTTTTCGTGGTTTCCTAGATTTTCTTGCTTTTGCCGACAGTTCGGGCTAATATGGGTCAGTCGGCCAGGTCGGCCGCGTCTTAGCCGGAGGAACTGCAATGCTTGAGATCACGCAAGAACTCATGACGCCGCACGAAGCGTCCCGTTGGTTTCGCCGCTCCCAGTCATGGCTGCGACAGCAGCACGAGCTTGTGCGGCTGGGTGGGCCGAACGGGCAGCCGCTGTATCACACGCGGGTGTGCCGGGCGTTCGTGTTCGGGAGGATGTGCGAACTGAGTGGAGCGGCTCTGCGCGGGGTGCAACTGCGGGCGTTGGCCGATGCGTGCGGCGTATCGGCGGAGGAGGCCGCGGCGATGACCACAGCGGACACTGCGACGGTTGAGACAGTTTCCGCGAGCAATTGAGGGTGTTGGGACGGTGCGGGTTCGGGCGCGGCGGAAAGTGGTCCATGGCGGCTGGTGGGAGCAAGCTGGACCGCCCTACCGTCCGCGCGTCGCCCGGTTTCCCGGAACGCTTCCGCGATAAGGTGTTCCGATCAGCCGGACCGACGGCGAGACGCACGCCGAGCGCGCGACTGGTACAGCCGCGGCGCACCGTGGGTGATGAAGAAGATGCTGTGTAAGAGCGAGCGTCACGCTCCACTACAACTCAATTGCAGTGGAACGCGTGCTTCCGGCCTTGTTCGCGACGACGCACTGCAATGCGGTGCTGGCCGAGAGGTTGGGCTGACGTCGGCTTAGTGCATGACGAAGCGGCCGCGGCCGACCTTCTCGACGCCCGGCATTTCCGTAAGCGCGATGCCGACACTCTTGGCGAGGGTCTTGTTCTTGCTGCGGTATCCGGCGTTGACGACCGCGTCGGCAATGTCTTTGACCGCCATGTCGCCGGCTCCGCCCATGACCTGGGCGATGAAGTCTTTGAGCGACCCGCTGCGGAAGCCAGCGCCGGCGCCGGCGCCCGCCGACGCGGGGCTAACGGTGACGACGGCTGCGTTGCGGCTGGGTGCGGGAGCGGCCGCGCCGTGCAGCATTCGTTCGAGCTGCGCGATGTTGCTATCGAGGCGGTTGCGTTCCAGCTTCATGGTGGTCAGGGCGCTTCGCAGGCTGTCCATTGCGGACCGCGCCATGCTGACGGGAGAGGTTGACGTTGGTGCGGGAGTGGAAATCTTCTTGGGTCGACCAACCTTCTTCTTGGCTTTCCTGGGCATTTGTGCGGGGTCTCCTCGTGTATGGGGGTATTGCGTGCAGCCGGACGTGCGCCGTTCTGGTCCGCTCGTGCGGGCGATCGTAAGACCACATTGGGCTGAATGTCAACAAATGCTAGAGAGGAAATGTTCCGCGTCGGGATTTATTTTGCCGACGGGAGGGTGTCGTTCCGGGGCGGGTTGGGCGCAAGTCGCTGGTATTGGCAGTCGCGCCGCCTTAGAAGGCGTCATCCTCCATTTCGGTTGCCGTCGTCGGCGATGGGCTGACGCCAATGATCGGCTCAAGCACACTGCGCAGTTGTTCGGGGCTGAAGGGTTTGCGGATATAGCCGATCGCGCCGATTTTCTGGAGTTCGGCCAGGCGGGTTTCGCTGCCTTCGGTGGAAGCGACCACGACCGGCATCGACTTGAGGCGTGGATCGACCCGCATGCGCTGCAGCAGTTTGAGCCCGTTCATGCGCGGCATGTTGATATCCAGAATGATGACATCGACAGCGTGGCTGGCGAGGCGGGACAGCGCCTGAAGACCATCCTGGGCCTCGAAGGTCGCCTGAATGTCTAAACCGCTGATTGACAACGTGCGGCGAATCATGCGTCGCATGGTCGCTGAGTCATCGACAATGAGGATGTTGGCGCCCATTACAGCCCTCACTCGGTCGTTTGCTTGAAGAGATTTCGCAGTAGCCGCAATTCGCCCAACACTTCCACGCCGACCGCTTCCAGGTCGGATTCGCTCAGGCTGCAGCGTTGCAAGACTGCATCATGGGCCCGATAGACCATAGCGTCTGATCCGGCCCCAATGCCGAACAGACGGCAAACACAGTCCGCCAGATGCACCAGATCGATCACTGGACTCGGTTGCGGCGCCGTCTCGGGTTCGAGATGCCAGCGGACGGCGACGCGCATGTCGGCCGGGAGCTCCCAGCGCTCGAGCACGCGCTCTCCGACTTCGACATGGGTGAATCCCAGCACCTCGCGTTCGGCCTCGAGGAAGTCGTCGCCGGCGCTGACCCGCTCGATGATGCGCGAGTAGTCTTGCGTGACGAACTCGTTGAGCACGATCTTCCCGACATCGTGGAGCAGTCCAGAGGTAAACACGATGCCGACGAATTCAGGCTGAACGGTTTGGGCCAGCATTTGCCCGGCGAGGGCGACGGCGACCGAGTGCTCCCACAGATCGCGCGGCTGCAAGCCGAAGCCCGCCTGGGGTTGCCCCAACAGCGTGCGGGTGTGGGCGGCGAGCACGAGGTGCAAAACTTTCGCTGTTCCGAGGAAGCGAAGCGCGTCTTCGAGCGACGAGACGCTGCGCCCCAACCCGAAGGCGGCGGAATTGCAGAGTCGCAGCACCTCGGCGGTGACCGCCGCGTCGTAGCGGATAGCGGCGACAATGTCGCGCAGTCCGCTTTTCGGATCGCTGATGACGGCGAGCAATTGCGTGGCGGCGTCCTGCAGACGCGGCAGCGACTCGACGCGCTCGATGATGGTGTCGATGGTGCAGGCTGAGTTCATAACGGACACTCCCCGCCGCGGCTCTTGATGGAGACATCGCCGCTGCCGATGGCTAGTTTCATGGTCCGGCTGACGGACCCTCCAACGTCTTCGGCGCGGATCATGATGCCGTTTTTCCAGAAGATTTTGCGCAAGGCAAGATAGTTGCGCTTGCCGATGTTGAAGGCGCCCTTGTCGTCGAGTAGTTGGCTTCCGCCGGCCACTTTGACAATGAGGCGTGCCTTGGCGGCGCCGAGCTCATAGGCCGAACGGAAGAGCTTGGGCACGCCGGTGTCGCAGAACATGGCGGGGTTCGACGCGGCCTTCGCCGGCGAGATTTTGGAGTCGGGCAGCATGTAGTGGAGGAGTCCGCCGACGTGGGAGACGGGATCCCAAATCGAGACGCCGATGCAGCTGCCGAGCGAGTGGGTGATGAGTAGCGTCGCCGGGTCCTTGACGACAGCCAAATCCGCGATGTCGACCGTTTTATTCATGCGTTCGCGCCCGACCACCGCCCTTTTGTCAGCTTTGCTCAATCACCCCTTTGAGCCGACCATCGCCGCCCGACGAGCGGCGTGGTCTGATCGCTTCAGAGCGTCGCGATGTCCGCGACTTCCTGCATTTCAGCCAGGTCGAGCACGTGGTCGATATCGAGCAGAATCTTGACGTCGTCTTTGACCTTGCCCATACCCAATACGAAGCTGGTGTCTACGCCCGCTCCGAGCGGCGGCGCCGGGTCGATCTGGCTGATGTCGATGTCGAGCACTTCCTGCACGGTGTCGACGATCACGCCGGTGAGTTGGCCGACATCGACCACGACCACGCAGGTCTGTTCGGTGTAGTCAGCCGCGTCCATGCCGAACTTGGCTCGCAAGTCAACGACGGGAATCACCTTGCCGCGCAGATTAATGACGCCCTTCACATAGTGCGGCATCTGCGGCACGGCGGTGATGTCCATCAGGCCGATGATCTCGCGCACCTTGAGGATTTCGAGCCCGTACTCCTCGCCGGCGAGACTGAAGGTCAGGTATTTGCCGCTTTGGGCGCGCACCTGCCCGCTACTTCGCGTCGTTTGAACTGCGGTATCCATTACTCCTGATCTCCTTCGCTGAACGAGTCGTCGTCAGCCAAAGTCGATTGGCTTGGCTGAAGTTGTGCTTCCTCGTCGGTCAAGTCCGCCATCACGCCCGATTGCGGTTCGCGGTCTGAAAACAACGGCATTGCCTGCTTGCGATGCAGGCTCAGCAGGCCGGCGGGTTCGAGAATGAGTCCAACGCGGCCGTCGCCGAGAATCGCTGCGCCCGAGACGCCTTCCACGTGTCCGAAGCGTTCGCCGAGCGTCTTGATGACGATCTGCTGTTGACCAATCAGTTCATCGATGACGATGCCAATCCGCTCTCCGCCGGCCTGGGCGACCACGACGAGCGCGTGATCGGGGTCGGTGTAGCTGGACAAACCGAAGAGCTGTCCGAGTTGGACGAGCGGCGCCAGTGAACCGCGCACCATCATCATCTCGCCGCGGCCCTGAACACGCGTGACATGGGAAGCGTCGGGACGCAGGCTTTGTTCGATGAGGATGGTCGGGATGACGAGCCGCTGATCGCCGCAACGAATGATCATGCCGTCGATGATCGCCAGCGTGAGCGGCAGCACGATGCGGAAGGTGCTGCCTTGTCCCGGCTGCGAGTCGATCTCCAGCTTGCCGCGCAGCTCTTCAATGTTTCGCCGCACGACGTCCATGCCGACGCCGCGGCCGGAGATGTCGGTGAGTTTTTCGGCGGTCGAGAATCCGGGGGCCATGATGAGCGCGAATGCTTCCTGGTCGGTCAGCACTTCATCCGGACCGATCGCGCCGCGCTCGAGCGCCTTGCGTCGCAAACGATCGGGATCGAGTCCGCGGCCGTCGTCTTTGACTTCGATGACGACGTTGTCGCCTTCGTAGTAAGCGTTCAGCCGCAGAACCCCTTGTCGCGGCTTGCCCGCCTGCTCGCGATCTCCGGGCGATTCGACGCCGTGATCGACCGCGTTGCGCACCATGTGTACGAGCGGGTCGCTGATTTGCTGAATGACGTTCTTGTCGAGTTCGGTGTCTTCGCCGTTGAGCAGCAGCTCGACATCCTTGCCGGCCTTGCGCGACACGTCGCGCACCACGCGCTTCATCTTCTGGAACGTGCCCGCCAGCGGCAGCATGCGCATCGCCATGGCGGTTTCCTGAACGTCGCGCACGATCTTCGTGACTTGGGTGACGACGCGGCGCAGATTGTCGTCGGCGTCGACCGCCGAGCTCAGATTGACCATGGTCTGCGCGATGACCAGTTCGCCGACGGTATCGACCAGTGCGTCGAGCTTGGCGGTGTCGACGCGGATCGACAGGTCTTGAACGGCTTCGGTCCGGGCGGTCGCCTGGCTGTTGGCCTCTTCGCTGGGCTCGTCCGCGACCGCTGCCGACGCCTTGTTCGCCGATTCGCGCGGGGCCTCTCCGGCGGCGACGCGCCGCAGTCGGACGATCATGTCGCCGCAGGCAGGTTGCGGGCAGGGCTCGCCGGTCGGGGCGGTGATGTAAGTTGCGATCGCTCCGATCTGGGCCTTGAGCAGATCAATCGACTCGAAGACCAGATCGATGTGTCCTGACGTGAGTCGCACCTCACCCTTGCGGCCCTGATCGAGAATGGTCTCGATCTCGTGCGTCAGGCAGTTGATGTCGCGAAGATTGAGAAATCCGGCGATGCCCTTGATGGTATGGAACGGGCGGAAGAGTTCGTTGATTCGATCTGCGTCGCTCGGGTTGGATTCAACTGCGAGCAACTCCGCTTCGATGGTTTGGAGGTGCTCGTTGGCTTCATCGATGAAGCCTTGCAGGCCTTCGATGTCGTCCAGATCGAGAGTGAGCGGCTCGGCGACATAGCCATCAACATGGATGTTCGCCGCGCGCACCGGCTCCTGCGCCGCGGGGGCGCTTTGCTTGCGTTCCGCCTCGCTGTCGACGTCGGCCACGGGGGGCGGCGTTGGCGCCGATCCGGTTCCGTGAATCGCCTCGTCGAGCTGTGCGAGCACGGCGCCCGCGTCAGAGTTGGTCGGCGCCGCGGCGGCGTCCAAAACCTGCGGGGCGAGCCGCAATGCGGCTTCAGGGTCGCTGACATCGTCGAGGATGACCCCAGCGAGCACTTTCACCACGGCTTCCACCGCCAGGCGCACACCCGCCACGGCTGGATCGGTCGCTTCAGCGAGTTGCGCGAGGAGCGTCTCGCCGCGCGTGTGGAGCTGGGCGAGGGCCGGCAAGTCGGTGCGCTGAACGGCGCCCACCGCGTCGCGTAGCCGCGTGACCTCGGCGGAGGTGTCGTCGGCGCCCGCGTCCGACTCGGTGGCGGGCGATGCATCGGACAGGTTCTCGACGTCGGGCGTCGTGGTTTCGGTTTCCGCCTCGTTCGACGGCGCGGACTCAGGCGGCGCGATCGGGGCGCCGTCGAGCGCGTGCTGCAGCAGCCGCTGCAACTCGGCGAACGTCTCGGGGACCTTCCGCAACGCCGCTTCCGCTTCTTCTGCTTCGTCGAGGATCAGGGCTTCGAGGGTCTTGACCAGGTCGCGGGCCAAGCCGGCGGGTGCATCGTCGAGCGGCGTTTTGAAGGCGTCGACCAGCACTTCGCACTGCTCATGGAGCTGCGCGAGTCGGCCGAGGTCGTCCCCTTGCAATGGCTGGGCGAGATCTTCGGCGAGAGCCGCCAGCGCGGCCTCGACCGCGGGGGTCTGGTGCGTCGACGAATGCGACATAATCGCTCCACTTCCTGAAGCTTACGCGAAGTGCGCGCGACAAAGCGCCGTGCGCTGCCGCCGGGATCGGCCCGGGGTTCGTAGGAAGTATCGAGTCGACGTTGTAGTGACATGAGTTGCGTGGGACGGGCGTGAACCGTGCGCCCGCGCACCGGCGTGGCGCAGCGCCGGGCGTTCCGTGAAGACTTCGCCTTGATTCGGGGCGCTACGCGGGGAAACCGCCTTGAAACGCAAAGTCGTCGATGGGCTTGCGATCGGACGGTTTCTCTTTGTCGCGCAACTCTTGCGGCAGCACGTCGGGTTCGGCGAGGCGACCGACCGCCGCCATCGCGCAGATGGTGAATGCATCCGGGACGCGCAATGCAGTTCGCGCGCGGTCCTGGTCGAATCCGGCCATGCCGTGAACGACCAGCCCGAGCGCAGCCCCCTGCAACGCCAGGTTCTGCCAGGCGGCCCCGGCGTCGTACACGTGGACCGGGTTGGGTTTTTCGTTGGCCGCGAATCGCTGACGCGACGCCACGAGCAGCAGCGCGCCGGCTTGCGACGCCCACGCTTGGTTCGCCGGCACAAGTAAATCGAAGAAGACGGGCCAATCCGGCGTGTCCCGGTGGGCGTAAAGGAATCGCCAAGGCTGCTCGTTGTACGACGACGGGGCCCAGCGTGCGGCCTCCAACAGTTGTCGCAGCTCGGGGTCGGAAACGGGCTCACCCGTCATCGCACGCGGCGACCAGCGGTTGATGAAGATGTTGTCGATCGGCTCGGCGGCGCGGCGTGCGGCGCTGGCTGCGTCGTGCAGATGCATTCTCTAGCTCCTTGAGGGCTGCATGGGCGGCGGGGTGGGATCGGCGATCGCCGAGCGAGCGCGACGGCGCTTCAGGAAGCGATCGACGCTGAAGGGGCCCGCGCCCGACCCGAGTATGAACAGCAGCGCGCCCAACACGGCGAGATTCTTCATGAAATGAATGACCTGCGGCTGCTGCTCCGCAGGCGGCAACGTCCAGAAGTCGTGGAAGATCACTGTCGCCGGAATGAGGAAGACAATCAGCAACAGCAGGCCGACCCGGGTGTAGACGCCGAGCACGAGCGCGACGCCGCCCAGCAATTGAAACGAGACGGCCCCGAACAGCAGGAAATGGGCGAGGGCCCCGCCGGGCATCCCATTCGCCTCCATGTAACCGATGGCGTTCGACCAATTGGGGATCAGGTTGCCAAGCGCGGCGCCGATGAACAGGAAGGCGATCGCGATGCGTCCGAGCAGATTTGTGATACCGGCCAACACAACTGCGTTCCTCGCTCGATCCGGTAGGCGGCGCCGTTGTTGCGCGATCGACAATTGGTGCTCCACCAAACCACGCGGCACGAACCGCGCGGCTACGCCTTCGCGCCGCCTGCGGGGCCACTATAATGCCGGAGCAAATCGA
>CAZLYU010000001.1:0-198740 GCA_964563855.1 uncultured Planctomycetales bacterium | reverse complement strand
CGCGGCTACGCCTTCGCGCCGCCTGCGGGGCCACTATAATGCCGGAGCAAATCGACACCACGGCGCGGCGGGCGCCTTTAACACGGGAGTAAGCCGTTGACCCGAATCGAGAGTGGTCCCGCGGCGGGGGATCGCAACTTCTTCGCGCTCGTCGTATTGATCGGCCTCGGCATGTGCGGCTGGTTTTTGTACGACTGGCAGATTGGCTGGCCTTCGAAGAATGAGAAGGCCGCTGCGGAGCAGTTGGTTCCTCTGACTGGCGCTGATCCCGAAGAAGTGAAAGCACTGGTCGCCGACCTTGACCCGGAGCCGACCGAGCCGACGTTCGAGTCGGTCGAGGAACGCGTCCGCGAGCGCGCTCGGCTGGGCGAACCGTTCCCGGTGTCCGAGCTTTATGAAGCGCTGGGCACGCCGATCTACACCAAGCCCGCGCCCGAACCAGAGTTGGAGGGCTCGCGCTACGTCTATTTTGCGAGCCAGACCGGGTACGCCACGGTCGTCGTCAGTCGCGACGCGGTGCGATTGCGGAAAGACCGTTCGGGTGTGTTCGAGCCGTACACGATGAACTGGTCGACGTGGTACAAGTCGCGAGCGGAAGTTGAACAGCAGAAATGGTGGTCGCTGATTCCGCTCGCGTTCGCGCTGTACTTCGCCTACAAGCTGTATCTCGCAATGACGCTGCGTGTGGTGCTCGACGAGCGCGGACTTCAGTATCGCAATCAGCTCATTCCCTATGAGGCGATGAAGGATCTGCGCGACTATAGCCCGAAGGGTTGGATCGATCTCTACTATCAAGACGGCGGAGCGGAGCGCAAGCTCCGGCTCGACAACCAGAAGTTTCGTCGGTTTGACGAGGTCGTGCATGGCATCTGTGAGCAAAAGGGATTCCGCGACGAGTTGCAGGCTCACCAGGCCGAGCATTCCGCGCCGCAAGCTTCGGATAGCCCGGAAGGAGCCGACACCGATCCCGATGGTAAGTCCGAGCCGTCTGCCGCAAAGGGCGGGTCCTCGTCGGGCTGATAACGGCGTGCACGGATGAGCGCGACCGAGCGGGAGAGCGGCGCCCCCGCCGAGATGCCGCAACTGGAACTGTTGTGCCGCGAGGTGTGGGGCGGCAACCTGCCGGTCGCTGCGCCATTCGCGTTGCCGGGCCTGTCAGGTTTTGTCTACTCACAACCCAGCGACGGCGGGCGCGGGGGCGACATTCACTGCCTCTCTATCTGTGGTTCGGGGGTGATCGCGCGTCTCGGTCTCGCGGACGTGGTGGGTCATGGCGAGGAAGTCGACGCGGTCGCAAACGAGTTGCACGAGCTCATGCGGCGCAACATGAACGCGTTCGACAACCGCAGCATCTTGCGCAAGCTCAACCAGCGACTGGTCCGCGCCGGGTTGAGCAAAGTGACGACGGTCGCACTGGCGACCTACTTCCCCCCGACGGGAGCCCTCACGCTGAGCTACGCGGGGCATCCACCCGGATGGGTATACCGTCGCTCGGAGCGGCGTTGGGAGCGGGTCTCGCTCGCTCGACCGGCGGCGAATGCGGTTCAAGCGGTTGATGTGCCGCTCGCCGTCGAGGCTGATGCGCGTTTCAGCCGCCGCCAGGTGCATGTGCAGGAAGGAGACGGCGTGCTGCTGCTGACCGACGGCGTCCTCGAGGCGCAGTCGGCGAGCGATGCGTACTTCGACGCCGACCGTGTCCAGGCGGTGCTCGACGCCGCGCCGGATCTAGCTCCGCGTGACATGGGGCAGCATCTGGTGGGCGCGCTCAAGCGCTTCGTTGGCGACCGCGGCCTCGGGCACGACGACGTAAGTCTGATCGTGGCGGAAGTCGTGGAACCGACCAGCGGCCCGCTGCTCTGGCGGATGCTGCGTAATCGTCTCTTCCGCCCACGCGGCACGAGCGACCTTCCCGCCTTCCGATCCGGCGCGAGGCCTGCTCGGCGAAACCCGAGTGATTGAGCGAACTTCCGCTCGTTAACGGCTATGGCCTCTCCAGGGCGCGTGTTACACTCCCGGGGCAGTGAAGTTTCACCGCTCAAACAGCGCCAGTGCGGCGCAGACCCGACAGGAGCCCCTTCATGGCCAAGTACAAGATTGAAGTTGATCGCGACCTCTGCATTGGTGATCAAGCGTGCTGCGCCGAGGCCCCGAACACGTTTGAAATGGACGATGAAAACATCGCGATCGTCACCAACGCCGAAGGTGACAGCGAAGAAGAGATTCTCGCCGCCGCGAAGATTTGCCCCGTCGACGCCATCATCATCACCGACACCGAGAGCGGCGAGCAGATCTGGCCGGAGAACTAATTTAGAACAGCCGCCCGATGAGCGTGCTCAGCAGCGGAACGGCGCAGGTCTCGAAGTCGGAAAACACCAGGCACGTAAGGCCCATGAGGTGCAACGTCAGGAAGCGTTGCAGCAACAGCATCGGGCCCGAGGGCGTGTCTTCTGTCAGGCCGCGCCTGACGCGCCATTCGTCATACCAGCGCTGTCCCGTTAACGCGAAGACGTGGATGAACGGCCAAACCACGAAACTCGGCGCGTAGCCATGCCACACGCCGCACCATACGAACGCGGCGCTGAACACGTATAGCCCGGATTTGCGATTGCCGCCCAGCGGGATGTAGATGTATCGGCGGATGAACTCGCCGACCGTGATGTTCCAGCGCCGCCAGATATCCCGCGGACTTGACGCCGCCGGCAGGTTGTTGAAGTTGGGCGGCATTGCGATTCCCACCCACAGGCCCATCGCCAACGCAATCCGGTGGTAGGCCCAGAGAAACAGATACACCGTGAGCGGAACGCCGTAGCACACGCGCAGCAACTCAGCGGTGGTGTACGCATCCGGCTGCGAAAAGAAGTCGACGCCGTCGCCGCGGGCCGGCAGCGTCACGAGAACACCGACCAGCAACAGCAGCCCCCCGACCGCACTGACCCCATGGTTGATGATGTCGCGCCACGGCGGCGGCGCGTCGGGGCGCCACGCGTTGAACCGCTCGATGAACTGCTCGCGGAACAGCATGGGGCCAAAGCGTAGCCCCGGCGGATAGAGCAACCACGCGACAGTGTCGCGCCAGCGCATTCGGCCGGTCGGCTCGCGGGCCCAGTCGACCCCCCACGCGATGAGACGCAACATGACGTACGCGAACCCGGCGGCATGGAGCGGCGCCAAATGTGAACCCGGCGGCCAACCGTAGACGAAGGCCCACGTGGCGCGCCACCAGAGCGGCGCGATCCAGGCATGCAAACCGATCCACACCAGCGCGACCATGCCGCGCTCGCCCAGCACGCCGCGCCGGCGCAGCCAGGCCAGCGCGACCACCCAGCCGGCGCCGACCAGCAGCCACAGGACGAACGGGACGAAGCCGGGACCGAGTGTCGCGAACAACCACAGCAGTGCGGGAGCGATGATCGCGACGTGCTTGCGACGCGCGCCGAGCCAGCGCGTCATCGGGACGAAGAACGCGTAGATCAGCAGTCCCATCGGGCCCGCCGCCAAAGCGATGCGGTCAAGCCCCGTGTCCGAGACCAGTGGATTGAACGGGATTTCCGGCGGCGACAGAACGCCAAGCATCACGGGATGATCTGGACAGTCGACTTGCCAGGCGCTAGCGCGCTGTAGACCCAGGCGGCGTCTTCATTTCGGAGCCGCACACAGCCCAGGGACACGGCGCGGCCGATCGAGTCCGGCTCATTGGTGCCGTGAATTCCGTAGCCTTCCGCGCCGACCGCCGCGCCTGTCACCCCCTCGAGACCGATCCAATAGCGACCCAGCGGGTTATTCGGGTCGCCGCCTTGCACGATACGACGCTCGGGCGCCGACGGCGGCGGGTAGTAGGTCGGATCTTTCAGACGTTCGCGCACGCGCCACTCGCCGGTGGGCGTGCCCTGCTCGGCGCCGAGCGCGACCGGGAAGCTGCGAACGAACGTGTCGCGCAAGTACAGGTCGAGCCGGAACTCGCTGACGTCGATACGCGCGTGAAACGGGCCGCGCGGAATGCCGATGTGCTGCCCGGCGCGGATGCGCCGCGCATCGCTGATCTTGTTGACGCGTAGAATGATGTCGTATGGAACCTCATATTCCGCCGCGATGCGAATGAGACGGTCGCCGACGCCGATCGTGCGCCACGCGATCAGCGGATCTTCGCGACTGCGACGCGGAGCGAACACGGTCTCGTTGGCGGCGTCCATGAGCAGGGCGCGGGCGCCCGCGCGGGTGCGCTCCGACACCACGTTCTCCAGCGTCTTCACCAAGTGCTCGCGGGCCGCGACATACTCGCCGCGCTCGAGCAGCCGGCGGGCGACGTCCAGCTCCGACGGCGTCGCGGGCTGCGACGCGGCCGGATCGGCGCCGGCGACGAGCGCGGGTGTCGGTGACGGGCTTGGTTGCGTCGCCGCGTGTTGCGGGACAAGCGTCTCCTCGGGCGCCGCCTCGCGAGGATCAGCTAGAACGCGCTCATCTGACGGCGGGCGGGTTGGCTCTGGGATGGTCGGCGGCGAAGCGGCGGCGTTCGCCGGTCGAAGCGCCGCGTCGCGCGTCGGGCTAGTCGCGTGCGCCGCGGTCTCGGCCTGCGGCGTCTCGGGGACGCGCGGGTTCTCGCGGGTTGCGCCCGGCTCGCGACCCATCGCGATGACGGGGGAGGCATCGAGCCGCTCATCAGCGACCGTCTCAACCTCGGCCGCGCCGTCGTCAGCGGCGAGCGTGGTCTCGTCGGGGCGCTCCCAAAACAGTCTGGGGGCGATGCCGACGGTCGTGGCGATCAACGCGACGCCGACGCCGCCGAAAATCAGCCAACTGCGGAGTGGTCTACGCCGGCGCGGCCGCGCCGTGCGACTGAAGATCATCTTCTGCTGCTTCACGAACACGCCTCCTTGCGTGCTTGAAGGCGGCGGCGGGCGCTGCCCTACGAATGTAAACCGCGCTTGCGGACCTGCCTTATATTACAGTCGCAAGCGACGACGCCCAGCGCAGGGAGGCGCGAATGAACGACCAGGAAGCCGCAGATCACGCGGAGGTGAGCGACGCGTTTCGTGCGTTGCTGTCGGCGTTCGCCACGCACCAGGCCGCCGAGGCCGGCCTCGCCCATAACACGATCGCCGCTTATCGCCGCGACCTGATGAAGTGGGGCGTCTTTCTGCAGGAGTGCGGCGTTGGCGGGCCTGACGACTACCGCCCGACCGTGATCCAACGGTTTCTCATGAAACTGCATGAGCGCGGCTACGCGGTGCGCACCATTGCGCGACACGTCACCGCGCTGCGGGTCTTCTTTCGCTGGTTGCGGGAGACGAACCGGATGCGGCATGACGCCGCCGCTTTGCTCGAGACGCCGCGGGTTGGCCGGCCGTTACCGAAGACGCTGAATCTGAGCGCAGCGGCGGACCTCGTGACCGCGCCGGATGCGAATCATGATTTGCATCTACGCGACCGCGCGTTGCTCGAACTGTGCTACGCCTGTGGATTGCGGGCAACGGAGCTCTGCACGCTCACGCTCAACGACACGAATCTCGTGGCTCGCTATGTGCGTGTGATGGGCAAGGGGCGCCGCGAACGCGTCACGCCGCTGGGAGAGGCGGCTGCTGACGCGATCGAAACCTATGTGAGTGAACTTCGACCACGCCTGATCGAGCGCGGCCAGCGCACCGGCCGTCTGCCGACGCCGCTCTCTCCAAGGCAAAACAAGCTGGCGCGCTTGTTCTTGAGCAAGTCGGGCGGGCCCATTGAGCGCACGACGGTCTACCGCATCGTGCGAGCGGCGGCGCTGCAGCGCGGGGCCGCGGGGCAGGTGAGCCCACACACGCTGCGTCACAGTTTTGCGACGCACTTGCTGGAGGGTGGGGCCGACCTGCGGGTCGTGCAGGAACTGCTCGGACACGCGTCGGTCGGCACGACCGAGATTTACACGCACGTGCAAACCGCTCGCCTGCGGCGTATGCACGAACAGTTCCACCCACATGGACGCGACGCCGACCAGCGTCGAACGTCGCAGTGAGCCGCGTTTGATCCGGGAAGCGGCTCGGCTAGAGCAGCTTCCGACCGATTCTTACCGCACCAAACAGCAACAGCATCGCGAGCGCCACCGGCGCCCCGCATGGGGCGGGAACGGCCGGCGGATCCGCCGGTTCTGCTGGATCGTTGGGATCCGCCGGCGTGTTGGGATCAGCGGCGCCGTCGTTGGGGTCATCCATACCGTCGTTCGGGGTGTTATTCGTTTGCGCGGCCTGCGTTCGGAAGGTCCACGTGGGGCTTCCAGTCCGGCCGCCTTGGTTGCTCGCCATGACGCGCCAGCGATAGGTCGTTTCGGGCGCCAAACCGATCAACTGGTACTCGGCGACATCGGTGAAGCCGTGCAGATCATCGGGGCCCGGGGTTCCGCTGGCGCTCAGGTAAACCTCATATCCCGACGCCATGGTCGACGGCGTCCAGCGCAGCGTGACATTGAGCGGCACCTCGAACGCCTGCTGCGCCGGTGTGGGCTGGGCGGGCGTCGACGGACGGGCGAACGCCACCAACTCCTTGGTATGCACCACGACCACGCGCGTGGGTAATCCTTCGGCGAGCAATTGGACCCGCGCCGAATTCGAGACGTCATCCGAGTCGGCGACTGCGGACAGCGTGACCAACTGCGGCACATCCCAGTTGGTGTCGTCGAACGTCAGCGACAGGGGGCCGACCAGGCCGACATCCGGATCGCCGGGCAACATGCTGACCGCGACGGTCAGCGGGCGCCCCGGGGGCCCGTTGAGCGTCACGCCGAAGTTCACGTCGCTAAGCTCTTCCACTTCGAGCACGAGCGGATCCGCCAGGATGGTCAACTCATCGTTCTCGATCTCGCTTACGCGAATCTGCCGTGAGTCGCCCTCGAAGCCGACCAACGCCGCGACGAACGTGGCGGCGCCGTCGATGCGGTCGTTGTCTTCGGCGGCCGCAAAGCGAACCGTCTGACCGGTCGCGAAGTCTTGCGCGGTGAACGTCAGCGTCGCGCCGGTGGTCACCACGAGATCTTCGTCGCCGGACTGCCGCGTGACGGCGACTTCAATCGTTTCCGGCGGCGGTCCGTTCAGCGACAGGGTGATTGCGGCCTCGCCGCCCTCGCGCACGCGCACTTGGTTGGTGTTGGCGACCACGCCGAGCGTGTCGTCGTCGGCATCCGCGACGGTCACGCGGCTCGTCACACGGGCTTGCGTGCGGGTGACGATGTCAAAGGTCGCGATCCCATCCAGGTAGTCCTGGTCGTCCTGGCTTGCGGTGAAACGCACCGTCTGCGGGACGTTGTAGTTCGCGGCGGTAAACGTGAGCACGCCGCTGCCAACGACATTGATGTTGCTGGCCCCGGTCGTCTTGAGCACTTCAACTTCGATCGACGCACTGCATGGCGGGGACGACAGGCTGACAGTCACGTCGCCGCTCTCACCCTCCGCCAGATCCAGCGCGGTGCGGGAAACATTCAAGCTCAGGTTCGCGTCGGCCTGGAACGCGGTAACCGTCGTCTCGCCGGCGGCGCCGGTGATGTTGAAGGTTGCGGTGTCGTCGCAGGCGTCCACATCGGCGAGTGCGGTAACAGCGACGGCCTGCGGACGATCCCAGTTCGAGTTGTTGAACGTCAGCGTCTGCGAGGCGCCGGCCGAGAGCTGCAGTTTGTCACTACTGCCCGCGGCGCGGGTCACCGTCAACACGGTGTCAGTCCCCGGCGGCTCGAGCAACTGCACCGAGAACTGACCGACCTGACCCTCCGCGACCGACAGCACCTGCGGCGAGACCAACGGCCGCCCGCCGACGCCGAGCGCCGAAGCGCCGGTTACGACGACGGAGAAGCGTTGCTGGGGGCGATCGCCTTCGCCGCGCGTGTCGACCAGGGTGTCGCGTTTGTGAGTAACCCGAATCTGGTACACATCGCCGGCAGGGGCCGGCACGACGACCTGTTCGACGTTGTCGCGCGCGTTGTCGCCAGTGGTCGCGGCGGCGCTGGGGTTGGTCGGGTCGAGCACCCACGGCGTGAACACCGCACCGCTGGTCAACGACGTGACCCGCAAGTCGAGGTCGTTCTCGAGCACCGAGGTCGGATTGTCAACGGTTCGAAGGAGCTGTCCGACATCGCCGGGCGGATCCATCCAAGCAATGGTGACCCGCAGCGGAACGCCGGCCGTGGTCGACGCGAACAGGCTCACCTGGCCGTCATTCGGATCCGGGTTTTGATCGTTGTCGCCTGGCTTCTGCGTGAGGATGTGCTCGGAAATCATCAGCGGCGACGTTGCGTCCTGGCGGATCACGTCCACCGCCGCACGCACATTGAAAACGCCCCAGCCGGTGCGGTAGTCGGGCCCGGGGACGCCGTCAGCGTCGGTCGCGGTGTGCAGCGCGAGCGCCTTGAGCGTTTCCCCACGCATGTCCTGCGAGGCGCCGACGCTGTTCGCTTGACGATGGGCCTGGACAAGCAAGCCAAGTCCGCCCGTCACGGCTGGCGCCGCCATTGATGTTCCGCTGTTGAGTTCATATTCGCGATCGCCGAAGCCACTAGTGGAGTAGACGAGTTCGCCTTTGGCGACCAGGTCGGGCTTGATGCGCCCGTCATCGGTCGGTCCCCAATTGGAGAAATCGGCGGTCTGCATCGGATCCCCGGTGAAGCCGAAGGCCTGCGCGAGCGGCAACGTTTCACTGTCCACTTCGCCCCAAATCGCCCCAACCACGATTGGGTTCTTCGCGCTCGATGGCGGCGAGAGCGAATCGTAGCCGTCAACGGTGTTGGGGTTTCGCTGTTGGGTGCTGATCTGCCAGAATCCGTTCGGCGCGACGAAGTGGGATTCGCCCGGGCCCGGGCCCTCAGTCGCCCGGTCGTTGCCCGCCGCCCAGACCGCGAGGTAGCGGTCGGATCCATACAGCACGTCGTCGATGAAGAACGCGTCGACGGTGTAAAAGCCGAACTGATAGTCTTCAAGCGGGTCCACACTGGGGTCGCCGAACCAATACCAGCCAAGACCCGGGCCGAAGTCGTCAAAATGCCAGCCGGCCAATTGACCATACGAGTGGTTCGACGCGCGGATCAGCGTGTTCTGTTCCGCGTTGGCCATTTCGATGTCGTCGGAGAACCAGTCATACGAGTGGACGGTCGACCGGTACGACATACCGCGGGCGGCGGCTTCGATGCCCCGCGCGGCAACCGTGCCCCCGACGTGCGTTGCATGGCCATCGGGCAACGCGTCAGACGCCGAGCCGTCGCGCACCGATACGCGGGCGTCAAACTCTTGGTGGCTGGTGCGCATACGACCGCCGTCCCACACGCCCAGCAGCACACCGTCACCGGTCAGGCCGTACGTGGCCCCACCCGGCGAGTCGGGCCACACGTCGAACGCATTGATCGTTCGGGCCGACGTCAGATTGTGCGTGGTGAAGTAGATCGGACGACCGTCGCGGATGTCGACCAGCTCGATCAGACGCCCGTCGCGCTCAATACGCGTCGCCCAGCCGCGCTCGGCGGCCAGCGCCCGCACCTGCGCCAGCGGCATCCGCTGCGGCCGCTCGCCGCTCGGTGGTCCCGGCGGCCCGACGACCTCGGCGCCAGAGGCTGCAACGAACCACGCGGTCGCCACACAGACCAACACCAGGGGCGAACGCCAAGCCTGGCTCATACGGGATTCCGTCATCACATGTGTCTCCGACCCGCGTCCCACGTGGCCCCGAGCGCATACCCACCCTGCCGCGACCACTGCCGCGTGATGCAGAACTGTTTTGTTCGCTCCGGCCCCACTGGCGGCGTCAACTTCCGGTATAAGGCTCGCCGGCGGCGCGAAGTGCGCCTTCCGAGGCGCGCGGGCAATCCCCAACAACGCCTAGCGGCATGATAGCCGAGCGGGCAACCATGACAAATGGTTTACTTCACCCGCACCGTTTTCGAGAGAGACGCGGATGCAGCCCCCAACCGTGATCTTCGCCGGCGGCGGCACCGGCGGACACCTCTACCCGGGTCTGGCGGTGGCTCGTGCTCTGTGCGATCGAGAGCCGTCCGCACGCGCCCTCTTTCTGACTACCGACCGCCCGCTCGACCGTGACATTCTGCGTTCCCACGCCATGGAGCAGGTCGTGCAACCCGTGCGACCGGTTCCGTCCCGACCTTGGCGGCTCATCGCCTTCTGGCGCGCGTGGCGCGCCAGCGGCGCCATCGCGCGGTCGGTCATGCGGGAGCGTCGCGTCGCCGCCGTCCTCGGACTCGGCGGTTACGCGGCGGGCCCGCCGGTTGTCGCGGCGCACCGCGCCGGGGTCCCCGCGGCGATCCTGAACCCCGACGTCATCCCCGGCCGCGCGAACCGATTCCTTGCAAGCCGCACCGACCGCGTGTTTGCGCAGTGGGACGCGACCGTCGCACGGCTGCCCGGCGCACGGGTCGAAGTCGTCGGCTGCCCGATTCGGCCGGCGTTTCGCGCGCTCGCGGCAAAGTCTGACGCCCGCGACGTTGGTCGAGCGCATTTTTCGATGCCGGCGGAAGGTCGGCTGCTGCTGGTAACTGGTGCGTCGCAGGGCGCGCGGACCGTGAACGACGCCATGGTGCGCGTCTGGCCGGTTGTGGCGCGCCGGCATCATGATTGGCGGCTCCTGCACCTCACCGGCGCCGGCGATCTGCAGCGCGTTCAGTCAGCGTACAACGCCGCCGGCGCCCCGGCCGATCGCACGACCGCCATCGATTTCACCGAACACATGGCGGAGGCGATCGCGGCGGCGGACGTGGTGGTTTCACGGGCGGGTGCGTCGACGCTGGCGGAGCTCACGACGCTGGGACGGGCCAGCGTGCTCCTGCCCTACCCGTTCCATCGCGACCGACACCAGCACGCCAACGCCGAGCAACTCGCCGCCGCCGGTGCAGCGGCGGTGGTGGAGGATGCGCGGGACGCACAGCAGACCGGTCCGCAATTGGAGGCCGCGCTCGAAGGCGTCATTGAAGCTGACCGCTATCAGCAGATGAGCGACGCCGCCCGCCGCCAGGGGCTTCCCGACGCCGCGCATCGCGTGGCTGCGTGGCTGGCGGAGTCGTTCTGACGCGCGTCGGCGGCATGCGCAGGAACCGTCAGGCTGGATTCAACTAGAGGGTGGCGCTATCCACCAAGGGCTGCAACGCGGCGAGATCTGAGAGGTCGGCGTCGCCGTCGGCGTCGAGATCCGCGGCGCGACAATTGAACACCAGACGCCCACCGAGCGGGCCGTTGAGGCATGCGGCCGCGAGGTCGAGATCGTCAATGTCGACATCGGCGTCGTTGTCCTGATCGCCGCGCTTGATCGCATCGGACAGCGTTACGGTGAAGCGTTCGCAAGCCACCGATGGCGCTTCCTGACCAAACAACGGCACGCCGCCGTCGATCAGCAGCACACTCGAAGAACTGAGCGGCGCGACGGCAAAGTCGTCGCGCACGTTCAACATCGTCCCGCTTTCAAGCCACGATTGCGTCACGCCGTCGAACACGGCGGCGTAGTCGAGGATCGTGTCGACGCCGTTGAGCTGTTGTTCGCCGCCGAAGACAAACACATACGGGCCGAAACGCACCAACTGGTGGTCGGCGAGGCCTGCAGAACGGGCCGGCGTCGCGGGTCCGGGCACGAGATCATCGAGCACCGGGTCGTAGAGATAGGTGTCGCTCACCGTGTTTCCCGTTGACGTATCTTGGCCGCCAACAATGAACACCAGCTCGCTGGGCAGACGGGTGGCGGCGAGATCATCGAGTCCGACGCTAAGGGTTTCGCCCGCGAGTACGCTGGTGCGGGTCGCCGGGTCGAGCAATTCGAGCGTGTTCGCGCCGTTTCCGCCCCCGCCGACCAGCAACACGCGATCATCGCCGCGCACGCCCGCGAAGTTGGGCAGCAATACGGCGGCATGAGCGGTGCGGGTGCGCTGCAGGGCGGCGCTCGCCGTCCACAGGTTCGTCACCGGATTGAAGATCTGCCACGACCCGGCGCCGGCGACGAGCACGCGACCGTCGCGCAACAAGGTCGCTGTGTGCGCCGCGCGCACGATGTTCATCGCCGGGCCGACGGTCACCTGTCCGGTGAACGGATCAAAAATTTCGACCGCGTTGGTGGGCGTGCCCGCGGATGTGCCGGACGCGCCGACATTGCCGCCGGTGATCAACACGCGTCCATCTGGCAGCGGCGTTTGTGTGTGACTGCTGCGGGCGGTCGCGAGAGTCGGTGAGACCGGGGTCCCGCCGGCGAGCGGTGTGTAACTGCTGCTGAACGTATTGGTCTGCGCGTTGTAGAACGTGATCGCATTGAGCGACAGCAAGCTCGGCGGGAAAATCTGCAGGCCGAGGCCGCCGCTGACCATGACCACGCCGTCGGGCAGCGTGCTGGCTGCGTGAAAGTAGCGACTCACGTTGTCAAAGTCGGTGTTTGAGAATGTCCCGCTCTGAAGCTGCCCGAAGGCTGGCGCCGCCGCCGACAGCGCCAGGAGCGCGCATCCCAAACCACGCGATCCGAATCTTTTGCACATGCTTGTTTCCCTCTCTCGTTTACGCCGTTTGAAACCGAACGCCGGCGTCGCTCGATGGTAACCGCCCGCGATCGCAATGGCGGATCGGTCGCGGATAGCAGACCGGCCCCGGATGCTGGCGCGCCGCGGAACCGCGTGGCCCTCAATTGACGCAGCCTCATTACATATGTAACTTATCTGTTACATATTTATAAGATGGAGCTAAGCGTGCCATCGCTGCCGCCGCCGGAACAACTCGACAGTATCTACCTGGCGATCGCCGACCCCACGCGTCGCGCCATCCTCGATACGCTTCGCGCCGGGCGGCGCTCCGCCGGCGAGATTGCGCGGCAGTTCTCCGTGAGCCGCCCCGCGGTCTCGCGTCACTTGCGTGTGTTGCACGCAGCGCGGTTGGTGCGCCGGGAAACGCGCGGCCGCGCGCGTATCTATCAACTCAACCCGGAGCCCCTGCAACACGTCGATGTGTGGCTGGAGCGCTATCGCTTGTTCTGGCAGGTGAAGCTCGACGCGCTGAAGGCCTTTGTCGAATCACAAACCGCAGAGGAGCAGTCATGACGTCCACGCCCCCGGTCGAACACTTCACCGGCGCCTTCGCGCTCGATGCGACGCCGGACCGCGTCTTCGAGGCACTCACCAACCCCGCTGCGCTCGCCGTCTGGTGCGCATCGGAAGCGCACGTCGAGCCGCGTGTTGGCGGCGCGCACCGTCTCGCGGGCGAAGGCTGCGCACCAACCGCTGGCGAAGGCTGCGCACCAACCGCTGGCGACGGGCGGGTGACGCACTTCGAGCCGCCGCGTCTGTTTGGCTACACCTACCAGACGCGTGACGTGCGCCACGCGGTCACCCTACGCATCACGCCGGTCGGCGATCACAGCGAACTGCACGTTACGCACGACGCGCCCGGCACGCGCCAGCACTACGGCGACGACTGCCCCGCGTTCTTTGCCGATTACTGGACTCTGCAGATTGCAAACTTGAACAGCTACCTGCGACGCGGCGCCCCCGCCGTGCGGCCCACCTTTCGCGACGACCCGGTCGTGCAACTCGACATCGAGGTCGCCGCACCGCCGGAACGCGTCTGGCAAGCACTGACCGATCCGGCGCCAATGAATCAGTGGCTGGCCAAAGCCGCCGAGGTAGAGCCGTGCGTCGGCGGCGCGTACACGCTCGGCTGGACCAGCGGGCGCGACCTGACGGAGCGCACTGCCGGCCCGAGCCGCATCGTCGAAATCGACCCGCCGCGCTTGCTTGTTCATGACTGGTCGTACGTGGGCGAGCCGGCTTCACAGGTGCGCTGGGAGTTGACGCCGACGGCGGCAGGGACGCGGGTGCGCCTCATACACAGGCCGATTCAGCCCGGCGCGGTTCGCGACGGCTATGTGCAAGGTTGGGCGGCGTTCCTGGTGCGGCTGCACAACTACTTGACGCCGGTAATCGTCAAAGCGGTTGCTGCGCACGCGAACACCTAACACCGCGGGCGCCACAACGCGTACGCCCCCCCCCGCTTGCGTCGCGTTAAGCGCTGGGTTCGGTCATCGCCCGGGCGTCGAGCACTTTGTTGAGCTCGGCTTCCGGCAGCACCTTCTGTTCGAGTGCAATTTCACGCACGGTGCGGCCGCTGGCGTACGCCTCCTTGGCGATCGCCGCCGCTTTGTCGTAGCCGATGACCGGCGCGAGGCCGGTCGCCATCGCGAGCGACTGCTCGATCAGTGCGGCGCAGCGCTCGCGATCGGGCTCGAGCCCGGCGATGCACTTCTCGTTGAACACATCCGCCGCCTTGCCGAGGATGCGAATCGATTCGAGCAGGTTGTGGGCCATCACGGGCATGCCGGTGTGGAGATCGAAGTTGCCGAGGGTCGCGGCGGCGAAGACGATCGCCTGGTCGTTGCCGATCACCTGCGAGCTCACCTGCATCACGGCTTCACAGATCACGGGGTTCACCTTGCCCGGCATGATGCTGCTGCCGGGCTGGGTTTCCGGCAGCTTGAGTTCGCCCAGGCCGCAGCGTGGGCCGCTGCCGAGAAAGCGGATGTCGTTGGCGATTTTCATGAGGCTGACGGCGATCGTGCGCAGCACCGCGCTGGCGCCGACGAAGCCGTCCTTGCACGCCTGCGCCTCGAAGTGATTGGGCGCCTCATGGAACTCTTCGCCGGTTTCGTGGCAGAGGATCTCGCAGACCAGCTTCGCAAACTCGGGATGCGTGTTCAGGCCGGTGCCCACCGCGGTGCCGCCAATGGGCAGCTCGCGCAATGCGATCACCTTGCTCATGATGCGTCGGTCGGAATGGGCGATCTGACTGGCGTAACCGCTGAACTCCTGACCGAGCCGGATGGGGGTGGCGTCTTGCAGGTGCGTGCGGCCGATCTTCAGCACGTCGTCCCAGGCTTGCGCCTTCTCGTCGAGCGCCGCCCGCAGGCGATGCAGGGCCGGCATCAGGTACTCGTGCAGCGTGCACACCGCCGACACGTGCATCGCGGTCGGAATCACGTCGTTCGACGACTGTCCCATGTTGACGTGATCATTGGGGTGCACGGGCTCGCGCGACCCGATCTCGCCGCCGGCGATTTCGATCGCACGGTTCGCGATCACCTCGTTGGCGTTCATGTTGGTCGACGTGCCCGAACCGGTCTGGAAGATATCGACGACAAACTGGTCGTCGTGCTTGCCGTCGGCCACCTCTTTCGCCGCCTGCTTAATGAACTTCGCCCGCTCGGGGTCGAGCTTGCCGAGCTTCTCGTTGGCCATGGCGGCGGCGTACTTGATCTGCCCCAGGGCGCGGATGAATGGGCGTCCGAAGCGCAACCCGCTGATCGGAAAGTTATCGACGGCGCGTTGCGTCGACGCGCCGTAGTAGGCGCCGCTCGGAAGTTCAACCTCTCCCATGGAGTCGCGTTCGGTGCGTGTCGTTGACATGGTGCTTTCGCCCTCGGGCCTGATGGTGAGCCTGACGTATCGATCGAGCGTGAAATGTAGCGGATGCGGCGTGCTGAGGCCACGCCGCCCGGCCCCATGGGGTCAGATCCGGTTGCTGACCATGCGCAGCAGCCGCACTTCCTGTCGATAGGGTCCGAAGTAGTGCTCTTCATGCCCATCGGGGACCATGCCGGCGGCGCGATAGATGGCGATCGCGCGCTCGTACTCGCGAAACACCACCAGCACCACGCGACGCGCACCGTGCCAATAGAACGCACGCTCCAACAGGAGACGCGTCAGACGCACGCCAAGCCCCAGCCCGCGATGCGAAGGCGCCACGATCAAATGACCGAGCCAATACTCGCGACGATACCGCTGCAGTGCGTTGAGCTCGCCGTACCCGATCGGCGCCCCAACCTCCGGCGTGCGCAACTCAAAGGCCTGACGACCCACCTCTTGCCAGGAGACGACCCGCTCGGCGGTGATCGGCGGCGGCGTCCGGGGAGCGAGCCACTGGGCCTCAGTCGCCGAGCCCACCCAACTGGCGACCGCAGCCGCGTGTTCTTTGCGAAATCGCGTGAGTGCGACGGGCGGCGCGTGAGCCGTGCGCATTGGTCGAACAGCCATTCCTCGCTCCCAATCCACCCCGCCGATCTGCATAATGCATGCGGAGCTATGGAACGGCAAGAACCTTTTGCAGCCGGCGTACCCGCAAACGACCAAGCGGACTCGCCCAACGACGACGCCCCGACAATCCGGGGATACAGCACGTTCGTGCGCGAGTTCACCGTCGCAGGCCGCACGTGGCGGGTGCTCGGACCACGCCACTTCGAGCGCCTCATTGACGATCCGCGTGTGGCGGCGCGTTTCGAGCGCGATGAATACATGCCGTACTGGGCTGAGTTTTGGCCGGCGTCGCTCCTGCTGGCCGAGTTAGTCGCGGCGTGGCCCGTCCAGCCAACGCCAGCCGAGGCGCCCAGTGTGCTCGAGCTCGGCTGCGGCCTGGGGATGATCAGCCTCGTGGCGGCGGAACGTGGGTATCGCGTCGTCGCGAGCGATTACGACGACGACGCGCTCGCGTTTGTCGCCGAAAACGCGCGGCTGAACGGGATACGGGCGCCGGAACTGCGTTGGATCGATTGGCGCGAATCGTACGAAGACCTGCGCGTCGACCGCATCATCGCGGCGGAAGTGACCTATGAGCGACGCAATCTCGAACCGATCGCGGCCTTCATCGCGAAACACCTCCGTCCGAACGGACACGCGCTGCTGATCGATCGCAATCGGCAGGTCGCGAATGAATTCGAGACCGTCGCCCGGCACGCACACCTCAACGTCGAAACGAACCCGGTGAAAATGCCCGACCGAACCGCGGCGTCAGACGCGTCGGAATCGCCGCCGTTAATGGGTCGGCTGTTTCGGCTGACACACGCCGGATGAACGCCGCAGGTCATCGCGCGGCGCGGCGTTGTGCCTCCCGAAAAGCGTTGCTACCATCCGCGACATGAACGCCACCCTCGACTATACGCAGCGCCGCCCCGCGGCGTCACTCGCACCGCTCTGGCTGTGCGCCGCTTTGGTGATCGGCTTCGCCGTCGCCGTTGGCCTCGCCGCACACGTGCGCATCTATCTTCCGTTCACGCCCGTGCCCATTACGCTGCAGACGCTGGTGGTGCTGCTGGCGCCGTTGGCGCTCGGCGCTCGGCTGGGCTCGGCGGCGATGGGTTTTTATCTGTTGCTCGGCCTCACCGGGTGGCCGGTGTTTACGCCGACATCGTGGGCCACGTTCGGCTATCTGATTGGCTTTCTCGCGGCGCAACCCGTTGTTGCGGCGATCTGCTATCCCGCGCCGCGCACGAGCGTCATGCTCGGTCGCCTGGCGCTAGCGATGCTTGCCGGCAACGCCGTGATTTTCGCTTGCGGCCTGAGCGGGCTGGCGCTGTGGATGGGTTTGGTGTCGCAGCAGGCGTTCGATCTGAACGGCCTGTTCGTGCTGGGCATGCTGCCGTTCATTCCCGGGATGATCGTCAAGAGCGTTGCGGCGGCGGCGATTGGGTGGCCGCTGCTGCTCACGCTTCGAAAGCGGGTCGACCCGCCGCGATCCACGCTTATCGGCCGCGGCTAGCGCGGCGTCGGGCCTCCGCTTCGATTTCCCGCCTGCTGCTGTTATGCTTCGGGGGTCAGCCGTCGCGTCGCGGGGGCGTTCTGCTTTTTTAGCTCAAACGGAGAGGAATACGGATGCGTTCGAAGCTTAGCGCCCTCGTTGGCGTCGTCGTTTTGCTTGGCGCCGGAGTCGCGGCCGCTCAGGAAACCCCCCTGCCGCTGCCTCCTGAGCTGGACGTCTCCGAGCTCAACATCACGCCGGGCTCGCCAACCGTGACGCTCTCCACGAACGGTCGGCCGCACATTCTGGTGACCGGCTATTGGCCGCCGACCAACGAGATGGTGCGACCGTGGAGCCAGGACCCCAATCAGAATCTCGGCGAGTGGGTCGGCGAGAATTGGGAAGGCCGCGACTACAACATCTACGCGTTCCTGCCGGAGTTCCCCGGCGGCACCGGTTCGAACCCGAAGGGCGACGGCGACTTCGAGGTCGACTACCAGGACACCAGCGCCGACTGGTGGAGCCTGCTGCCGCAGATCAATCCGATCGCGATCGTCACCACGAGCCGGGCCAACACGACCCGCGGTTGGGAAATGGAAGGCGGGAATGGGTTCTATGCCAATAATGCGTGGAGCAGCGACTATCTCAACCCGCGCCGACCGACCGACGACGAGCCGACCGGCTTGCCCGTCACGCAGCGGTTCAGCTCGCTGCCGATGCAAGCCATCGTCGATGCGGTGAACGCGTCGGGCGTGAACGTCGATCCGTTCATCGTGCCCTTCGACAGTGGTCGCTTTCTCTCCAACTACATCGGCTACCACGGCAATTGGTGGAAAGACATCAACAGCGAACCGGACAGCCCGACCCCCTGCTACGCCGCGGGTCACATCCACGTCGGCCGCAGCGCCGCGTTTGCCGACTCCACCGCGGCGATGGAGATCACGCTGCGCGTGCTGATCCGCCACGTTGACGCGTTGCGGTTCGATCAAGACGGCGTTGAGGGCATGACGGTCGATGACTTGGATGTGTTTGCGGCCTGTGCGTACGGGCCCGCGCTTGCGTTCGACCGCCTCTGCGGTCCCAGCGACATTGACCAGGACGGCGACACTGACCTTGCCGACGCCGCGCGTCTGCAGCGGGCGAGCGGCGGGGCGCTGTAGGCCGCTTCCAGTCGAGTCTGCCGGGCATGGACGCGTGGTGCGTCGCGCGGCGCTAGAAGTCGAAGTAGATGAAGTCGACCTTGGCCGCCGGCCAGAGCAAGGCGAGCACGAAGACCGCCAGCACATAGATGATGAAACGCGGCGCGCCCGTCAGTTGGTCAAGGCGATTCGCGAAGCCGCCCATTCGGTAGCTCACGGTGTGCAGCGCGATAAAGGCGAACATCACGCCGAGCGTGACGAACGGATTCACCGCGCCCAGACCGAGTCCGCTCAGGCTGAGGTTGAAGTCGAACAGCACGTACTTGCGCATGCAATAGAGCAGGTCGCTGCTGTCGTAGACGCGGAAGATCAGCCAGCCGAAGAACACCAGATACTGTACGAACAGCCACTGCAGCGCGGTCAGCAGCCAGCGGGCGGCGCGCTGCAAGACTGTTGGCTGCGCGGACGAATCGGGCGACTTGTGCCGCACGCCGAGCAGGCGCTCCACGGCGAGCCAGAAGCCCTGATAGACGCCCCAGATGACGAAGTTCCAGCCGGCGCCATGCCATAGGCCGCCGAGCGTCATGGTCAGCATGAGGTTGCGGTAGGTGGCGAACGAGCCGTGACGGTTGCCGCCGAGGGGAATGTAGAGATAGTCGCGCAGCCAGCTCGACAGTGAGATGTGCCAGCGACGCCAGAAGTCGGTGATGCTGCGGGCGGCGTAGGGGTAGTTGAAGTTGATGGGGATATGGAAGCCGAGCATGCGGCCGCAGCCGCGGGCCATGTCGGTATATCCGGAGAAGTCGCAGTAGATTTGAATGCCGAACGCCAGCGCGCCGAGCATGATCGCAGCGCTGGGCAGGCCTTGCGGCTGGTCGAAGACCTGGTTGGCGAGCGGCGCTACATTGTCGGCGATGACCACCTTCTTCACCAGACCCACGAGAAACAGATTGATTCCGCTCCGCAGGTTCTCCGCCTTCAGGTCGACGGCCTTGTCGAGCTGCGGCATGAACTCTTTCGCGCGCAAAATGGGGCCGGCGACGAGTTGCGGGAAAAACGCCACGTAGAGCGCGAACTTGGTGAAGTTGCGTTCCGCGGGTAGCTCGCCGCGATAGACGTCGATCGTGTAGCTCATCGACTGGAACGTGTAGAACGAAATCCCGACCGGCAGCACGATGCTGGTGAACAGGTCTTCGGGGGGCGGCCACTGCCCGGAACTCATCCACAGCGTCGTGCCGTAGAGAAAGTTTGTGTACTTGAAAATCGCCAGCACGCCGAGATTGGTCACCAGGCTGAGGACCAGCAGCAGCGTTCGCGCCCGCGGCTGTCGGGAGCGCCCCAGTCCGAGACCGCAGAGGTAGTCGTTGAGCGTCGAGTAAACAATCAGCAGAATGAAGTACGGGCTCCAGCCCGGCGTCGCGTCGTCAACCGTCCCGGCTGGCTCCCACGCCATGTAGAACACGTAGCTCGCGAGCAGCAGCAGCCCGAACTGCGGCAGGCGCTGGCGCACCGCGACCACGCCGACCAGCACCAGCATGTAGAAAATCGCGAACTCGAACGTCTGGAAGAGCATGGCGTGTTACGGCGCCCACGCGGCGCGCTGTTGAGCCAGATCGGCGCCGAGACGTCGCGACCACGTCTCACGGCCCCGCGCGTTGGGGTGCACGGCATCGGAGAAGCTTTCCGCCGGAAGCAGATCGAAGTGATCCAGAAACGCGGCGTCGTGGTCGCGCGCCAACGCCGCCAGCCGCGTGCGCAGCGCGGTCACCGTGTCGTCGCCGAGGGCCGCGCGCAGTTCCGGGTGGGTTGGGGTGAGCACGATGAAGCGCGCGGTCGTTGGGGGCAGCAAGTCGAGCGCCCCGCTCAGCAGTCTGGAGGCGTGGGCGCGCTGCTCGTCGGTGAAGGCCTGCACGCTGCGCGTCCAGTTCGCAATGTCGCGTTGCATGCCGACGTCGCTCACGTTGGTCGTACGCACCCACGGGGCGGCGAAGTTGGTCGTGTAGCCCTCGTAACGCAGCTCCGGGCGCGCGGTCTCCCGGAGCATCGCGTCGAGCGCGCCGGGTGGGAGCACGCGAAAGTCGAAGAGCGCCAGCGGCCGCCAGCGCTCGACCCGCGCGAGTTCGCCGGGCGTCAACAACTCGGCGTCGCGGAACTGCGCCCGCGTGTCGGGTGGCCAATAGCCGCTCCAGAGCGCCAGCGCGGCGTAGTCGGCGTCGAGCCCGCGAATGAGCTGTGCCGCGGCGACGTCGAGGCACAGCACCGCCGCCGCGGGACGCAGTTCGGCCAGGCGCGGCAGCACGAGCAGCCACTGCTTGGCGTCGGCGCCGGTCCAGGCGAAGTTCAAGACGCGTGGATTGAACGCGTCGTCTGCTCGCGCCGCGGCGAAGGCTTCGGCGACACGGTCCGCGTCGACGCCCTCAATCGCCACACTCGACCCCAACAAGGCGACGTCGGCCTGGGCGGCGTCTGGGCTCCGCATGGTGAGAAACTCGTGAATCGCGACGACACGGGCGCGGTGCGGCGGCATGACCCGCGCACCGATTACGAGTCCCCAGATGACGACGGCGTAGAGCGCGAGCCCGACGGCGACGGCAAGGGGGATCTCGCGGAGCGACCAGAGCGACTTGGCGTTGGCGGACTGGTCCATGTTCTCCGACCGAGTGCGGGCCCGTGTTTCCAGCCGATGACGCTTCGGTCGCGGCGGACGCCAAGATCGACCCCGGCCCCGCCGCCGTCAAGTGTGCGGCAGTTGTATGCAGCCTCGGTCGGTTGTATGCAAGCTGGCGTCAGCCGGGACACTTGGTTACGCGGGATAAATTTGACAGTAGGGAATTCTTCCTAGGTTCTGAAACCGTGTAGACCGGACGGGTCTGCGAGCCGGGTCTTATCAACATTCGCCATCATTCATCACTTCGACGGCCCTGTGTCGTCGGGTCAACACCCGGTTCCGTCGCCTGTTTGATCTTCTCGCTCACCCCGCAGGTCTGCGGATAGCAGAGAAAGGAGCGCGACCATGAACGGCGTCTCGATCACGAATCGACGCTAAACCGGCCCGGGGACTCGAAACGATATGGCAACCGAGCGCGTCCGCTGGACTTTGTCGGCGTACGCGGGGGTCAACAGTGTCTCCCCCCTGTTTGGGCGGTCGCTACTCGCGCCATGGCCTCTCATGCACGTTGGCGCGTCGAGGGGCGCGGTTTGCCACTCCCGTCCCGCCTCGAGCGAATTGACCGGCCGAGAGCCGTCACCTAGTATCCCTCGCCCGGCTTCTGTAGCCCCCATCGTCTAGAGGCCTAGGACACCGGCTTTTCACGCCGGCGACCGGGGTTCGAATCCCCGTGGGGGCGATCCTTCTCTCCGTGCGACTCCGACTTCGCCGTTTGCTGGTTGCGCAGCACAATGCTCGCGTTGCGGCGCCACATCTGGCGCGAGGCGCGCCGGGCGGCGGTATCGCGCACCAGGCGGCGGTACGCGCCCGACCTGAGTTGCGTGAGCTTCACCAAATCGAGCTCAGCGGGCAGCAGGTGGGCCATGATGTCGGGCTGCGTGCCGTCGGGGGCCTGGCGGTTGTAGGGGCAGACTTGCTGGCAAATGTCGCAGCCGAAGACCCATTCGTGGTTCTCAGAGGCCGGGGCCGGAGGCGTCGGGTCGCGGTTCTCGATGGTGAGGTATGCGATGCAGCGCGCGGCGTCGAGCACGTGCGGCTGGGGGAACGCGTCCGTCGGACACGCGTCGAGGCAACGGGTGCAGGTTCCGCAGTGATCAGTCACCGGCTCATCGGCGATCATCTCGAGCGTTGTAAGGAGCTCGCCGAGGAACAGGTAGGAGCCCAAGCGCCGGTCGAGGATGAGGGTGTGCTTGCCGATCCAGCCGAGGCCGGCTTGTCTGGCAAGTTCGCGCTCCAGGACGGGCGCGGTGTCGACGCAGACGCGCGACTCGAACGGGGTTTGGGTTGCGGCGCGCAGCCGCTGGTCGAGGTCGTGCAGCATCTCATAGAGGACCGTGTGGTAATCCCGGCCGCGAGCGTACATCGCGGTCCTGCCGGTCGGCGCCGGCGGGCTGCTCGCGGCGTGGCGCTCGCCGCGCCGGTGATAGCTCACCGCGACGCAGATGACGGATCGCGCCTCAGGCAGCAACGTTCGAACGTCGGCGCGCTGTTCGGCGTGTCGCTGCAGATAGGCCATCGAGCCCCCATAGCCGCGCGAGAGCCACGTCGTATAATTTGCCCACGCTGCGGGCAGCGGGCCGGCGTGCGCGATGCCGACGCGACTGAATCCGACCTCGGCGGCGAGACGTTTCACGAGTTCGGCGGTGGCGTCGGGCGTCATGTCGGCCGATGGTAAGGCGTTAGGCGGCGGAAGTTGAGCGATGGCCACGGAAGATCGAGGCGCATTCATGTTCAATTACGACTGGTTTCACGGCGATGGACTCCGGGCTCAGATGGAGGAGGCCAAGCGACGCTGCATGCGGAAGCGGCTTGGCGACGGGGACACGCCTGCGGATGCGGAAAATCGCGACGTCATCGATCAGCTCGAGACCAGAACGGTTCTATATCTCAAGGACGGGCTCAGCTACGAAATGAAGGAGCTCGCCGATATCGGCGCCAAGAGCGCGCTGGCGTTTGAGTGCGTCCCGGTGGACGAGAACTATGCGGTCGGCTGTTATGTGATCGTGGTGCCGTTCGAGGACATTGCGCGCGTCGAGGTGTACGCGGTGCATCCTGACGAGAAGCCGGATGACCGATTGAAGATTCCGGGATTTCTGAGCTCTCCCGAACAGTCGCGCTGAATTTTGGAAGGGTGCTAACCGCGGGCGCCGCTTCGACGTCTGACAGAGTGGGCGTCTGGACTACGGCTCGCGGAGGGTTGTTCGGCATGGTGCGTCAGGTTGTTTGTCTTACTCCGGTCATACTCTTCGCGTTGGTGGGATGCGCTCCGACATTCGGACCACGCGCCGAGAATGGAATCGTGTTTTACGCTCCCGGCGCGGGGAACTTCGACGCCGGCGACGCGGGCATACGCGAGGGGCTGGAACGCGCCGGCTTCGACGGCGAGGTGGCGTCGGTGCTCTGGACCGTGTCGTTCAACCCCGCGATCGACCAGGCCATAAAAATCAACGCGCGGTTTGGGGGCGACGAGCTCGCCAAGCGCGTAGTGGCGTTCAAGGACAAGTACCCCGACGCGAGCGTGAATCTGGTGGGCCTCTCTGCGGGCACCGGCGTGGTGCTCTTTGCGTGCGAGGCGCTGCCGGAGGGCTATTCGGTCGACAACGTGATCCTGCTGGCGAGTAGCGTTTCGTCGGACTATGACGTCAGCAAAGCCCTACGCCGGATCGACGGCAAGATTTACAACATCTACAGCAGCCGCGACGTGGTGTTGTCGCAATTGATGAAGCCGTTTGGCACGATTGACGGCCGCTGGGGCGTCGAGGGGGCGGGTGCGGTCGGGCTCTCCCCGCCGCGCGGCCGCGATCGCGTCGTCAACATCGCGTGGCGGCGAGAGTTTCAACGCTGGGGTTATCACGGCGATCACACGGGTCCGACGTCCGCCGGCTTCGTCCGCAACTATCTGTCGCAATTCATTCTGGAAGGCGATCCACCGCGGCCGACAGCCGACGCCAAACCGCGGGTGACAGCGTCTCTGGCCGGCACTCGGGGTCAACGTCCAACGCCGTGAGTCGCGCCTCGACGTCGCCCCCCCACCAACCACGCGCGACACGCCGCATCATCTTGCGGCGTTGCGCGAAGGCTTCCTTCACGACACGTGAGAACGCGTGCATGTGCGTCACGCCGCGCTCGTCGAGCGGTTTGGGCCGCAAGCGTACGAGCGCCGAATCGACTTTGGGCGCCGGCCAGAAGGCTCGGGGCGGGAGGACAGCAAGTTGCTCCACGTCGGCGACGGTTTGGGCGATGATCGACAGCGGGCCGTAAGCGTTGGTGTCGGCGGCGGCTCTTAGGCGCTCGGCCACTTCGCGCTGAATCGTGCACACCAAGACGCTGAGCAGCGGCTGGGTGTGCGACTCGGACTGCGTCAGCGACAACAACTCGATCAGGAGCGGCGTCGCGATCTGATACGGCAGATTAGCGACGAGTTTGCGACTGGCGCCGACGGCGGGTGATTGGCGCGTGAGCTGCTCCACGAGCGTGGGATTGAGGGCGTTCTTGCGGGCGAGGGCGTCTGCATTGAGCAGTGTGAAACGCGGCGCAGCGACGAAGTGTTGTGTCAGCAACGCGGCCAGGCCGCGGTCGATCTCGACAGCGATGACGTGGGCTCCCGCCTCGAGCAGCAGCTCGGTGAGTGAGCCGGTGCCCGGCCCGACCTCGAGAACGACGTCTCCCGCGCGGACGTCGGCCGCTGCGGGCAGCTTGCGCATCAGATTCAGATCGATGAGGAAGTTCTGCCCAAACTGTTTCTGGGGGCGCAAGCCCGCGGCGGACAGTGCGACGCGGATTTCGGATACGCTTTGCGGCATGGCGAGCGATCGTACCCGCCCGCCTGCAACCACACGTGAAACCGATGCTGAAACAATGACGCCGTCCCGCAAGATTCGACTGACCGACTACGCGTCGTGCGCTGGCTGAGCGGGCAAGCTCCCCGCCAGCGGCCTGGCGCAGGTTCTGCGTCAGCTCAGTCCTCAGACGCATCCTGATCTGCTCGTCGGATCCAACACGTTCGACGACGCGGGGGTGTTTCGTCTCTCCGATGATCTCGCGTTGGTGCAAACGACCGATTTCTTCCCGCCGCTGGTAGACGACCCGTTCACGTTCGGTCGCATCGCGGCGGCGAATGCGCTGAGCGACGTGTACGCGATGGGCGCCGAGCCGCTGACCGCGCTGAATCTGGTCGGGTTTCCGGATAAGACCCTCGATCACCACATCCTGGTCGACATTTTGCGCGGGGGGGCGGATGCGTGCGCCGAAGCCGGGGCGGTGGTCGTTGGCGGGCACAGCGTACGCGACAGCGAGATCAAGTTTGGCCTCGCGGTTACCGGAAAAGTGCATCCGCAGCGGATTCTGACGAACGCTGCGGCGCAGCCCGGCGACGTCCTGCTGCTTACCAAGCCGCTGGGGACGGGCGTGTTGTGCAGTGCGGTGAAGACGGGCCGGCTGCCCGAAACTGCGCTATCCGAGGCGATCGCGAGCATGTCGGCGCTGAACCGACCGGGTCGCGACGCGGCCCGCGATGTTGGGGCGCACGCGGCCACCGACGTGACGGGATATGGCTTGGTGGGCCACGCGTTTGAGATGGCGCAGGCGAGCCGTGTCACAATCGAGATCGAGTCTGCGGCGGTTCCGCTGATGGCGCGTGTGCTCGAGCAGGCGCGGGAGGGGGTGCTGACGCGCATCCAAAGCGATGCTCGCGCGCATCTGGCGAATGACCTGCAAGTCGAAAATGGCGTAGAAGATGCGCTGCTGGGCGTGTTGCTGGATGCGCAGACGTCTGGCGGATTGCTGCTGGCGGTTGACGCTGCGCAGGAGGCGGCGGCAATCGCGTCGCTGCACCGTCATGGCGCCGTTTGCGCGGTGCGCGTGGGTCGCGTCACGGCACGTGCTGCGGCGGCGGTGCGTGTTCGCTGAAGCGGCCGTGCGGCGGCGTCGACCGATGGATCGTTGATTGCAACGGTGGGGGCGGCTCCGTACACTCTCGGCCGACGGGCCGGCCGGGGTGCATTGTCCGTCGAGATTTACGACAGGAGCGTTCACGACCATGCCGCTGCTTGCCGCTGACGTTGGGTACAGCATGATCGCCATCATGGTGGTGCTGATGGCAGTCACCACGGGCTCGATCCTGTTGCTGACGCACGTGGTGATGCCGTGGCTGCTGCGGCACTGGCGCTACGACCCGGTGAAGTTCGGGACTTACGAATCCGGCGTTGAGCCGTTCACTGACGCCCGGCGTCGTTTTAACGTCCGGTTTTATCTGATCGCCGTGTTGTTCCTTGTTTTCGACGTCGACATCGTGCTGATGTACCCGTGGGCCCGTATTTGGCGCGACGTTCGCGATGGTCACGAATATCACGAGCAGGCGCTGGCCGCCGCTGCGGACCCGAATGCGGGCGTGGTGGCTGCTGAAATCCCCGAAAAGCTGGCTTACACCGCTACTATCTTCGAGCAAGGCTACACCCCCGAGTTCTTTTTGCTCGGCATCGGCTTCTTCTTTGTCGTGCTGTTGGTGGGCCTGGCGTATGAGTGGCGCAAGGGCGCGCTCGACTTTGGTTGATTCACGCGGGACCACACCAGATGGCGACGCAAACGGAAATTCAAAGCCTGCCGCAAAGCACGGACTTCACCGCAACGCGGCTCGACCACGTCGTCGATCTCATCCGCAAGCACGGCGTCAACTGGGCTCGGCGGCATAGCCTGTGGCCGATGCCGTTCGGCACGGCGTGCTGTGGGATCGAGCTGATGGCGGTCGGCGCCAGCCGCTACGACATCGCGCGCTTTGGCTCCGAAGCCATGCGCTTCACGCCGCGCCAGTGCGATCTTTTGATCTGCGCCGGTCGCGTCGTGGTGCGTATGCTGCCGGTGCTGCAGCGGATCTACACGCAGATGACCGAGCCCAAGTGGGTGATCTCGATGGGTGCGTGCGCCTCGACCGGCGGCGTGTTCGATACCTACTCGGTCATTCAAGGCATCGACCAGTTTCTGCCCGTCGACGTCTACATCCCCGGCTGCCCCCCGCGGCCCGAGACGATTCTCGAGGGTGTGATGGCGATTCAGCGAATCGTCGCCGAAGACGGCGTAACGCCGAGCGAGGAGCGCGGCGGCATGGGCTTGGTGGTGCAGCCGCCGCGGGTTGAATTGGGGCCGGGATTCGGCGCGCCGGACAAGAACTAGGTTTCGACTGTCGGGATCGGATCGCTGAGCGCGACCGTGTTGGCGACGCGGGCTGGTCTGCGACCCAAGGCTTCGGGATCAACGAGGAGTAAAATGGCCACCAGCGACGCGATCGCCGCGCTACAGCAGCAATTCTCCGAGCTTGGCTTTGAGGCCAAGTCGTTGATGACCTATCTCGATGGCCGCGACTCGGGTCAGCACTATGTGCGGGTCGAGCCTGAAAACCTGCTCGCGGTCATGGAGTTTCTGAAGACCGATGACGCGTGTCAGTTCGACATGCTCTCGGATGTCACGGCGATCGACTATCTGAACTACCCCGACGCCGACGATCGCTTCGCGGTGATCTATATGTTGGTGAGCACGAAGCTGAACCATCGGCTGTGGGTGAAGGTGTTCGTCAATGACCCCGATCCGACGGTCCCGAGCGTGACGCACCTGTGGAACGGCGCGAATTGGCGCGAGCGCGAGCAGTACGACATGTTCGGCATCACCTTCGAGGGACACCCCGATCTACGCCGCATCTTGTGCGCCGAGTTTTTCGAAGATCACCCGCTGCGGAAGGACTATCCGCTGCACGGCAAAGGCGAACGCGAGAACTTCCCCCGTCTGACGCGGACCTAATTGCAAGCGAGCAGTCATCATGGCCATCGCCCCGGAACAGTATCAGACCACGCTACAGCAGGACTATGCGGGTGAAGACCGCTGGACGCTGAACTTCGGTCCGCAGCACCCGGCGACGCACACGACGCTGCGCCTGATTCTCGAACTCGACGGCGAGCGCGTCGTCAACGCGACGCCGCACATCGGCTATCTACACAGCGGATTCGAAAAGATCGGCGAGCACCTCAACTACAACCAGTACGTCGTCGTTACCGACCGGATGAACTACATCTCCCCGGTGGCCAACAACATCGCGTGGCATACGGCGGTCGAGAAACTGTTTGGCCTGGAGCTCACGCCGCGCGCGACGGCGATTCGTACGTTGTGCGCCGAGTTGGCGCGCATTCAAGACCACATGCTGAACATTGGCACGTCGGGTCTCGATCTGGGCGGCTTCACTCCGTTTCTGTACGCGTTCAACGCTCGCGAGACCATCTATGACCTGATGGAGGAGCTGACTGGGGCGCGGTTCACGGTGAGCTACACCCGCGTGGGCGGGGTCGCGCAGGACATCCCCGCAGGCTGGATCGACAAGCTGCTGAACTTCACGCGCAACCAGGTTCCCAAGGTGCTCGACGAGGTCGAAGGGCTGCTCAACCGCAACCGCATCTTCATCGAGCGCACCAAGGGCATCGGCTACATCAGCGCGCAAGACGCCATTAACTGGTCTCTGACCGGTGTGATGGCGCGCGCGAGCGGGGTGCGACGCGATCTGCGCAAAGACGAACCCTATCTCTGCTACGCGGACAACTGGGACGGGAACGGCGCCCCCGCGGTGCAGTTCAAGGTGCCGCTGGCCACGGGCGGGGACGTCTACAGCCGTTACCTGGTGCGTATCGCCGAGACCCGCGAAGCCTGCAAGATCATCGATCAGGTGGTCGACATGCTGCCTAACGGGCCGATCAACACCTTCGGTGACGACGCCACCGTCATGCCCGACAAGCGCGAGATCTACTTCTCGATCGAGGGGTTGATCCATCACTTCGAGCACGTGATGACCAATCGCGGTCTGCAGCCGCCCGTCGGCGAAGCCTATGGCGCGAATGAGACGGCCAACGGCGAGCTCGGGTTCTTCCTCGCGAGCGACGGGGGCAACGCGGCATATCGCGCCAGTTGCCGCCCGCCGAGCTTCATCCACTTCTCGGTCTTCCCGAAGCTGATGATCGGTCACCAGATCAGCGACGTGGTGGCGGTGCTGAACAGCATCAACATCATCGCGGCCGAGCTCGATCGCTAGGTCGACGGCTTCGGCGCGGCACACACGTTGCGTGAGGGGCTCCGGTCGCATCGGTCTGGTTCATGTCGGCGTGAAGTCGCGGATGGTGATCCAGGGGCGTCGTTTTGCGCGAGTCCGGCGGCGGAGGTCGCGGGGTCGGCTGGAGATCGTGCGGGCCAACGCGGGGGCTATAACTACGGCGCAGGGGATGCGCGACGCCGGGGACGCGTCGACCGGCGAAGCAGCGTGCTCCCGATAGCGCTCGGAGAATCGATGACGCTCGCGGCCATTTTTCTGTAGGCTAGCCTTAGCGAGACAGTTCGTTGCATGCTGAGGAGGCGAAGGCTCGTGAAGATTTTTACTCGGCCAGCGACGGCGTTGCTGTGTGCGGTAGTGGCTTGTCCGGCGGCGTTGGCAGTCGACATCGATGCGCTCGTCAACAGCATGACGATCGATGAGAAGGTCGGTCAGATGACGCAGGCCGAGCGCTCCGGGGCCACGCCTGATGACGTGCGCGATTACTTCCTCGGATCGATTCTCAGCGGCGGCGGCTCGGCGCCGGCGAGCAACACGCCGACGGGCTGGGCTGACATGCACGATGCGTATCAGGCCGCAGCGCTCAGCACGCGTCTGGGCGTGCCGATTCTCTATGGCATCGACGCGGTGCACGGGCACAACAACGTCTTCGGGGCGGTGATCTTTCCGCACAACATCGGGCTCGGGGCGACGCGCGACCCGGTGCTGGTCGAAGAGGTCGGTCGCATTACTGCGAAAGAGGTGGCCATCACCGGGCTCGAGTGGACCTTTGCGCCGTGTGTGGCGGTGGTGCGCGACGAGCGCTGGGGCCGGGCGTACGAGGGGTTCGGCGAAGACCCCGCGCTACAAGGGCTGCTCGCGGGCGCCTACGTTCGCGGCTTTCAGGGTCAGACGATGAGCGGCGAGCGCGTCGTCGCGTGCGCGAAACACTTCATCGGCGACGGCGGCACGATCGGCGGGGTCGACCGTGGCGACACCGTGCTCAGCGAAGCCGATCTGCGCGCCATCCACATGCCGGGCTTTGTCGAGGCGATCAACAACAACGTTGCAACCGTCATGCCGTCTTACAGCAGTTGGAACGGCGTGAAGATGCACGAAAACCGCTACCTGCTGACAGACGTCCTGAAAACCGAACTCGGCTTCGACGGGTTCGTGATCTCCGATTGGAACGCCGTTTACGAGCTGTCGGGCGGCAGTTTCTACGGTCAGGTGGTGCAGATGGTGAATGCGGGCGTGGACATGGGGATGCTGCCGTTTGCGTGGCGTGACTGGATCAGCACGCTGAAGAGCGCCATAACCAACGGCGATGTGAGCATGACGCGCATCGATGACGCAGTGCGTCGCATCTTGTTGATCAAGTCGCGGGCTGGCGTGTTTGCAGAGCCGCTGGCTGACCGCGCGTTGGTCAACAGCGGGGCGCTGGGCAGCGCTGCGCATCGCGCTGTTGCGCGGGAAGCGGTGCGCAAGTCGCTCGTGCTGCTCAAGAACGACGGTGTGCTGCCGCTCGCCAAAGACGCCCGGGTCTTCGTGGCCGGCAAGAACGCCGACAACCTTGGTCATCAGTGCGGTGGATGGTCAATTAGCTGGCAAGGCGGCAGCGGCGACATCACCATCGGAACGACCATTCTTGAAGGCATTCAGGCCGCCGTCGCCGGACAAGGCGGATCGGTGACGTTTCGCGAGAACGGCGTCGGGGCCGACGGGCATGACGTTGCGATCGTCGTGGTCGGCGAGACGCCGTATGCCGAGGGATTCGGCGATGACGGGGTGCTGGCGCTCGACGCGGCCGATGTGGCGGCTCTGAACAACATCGGCGACATTCCGACAGTGGTCGTGCTGGTGTCGGGTCGGCCGCTGATGGTGACCGACACGATCGTCGACACCGACGCGTTTGTCGCCGCGTGGCTGCCGGGCACCGAAGGCGACGGGGTTGCCGACGTGCTGTTCGGCGACCATGACTTTTCGGGCAAGCTGCCGCATAGCTGGCCGGTCGACATCACGCAAGTGCCGATCAACGTTGGCGACAGCAACTATCACCCGCTGTTCCCGTATGGGTATGGGCTCGACTACGCCGCATCGGCGCCAGCGGTGGCGATCGGGAGTCCGGGCGACGGCGACGTCATCGCGCCGGGCGATATCACCGTCACCGCGAGCGCGACAGACAGCGACGACGGCGTCGCGCGGGTCGAGTTCTACATCGGCGGGACTTACCTCGGAGCGGATGCGACCGCGCCCTATAGCTTTACGTGGTCAGCCGGCGCCGCAGGGCAATACACGCTGCTCGCCAAAGCGGTCGACAACGCGGGCCTGATTGATGTCGATAGGGTCACCGTGACGGTCAGCGGCGATGGCGGCGGGCAGCAAACGCCTTACAACGGCGTTCCAGCGGTCATTCCCGGTCTGATTCAAGCGGAAGACTTCGATCTCGGGGGCGACGGCGTCGCGTATCAGGACAGCGACATCGGCAACAACGGCGGGCAGTATCGCCCGCTCGAGGATGTCGACATCGAGGTCTGTACGGATGTCGGCGGCGGATTCAACGTCGGTTGGATGGCCGCGAACGAATGGCTCGAGTACACCGTCAACGTCGCGATTCCGGGCGTTTATCGCGTGGATAGTCGCGTGGCGTCGGACGCGACCGGCGGCGCGTTTCGCATCACGTTCGATGGAATCGACCAAACCGGTGTGATCAACGTGCCGCCCACCGGCGGCTGGCAAGCGTGGGTGACCGTGAGTGCTACGGCCGAATTGGCCGGCGGCGTGCAGATCATGCGTTTCGTGAACGCCGACACGCCCGACACCTACAACGTGAATACGTTCGAATTCGTGCTCGAACAGCCGCGGGGCGACTTCAACCAAACCGGCGTTATCGACATCGGTGACTTCTTCGCGCTGCCGTTCTGTCTGAACGGGCCGGAGGGCGGCGTCGACGGCGGCGGGTGTGCGGCGTTCGACTTTGACGGCGACGGGCACATCGACCTTGCAGACGGGGCCGCGTTCCAGAACGCGTATGGCGAGTTCTGATCGGGAACAACCGCCGCCGGCGATCCAGCGTGTAGCGCGTGAGGCGCTCTCGCGTGAGTCGGCTGCGGAGCGTTGGACGGTCGGCGGCGTGGTACAGGGGGTCGGCTTTCGGCCGTTCGTCCATCAAACGGCGCAGCGCCTCGGGCTGACCGGCTGGGTGCAAAACACGGCGGCCGGCGTCACGATCGAAGTGGTCGGGCCGCCAGCCGCACTCGATTTGCTCGAGGCTGCGCTTCGGACGCAAGCACCCCCGCTGGCGCGGGTCGACGTGCTGACGCGCAACCCGTGTGTTCGGCAGCCACATGACGCCTTTGAGATTCGAGCCAGCGCCGGCGGACGGGCGCGCGCGGGCGTCGCGATCGACAGCGCCACCTGCGACGACTGCCTGCGCGAGTTGCGCGATCCGAACGATCGCCGCTACCGACACCCGCTCGTCAACTGCACGAACTGCGGGCCGCGGTTCACGCTCATCCGACGGATTCCCTACGACCGCGCGAACACGACGATGGCGTCGTTTGCGATGTGTGCGGCATGCGCGGCCGAGTACGCCGATGCATCGGATCGCCGCTATCACGCACAGCCGATCTGCTGCCCGCAGTGCGGACCGCAGGTGCGTCTGGTCGACAGCGTTGGGCGGATCCTGAGCGATGCGCCGCTGCGTGATGCGGCCCGGCGCCTGGTCGGGGGGGAGATTCTCGCGATCAAGGGGTTGGGCGGTTTCCATCTCGCCGTTCGCGCGGACGATGAGGCGGCCGTGCAGCGGTTACGCGAGCGGAAGGGTCGCGAGGCGAAGCCGCTGGCCGTCATGGTGCGCGATGTCGAGGCGGCGCGTGCGTTGGTGCAAGTTTCAGCGCACGCCGAGCGTGTGCTGAGCAGCGCGATGCGGCCCATTTTGCTGCTGCCCCGCATCGCGACGGCTTGCATCGCGCCGAGTGTGGCGCCGCGCAGCTCGCGATTTGGGGTCATGCTGGCGTATACGCCGATCCACGCGTTGCTGTTTGAGGATCCCGAGTTCGCGACGCCGCCGCTGGTGATGACCAGCGCGAACTTCAGCAATGAACCGCTGGTGACCGCCAATGAAGACGCCTGCGCGCGGCTCGCGTCGGTCTGTGACGCTTTGCTGCTGCACGACCGCGACATTGAACGGCCAGTGGATGACTCGGTGTTGCTGTCGGTTTACGGCGAACCGCCGCTGGTCATCCGTCGCGCGCGGGGGGCTGTGCCGGCGACGATTCCGCTGTCGCCGGCCTTCGTCGACGCGCCGCCGGGTCTGGCGATGGGAGGCGACTTGAAGAGCACGGTGGCTGTGGTGCGCGGCGGGGAGGTGATTGTCAGTCAGCATTTAGGCGACTTGTCACACGCGCGCACGTTCGACGCGTACACCAAAGCAATTGACGACATGCTCGGACTGTTCGAGACGCAGCCGGCATGGATCGCACATGACATGCACCCCGACTACTTCTCGACGCGTTACGCGCTGCGTTTGGCGAAGACGCGCGGCTGCCCCCTCATCGGCGTGCAGCATCATCATGCGCACGCGGCCGCGCTGTTGACTGAACACTGCTGCGACGAGCCGATCGTGGCGCTGGTGTGCGACGGGACCGGTTTGGGGACAGACGGCGTTATCTGGGGCGGCGAGTTGCTCTTGTGCGACACCGCGCGGTTTCAGCGGCTGGTGCGTTTGCGACCGATTCCGCTCGCGGGGGGAGACGCCGCAGCGATGGACGTTCGACGAACGGCGCTGGCGGTCGTGCTTGACGCGTTTGGGAACGAGGCGGGTGAGCGGCTGCCGACGGGCGCGAAGCTGAGTGTTGCTGAGAGCAGTTTGCTGGTGCGGATGATTGTCAGCGGAGTGAACGCGCCGCTGTCGAGCGGCGTGGGGCGCTTGTTTGACGCGGTCGCGTGTTTGCTGGGGTTGGCTGTCGCGAATACGTATGAGGGCCAAGCTGCGCAAGCGCTGGAAGCCTGCGCCAACGAGGCGCCGGGGACTGCTGGCGCGGCGGCGCCGGCGGTGTTGCTGCAGCCGGTCGCCGACGCTGAGGGTCTGTGCGAGTTGGATTGGCGGCCGCTGGTGCGTTGGATTGTCGAGCGTCGTGATGCCGGTGACGCGACCGCTCATCTGGCGGCGGGGTTTCATGGCGCGCTCGCCAGAGGTCTAGCGGACGCGGCATCAAGCGCTGCGCGGGAGGCCGGTGTGAGTCGGGTCGGCTTGTCGGGGGGTGTGTTTTGCAATCTGCGTTTGACGCAGGCCGTGACGGAACGGTTGCGGGCCCACGAGCTCGACGTGCTGCGACACCGTCTCGTGCCGCCGAATGATGGCGGATTGTCGCTTGGTCAAGCGGCGGTCGCGGTGCGTCGGGTGGTTGCGGGCGTGTTGACGTCAAGCGCGCACCGCTCGCACCACGGTGGGACACCGGGGGCTTCCTGAAAATGCGCTAGCGAGCGTTGTGGATGGCGCGTTGCACGCGGGCGAGCACGTCGCGCGGCCGCGCGACGTAACGCCAGATCACCACGTGTCGGTTTTCGGCGTTATGCATGTAGAGCGATCCGAGGCGGAGCGTTCGCTCGAGCCCCTCGGTTCGGAGCGTGACGTCGGCGATTTGTTGCAGCGGACAGGCGGTGTAGCGCACGCTAAAGACGCCTTGAAAACAGAGCACGCGCCGATTGGTCAACACGTAGAGTCGGCTGGCCCACTGCATGGTGGCGGCGAAGACCCGCAACACCACGGCGGCTAAGGTGGCCTGCAGCGCGAGCGCCAGCCAGACCGACGCACCGCTGCGGATCACGATGGAGAGTGCGACCATCGCGAGGACCGCGCCGAAGACCAGATAGAACGAGCGAATGCCGATCGACCACGGTGAGGGGCGGATGCTGAGTTCGATGATTTCTCCGCCGTCCAGCATTTCGGCGGCGGCGGCGCTGGCGGGTGCGAGCCCGGGTCGGCGTGGCGGCGCGGCGACATCGGATGGCACGGGGCTCACCGCATCAGCTCGGGTTTGAGAACACCGATGAACGGAAGATTTCGATAGTGATCGTCATAATCGAGGCCGTATCCGACCACGAACAGGTCGTCGATTTCGAAGCCGACGTAGTCGGGCCGCAGTTGCTGCGACGCTTTCCCACGCTTGGCGAGCAAGACGGCGGATTGCACGCTGGCGGGACGTTCGGCCTCGACCAGATTGCGCACGAGGCTCATGGTTTGCCCGCTGTCGAGAATGTCGTCGACGATCAGGACATGCCGGTCGGTGATCTCGCCGGCCAGTTCGTGAACCACGCGTGGCGCGACCGCCGTGATCGAACGCCCTGGGTACGCGCTGGTTTGGATGAGAGCGATCTTGAGCTTGTTGGGCAAGCGTCGGATCAAATCGGCGGCAAAGACGAACGAGCCGGACAGCACGGGCAGCAGCGTCAGCGGTGTGTGCGCGGCGTAGCGAGCGGCGATACATTCGGCGAGCTCATTGACCCGCGCCTCGATCGCGTCAGAGGGGAACAGCACGCGTTCAATATCGGGGTGACTGCCGTTGGAACTCATTCACCCGCCCTCGCGGGAAGATCGGATGCATTGGACGACGTTGGCTCGCCGAGCTCGCTCGCAAGATTATCGAAACAACGTTGGACGTTGGCGAGTCGCTCCAGTGCCGCTCGGCGGGCGACCTCGCTGCGCAGGCAATCGCGAATGCGGGCCTCCCAATAGCCGTATTCTTGCTGTCGTCGCCAGCGCGTGAGGAGTTGGCGCACCGGATCGTCAGACGCGGCGGCGGCCCGCAATTGACGCAGGAAGTCTGTCACGCCGATCTCGGCGAGGTTTTCGGCCTCGACGAGCACGCGGGCCTCGGGCACGTCGGGATAGCGATCGTTGGCCTGACGGATGGCCCGCGCCGCCCGTGCGAGCGTCTCCTCGTCGACGCGAGCGCGACAGTGCGACTCGAGGAGTGCGGCGGCGGCTTCGCGCTGGGTTGCGTTGGTCGGGCGCTGCAAGACCTGCTCCGCGGCGACGCGCCCGGCGCGGACCTCTGCCGGCCAACCGGCGAGAGAGAACAAGCCGGCGACTTCCGCGGCTTCGGGTCGGGCGCCGTCGGCGCGGTGCTCTGACGCCGTGGCGAGCCAGGCCGCCGTTCGCCCAACGCGGCGCGCATGGGCCGCGAGCCATGCGTCGGGACGAGCGTGACCGGGTAGCACCAACAGATCTTGAGCGACGCGACGCACGGCGTCTAAGTCATCCATAGAACGCAGCAACGAGCTCGCACCAGGGGCAAGTGAAACGCGCACGAGGGCGTAGCGACTGACTAACTGCGCCCAGACGCAAGAGTGTAGGCAAAGTTCCGAGAGGCGACAATTCTGTAACTATCGGACGGTGCTGCGGTGAAGCGACCGTGAGACGGATCGTGAGCGAGTCCTGCCGATGGATGAAGGTCGGATATCTCCAAGGCAAGGCGCGGGTCGAAGTTGCCGATGCAGTGGTGGAGTCTTTGTGAAAGTTCGGCCTTGGAGATTGCTGGCATGGGACAGATGTTGACGACCTCGAAACAGAATGGCGGCCAGCCGGTCGCCGGACCGGGAGAGTTGCCGCCGCACCTGATGCGGGCGATGTCCAAGGTCACCGAAATCAGTTCGCTGCCGGAGATCACAGCGAAGATCGTGGAAGTGGTCGAGGATCCGCGGGCGACCGCCCATCACATGCACGAGATCGTGCGCAACGATCCGGCGCTGGCGACCAAGATTCTGAAGGTGGTGAACTCCGCGTTCTACGGGTTACCGGCCCAAATCGCGAGCCTCGATCGAGCGATCGTGATGCTCGGTCTGAGCGCTGTGAAGAACATCGCGTTGGCGGCGTCGCTCGCGCGACTCTTCAAACCCGGGTCGATCTCCGACCGCTTCAGCGCCCGCGATTTGTGGCGTCACTGCATCGCGGTCGGCGTATGCGGGCGGCAACTCACCAAACTCGCCAGTGGGTTCCAGCATGATGAAGCCTTTGTCGCCGGGTTGGTTCACGACCTCGGGCTGCTGGTCGAGTTCCAGTTGTTCCCGGACAAGCTGCGGGAAGTGGTCGATCGCTGCAGCGAGGGCGAAGAACACTTTACGGCGGTGGAGCAGCAGTTGATCGGTGCGGATCACACGCAGTTTGGCGCAGCGCTCGCAACCAAGTGGAAGTTCCCGCCGGCGTTGCGGACCGTCATCAGCCACCACCACACTCCGGATACGCTCAAGCCGGAGTTCCAGAAGATCGCGACGATCGTACATCTGGCCGACACGATCTGCTGCGAACTCGAGTATGGGTTCTATCTCAGCGGGCGCCGCCAGCCGGTGCACGCCCATCATCTCGAGCTGCTCGGTATTGAAGAGGCCGTGCTGGCTGAGATGATCAAAGAGTTGCCGGAGCAGATTGAGCAGGCCGAGCAGGTGTTCAGCGACGGGTAGACGAACGGTTCGCAAGGCGGACGTTGTGCGTGGAGCGACAGCGCCGCCCCCCTACCACCGATCCGCGCGGCGGCATGCCTGGTCTGCATCGTCGAGGCTACCTTGGGATGTCTAACTGCGTCGTGGTGAAGAGTGCGTCGAAGCGGTAACCGGCGGCTTCGATTGCTTCGCGGCCGCCCTCTTCGCGGTCGATGACTACGACCACCCCCGCGACGTCGGCCCCCGCGTCGCGCAGCGCGTGCAGCGCCTCAATCGCCTGGCCCCCGCTCGTTGCGATGTCTTCCGTCAGCAAGACGCGATCACCTTTCGACAGCGTCCCTTCGATGCGTTTGGCTGAGCCGTAATCTTTCTTGCTGTTGCGCACCAGGACGAACGGGCGGTCGGTGTGGAGGCTGACCGCGGTCGCGAGCGCGACGCCGCCGAGCTCCGGTCCGGCGAGCCGAACGACGTCGGGGGTGACGTATTTCGCGAAGCGCTCGGCGAGGGCCCGCAAGAGCGTGGGACGGGTCTCGAACTGGTACTTGTCGAGGTAATAGTTGCTCTTGCGGCCGGAACGCAGGGTGAACTCGCCGGTGAGCAGCGCGGCTTCCTTCAGTTGGAAAGCGAGTTGTTCATCCGTCATCAGACCTTCGCTTTCCCACCTTTGCGATGCGGACGCGGGGGAGTCGGTCGACCATCAGACTTGCTCGCGGCGCTGTCGTCGGCTTCGCCGGGGGGCGTGAGTTGCAGCATTTGCTCGGCGAATTCTTCGATGTTCTCTTTGCCGAACCGCAGCACGAGTTCGAAGAGCATGCTCATGGTCGACAGAAACTGACGCAAGTCGTTGATGCGGCGATTGAACTCCGCGACGTCTTCGGGGGGATCGCCGCCCGCGCCGTTCGTCGCGGTGTCGCCGACCATTTCGACGCAGCGGTCGATCGAGTTGATGATCGGCTCGACCTCGCGTCGGCGGCGTTCGCGCATGATGGTCTCGAACATGTGCCAGACGTCGGCGTCGGCGACAAAGTACTCTTTCCGGTCGCCGAATTTGTGCACGCGTTGGATGAGGCCCCAATCGACGAGGGCCCGGAGATTCATGCTGGCGTTGCCGCGTGAGACGTGGAGTTCGCGCATCACGTCATCGGTGCAGAGTGGTTCACGGGTGACGAAGAGCAGGGCATGGATTTCGGCCATGGTGCGATTGATGCCCCAGTAGCCGCCCATCTCACCCCAACGTCGGACGAGCAACTGTTTTGCTTCGGTAAGCTTGGTCATTGATGGCCTCCAAAACGTTCTGAACATTTCAGCCGGCTCTGAAACTATAGAAGCTTTGGCGCACAAGGCAAGTCGGCGACGTTTTCCCGAGCCGCTGGCGTCTGGCGCGGCCGTTGGTCTGCGTACTGGCGCCTGGCGCTGTTCAGTGGAAGTCGCGCGACCGGTGACGCACATCGCCTAGCACGGTGGTCAGGTCGTCGAGCCGTGATACTTGGACGTGCACCACCCGCCCCTGCCGCTCGATCACGCCGGTCGCCAAGACCGCGATTTTGTCGCGCGTCTTGCGCCCCTCGCGCTCCCACACGCGGGGTCGCACGATGAGGTTGGCGTGCCCGGCTTCGTCCTCGAGCGTCATGAAGACGATGCCCTTGGCGGTGCTCGGGCGCTGGCGCACCGTCACCAGCCCCGCCACCTGCACGCGACGCCCCGGCCGCGCCGTCAGCAAGCTTTCGTTGCGGGTCACCCCCATTGCGTTCAATTCGTTGCGGATCAGTTCGATCGGGTGTGCGTTCAGCGAGAAGCCGGTTGCGTCGTAGTCGCTGATCACCACTTCATCGAGCGTCATGTCGGGCAGGTCCGCTTGCGGTTCATCGAGGGGCAGCTCGGCGAATAGGCTCTGCTGTCGCACTGGTTCGAGCGACAGAATCCGCCAGAACGCCGCGCGGCGCGACAAGCCCAGCGAACGGAACGCATCCGCGGCCGCGAGGCGCAGCAACGTGTCGCGCGAGACATCCGCCCGGCGAGCGAGTTGTTCGATGCTGGTGATGCGTCGGGTCTGTTGCTCGGCGACGATGCCGCTGACGCGCGTGGCGCTCAGCCCCCGCACGACGCGCATGCCGAGGCGCACGGCGTGGGTCGCGGGATGTGCATCGGTCTTGCGGTTCGCGCCATGCGCGTCGGCCCCGAGTGGATCTTCGGCAACATCGCGCGTTTCCAGCCGACAATCCCACGCACTCATGTTCACATCGACGCCGCGCACTACGACGTTGTGCCGTCGGGCGTCGGCGATCAGTTGCGCTGGGGTGTAAAACCCGAGGGGTTGACTGTTGAGCAGCGCCGCGAGAAACACGTTGGGGTAGTAGTTTTTGATCCATGCCGACGCATAGACCAATAGTGCGAACGATGCCGAGTGGCTTTCAGGGAACCCGTACTCGGCGAATCCGCTGATCTGTTTGAACACCTGCTCGGCGAAGGCCTGGCTGTAACCGTTGGCCTGCATGCCGCGGACGAGCTTGAAGTGGAACTGCTCGAGGTTTCCGCTCCGCCGCCAGGCCGCCATCGCGCGCCGCAGTTGATCCGCTTCGCCGGCGGAAAAGCCGCCCGCCACCATCGCGAGGCGCATCACCTGCTCTTGGAACAGGGGCACGCCGAGCGTCTTGTGCAGTACGGCTTTGACGTTGTCATCGGGATACCACACCGGCTCCTCGCCGTTGCGTCGTCGCAAGTAGGGGTGCACCATGCCGCCTTGGATTGGACCGGGTCGCACGATCGCGACCTCGATCACCAGGTCATAGAAACATCGCGGCCTGAGGCGCGGCAACATCGACATCTGCGCCCGACTCTCAATCTGAAACACCCCGACCGTGTCGGCTTCGCAGATCATGTCGTAGACGGCTGGATCTTCAGCGGGGATGTCGAGGAGGGACATAGGGACGGAGGGACGGGGGGACGTAGCGGCGGTGACGCTGACTGCATGCTTCTCTAACTGATCTGTGGATGTTTCAAGCTGCGAATCAGGCCTTGTAGCAGTCTGTCTGTTTCCGTGAGCAGGTTCGTTAGCTTTGCAGGAGTTGCAGTCACCATCTGCAACGTCTCGCTCAAGATGCATTGGGTTTCGAGCTCTGCAAGCGACCCTCGTGCGACGTACAGGAACTGCAAGGACTCCTCTCGGCTGTTGCGCGCATTTCCCTCGGCAATGTTCGACGGGATCGATACTGCTGCTCGACGCATTTGCGCGCTTAACCCGTATGCTTCTCTCGTCGGAAGCGCCTCCGTCACGATATAAATCTTCTTCGCAAGCTCGATCGCTTCCCGCCAGACGATGAGATCTCGAAACGTCCTCACACTCGACATGCGCTGTTCCCTTACACTTCACGTGTTCCACTAGCGCCACAGCCCGCCCGGGCGGCTTCGTCCCTGTGTCCCTGCCTCCCTCAGTCCCACGTTGCAGCAAGCAAAGGGCTTCCTGCAACGCCGAGAGCATTCCCAATGCGAGACAATCCACCTTGAGCATTCCCAGCACTTCGATGTCATCTTTGTCCCACTCGATGAACACGCGGTCCGGCATCGCGCCGTTTTGCAGCGGCACGATCTCGCACAGCGGCGTCTCGGTGATCACGAACCCGCCCACATGCTGCGACAAATGCCGCGGAAAACCGAGAATCTGGCGCACTAGACGCAGCACACATTGCACGGTGCGGTCTTGGGGGTCGAGCCCGGCGTGCCGGACGACATCGTCGGTGATGTCGCGCTGCCAGTAATCCATCACTTTCGCCATGCGGTCGACGCGATCGAGCGACAATCCGAGCGCCTTGCCGACATCGCGCACGGCTGATCGCGGTCGGTAGGTGACCACTTCCGCGGTAATCGCCGCCCGTTCGCGACCATACTTCTGGTAGATGTATTGAAAGACTTCCTCGCGGCGGTTGTGTTCGAAGTCGATGTCGATATCCGGCGGCTCGTTGCGCTGCTTGCTGATAAATCGCTCGAACAGCAGATCCACTTTCAACGGATCGACCGCGGTCACCCCCAGGCAATAGCAGACCACGGAGTTCGCCGCCGAGCCGCGCCCCTGACACAGAATGTTGCGACGGCGCGCAAAGCGCACCAAGTCCCACACCGTGAGAAAGTAATACTCATAGCTGAGCTCACGAATCAGCGCGAGCTCTGCTTCGATTCGCTCGCGAATGGCGGTCGGCAAAGCGGCGGCGATGGCGCGGTTGTTCGCCTCGATATCCGTTTCGCGGGCGCCATCATCGTCGGTTTGTGTCTGCAGCGGGTTGGGACCGATCCGCGCTGCTGCGCCTCGCCAGACCAGCGCCTCGAGATACTCGCGCGGCTGACGGCCCTGCGGGACCAGTTCGTGCGGATACTCATACTTGAGTTCATCCAGTTCGAATGTGCAGCGCTTTGCGATCTCGGCGGTGCGCGCCAGCGCTTCGGGATACGCCGCGTAACGTCGCGCGATCTCGTCACGGGTTCGCAAATGCCGCTCGGCGTTGGGGAAGAGTCGTGTGCCGGCTTCGTGCACGGTGCACTTCTCGCGGACACAGACCAACACATCCTGCAGAAAGCGCCCGGCTGCATCGTGATAGTGCACGTTGTTGGTCGCGACGAGCGGCGTCCGGCTGGCGTCGCTCAGCGCGGCGAGTTCGGCGAGGCGCACTGCGTCGGGCTGCACGTAGCCCAGATCGGCCGCGAGATAGCAATCGTCGCCAAACGCGTCGCGATAGGCGCCGAGGTAGTCGAGCAGGGTCCACGGTCCCGTCCATGAACGCCGCGTTGCGGTCGGATCGTCATAGGGGTTTGGTGAGCGGGCGATGGCGATCAGGCCGCTGTCATGCAGCGTCAGGACATCGTCGAGATCGAGAAAACACTGGCCCTTGGGCGCCCGACGTCGACCCAGCGTGATGAGCCGCGCGAGGCGGGCATACGCGTTGCGATGCGGCGCGAGCAGCACGATCGGGGGTGCATCGCGCGGCGTGATCTCGGCGCCGATGATCAGATGAATGTCGTGGTCGCGAGCGGCGACGTGCGCACGCACGACGCCGGCCAGCGAGTTGCGGTCGGTCATCGCGATGGCGGCGTAGCCGAGATCCGCGGCGCGAATCACGAGTTCTTCGGGGTGCGAAGCACCGCGCAGGAACGAGAAATTGCTGAGACAATGCAGTTCCGCGTACGCCGGGCCGTTGAAATCGAGCGGCGGGCGCGGCGTTTGGGGCATGCGGCGTGAGGGTTGGTTGAGCTTGGCGTGCGGCGGGTCGGGCATGTTGGGTGCTCGAGCGGGAACGCAAACAAATACCGAACATATCATAGCACCAACGCCATGCCGCACCTAGCGCCATGTTGATCGAACCGTAAAACGCGGCGTCGAACGGTGCCGACGCCGCCCCCCGCATGGCGTTCGCTGGTGACGGCGACTAAGCTCCGTCGCGTGTTTCCCGCACCCCCACGAACTCGCTGTTCATGATCCCGCTGCTGTCGATTCTTGCCGCGTACCTGCTCGGCGCGATTCCGTTCGGGCTGATCATCGGCCTAAGTCGGGGCGTCGACGTGCGGACGCAGGGCAGCAAGAACATCGGGGCGACGAATGTCGGTCGGGTGGTTGGATCGAAGTGGGGCAAGCTGACGCTTGCGCTCGACATCGCCAAGGGTTTGGCGCCCACGCTGGCTTACGGCTGGCTCGTGACGCCGGCGCTGCCGAGCGCGATCGACTTGCTGCTGTGGGTCGCGGTTGGTCTCGCTGCGGTGCTTGGGCACCTTTTCCCGGTTTATCTCGGCTTTCGCGGCGGGAAGGGTGTAGCGACGACGATCGGCATGGGGCTGGGCGTGTTTCCGTATTACACGGTCGCGATGATCGTCGCATTGCTGGGGTACGCCGCGGGCCGGTATGGCTCGGGTCGGGTCTCGGTGGGTTCGCTGGCGCTCGCGGGTGTCTTTCCGATTGCGGTGTGGGTGGTGATGGCGCAGCGCGGGCTGACGCTGGTGAACGGCTGGCCGTTGCTGACTATCGCGGTCCTGCTCAGCGTGCTGATCATTGTGCGCCATCGCGACAACATTCGCCGCTTGCTGCGCGGTGAAGAGCCGGCGCAGCAGCCGTCGGCAGCCAACGACGGCTGACCCGCTACGGCGGTGACTCGCGCGGGTTGCAACCTTACTGATCAACCGGGACGAACCGCGACAACGGACAAAACTTCGGCGTCGGCCACCTGAGCGACTTCGAACGCGAGCAGGCGCCATCCGTCGAGTGCTGCGCGTGCGGCGGCGGGATCCACGGGATGCACAGGCTTACCGCAGCGCTGGGCGTGATCGCGCGTGAGCAGTTCGAGCAGCAGCACGCCGTTGGGCGCCACCCAGTTGGACGACAACTCGATGACGTTGGGCAGGTGCAGGCGCGACGCCAACACCACGTCGAATCGCTCTCCCTTCAGCGGTGTGAGCGGTGCGGCAACGTCGGCCTGGATCCACGTGATGTTGCGCGGATCCACCGCGTGCACGCGTGCCAGATTGGTGGCGCGGGTGAGCGCGTCGGGCAGGTGGTCGATCGCGCTGACACGCCAGCCAAGCGCCGCGAGATAGACCGCGTCGCGACCCACGCCGCAACCCAGGTCGAGGGCGGAGATTGAATGTTTGACGGCGGTCGACTGACGAAACACGGTGCGGGCCGAGTCGCGCAGGAAGTGCGTGACGACGTTGGACGGCCGCCAAAGCCGTCCGCGCGGACGGACGCGATCGTCGGCGTCGCACGGCTCGGCGGGAATGATGCAGGTGCGCCGGCCGAGGCGCTCGAGCAGCGCCGCCGCGTCGCGGGCCGGGTCGCAGGCGGCGATCCAGACGGTGTCGGATGGTGGCGGCAGCTCGTAGATTCTGGCGGCGATCTGGTCCAGTGGAATGTTCACCGCTTCAGCGAAGGGTTCCGCGGCGGCGGCGGCAGGCGTGGACCGCGGGTCGAGCAGGCGGTGAAGCGGAATCGTGGTGTGGGCCCCCATGGCGGCATGAATCCAATCCGCGGGGCGAGGCGTCAGTCCTTTCCGGCCTCGAACCCGTCTATCGTTTTGACACCCAATGCGCCATCGCCGCCTGCAATCCGTGCAGCTTCGCGAAGCCGGCGGCATCCGCTCCGTTCCAGTAACCCTGTTCTTCACCGTACCGCGCCACATCGGAGGCAACCAGGCTGTACGGCGACTGTACGCCCTGTACAGCGCAGCGGCCGTTGCTCAGGCGCACGCGCGCGGATCCGCTGACGCGCTGTTGCGAGCTATCGAGCATGGCTTCGATATCGCGCATGACCGGTTCGAAGTAGAGCGCCTCGTGCAGGAGATTGCCGTAGAAGCTGGACAGGGTTTCCTTCCAATACTGCTGCCACTTGGTGAGCACGAGCTTCTCGAGTTCGCGGTGGGCGTCGATGAGGACAAGCGGGGCCGGCGCTTCGAAGGCGATGCGTCCCTTGATGCCGAGGATGGTGTCGCCGAGATGCACGCCGCGGCCCACGCCGCGTTCGGCGGCGAGCGTGTTGAGGCGTTGGATGAGGGTCACGCCGTCGAGGGTGTCGTCGTTCAGGGCGATTGGCAGGCCGCGTTCGAAGTGCAGGGTGAGTTCGATGGGTTCGGCGGCGTCGGCGCTGTGGCGCGTGATTGTCCAGGCGTCGTCTTGCGGGGCGTTCCATGGCTCGTGGATTTCACGGCCGCCGATGGTTGTGCCCCAGAGCGACTGGTTGATCGAGAGATCGGTGGTTTTGGCCGGGATTTCGACGCCGGCGGCGCGGAGCTTCTCGGTCGAGGTTTGGCGTGAGACGTTTTCGCTGCGGATGGGGGCGATGATCTCGATGTTGGGCAGCATCGTGCGCAGGACGACGTCGAAGCGAATCTGGTCGTTTCCGGCGCCGGTTGAGCCGTGCGCCACGGCGACCGCGTTGTGCTGTTCGGCGAGCCGCGCGATTTCGATCGCCTGCTGCACGCGTTCGGCGCCGACGCAGAGTGGATAGACGCCGCCGCGCAGAATATTGCCTTTGATGATGTAGCTGACGAAGTCGTTGTAGACGGCTTGGCGTGCGTCGATGACGACGTGTTCGCCGCCGAGCCGCTCGGCGCGTGATCGGATGAGGGCCTGGTCGTCGGCGGAGAACCCGCCGGTGTCGACGGTGGCGGCGATGACGCGCCAGCCTTGCTCGCGAAGGAGCCAGAGACAGTAGCAGGTATCGAGTCCGCCGGAATACGCCAGCACCACGGTCTTCTGCGACACAGCCACCTCTCGATCGTTTAGCGCTCTCCGGGCAGCTCCCGGTGCGCGGCCTGCTCTGCGACGGGTTTCATCGCATTGGACCCGTCTTTGCTTCTGGCGAGACGCCCGATCCGTTTCGCCTGATCCGGATGCCCGCCAAGCCAGTCCACCTTACCCGACTCGATGTCATAAATCGCACCGACAATTTTGACCTTCGTGTCGGCGGCGGCTTGGCGGACATGCCGGCGGCGCTCGAGGATGTCGCTTGCTTGCCGGCGAGTTCGATCATGCGGGTTTCGTTGTCGTCGGAGCCGGCCTCGCGGGCCGCGGCGACCGGGTCGGTCAAACCGGCTTTTAGGATTGAGCACTATTGCGGAAGGTGGTGCGAGCGGGCCCTGGCTAGTTTGGGCACATCCGCTCGCGAATGAGGGCGGCGCGTACTTGGCTGCGCTGCTCGCCGCTGAGCCGCTCACCGCGCAATCGTTGCAGGTGGGCGGGTTGTGTGTGGAGAAACAATTCGTTGACGGTGCGGACATCGGCGCCGGCGATGCGGCCGGTGTGCAGCCCCATGCGAACGTGCGAGAGATAGCGCATGGCTTCCGACGAACTCATGAGGCGTGCGTTCTGCAGGACGCCGAGGGCGCGGAACACGCGGTCATCGAGCATGGCGGCCTTCCCGCTGACCAGCGCCTGACGCGTCGCCTGCTCGTACTCGACAATTTTGGGGATGACGACGCGGGCGAAGTCTTCGAGGATCTCGGATTCATCGCGGCCGAGCGTGACCTGGTTCGAAATCTGGAAGAAGTCGCCTAAGGCCTCGCTGCCCTCGCCGTGCAGGCCGCGAACGGCGAGGTTCATATCGCGTGCGGCCTGGCCGACCTTCTCGAGTTCGTTGGTCATTTTCAGGGCGGGCAGGTGCAGCATGACCGAGACGCGCAACCCGGTGCCCACGTTGGTGGGGCAGGCGGTGAGATAACCGTAGCGGCTGTGAAACGCGTACTCGAGCTGAGCCTCGAGCGCGTCGTCGATCTCGTTGACCTGCTGCCACGCGGGCTCGAGCTGCAGCCCTGAACGCAGCACCTGAATGCGCAGGTGGTCTTCTTCGTTAACCATGATCGCCGCGTTTTCGGACGGATGAAACGCGACGGCGCGGGCGCCGCTGCTCTCGGCGTGTTGCCGGCTGATGAGGTGTCGCTCGACGAGCAATGTGCGGTCGAGCTCTTCGAGCGACTCGACGTCGAACTGCAGAAAGTCGGCCATGCCGCCCGCCTTGCGAACCGCACCGAGGGCGGTGTCGGCGACTTCGCGGCGTTGGTCGGCGTCGGCGCGCGACAGAAAGGGGAAGCCAGCGATGTTGCGGGCCAGGCGGATGCGCGTCGAGATGACGATTTCGTGGAGCGGCCCTTCGCCACGAAGCCACTCGCCACTGCCGCGCACTACGTCGTCCAGCGGTTGGTTCATGCCTGCTCCACCTTCGCGATGCGATCGCGGAGTTCGGCCGCGCGCTCATAGTCTTCCGCGGCGACCGCCTCTTCGAGTTGGCGTTGCAGCTTGCGAATGTCTTGCTGAGTAACGCGTGGGCGCCCGAGCGACTTCGGCGTCTTCCCGGTGTGCGTCGAGCCGCCGCCTTGGGCGCGTTCGATGATCTGCGTCAGGGCGCCTTCGAATGAGTCGTAGTCGTGCGGGCAACCGAGCAAGCCCTGGTTACGGAACTCGACGTAACTCATGCCGCAATGCTCGCAGACCAGGCCGCCGCCGCCGCTCTGCTCGCGGGTGCTGGCGACGAACGATTCGAGCACATCGCTGACGTTGACGGTCGGCTTTTGGACGTGCATGAGCCCTTCCTTGACCGCGCACCGCTCGCACAGATGCCGCTCCGCCTTTTCGCCATCGGTATCGATATTGGTGAGATGGAAGGTTGCGTGCGACTTTTTACAACGCTCACACAAACCCATGGAACGCGCCTCCGAGCCGATGGTCAGAAGCGTCCCTCGGCTTGACATTGATGCTATGAAGCGCGCCTAGACCCGTCAAGGCGTGATCGCGGCGTGCACCTCGAGCTCGGCTTCAGCACTCAAGACCGCGGGCAATCGCAGCAGCCACTGACCGGGGCCGAGCGGCGTGATGTCAGTAATACGCCGTCCGTCCACATACGCCCAGAGGCGCGCTTCGGCGGGCCCTCTGACGCGCAGGCGCGGGTGGTGTCGCAAGATGCCGCGCGGATCCAGTTTCACCCGCGCGACGCCGTCAACAAGTGCTAGCTCGTAACAGCCCTGCGCCTCGTTGAAGCCGTCCTGGTTGCGGTCGCCGGACGCGTCGGTAACGAGGTCGCCGGCGATGACGTCAAGACGCGCCGGCAGCCGATAATCGTCGACGAACGCAGCGGCATCGACCAATGCGTCGAGGTCGGTCGGCCAGAATCTGAGCAGGTGGGAGGACTCGACACGCGCTTCGGCTGGAACGCCCCCCAGCACCGTGACCACGCGGCGAGCGTCATCGTCGATCAGATTCCAGCCGCGCTGCGCGCTGGACGCGTCGTGCGGCGCCCAAAGCAGGTCGGCGGCGCCTGGCCGACTGAGCAACGCGAAGCCGACGTCTGGGCGTGGCGCGCGGAAGCCGGCGCGTGCGGTGAGAGCGATCGCGTATCCGACCGTCGCCGCGCTCCAGCCCGTGTCGGTTGGTGCGTTGGAGACGACGGTCGTGTAGACGGCGCCGTCGGGGTAGATCACGTAGCGCCAGTCGTGACCGGGCGACTGGCTCGGCTCCGGGGCGGCGAGCGGGCTCGACAGGTAGCGTTGCCGGCCGACGATCACGACGCGCTGCGGCAGTGCGGAGGCGACTTCCTGTGAAGCGGCGACCGCGACGCCCCAGCTCTGAATCGTCTCCGGGTCGTCGTCGTCGGGGGCGAACCCGACCGGGGAAGCCGCGTCGGCCGCGAGCGGGGTCGGGTGGGGTCCGAGACCCGACCAGACGGTCAGGTTGCGTTTGCGCGGCGTTTCGTCGGGCGCCACGGACGCGGCGTCCGCGGGGTCGGTCGGCGCAGGCGTTCGCGGTTTCAGCGCGGCGGGCGGCGTGGGATTCTCCCACCAGCCGACCAGCAGACCGTCCATGAACGCGAGCTCGAAGCGCCCGGCTACGCCAACGTGGATTCGCCGGCCTTGTTCGAAGGCATAGAGCGATGCGGCGTCGTCGGAGGGCGTCGTAAGGATGGGCAGGGTGTTGTCGGCGAGGATGACGTCGTCGAGAAACAGGTCGACCGTCTGCTGCTGAGCGGGCGCGGCGCGCCAGCCAATGGCGCGGATGTCTTCGAGGTCGACCGCGTCGGCGATGGGGGCGAGGTCGATGCGATGGAGCTTCCAGCCCGACGTGGCGCTGATGGTTTGCGTCCACTCGAGTGGGGAAGCGTCGCCGCTGCGCACGAAGAAGTGGAGCGCGGCGCCGTCGGCCGGGCCGTACGTCGAGAAAAGCAGCACGTGATACGCGGACCAGTCGCGCCTCAGGGCGAGCTCGCGCGAGCGCTCGGCGTCGAGCAAGAGGGTGTCGCCGGGCGCATCGAGCCGGGCGAAGAGGCCGCCGCCGCCGGTCTCGTTTCGGCTGCGGAGGACGCTGATGGTTGGTTGGGTGCGACCGTCGGGATTCCCGCGGTCGTCGACGACCCGGAAGAGCTCGGCCTGGTTGGGGGCCTCCATGTGCGCGATCGCGAGAAAGCGGCCCGAGGCGAGATCGGGGTAGGTGCTTCGCATGCGGGCGAGGTACGGCGGTAAGCTGCTCGAGTCGTCGGCGTCGCGATCTCGGTTGAATAAGTCGCATCCGCCGCTCGTCAGCGCGAGCACCAGGGTCAGGGCTTTGCAGTGTGGGAGCCAGCGATGGGGACGGCGGGAGCGGCCGGCGCTCGGAACGGGACCCGGTGTGAACATGACTGCAGCTTACGCGGAGTGAAGCCGCGTGTTGAGGCGCTCGCGTCTGACGTGGCGTCGTTGGGCATGCGGAACTTTGCAGCCGGAAGCGCGTCTGTGTGTATGAAGGTCCGGTGAGTTGACTCGCCGGCACGAGGGAATTCCATCAGGAGCTACACGATGCGACGCACAGTTCTAATCGCGACGTACACGTTGTCGAGCCTATCGCTTTCGCTGTCGTACGCGTCGGCGCCTGACGAGCCCGCTGATCTGGCGATCACACGGGTGGGCGTGTTTTCGAGCGGGGTAGCGTACTTCGAACGGTCGGGCGAGGTGGAGGGCGATTCGCAGGTCGAACTGACGTTTCACGTCGACCAGATCAATGACCTGATCAAGTCGCTCGTGGTGCAGGATCTTGGCGGCGGCGCGGCGGGCGTTGTCAGCTACGGCTCGCGCGATCCGGTCGAGCGAACGCTGCGCAGCTTCGCCGTCGACCTGACGGAGAATCCCTCGTTTAACGAACTGCTTGATCAGTTGCGCGGGGAGCCGATCAGCATCGAGGCGCCGCGCCGGGTGACGGGCGTGATTGTCGGCGTTGACGAGCAGATTCAGTCGACCGAGTCCGAAACGCGGATCGTCGAGCACTTCCTGGTCGTGTTGACGGATGACGGCCTCGAGACGCTGCCGCTGCGGGTGCTGCGCGGCGTCGAACTGCAGAATCCGCGGATCGCCGAAGAGCTGCGACAAGCGCTCGCGACGCTGGCGGCGGGACGTGACTCTGAAAAGAAGACCGTCAGTATTCGCTTTGAGGGGGAGGGTCGTCGGCGGGTGCGTGTGATGTACCTGTTGGAATCGCCGATCTGGAAGACGAGTTATCGCCTCGTGATTCCTGCGGAGGGCGAGCCGTTGTTGCAGGGTTGGGCGACGGTCGACAACACAACGTCGAGCGATTGGCGCGACATCACTCTGTCGTTGTACTCGGGGCGGCCAATCTCGTTCCGGATGGATCTGTACACGCCGCTGTATGTGCCGCGTCCGCTGGAAGAACTGGAACTGTACGCGTCGCTCCGCCCCCCTGCCTTTGACGAAGCGTTTCTACGTCGCGAGGTGGCGGCTCCCGCGGCGCCCATGCCGGCGGCGTTACGCGCCGAGTTTGAATCGGCGCGAACGCAGCGTTCACCCGGTCGCGCCGGCGCGTTTGCGGCGGGAGATCTCAAGTCGGTTGCGACCGCCGTCGACGCGGGCGAACTGTTCGAGTACACGATTGATCGCCCGGTTTCGATCGAACGTCAGCGGTCGGCGATGCTGCCGATCGTGGCGGCGCCGGTGAAGCTCAGCAAGCTCAGCGTGTATAACCGGAGCAATCATCCCAAGCATCCGCTGCACAGTCTGCAACTCATCAACAGCACGGGCTTAAGCCTGATGCAGGGGCCGATGACGGTGTTTGAAGGCGGGGCCTACGCCGGTGATGTCAAGCTGCCCAACTTGCAGCCTGACGAGGAGCGGCTGGTGAGCTATGCGCTCGATTTGCCGGTGTCGGTGAATGTGGAGAATGGATCGCAGACCGACGAGTTGCGCTTTCGCATCGCGAACGGCGTTTTGTTTCGTCAACTGCAGGCCGTCATGACCGCGGAGTACACGATTCGAAACCAGGCTGATGCGGCGCGCACGTTGATGATCGAACATCCGCGCCAAGGCGGTTGGGAACTCGTGTCGCCGAGCGAGCCGGACGAGACCACAGAGAACTACTGGCGGTTTAAACGCGATGTGGCGTCGCAGGCCGCTGTGACGATGAAGATCGCCACCAAGCGGGTGTTTGAAGAGTCGGCGGGACTGTTGGATCTCGACGCAGACACCACCAGTTTGTACCTGCAGAGTCGGGTGATTTCGGATGCGGTCAAGCAAGCGTTGACGACGCTTCGCACGATGAAGAGCGAACTCGCGCAGTTGCAGCGCGAACTCGTTCGCGCCGAGCAAACCGTCAGCGAAGCCATTGAGGATCAGGAGCGGGTGCGGCGCAATCTCGCTGCGCTTCGGGATGGGACGGATAGCTACGGTCGCCAGCTCGCACGGTTTGAGCAGTTGGAGCAGGTGATCACCGAGACGCGCCGCGAGATCGACACGCTGCGCGATCGGGTGGAGGCGCAGCGCCGGGCGATTGAAGCATTTATTGCGAGCTTGCGGATTTAGTCGAGGCGATCGCTGCGCGGTGCGCTTCGTTTAGTCGGCACGGTGGAACCTATTCGTCGACGCTTGGGTCTTCACCGAAGAAGAAACGCAGCATGGGGCGGACGCGCCGGGCCCAGGCGCGTTCGTCGTGGAAGCCGCCGGGCTGCTCCGCGAAGTGCACGTGCTGCGCGGCGGTGTCGCGGGCGCGGAGGCGATCGGCGAGTTTGGCCGCCGGCGTCTGCGCGCCGAGCGCGGAGAGTACGCGGTGCTCGAGGCCGCGGTTGCCCGCGCCGATTTCGATCCAGACTTTGGCGTCGGTCGGGGGTAGATGGTCGAGCAGGTTCTGCAAGACCGGGCCGTAGGAGCCACGGAACGACGGTTCGATGATCACGAACCCGCCGAACACGTCGCTCTTCGTCGCAGCGGCGTGGGCTGCGATCAGCCCGCCCATCGAGGCTCCGCCGACGTAGTGGTGTCGGCGGTCGGGGCGGGTGCGGTAGGTTTGATCGATGAACGGCTTGAGGGTGTCGGCCACGAAGTCGAGGAACTGGTCGCCGCGCCCACTTGGCGCCCACGCAGGCGGTGCGAACTCTTGCATGCGGGCGCCGGCGTCGCCGATCGCCACGATGATGCAGGGATGAATCTGGCGCGCGGCGATGAGCTCCTCGGCGGCCTCATCCACGCCCCATTCGTCGCCTTTGAACGACGTGGCGGCGTCGAAGAGGTTGTGTCCGTCGAGCAAGTACAGCACTGGGTAACGGGCGGCGGTGTTGGACTCGTAATCGGGCGGCAGATAGACCCAGAGCTTGCGCGCGTTCTGCAATTGCGGCGACGTGAGCGTGTGCTCGCGAATGTCTCCGCTGCGCGTGGCGGTTGCCGGGTGGCGCGGGGAGGTCGCGTTGGTCGGTCGCTCGCTCAGTGCCTGCAGGGGTGCGGCGGTGTGATCGGCCCAGCGCGCGATGACGTTGGTCGAGACGAACTGGCCGTCGAACGTTGGGACAGTGAACACGCGGTTGTCGCGTTCGGCGCCGGATGCGTCCTTTTCGACGGCGGCCCACGACGCGGTGCGCAAAAACTTGTACTCCACGCGCTGGCCGGTTGGTAGCCGCCACTGCGTCGCGAAGACGCCGGGTGCGATGCGGGGCAACTCGCGCCCCCCTGCCGGCCAGCCGTCGAGCGAGAGTGAACAGAAGATGCGATCGACGCTGGGCTCTTGGGGGGCGATAGCGACGACGCGCAGTTCGACGTCGCGCGCGATCGCGGACGACACGCAAACGCCGGCAACCGCTGCCAACGCGACGGCGAAGAGTTGGGGTCTGCGGCTGTGCATTGCGTTTCTGCACGACATCGGGGTTCTCCTGCAAGCGCGATTTGGAGATGAAGATTCAATCGCTGATGCGCGCTCAGCGGGAGCGACGATGGCCCCGTGGGACTGCGTGGTTACGCTGGAAGATCGATTCCCGCCTTGTCGCGGAGAAGCTCGCGCGTCTGGTCCCAGTTCTCGTGCCGAATCACGCGGTCGTCGATCCATACGTCGGCGATTGGCTTTCCCATGTGGAGCCCGTCGTAGGCGAAGCCATTGCGGTCGAGCCAGTCTTTCGTATAGCGAAACTCGGCCCAGCCGCGGGCGGTGTAGATGATGACCGTGTGGCCGGCGTCGCGCAACGCTTGCAGTGCGGCGGGCGCGCCGGGCAGCGGTTCGGCCAGCGGACGTTCGAAGGTGCGCTCCTCGGTGGCGAGCACGCCGTCCAGATCGATCATGATGGTCTTGGCACGCGGCATCAGTCCGTCTCCCACTCGGATATGCGTGCGGAGTGTACTCGAAGGGCGGCGGGAGCAGCGTTGCGGTCGATCGCGGCGTGGCTTGCGACGCGCTGCGGCGCTACCGAACTGGCATCAGCCGCGGGCCCAGCGGCGTAGCTTGCTTACATTGATCGCGTCCATGTCTCGCCCGCGCTCGTCTTCGCCTTTCGGCGTTTCGATGATCATGGGGACGGCGGCGAAGCGTGGGTCGGCGACGACGCGCTTGAGGCCGCGCGGCCCGATGGCGCCCGCGCCGAGGTGGGCGTGTCGGTCGAGGCGCGAGCCGCACTCGCCGCGACTGTCGTTGATGTGCCAACAGCGAATGCGATCGCACCCCACGGTTCGCTCCGCCTCGTCGATCATCGCGTCGTATGCGGATTGGCTGCGTAGGTCGTACCCGGCGGCGAAGACGTGGCAGGTATCTCCACAGACGGCGACGCGATTTGCGGCGCTCATCAACGCAATGATCTCGCTGAGTTCCTCGAACGAAACGCCGAGGCTGTCGCCTTGGCCGGCGGTGGTTTCGAGTAATACTTGCGTGCGCAGCTCGCCGGCGCGGTCGAGCACGTGATCGAGCGACTCTGCGACGCGGGTGATGGCGGCGTCGCGGCTCCCGCCTTTTGCCGAGCCCGGGTGCAACACCAGGTAGTCGATGCTGAGCGCGTCGCAACGCTGCAACTCGTCGAGCAGTGCGGCGCGACTTTTGTTCAGCAACGAACGCTCGGTGCTGGCGAGATTGATCAGGTAGGCGGCGTGCGCAACGACCGCGCCCACGCGGCTCGAGGAACGCTCTTCACGCCACGCGGCGATGGCGTCTTCGGCGAGGGGTGGGGCGCTCCACTGGCGTTGGTTCTTGACGAAGACCTGCAGCGCGTTGAAGCGCAACGTGCGGGCCGCTAGCAGTGCGTTGACGATGCCGCCGGCGATTGACAGATGGGCGCCGAACAGGCGTGGGTTTGCGGTGCGGGCTGCCACGCGGCGGCTCCTGGCGGGTTTTGGTGGTCGGCGCGGGCGACGGTCGGCGGCGCCGGACTGGCGGGCATATTCTGCTAGGCTGTCGCACGGAAGCCAAGGAGCGCGTATGAGCCGATGGTCTCTCTCGTTGCGGGCTAGAAACACCCCGCCTTCGCCGATTCGCAAACTGGCTGGGAAAGCGAATGCAGCGAAGGGGCGCGGCGTTCGCGTACATCATCTCAACATCGGGCAGCCCGACATCGAAACGCCGGCGGCGTTTCTCGAGGGCATTCGTTCGTTTGACAAGCCGGTGGTGGCGTATGAAGCCTCGCCGGGGGCGGACGGTTTGCGGCGTGCGTGGAGCGGGCTGCTGACGTCGCAGCTTGGGGTGAGATTCGCTCCGGACCACATGCTTATCACGACAGGCGCCAGCGAAGCGCTGGTGTTCTTGTTCATGACGCTGTGCGATCCGGGCGACGAGGTGATTATCTTCGACCCCAGCTATGCGAACTACATGAGTTTCGCGGCGATTGCGGGCGTGAACCTGACGCCGCTGCTGACGACGATGGAGACTGAGTTCGCGCTGCCGGAGACGGCGCTGATCGAAGATCACCTCAGCAATCGCACGCGGGCGATTTTGCTGTGCAACCCGAACAATCCGACGGGGACCATCTGCGACGCGGAGCGGCTGCGATCGCTGCTGGCGCTGTGTCACAAACACCGGCTGTTTCTCGTGGTCGACGAGACGTACCGCGAACTGGTGTTTGATGGGCGGCATTGTCCGTCGATTTTCGAGGCGGCGGGGCCGGACCCGCAGGTGGTCGTGGTCGACAGCTTGTCGAAACGGTTCAGTTTGTGCGGCGCGCGGCTGGGCTGTCTGGTGAGCTTCAACCCGCACATCCTTGAAAGCTGCATCGCGCTGGCGCAAGCTCGGCTGGCGGCGCCGTCGATCGAGCAGCACGCGGCGGAGTATCTGCTAAACAACCTTGCGAGCGACTATGTGGATGCGGTGCGCCGTGAGTATCAGTTGCGTCGCGACAAGCTGCACGATGCGCTCGGGGGCATTCCGGGCGTGGAGGCGTTCAAGCCGCACGCGGCGTTCTACACGATCGCGCGGCTGCCGGTGAATTGCGCCGAGCAGTTCGCGGCTTTCCTGCTGGACGAGTTTTCGCTGGATGGGGAGACGGTGTTCCTGGCGCCGGCGGCAGGGTTTTACATGTCGCGTGAGCGCGGCGAGAACAAGGTGCGGCTGGCCGGCGTGCTGGAGAGTCGTGAACTCGAGCGTGCGGCACAGGTGATTGCTGAGGGGCTCGAGGCGTTTTCTGCGTCGGCGTAAAGCCGTGCGCTCCGCCGGGCAGCCCTTGTGAACGCTTGGCGGCCGTGCGGCGGCGCGTTCCGGGCGGGCTAGAGCGGCGGTGCGTCGGCGCTCCAGCTTGGGTCGGCGATGCCCTCTACGCCGGTGCTGTTGCCCAGGAAGCCGGCGTCGATGTCGCGGGTTGCGTCCCAGAGTCCTTGCCCGGAGCCGTCGTTGATCGGCCACACGTGTCGGGCCGCGACTGGGACGATGTCGCCGGCGTCGGCCAGCACTTCGTCGACCGTGCGTACTTCGTCGAACAGGCGAACGGCGGCGGCGTTGCCGTCGTAGCCCGGGCCGATGCGCAGCACGGAGAAGGTGAGCGGTCCGCCGGGTAAGACGCCATTGCGCAGCAACACGCCGTCGAGGTAGATCTCGGCGTTGTCGTTCTCGGCGTCGAAGGTGACGGCGAGGTAGCGCCAGCGGGCGTCGAGACTGGCGGCGACGGCGGTGAGCACCACACCGTCGCGCTGAACGCGGATCTCGTTGTTGGCGGAATCGGCGAACACGATGAGGTTTTGGGCGCCGAGCGTAAGCAGCGCGCCGCCGGCGCCCTGCGTCTTGAAGAATGCACCGACGGTGAGTTGCTCAAAGGTGCGGGCTTCGGGGAGTTGCAGCGTCGCGACTTGAGCGCCGTTGAACTGCAGCGACGCCCCGGGGGCGGCGCCGGCTTCGATGAACTTCTCGGTCGTGTCTTCGTTTCCAGCCCGCGAGCGCACGCGCAGGGTGACGCGATAGCGGGTGGGTTCGGTGAAGATGTGAAACGGGCGGGGTTCGATGGAGGTCGAGCCGTCGTTGAAGTCCCAGAAGTAATCGCGAATCGTGTCGTTGATCGCCGTGCTGCCGGCGCCGTCGAACTGCACGCCGAGCGGCGCTGGACCGGTGTCGACATTGGTGCGAATCGTCGCGGTGACCGCCCCATCACCGAGCAAGCTGACCTGCGACTTCGTGCTGGCGGTGTTTCCGGCGGCGTCGGTGACGGTGAGGTTGACGTCGAACGCGCCGACCTCGGTGAAGGTGTGGAAGAACTCGGCGGTCCCATAGGTGGTTCCGTCGATGGTCCAGGCGTAGTTGGTGATCTCGCCGGCGGTTGAAGAAGACCGGAGGCCGGAAACGAAGACTTCGAGCGGGGGCTCGCCACTGGCGGCGCTGAGCTGGATCTCCGCGACGATGGTCGGGTCGCCGCCGCCGGCGCCGGGCAGGTTGGGGCAGCCGGTTAGGGGAATGAGCAACGCCGCGGCGACTGCCGCCGAGATACAAGTGGACCGCATCGAGACCTCCGCATGTCGGGGCGGATTGCCGCCCGCGTCACGTTACCGCTACCAGTCTGGCATTCTAGCCGCCCCACGAGTGACGCTCTCGGGGCGAAACGGGGAATCGTTGAAGCGGCTGGCGGACTATCGGCGGGTTGCTCTGGAGCTAGTCGAGTTCGCCGCGGCTTGATCTGCGGATGCGACCCGGCATCGGCGGGCGCGCGGTTCAGCCGGCGTAATCGGCCCACGTTTTGGGGGTTTCGTAGACTCGGACGTTGCTGAGTTTGGCGACGCCGGCCTGGCTGACCTTGTCGTGCAACATCTCCCATACGACGCGGGCGATGTTCTCGACGGTGGGGTTCACGGCGCGAAACTCGGTGGTATCTTCGTTGAGGTGCTTGTGGTCGAGTCGGTCGATGACTTCGTCGCGCACGAGCGTTTCGAATTTGGGCAGCGACAGCAGCGCGCCCGAGGCCGCCTCGGGCGCGCCGTTCACCGTGATTTCGACGACGTAGTTGTGTCCGTGTCCGTTGGGGTTGTTGCACTTACCGAAGTAGTCGCGGTTTTGGGCGGCACTGCGTTCGGGGCAGTGCAGCCGATGGGCGGCGGAAAACTCGAACTGCTGGGTGAGCTGCACCATGTGCGGCGCCTCCTCGACGACGGCGAATGAAAGGTACGGCGTAGCGAGTAGCTCGAGCCGAGCGAGCGTCGCTTGCTGCGGAATGGTTGGCTGGATGGAGTCCCACGCGAGTCTCACGACGGCTTCGGCCGCAAGCCGCCAGCCGCGGGCGTGTAGACGGTCGGCAATGGGCGGGATCGCGTGTTCGCGGATCAGCTGATCGAGCAGCTTGATGTTGCAGAGATAGCCGGTTTGCGGATCAGGCTCGCCGCGGACGGTCACGCGGAAGCGTAGGTACGGGACCAAGCCCACGGCGCTCGGCCAACCGCTCCAGGAGTTGGTGACGGGTCGCGAACTGGCCACGCGTCCCGCCCAATCGCGATCGACGCTGAACCGAACTTCGCGAGTGAGATGAATCATTGGGGTTTCCGATGTGCTCCGTGGAATACCCGAACTTCTTCCTCACGCCCCCCTACGGCGTCTGAGCAGCGCGGCGCCGTTTTAGCGGCCGTTCGCCTGGTCCATGAGGCGCTGGATGCGCTTCTCGGTTGGGGGGTGGGTCATGAACAGGCCGCCGACGCCGCCGGCGGACAACGGCTCCATGATGAACATCTGGTTGAAGGCCGGGTTGGTCTCCATGGGAATGCGTTCGTTGCCGGTCTGCAGGCGCTGCAGGGCGCGGGCGAGCTTTCGCGGGTCGCCGCACAGTTCGCCGCCGTAGCTATCGGCGGCGAATTCGCGCTGTCGCGAAATGGCCATCTGGATCAGGGCGGCGGCAATCGGCGCCAAGATGATCATGGCGATCGCGCCGACCGCCCCCAGCGGACTGTCGCGCCGACCGCCGAAGAAGATCAACATGTAGCCTGCCATGCTAATCATGCCGGCGATGATGGCGGCGACCGTGGAGATCAGGACGTCGCGATGCTTGATGTGGGCGAGTTCGTGCGCGATCACGCCCTCAATTTCATCCTTGGGGAACGCTCGCAACATGCCCTGCGTGATGGCGACGGCGGAATGGCTCGGGCTGCGCCCGGTGGCGAATGCGTTCGGCGCGTCTTGCGGGCAGATGTAGACACGGGGATGCGGGAGGCCGGCGTGGTCCGCGAGCCGGTGGGTGGTGTCGACCAGCCACGGTGCGTCGGCGCGGGTTACTTCCTGCGCCCCCATCGCGCGAATCGCGATTTTGTCGGAGAAGAAGAAGGCGATCAGGTTGGCGACGCCGCCAAACATGAAGCCAATGAGCAGCCCTCCGACGGGGTTCTGCGGGAAGATGAGGTAGCCAACACCCATACAGAGCGCCATGAGGGCGCCGAGCAGAAAGGCAGTCTTCACGTTATTCATCAGGCGCATCGGTTACAGCACTCCATCAGTTGCCGGGTTCCATGCCGCGCTGCCGCGGCGCATCGCCGTTGGATACTACATCGGCGACACGGGGAGGGTGGCAAATTCGGCGCCGCGCGGCGGGGCTCGCCGGCGTCGGAATCCGCGGTGTTCGAGGAGCGGGGATGAGATTGCGGCGTCTGCAAACGCCGCCAAAGTGGCAGGTGAGTTGCGCTCTCGACGCGGGCCCGGTAAGCTGGCGGCTGATGCTTGCGAAACGGACTCTCAACCGGGGCTTTTGCGGCGTTCTCGACGGACTCGGCGCCGCGTCAATCCGCAGTGTCGCGCTGGGGGCGTTCGTCGCGGCGGCGCTGTGCGGATGTCGGGATGCGTCGATGACGCGCGAATACGAAGCGGCGGTCGGCAGTGTTGCGTTCGCGGATTTGCCGAACAACTACGCGGAGGGTGAGCTTCTCCTGCGTTATGAAGCGACACCGGGTACGGCGGGCGCTGCGCCGTGGCGGCTTGACACGCAGGTCTTGCGGGTTCGCCCGGAGAGCGAGATTTACATCAACGATCGGGTTGCCACGCTGCGGGATGTGCGTGCGGACGATCGGGTTCGCGTGACGTACTACTGGGAGCGTGGGAGTGCTGACGAGTCGGCGAATCCGGTGCTGGTGCTGGCCGAGATTGAGCGGCCGCTTCCGCCGCCGCCGCCGCCGAAGTTCTCAACCGTAACCACTCGGCCGGCCGATGCGCCGACTGAGGAGTCGAGGGACCCCGTGGCCGCCGCCACGCGTGATGACAAGGAGTAGAGCGATGCGCATGCCGAGTTGGCGAATTGAAGCGGTTCACGCGCGTGAGGTGCTGGACTCGCGTGGCAATCCGACGGTGGAGGCCGACGTGCGTTTGTGCGACGGGACCGTGGGGCGGGCCGCGGTTCCGAGCGGCGCGTCGACGGGTGAGAATGAGGCGGTCGAGCTGCGCGACGGCGACAAGGATCGCTATCTCGGCAAAGGCGTGACGAAGGCGGTCGAGAACGTCAACGAGAAGATCTCGAAAGCGCTGATTGGGATGAACCCGTTTGATCAGGCGGCGGTCGATCACCGCATGCTCGAGATTGACGACACGAAGAACAAGGGCAAGCTCGGCGCCAACGCGATTCTGGCGGTGTCGTGCGCGACGGCGAAGGCCGCGGCGGAGGCGTTGAATCTGCCGCTCTATCGCTATCTCGGCGGGGCCGGCGCGCGGACGCTGCCCGTACCGATGATGAACATCTTGAACGGCGGCAAGCACGCGGACAGCACGGTGGACTTTCAGGAGTTCATGGTGCAGCCGTGGGGAGCGCCGACGTTCAAGGAAGCGCTGCGCTGGGGCGCCGAAATCTTTCACAGCCTCAAGAAGGTGCTGAAGGACAAGGGCTACAACACCGCGGTCGGCGACGAAGGCGGCTACGCCCCGAGCCTGAAGAGCAACGACGAGGCGTTTGAGCTGATCGCGAAGGCGTGCGACAAGGCGGGCTATAAGCTGGGCGAGCAGGTGTTCTTCGCGCTCGACCCGGCGTGCAGCGAACTCGCGAACGAAGCGAAGGAGAAGGGTAAAGACGGATACTGCTTCTTCAAGAGCGATCCTGACCGCATCGCGACCAGTGAAGAGATGGTCGACTACTGGGCCGAGATCTGCAGCAAGTGGCCAGTCCGCAGCCTCGAAGACGGTCTGGCGGAGAACGATTGGGAGGGCTGGCGGCAGCTCACGGCGAAGATCGGCGATCGTGTGCAACTCGTCGGCGATGATCTGTTCGTTACCAACGTGAAGTATTTGTCACGCGGGATCGACGAGCAGTCGGGCAACGCGATTCTCGTGAAGATCAATCAGATCGGCTCGCTGACCGAGACGTTCGATGCCGTCGATCTCGCGATGCGCAACGGTTTCGCGGCGGTGATCAGCCATCGCAGCGGTGAGACCGAAGACACCACGATTGCCGATCTGGCGGTCGCGACGAACGCCGGCCAGATCAAGACCGGCAGTGCGAGCCGCAGCGACCGGGTCGCGAAGTACAACCGACTGCTGCAGATTGAAGAAGAGCTGGGCGACGCGGGGCAGTATGGCGGGCAGTTCTGGCGTCGTTAGGCGGCGCGGCCTGGATGGCGCGCGGCTGCGTGGCGATCCTGAGCGTTTCGCGCGTGAGGTTCGGGCCGGCGGTCGGCGGCGCCTCGTCCACGGTTTCAACGGAGAACTCGCAGGATGCATGACGTGCAACGTCGTGGAATGAGTCGGATCGTCTTGCTGTCGATCATCGTCGTGGCGATCGTCGGTCTGGTCGCCGGGGCTATCCTGCTGCGGCAAGCGCGGCAGGCGGCGGCGGTGACCGCGGCGTACGAAGACGGTCGCGCGGCGTACGAAAGCGGCGATTGGGAACTCGCGGTTCGCGAGCTGGGGAAGTACATCCGTGCGAATCCGGGCGACCCGAATGCGCTGCTGCTGTTCGCCGATGCGCAGTTGCAGCGGCGGCCGCTGACCGACGGGCATATCGGGGGCGCGATTAGCGCCCACCGTCAGCTTCTGCGCGCGCATGAGCGCGACGAATCGGTGCATGAGCTGCTGCGGCTGTACGAAGCGATTCGCAACACCACCGAGCTCGAGTACTTCGCCGAGGAGCGACTGGCGAGCAAGCCGGATGACTTGCGTGCGCAGTTGTCGCTGGCGCGCGTCTATGTCACCCGTGACCAGCCGGATCTGGCGCTCGAGCGGCTGCAGAGAAGCATTGAGCAACTTGACCGGCCGGCGGATGACGAGACGTGCGGCGTCGAGGTCCAGATGCGTGCGGCGCTGGCGAACCTGCTGCTGATTGCCGAAGCCGACGGGGCGCGCGATGAAGCTCGTCGACTCGTGGATGAAGCTGTGGAGCGCTGCCCCGGGCGCGGCGCGCGGGTTGCGCGCGCCGGAACGTTGTTGCGCTTGGCGGCTGAAGGCGGTGAGGACGAGGCGGAAGCGCTGCGTGAAGCCGCGCGTGAGGACCTGCGAGCTGCGGATTCGGCGCCGATCGAGGATCCGACGCACGTGCTGGCGGCGAGTCGGCTGTGGCTGTCGCTGGGCGAGATGGATCGCGCTGCGGCGGAGATCGAGCGCGCGGAGGGGATCACGGAAGCGCAACTGAGCGGCTATGTCGTCAACCCGCTCGACTGGCGGGTGGCGCTGTTTCGGGCGCACTCGTCGCTACTGATTGAGCAAGGGCGTTTTGCGGATGCGGCGGCGGCAGCGGAGGAGATTCTGGAATCGGCGGCGGAGACCCCCGTCGCTCCGGCGCTGCTTCCCGAGGCGGCGGAGATGATGCTGGCGGCGGATCGCGTCGAAGAGGGGCGTGCGCTGTTCGAGCGCTATCGCAGCTTTCTTGAAGCCAGCCAGCCGACTGCGCTGAACGCTCCGGAAACGCAGATGCTGGAGGCGGCGGTGTTGTCCGCCGAGGGGCGGCCCTATCGCGTCATCTCGTTGCTGGAGCCGTTGCAGCGGGTGCCGGAATTCACGGCGCCTGCGCGGCGGCTGCTGGCCAACGCATACGTGAACACCGGTCAATCGGGTCGAGCGGCACAACTGGGTGCGGGCCGCGCGACGGTCGGGCCGTGGCTGGCGACGCAGGTGCAGCAGGCGCTGGATCGCGGGGAGCCGCGCGCCGCGTTGACGCTGCTGGAGCCGGCGGGCGATGCGCCGCCGCCAGGCGTCGAGACGTTGCGCTTCGCGGCGCGGTTGGCGCTGGCGTCGCAAGAAGATCGGCCGCTGGCGCCGCTGCGGTCTGAGCTGGAGACGTTCTGCGAGCAACATCCGGAACTCGTCCGGCCGCGGCTGCTGCTGGCGACGGCATTGCTGAGCGAAGGCGATGCATCCGCCGCCGAGCGCGTGTTGCGGTCAGCGATGGAGATACCGAACGACGGGTTGGCGGCCGCGGCGGCGTTGGTGCGGGTGCATCTGCAAAACGAGGAGCCGAACAAGGCGCTTGCGGTCGCAAGCGAGGCGACGGACGCGCGTCCTGAGAGTGCGAACGCGTGGGTTTTGCTGGCGAGTGTGCACGAAGCGCTGAACGAACTTGAAGCGGCCCGCGCCGCGTTCGCGACGGGGCGCGACGCGACCATCGACGACGAGCTGATTCGCTTGAACGAGCAGGCGGCGGCGTTCGAGTTGCGTCGCGGCGATCGCGAAGCAGGGCTTGCGCAACTGCGGGACCTGCGGACGGAAGCGCCGGAGAATCTTTCGGTGCGGGTGCGATTGCTCGATCAGCCCGAGAGCATGCGCGACGTCGCGGAAGCGCAGCAACTGGTTCACGAGCTGCGCGACATTGAAGGTCAGAACGGGTTGGAGTGGCGCATTCAGCAAGCGCGGCTCTGGTTGGCGTCGGGGAAGGGGCCGGCCAATCGTGAAGCGCTGCGCTCCATGCTGCAGTATGTCATCGACGCTGACCCGACGCGCGCCGAGCCGTATCTGCTGCTGGGCGGCGCGTTTCAGGAAGCGGGCGAGTTGTCGAACGCCGAAGTGGTCTATCGGCAGGGCTACGCTGCGACACAGACGATGGCGCTGGGCAACCAGTTGCTGGCGTTGCTGCAGCAACAGCAGCGTTTTGCGGATGCCAACGACGTGCTGACGCAACTGCAAGATCGCATGTCGCAGCGTGCTGCGAGTCAGCTTCGGGTGGATCTGGCGTTGCAGGCTGGTGAGTTGGACACGGCGCTTGGGGAGTTGCAGGAACGCGTCGCTTCTGACGTTCACGATCCGGACGACGCACTGCGGCTCGGGCTGTTGACGTATCAGGCGACCGGCGACGTCGAGGAGTCGCTCCGCATCGTGCAGAACGAACCGAATGCGCCGCGGCTGGCGGCGGTTCGCGTGCAGACCTCGATTCTGCTGGCTGACGGTCGTATCGACGATGCCCGGGCGATCCTGGACGACTTGGTTTCGGACGAGCAAAGCTCGGCGGCTTACCTCTTGCGGGCGAGCTTTCACCTGCGCGCGGGCAACGTGGACCGTGCGGAGGCTGACTTTCAAGCGCTCGCGGCGCAGTCGGAGTCTGACTTTGGTCCGCTGGCGCTCGGCGAGTTTTATGCGCGTCAGGACCGACTGGATGAAGCCGAGCAAACGTGGCGTGACGGACTCGGCCAGTTTCCCGGCTCGCGGGGCTTGCGCGTGGCGCTGGCGCAGGCGGCGCTCGCGAGTGATACACCGGATGGGCGCGAGCGGGCCGCGGCACTTCTGGATGAATTGCGCGAACTGGGCGCTGACGACGCCGGCTATCGCTGGGTGCAGGCGGCGTATCTAGCGAGCGACCCGGATGCGGAGCGACGGCTCGGCGCCCTGGAAGCCCTACGGGCGGCGGTATCGGCGCCGCCGGCTTCCGCCGTGATTTACGAGCGTCTGGCTCGTCTGGCGCTGCAAGTAAACCAGCCGCGACTGTCGCTCGCGCTGGCCGAACGCGGGCTGAGTATTCACGGAGCGCAGCTTGCGCTGTCGAAGGCGGCGGCGCGGGCGAGCGTGTTGGACGGCAGTCTGGAGGCGGCGCGCGGGCATGCGCGGGCGGCGCTGCAAGCGGCGCCGGAGGATTGGGAGGCGTTGCGACTCGCGACGGACATTGCGCGATTTCGCGACGAACGGTCGGAGTTGCGGCAGTATGAGCCGCAACTGCGGGCGGCGCTCGAGACGGTTGAGCCGCCGACGGAGCCGTACCTGGCGCTGGCCGCTGTGTATCAAGCGCTCGATCGGTCGGCGGACGCGCGGTCATTGCTGGCGGAGTTTGCGGAGACGCCGACGGGGTCGGAGGCGATAGGGGTTCAGTTGGCGTTGGCGGATCTGCTGATCGAGGCGGGGTCGTTTGATGAGGCTGAGGCGCGACTGGCGCGTGCCGAGCAGCTCGCGCCCGAGGCGGCCGTTGTAGCGCAGTCGCGCATGCGGCTCGCGGCGGAGCGCGGCGACGACGCGCGGGTCGAGCGTCTTGGGCGGGAGACATTGGCGTCGGCGAGGCCGGATGTCGAACTGCTGATCACGGCGGGCGGGTTGCTGGCTGGCCGGCCGGCGTATGCGTCCGCAGCGACAACCTTTCTGAAGCGGGCGGCGGAACTCGATCGACGCCGACCGGGCGTATGGGCGTCGCTGGGTGTGTTGGCGTATCAACGAGGCGACTATGACGAAGCGGAACGCGCCTTTCGTGAGCTCGTCGCGCTGGCGCCGAACGATCCTGACGCGTTGAACAACCTGGCGTGGGTGGTGGGACGTGAGGGGGCCAGCAGCTCTGCGTTGCAGGAGGCGCTTCCGCTTGCGCAACGGGCGGTTGAGCTGTCGCCGCGCGATGTGGAGTTTCGCGACACGCTGGCGAACATTCTGATGCGTATGTCGGATCGTTTGGCGGATGCGCAACTCGAGTGGGAGCGGGTGTTAGAGCTGTTGCCGGCGAACGACGATCGTCGTGCAACCGCTCTCGTTCGACTGGCGCAGGCATCGCGTGCGCTGAACAGCGAAGCCCCGGTCGAAGCTTGGCTGCGCGAGGCGGATCGCATTGCGTCGCAGGCTGAGGCCGCCGGGCAGGCGAATCCGCTTGCAGCCGAAGACCGCCAGTGGCTGCGCGAGAACCGCGATCCGTCGTGAGCGGCGTGGCGTGACGGGCGCCGATTGCATGAGCCGACTATTGTCAGAGGTGCGGCGAGCGCCGCTGCATGACACTTATCTTTCCGGGCGTTGCTGATGAACTTCGATCTACCAGATGACCTAGCGGCATTACGGGATGCGGTGCGCGATTTCGCGGCGCGTGAGATTCGTCCGCATGCGCGTGATTGGGATCGCGAGGGGCTGATTCCGGCCGACGTGGTCGCGCAGATGGGGTCGCTCGGGCTGCTCGGGTTGTTCACGCCAACGGAGTTTGGCGGGTCGGGGCTGGGATATCTCGCGAACGCGGTTGTGATGGAGGAGCTGGCGCGGCAGGACGGCGGAGCGGCGTTGCTGGCGGCGGCGCACAATGGCTTGTGCACCGCGCACCTGCTGCTGGCGGCGAACGACGCACAGAAGCAGCAATACCTCCCGAAACTCGCGACCGCGGAGTGGCTGGGGGCGTGGGGGCTGACCGAGCCGGGCTCGGGGTCCGATGCGGCGGCGCTCGCGACGCGGGCAGAGCCGGACGGAGACGGCTGGCGGATCTCGGGCCAGAAGATGTTCATCACGAACGGCTCGCGGGCGCAGGTGTTTGTGATTATGGCGCGCACCGACCTGCGGCCCGAAGCGTCGAAGGCGAAGGGCATCTCGGCGTTTGTTGTCGAGCGCGACGCGCCGGGCTTTGCGGTTGAGCCTAAGGAAGACAAACTGGGGATGCGTTCGAGCGACACCACCGCGCTTACGCTGGAGGACGTGCGGGTTGGTCGGGAAGCGCTGGTGGGTGAGCTGCATCAGGGGTACATCGACGCACTGCGTGTGCTGGAGCGCGGGCGGGTCGGGATTGGCGCGTTGTCGGTTGGGTTGGCGCGCGGCTGTCTCGAAGAATCGCTGAGCTACGTGGCGCAGCGTCAGGCGTTTGGGAAGACGCTGGCTGATCTTCAGGCAGTGCAGTTCAAACTGGCGGATATGGCGACGTCCATCGAAGCCGCGCGGCTACTGGTGCAGTCGGCCGCCGCGGCGCTTGACGCGGGTCGCGACGCGCGGATGCAGGCTTCGATGGCGAAGCTGTACGCGAGCGAGATTGCGACGCGCGTCGGGCTGGATGCGATACAACTGCACGGTGGATACGGGTACACGAAAGATGTGCCGGTGGAGCGCTACATGCGCGACGCGAAGCTCTGCGAGATCGGTGAGGGTGCGAGCGAGGTGCAGCGCATTTTGATCGCGCGAGCGGTGATTGAACGGCTGGGAGCCGGCGCCTGACGCGTCGCATCGTCGCGGTGCGAGGCGTTCGGCTTCAATCGCCGATCAGCACGGTTGGCTCGCCCATCGAGATCGCGTTTTCGCCGCCGGATGCTTCGAACACTTTGTCGCCGGCGCGGCACGCGGGGAGGTTGTTGATGACGACGGTTCCGCTGCCTTTGGTGACGACACCGGGGCCGTGGATTCCGGCGACGTGGGGCATGCTGCAGATCATCATGTCGGTTGCGCCGCCGACAATCGCGGTGACCGCAGCGGCGGCGGCGGCGGCCGCGGCGAGCTGGATACCGATGGTGTAGGCCTGGGTCGCGGCGGGTTGGCCTCCGGGGACGGCCGAGGCCGACGTCCAGACGGCGGTGAGGGTGATGTTGGCGGCGAGCGCGGGGGCGAACGCGGCTCCGCCGGAGCTGGCGAAGTCGGCCATCGCACTGGCGACGTCGGGGGTTGTGCTGGGCGGGGTGAGCTGCGGCTTGTCCATGAGTCCGGCGACGGTTCCAGTGGCTGACTCGAGACCGCCGGCGGGTACGCTGTCGGGTAGGGCGCGCCAGGCGGGCAGGTTGCCGATGAGGACATCGGGGCTGCCGGGCCCGGGGGTGAGGGGCGTTCCGTGACTGGTGATGTCACTCATGCGAGCGGCGTCGGGCATCGGGTGCTGACCTCTAGCGCGGCTTGATGAAGACGAATCCGTGGTCGGGCTTGGTGACCAACAGCGTAGGGTTGACCCCGCGGCGGAACATGAGCCCGAGGGGCGCCTGAATGGTGAGGTCGGGCGCACCGATGCCGGAGACCTCGCCGTCGGGTGTTGCGTAGTAGTACGCGGGATCGGGCTGGTCGACCTCGAGGATGGCGAACGGATCGCCGCCGGCGTTGATTGCGAGTTGGGCGGCCTTGAACTTGAGTTGCGCCGGTGTTCGCAGGCGGACCGGCTCCATACGGCCGTGTTTCTTGTCGTCGGCGAGCATCCAGCGGTGGATGCGGTAGGGATTCTCGGGTTCGTTGGTGTCGACCAGGATCGCGCCGCAGGCGTTGTTGTCGTGTAGTAGCTGCACTTCGGCGCCGACGAGCGCGCCTGGAATCGTGAACAGTTCGAAGACCTGGCCCGGATCGCGACCCGCGGCGCTGGGCAGCGCGCGTAGTGTGAGTCCTTGCTGCTCTTGCTGCAGGAAGAAGGTGTAGCGGCGCTGCGACTGCAGATAGACGCTCCTGATCCACAGCGGTTGGGGGCCGGGGATGTCGACATCGAAGACCCCGCCGCGTTTGGCGGAGCCAAGCTGTATGAGGCGTAGGCCGCCGTCACGTCCGTCTTCGCCGGGTTCATAGACGATGGCGTCTGCGCCGGCGGGCGGCTGCCCCGGGTTGGTCGGCAATTCGAAGAGCGGGGGAACGATGACACCGCCGTTCGCGATCCACTCGGCCGCGACGTCGCTGGCTTGACCATTGCCGAAGAGCACGTGCCGCAGCTTGAAGTTGGCGATCCAGGCGAAACGGGGGAAGCTGGGGGCGGCGTTGGGCGGGACGCTGCTGTACGCGACGACGGGTTCTTTGAGGGTCGCGAGGAGCGAGAGGCTTTGAACGCTGGGCTTGCCGGTGGAGCCGAGTTCGGCGAGCCACAACTCGGGGGCGCCCTTCTCGGGCTGGTGGGTCCAGACGCCGAAGCTCACCGCGCCTGGGCCGCCGAACGCGCTGGTGATGGTGAGGGTGCGAGGATTGGCGGGGGTGACCTTGAGCGTGACGGGATCGGAGACGGCTTGATCGACGTTGTTGTTCCAGCGGTAGAGCGCGGAGATTTTGTACTCGCCGGGGCCGGCGAACTGGACTTCGCGCGCGACTTCGTAGTCGTAGGTGAGTGTCTGTCGCGGAGCGAGGTCGGCGACGCGCGGGTTGCCGCCCGCGGGTTGCCCGACGGTGAACTCGTCTGAGCGTCCGGAGTCGACGTGGGTGACGCGGACGATGGCGGCGCCTGCAAAGCTGTTGGGGTTCACGCCGCGGAGCGGGGTCGATCCGGTGTTGCGCAGCTCGCAGGAGATCGCGACATGCTGCTGCATCATGACAGTGTTGGGCTTCAGCTCGATATGTGCTGTCGCGGGCATGAGCGGCTCCTGGGCGGCGTAGGCGGCGAGTGCGATGAGGGCTGGCAGCACGGCGGCCAGCGCGAGGCGCGCCATTGGGGATCCCTTAGAGGAAGTTGGTTTCGTTCGAACCGTTAGCCCGCACGCCGCCGCGCGTTCGCCAGCCGCGAATGGCGGCGACGCATCGTCCGCAGAACTCGCCGAAACAGCCGCGGTAGCTCATAACGCAGACGGCGTCGGCGGCGACGTCGTGCTGCGCCGGGCGTTCGCCTCCGGCGGCGAGTGAGTGGGGACGCATGAGCACGTGTCCAAGTTCGTGCGCGGCGTTTGAACTGGTGCCGTAGGGGAAATTGCCGCGATAGATGCTGGCGGAGTACCAGAGGAAGGCGCCGCGGCAGCTCAGCGCGATGCCGCTGGTGGTGAGTACGCTGTCGTTGGCGGTGGGCGGCGGCTGGAGCTGGTCCCAGGTGCTGCCGTGCGGCATTTGGAAGAGCGTAAGCCCGGGCAGCACGCCGCCGTCGTTGAAGGTGCGGACGAAGGCCGCGTAGGCGTGATCCACCATGGCATTGCTGACCTGCCGATAGCGAGCGGCGCCGTTCAGGTTTGGGGAGCCGCCGCTGTTGGCGTTGTAGTCGGCGAAGCTGCGGACGTTGAAGGTCCACGGCGAGGTCATTTTGTCGAGATCGCCGGCGTCTTGCGTCGGGGTAATGACCAGCGCGTTCCAGTTGACAGCGACGGACACCTCGTTGCTGGCTTGGGCGGCGTTGCGGGCGGCGGTGAGGGCGTTTACGTAATCCGGATATTTGACCGCTTCGGGCGACTCGCTGCAGTCGACGATGAACTCGCAGCAGCAGCGGCGAAATTGCTCAGCGAGGCCGAAAAACTGCACCTGCAACGGCCGGTAGTTGCTGTTGAACGCGCCGGAGGCGAAAGTTCGGAACGTCGGGTTGTAGGGCGCCTCAGCGGTGCTGAGTGAACTGAGGTCGACGTCCTCCACCGCGGTGTTGCAGCCGTCGTTGTTGTAGGCGGCGCTGAGGTTGGCGTTGGCCGGCATGGGCGGCGGCGGCGTGGGGTGAAGGCTTTGTACGTTGGCGGGGATGTCGGCGAGCGGCACCTGCTTGACCTGCAGATACTTCGACATGCGGATGTTACGCCACACGATCATGGTGCCGGTCTCGACGACGGGGCCCTCGTCGGTGTCGCCGGCGAACTGCAGGGTTGGCGGGCCGACATAGCAGCGCAGTCGATACCGGTCGGCGCCGATGCGGGAAGGCATGAAGACGACGGTGGCGTTGCCTTTGTCGTTGGTGGTGGCTTTGACGGCGTGGGCGTGGCGGGTGACGTTTGTTCCGCCGACGCTTTCGGTAGTCGGGGTGACCTCTTCGGCGGCGGTCATGTCGCCGTAATTGGCGTGCTTGTCGTCGCGGTTGTTGTGCACGCCGTCGCGGGTCGTTCCGATCTCGAAGACGCCGGGGACGTGATTGGCGCCGGCCGGGGTTCCGTGGACGGGGACGCGGCGTTTGCCGCCGAAGTTGCGGTCGACGTTGTCGCGTTGGGGGTCGTCGTTGGGGACGTTGGGGGCGCCGGCCATGGCCTGATCGATAAGGCGTTTGGGGCCGCGATTGTTGATGATGTAAGGCGGTGGATCGATGGGATTGCCGGGGTTGGCGGGGTCGTTGCCGGAATCCTTGGTGTAGTCCATGACGTGGTCGCGCAGCTCGGGCGGCCGCAACGCACTCCACGCCGGGATTTCCTCGGGATCGATAAGCTGGAAGTAGACCGTGACGCCCTCGGCGGGTTCGATCTTTCCGCCGGGGTAGACTTTCTCGACGTGCGCGACGAGCGGAATTTTTCCGAGGAAGACATTGTCGTTGAAGTAGAGGTCTTCGGCGTCGTGGCGTGAGCGGTCGAGACTGTAGAGGTATTGACCGTCGGCGCCGGGCGGGACGGGGATCCAGTTTCCGTTTTGAAACTGCCAGCGAGTGTTGGTGGTACGGGTGTCGGCGGCGCCGGGGAATGTGAAGCAGTAGCCGCCGGGGAAACGTATTTGGGCGAACTGGCCCGGTTGCGGGAGTCCGCCGCGGAGCATCTCGCCTTTGCGCAGCAGCATGCCGCCGGAGAGGCGTCCGAGGATGTTGTTCTGGACTTCCTGTTTGAGGGTGGCGAGCGCTTCGACATCGCTGGGCTCTGCGCCGCCGGCGGGCGTGTGAACTTTTTTGTAGTACCTCCAGACCGTCTCGGTGTGTGTATTGATCTGGGAGTGTCCGAGCGGCGTATAGAGGTACCCGAGGACCTGGAGCCGCTGCTGCACGCCGGTGCTGTGCGCAGGATTGGCGGGGTTGACTGGATCGAACATCGCGTCGACATCGCCGAGATTGAGGCTCAAGCGGTATGCCGGGCGGATGCGCAGGGTGTTGATGTGCGTGCCGCTGACGTCGTCGGCGGCGACGTGGCCGACATCGAGATCGGGGTTGCGCAGTTTGCTGAAGTGATGCCGGACCTTGATGCGCGGCACCCAAACGAATGGGTTCGTATCGCCGGCGGCGAGTACGTAGGCGTTGTTCTTTTCCTGCGTGCAGCCGTTGTGCCTTTCGTGGTAATAGTTGATTTCGGACGGCGCCGACGCGCCCCAGTTGAACCGTGCGATGTCGGCGGCGCTGAGCGTGTTCCAGGGTCGCGACATGGTCTTGGCGATCGTGGCCAGCGACTCGCCGTTTTGATACATGTACTTGTCGAACGGCTCCTTATCGGGATCCTTGATCGCGTGGGGCTTCTTGAGCCACTCGTCGAGTTTGTATTCTTTCGCTGGCTTTTTCGTGATCGCCACGATGGATGACTCCGAGAGGCTATGGCGCGGGGGCGGCGCCGCCGTTGTCGTGAAAGTCGCGCATGGCCTGCTGCGTGGGTTGATCCGACTGACCGTTCACCGTGATCTTGAAGCGGCGCTGGAACCTGCGGATCGCCGCCTTGAAGTCATCGTCGTCGACCCCGTCGATACGTCCGGCGTCGAACCCGATGTTGTTGAGCCGCTGTTGCATGCCGGAGACGCACGCGGCGTCGGGCGCCTGCTCGAGGACGGGGTTGAGCCGGCCGATGGCGAGTTCAAACTTGACAGTGATCGGCTTGGTCTGCGGAGCGGGCGCGGGAGGCGGGGCCGGTGCGGCGGCGGCGCCGACGCCCTGAATCACCTTTGGCCAGGGCTCCTGCTGATTTTCGTCTTCGGCCTGGTACTCGATGAAGAGCGTGGCTTTGGCGTCGTCGCGGAGGATCGGTACGTCGATGACGCCGGCTCCGTTGAGCGGATAGAGGTCTTCGCCGTACAGGAAGGTGACGTAGAGGCTGTACTTGGTGTCGGCGGGCAGCGGATCAAAGTTTTCGTCGACGACGCGCAGACGCAGGTGGATCTGATCGGACTTGGCCTTGAACTTGTGATGCGCGTTGGTCTGCTTGGCGGACTCTTTCTTCTTGGGCTTCGGCAACTTGATGACGTCGCCCGTGTTGTTGCTGTCGCCGTGGAAAAGGATGAACGGGTTGGAGCGTTTGGCGGCGAGCTCGGGGTTCTTGTCCCAGAGGGTCTTCCAGTTCTTGTAGCCGGCGTTCTTCGCGAGGCGCGAGATATAGTCGTTGCCGACGACGAGATGTTCGTCGGTGCTGGGCGGCGGATTCGCGCCGCCGCCGCCGCCGCCGGAACCGGCCGCCGTCTGGCCGGCGGTGGGCGGCGGTGGAGGCGCTGATGATCCGGTACTGGGATTTGAAGCCATATGGCGCTACGCCTCCTGCCACTCCTCGGCGTCGATGCCGGGGAAGCGGATTTTGCACTGCCCTTCTTCGTTCACCCAAACGCGCGCGAAGCCGTTGATATCAAGCGAACCCTTGATCGACTTGCCCGAGGGCGTCTCAATCTCATAGAGCTCGCCTTTCATGGGTTTGTCATCTTCGTCTTTCAATTCAATTGACACCCAATGGGCCTCATACTCGGTAGGAGCGATCGGCGGCAGCTCTGACGGATCGAGTTGATTGAATTTGTCTTTGCCGGGCTTTGTTGAGAGGGAGCGCTTTGCTTCGGCCGGCTCGGCGGGCTTTGGCTGGGTCGGGCCCGTTGCGGAGCCGCCGCTGTTGATTTTCACGACGGAGCCCACGATCGTCACTCCGGCGCTGTCGATCAGCACGAAGTTTCCGCCGGCGGCGAGGCAGATCGACCCTGCATCGACCAGGAAGCTGCCGCAGTTCATGCCGAACTCGCTGGACACGGCGTGAAAGTGGCTGCCGCCGTATTTGGAGTGGACATCGCCGTCGATGAGGACGTGCTGTTCGCCCATGATGTGGAGGGCGTCGTCTTCTTCGATCATGGTGGAGCGCGACTTCTTGATGAAGGTGCGCTGCTCGTTGCCGATGTAGACGTGCTGATGGTTGCCCATGGTGTGGAAATGGGAGCCGCGCGAGCGCGTGTAGAGCGTGCGCTGCGCGTAGATCAGCATGTGCTCTTTGTCTTTCTTGTCCTCGAAGCGGATCTCGTTCGTGCCGCCGCCGCCGGGGCTGCTGTGCGTCTTGATGGCGCTGCGGGTGGCGTATTCGGGGAGCGCGTATGGTGGTTTGTGATCGGCGTTGTGCACCATGCCGACGATGAGGGGGCGATCGGGATCGCCTTCGATGAAGTCGACGATTACTTCGTGCCCGACGCGCGGCAGCATGAACAAACCGTAGCCGCCGCCGGAGAGCGGCCTGCCGATCCGCAGCCAGCAGGAGGCGGTGTCGTCGTTCTTGCCGGCGCGATCCCAGTGAAAGCGCACCTTCACGCATCCATACTCGTTGGTATGGATGTCTTGATTGTCTCCCGGCCCGACCACGACGGCGGTCTGCACGCCGCGCACGGTCGGCCGCGGCGTGGCGCGGGCGGGGCGGAACTTGGTGGCGGCGGGCACGCACTCGAAGGTGCAGGCGTGCGGCCCGAGATCGGCGCGGACGCTCGCGGCGCTGTCGCGGGCCAGGGCGGCGACGAGTCCGATCGCGTTCAGCGGGTGTTGCGCGGCGGCGCCGGCCAGCGCCGCGAGTTCGCTGGTCACCCCGCCGTTGAGATAGAGCGCGGGCGTACCCAGCGGGCCGCTGCGGTTGTCTTCGGTGCGTAATCGCGAGGTGATCTCGAGGATGGCGTTGGCGAGCGTGCGCGTGTGTTCGCTCTTGTCGTCTTGTCGAGCGCTGGCGAGCGCCTGAATCACGCCGTGACTGAGCAGTCCCTGACCGCCGGCAAACTCACTCGAGCCGCGTACGGCGGGTTGCTCGCCTTGGTGATTGACGGTGGTCAGCAGATACTCGCCGTTCTCGTCGGCGTTTGGGTGCTCTTCGAGTTTGAAGCGGGCGCCGGGTTTGAGACGGATGCAACTGGCGGCGCCGTTGGCGACGATGTGGCTGGTCTGCAGTTCCTGGCGGCGAATCTCGGCGAGCTTTTCGCCTTCGGCTTCGGTCGCGTACTCGCCGGGATAGTCGCTGATTTCCAGGCCGCGCGGCTCCTCGGGCTGCGCGGTTTTCTCCAGCTTGAGCTCGGGCCGCTGATAGTTGAAATCGCGCATGGTGGCCGCGTCGGGGCGGACGGCGTAGGCGCGGCGAAACTTGACGACGTGTGAAGCGCTGCGCTCCATGAAACTGCCGGGCTCGAACGGCAGCGCGGGTTCGCCTTCGATAGGCGGGTAGTCTTCGATCTTGTCGGTGGCGACGAAGGTGTGCTTGTCTTCCGTGTGCTCAAAGTACCAGTAGACGCCTTCTTCCTCGAGCAGGCGACTGATGAAGTTGTAATCGGTCTCGCGATACTGCACGCAGTACGGCCGTTTCTCGAAGACGCCGGTGAAGTCGAGCTGGTAGTTGGTGGTGACTTTCGAGGATTTGAGGACGTCTTCGATGATGGCTTTGGTCGACTGATCCTGAAAGATTCTCGACTGATAGCGTTGGGTGAGCAGCCAGAGGTCGGGGACGAGCTCGATACGGTAATAGCTCCACTCGTCGGAGCCGTCGATGAGTTCGAAGCGGCTGACGACGCCGTGAAAGTGTCGGGTGCCGTCGCGGGTGATGATGCGGAGGAAGCCGCGGGTCTGAATGATTTTGTCGTAATCGATCGAAGCGTCGTAGCAGCGGACGTCGATCTCAAAACGAAAGAGCTGGCAAAGCCCTTCGGAACCGCGGTATCGGAGGACGTAGAACTGATCGAGGTCGCCGCCGATCAACTGAAACGCAAGGGGGGCTTCGTCGAAGTTCTGAGCTAGCGCCATACGGCATCGCCTTTTGAGCAGCGCAGCGAGGGTCCCGCATGCTCGTGGAGTGACTCGGAATGCGGGCCCAGGCGGCCCGCCCTCGCACCTTCAAGATACGGTGAAATGAACGCCGGCTGCAACGGTTGTCTGCCGCGCTGCAACGTTGGAACGAAGTTGGGGCTGGTTGGCGCTTAGGCCGCGCGCAGGTGATGGATGAAGCGCAACCAGCCGCGGTGCAGCATTTCGGCGAGCGTGGAGCTGGAGGCGGCGAGGCGTGCTCGAATGGGAGCGCCGGAGTAAAGGCCAGCGGGAGGCGGGCCCGACAACTCGGCTTTGATGACGAACGTCTGTGGGCCGGCGTCGTGTTGATTTGGATCTCGAGCGGCCGCCGGCGCTACCTGAACAATGCGGGCGTCGAACGTCTGACCGGCGACGCCGAGAATCCGCACATCGATGATGTCGCCGATTTCCGGCTGGGTGTCGGCCAGTTGGCCGGCATTGAGCTCGCAACGAAACTGCAGCGGGCCGCTGGCGATGATGGCCAACGGATCGCCGAGCTGGACAAAACGTCCGACATCGCTCGCCTGCACGCTCTCGAGCACGAGGCCGGTCGCGCCGGACGGGACGTCTTGTACTCTCGAGCGCTGCTCGTGGCGCTGTACGCGTTGGCGGAGAAACGCGAGCCGCTCGAGCTCCTGCAGTGCGTCGCTCGGTTCTTGCGCTTCCAGCGCCGCAAGGCGGATGGCCGCGGCGTGCGCGTCGGCGTGGGCTGAGAGCACGCGCCGCTCCGTCTCGCGATTCGCCACGGTGCACACGACGTCGGTCGCCGTGACGAACACGCCGGGGGTGATTTGGGTCGCAGTGATGAAACCGGCGTCGGGGGCCCGGGCGACGACTTCGTCGGCGTAGCGGGCGACGCCGTGCACCACGGTGGTCGCGGGAAAGGGCGCCCATACGAGGCCCCAGAGGATCGCGGCGGTCAGTCCGGTCGTCACGAGGACGACGCGCGGCCGCGCCGCCCGACTTTCTTCGGACCAGAAGAGGAAGCTGACCAGTCGGCGGAGCAACCCGTACGCCATACCGCCGATCATCAGGGTTGCGGCGAAGAGCCCGAGCGTGGCGGACTTGGTGGCAAGCAGCGCCGCAAGCAAAACCATGATCATGGCGCGATAGACGCCGGCGGCGATGCCGAAGGCGATGAGCAGCGCGGTGGGTTCGTTGGCCGGTCGGGCGTGCTTGGGTGCGATCCCGAAGAGCACGTGCTTGAGCAGGCTCGAGAGTCGTTCGTTGGCGCGGGCGCGAAGATTCGGCGTCTCGAGCAGGTCGCACAGGATGTAATAGCCGTCGTAGCGCATGAGTGGATTGATGTTGAAGAGCACGGTGGTGGCGCTCGCTAACCACATGACCATGTAGCAGAGCGTGTTCAGCGAGCCGGGCTCGGTCGAGGCCCAGACAAAGGTCGCGGCGATCGCGGCCCAAGACTCGAAGTACATGCCTCCCATGCAAATCGTCAGCCGGCGCCACTTGCTCGCGAGCGTCCATGAGGCGGTGGCGTCCACATAGGCGCACGGCGTGCCCATGATGAAGAACGCGCCCATCTCGGGCACGGTCAGCCCGAACTTCTTGCTGGCGTAGGCGTGGCCAAACTCGTGCACGATTTTGAGGAGCACCAGCGTCAGCCACAGGGCGGGCAGGTTTTGCAGGCTGATCAACTCGAGCGGCGAAGCGGCCGCGTCATGTCGGCGAATCAGCAGGACCACCGCGGCGGCGACCAGGGCCAACCAGATCAGACCGGCAGTGCGGGTGAAGAGCGGCGCCGCCCAATGGATGGTGCGATCGAGGAACGCGTCGGGGTTCCACAGCGGGACGCGCCAGAAGAGCATCCGCATGGGTGCTGACCAGCGCTGCGTCGCGAGACGACGCTCGAAGCGTTGATGCAACAGAGCGGCGTCGTTGATCGGAAGATTGAGGAGGCCGGCGCGATGCAATTGCAAAATGAAGCCGTAGAAGTCTTCTTCATCGGCGTCCGTTACATGGCCGGCTTCGACCAAGCGGCTGAAGATCGTGCTCAACGGCTCGCGGCTTTGAATGGCGCAGAAGACGCGGTATTCGTCGCGACCCAGAGACTGATTGGTTAGCGAGTGCGGGTCGTGCACGACGTAGACGACGTCGCCGCGAAACACGCTGCGGGTGACGCTGAGCGTCTGGCGCACATCGACATGAACTGGACCCAGACGCTGCGCGAGTTGTGAAGCACTGGTCATAGCCAGAACCGCAGTCGAAGGTAGTCGGTGATGCGGTGAATCGAGAGCCACCAGATCGGCCGATCGCCCAGGTTCAATTGCACGCGGCCCTGCATTCCCGCCCGGGCCCATGCGGGTTCGCTTTCGAGCACCGCGATGGCGGTCACGACGGGCGGCGCGGTGCTGGTGGGGTCGTGAGACACCGCCGGATGCACGGTCTCGATGCGGAAGGCGGCGGCGTCTTCGGGCCTTGCCTCGGTTGCGAAGACTCCCTGCATGCCGACGCTCAAGCCGCCGGCAATACGGGCTGGGGCCGACACCCGCACGCGCCAGTCGCCGCCCGGCGCGACACTGAACAACGGCTCACCCAGCGCGACGGCGGCGCCGACGCGGGGCGACAGTTCACCCTCGAGCACAACGCCGTCGATCGGACTGCGGACGATGGCGAGCTCGAGCCGTTGCGTCACGAGGGCGCGCTCTGCGGCGAGCAACTCGACGCGCGCTGCAGCCAGCTGCGCTTCGACAGGTTCGCCCGCGGCGAGCGCGCGCTGCTCTTCATGAGACGCGATGCGGCCTTCGGCGACGAGTCGGGCGTGCTCGAGTTTGATGTCTTCGCGGTCGAAGACGCACAGAATATCGCCGGCCGCGACGCGGTCCCCGGGCGCCACGCGTACGTCGGCGATGACCGCTGCGAATGGCGCGGCCACCGTGCGCTGTGCGGCCGGCTCCAAGACGGCGGGCGCAGTCACGCGCCACGCGAGGGAGCCGGTCAGGAGCCAGATCATTCCCGCGATCGCCAGGCCGAGCGCGACCTTCTTTCCGTGGCTGGCCGGTCGCATCACCCAGCGACCGGCGTCGCCGACCGCGTCGCACGCGTGTCGCGCGACGTTGCGGTGGGCGCGTTCGACCAGTGGGAGCGCGGCAATCAACGGTGTCGCGACTTCGCGTACGCGCTTTAGTTCTTCGTCGGCAAACTGCTCTCCGGGCCCACGGCGCAGAGCGAGCACCGCGATCGGACCGTGTTCGTCCAGGATCGGGATCGAGGCGACCGGTGCGTGGCCCGCTGTGTCGCTCCAAGCCGCGTGCAGGCGAAATCTCGCGGCCCCGTTTGACCACTGATCGTCAGCGGGGCTGACGATGGGTTCGCGGAAGTCGATGGTTTCGGCCAAGGCGGCGGTCATCGCACGCACGGTGGGCGAGTTGGCGGCGACGGCGTCTCGGCCTGAGACCGCAAGCACTTTGGCATGGTGACGCTTGACGCGCGCCAGCGCGACCTCCTCACACCGGAGTTTGTTACGAAGGCCGTTGACGATTTCGAATGCGAGGGCCGTTGGTGACTGCGACGCGCCGACGCGCGCGGCGCCGCGCAGCGCGGTGCGGTCGCCGGAGGTTGCCGAACCGGCGGCGCCGACGGTTCCGACCGCGGCGCTGACCGTGTTGGCGAACTGCTCGAGTCGTCGTAGCTGCTCAGACAGCGTCTGCTGCTCGAGATTGACGACCAGTGCGATCGCCCCGTCGGCGTCGCCGAGTGCGTTGCGGAGCGGAGCGGCGATCAGCGCGACCTGCAGATTGGCGGCACGGGCCGAATAGCGTCGGCCGCAGGCGGCGGCGTTGGCGATGGCGCGGTTCAATTGCTCATCGACGGGAGCGCGCCAGAAGTCGGGGCTCACGCCACCGGGCCGCCACTCTTCTCGGATGACGCTCGCGGAGCATCGCAGGTACGCCAGCGCGAACGAGCTTTCAAACGCGACGGCGACTTCGCGCACGGCTTCGCGAATGAAGAGCGGGGTCGACGTCGCGGTTCGCGCCAAGCTCAGCAGGCGGCCCAGCACAACGCTGTCGCTACGCGCCTCGTTGGCGGTTGTATCGCTTGAATACGGCATGCGTCCTACTGCACCACGAGGTGTGCCAGATTCTCCGGAAGGCTGACCGTGGCGAAAAAGAGGAACCCCGCTTCAAACGCATCTTCACGCACCAGGGCGCATCGCACACAGCGTGCAAACGTCAAGGGCAAATTGATCACCTGACGATCGAACTCGATGCGGTAGATATCGCCGACCCGGACGGGCAGCGGAAATAGACACTTGCAGCCAGACTCCGAGATGTCGCCGGTCACGCCCTGCAAGCGCAGCTTCAGCAGTTGGCTCGCATCGCCGGGCTGCAGCGTGACTGACGACTTCACGTTGATCCGAAAGTGCGCCCGCTGTTGGCGAAACACTTCCGGCGTGCTGCGCTCGAGCTCTTCGAGCAAGCGCGCCGCGCCGGACGCGTCGAGATCTGGAGTCTGGTCTGCGTGTTCAAACATCGGTCTTCCGATTCGAGTGAGGCGTTAGTCGCGCCAGTCCGCGGTACTGGCCGACTGGGGCGCCGGCTGGTCTTTGTCGCGCAGCGCGGCCGCGGCGGCTTGGTTGCAGATCACGTTGACGCGCTCGCCGGAGAACCAGGACAAGTCTTCGTTGTCGACCAGCAGCTTCACGCGGCAGGTCTGACTGGCTGGGTCGGCGATCTTGCTGATGAACGCGACGCGGCCGACACGTTGTGATTCCGGCTTGCGTGCGCACTGCACGACGAATTCGGCGCCTTCGACGGTACATGCGCGATTGATCGGCCAGTCGATCCAGACCGCGAGCGGATTGAGTTGGACGAGCGAGACCACGCCTTCGCCCTCGTCGACCACCTCACCGACCTTCTGAATGTGCGACGCGACCAGCCCGTCGAACGGGGCGCGGATAACGTGGTCGTTCAGGATGCGCAGTTCGATCTGATACTGAGCCCTGTTCATCGCGCCGCTGATCAGCGCCTTTTCGAGTTCGAGCTTGGCGATCGAGACGGCGCGATCGGCGTCCAGCAATTCGTCAATGCTGGTGAGACGACTCTCGCGCAGGGTGCGCAGGCGTTCGAGCTCGCGCTCGGCTTCTTCGAGCTTCACCTTTGCGGTGCGCGACCCGACACTCGATTCCGCCTTGATGCGTGCATATTCGACCCGCGCCTTCTGCGTGTCGCGCGCTAGCGAAGCGACCACGCCGCCAGCCTCCACGAAACCGCCTTCCGCGACGTTCATTTCGGTGACGCGCGCCTGACGGGCCGCGCCCAGATTCGTATGGCGCGACGGGGCCGTGAAGCCCGTGAGCGTCTGCCCCTCACTGCTAGGGAGCTCGGCCGCAGCACCAATCGCGATGACAGAAGACCACAGCAACACACTGAGCGTGCGCATGGAATACCTTTCTCAACAATCGGCGATACCTCAAGCGCGCTAGCGTCTCTCGGCGCGCTCGGTCGTGGAGCCGCGAAGTCCAGCGGCGCTACGCACCAGACCCCAGAGTCCCGGCCAAAAACCGCCGCCGCCGGACGTCTGTTCGGACGCGGCCGTATCGGTCGGCGTCACGTCTTCGAGCTCACTGTCCAGCTCGGCGTCGTGACGCGCTCGAACTGGCGCAAGCTCCACGCTCTCGTGAGGGGTATCGTCAGATGTCGGGCGCAACTTCAGCGGTGAGTCGGCAGCGGATGGATTGGCGTCCGCCTCATCGACCGGTTCGAAAACGTCCGAGAATGAGCCCCCAGACTCGACCGAGAGCGGCGTCGGCGCCGGCGGCTGCGACCGCAGCAGCAGAATCTCCTCGCCGCCCGCGTCCGATTCAAACGGCGGCACGTCCGTCGCAGGCTCACGCGCATCGGTCCACGCAGGCGCCGTCGGCTCAAACGCGGCGACCCGCGTCACGCCGCGGTCAGCGAGCGGATCGAGCACTGCGAGTCGGTCATCGTCGCTCCACGGCGACGCTTCGTTCGAAGGCGTCGGCGTCGGGGCGGAGTCTGTCGCGGGGACGGCCGGATCGAGCGCGACCTTGCTCGGCGTCTCGGCGTCGCGGGCCTCCTCAGCACCGGGGTCAGTCGATGCGGGTGCGTCCGACACAGCCGGGTCGGCGGGTGCGGCCGCTTCGAACGCGGGCGTCGGCGGTTGGGCCGGCGGGGGTGTGTCGGCGTTCGGCGTTGTTGGCGCCGGCTCGTTCGTCGACGCTTCATCGCTCACGGACGGCGTCGCCGGGGGCTGAGGGGCTACGGGCGCCGGGGCCGGCGCGACTTCGATCGGCGGCGGCTCGACAGCGATCGCCGGTTCCGCAATAGCCGGCGGCGGTTGCACCGCGACCGGGGGAACTGCGCCCGCATCGGGCGGATCAATCTCTGCGACGGGTGGATCAGCCGCGTCGAGCGGCGGAGCAGCGCTCTCTGGTGGCGCAGCGGTCGGCGGCCCCGGCGCGACAGGCGTCGCCGGCGCCGGGTCGACCACGTCGATCGGGGTCTCCGGCTCAACGGGAGCAATGGGATCCGTTGGAGTCGGCGTGTCGACGGGCATCTCGTCGACTGGCTCCTCAGGCGGCGGCGGGTCGTTCACTTCCGGTGACTGGATCGCTACGCGGACCGTGTCCACGCTCGTGTGCGTTCCGTCGCTCACACGCAGCTCGAACGTCACGTCGCTATTGCTCACCCCTTCCGGCGCCGTGAACGTCGGGTTGGCGGCCGTTGGGTCGCTCAGCGCGACGCTGGGCCCGCTGGTCTGCACCCATTCATAGGTGAGATCCTGATCTTCGGGGTCGGCGCCGCTGCCTGAAAGCGTAACGAGGTCGCCTTCGTTCACCGTCTGGTCGACGCCCGCGTCGGCGGTCGGCGCTTGGTTGCTTACCGAGGCACACTCGCCGTCGTCGGTGACGATCTTCTCGATGTTCGTGTAGTTGATGCGGAACGACTCGCCGCCGCCGGCGTCGACGATGATGCGGCTGCCGTCGTCGTCGATCTGGTCGTTGGTGTAGCCAGTGAGATCGATTGTGTCGGTGTTTTCGCCGCCGTCGATCGTGATGACGTCGCCGTTTTGAGCGTTTGTGATACGGAAGGTGTCGTCGCCGGCTTCCCCGCGAAGGGTATCACTCCCGCCCCCGCCGCTGAGCGTGTCGCTGCCCGACCCGCCGGCAAGAACATTTGATTGATAGTCACCGGTCAGGGTGTCGTCGTGTGCTGAACCCGTGAGATTCTCGACGCCGCGAAGAGAGTCGGCGCCGTCCCCAGTCGCCTGGCCTTCAGCCAGATTGGCGTCGACGCCTTGGCTGGCGTCGGCGAAGACCGCGGTGTCGACGCCGGCGCCGCCGTAGAGCGTGTCGTCGCCCGCTCCACCGATCAGGACATCGTCGCCGGCGCCGCCGTCGAGGTAGTCGTCGCCACTGCCGCCGCTGAGCACGTTGGCGTTGGCGTCGCCGGTCAGATGATCGTCGAAGCCCGAACCAGTGAGATTCTCGATATTGACGAGGTGGTCGTGTTCGCCGTCGACCGTCGCTTCGTAATCTTCGAGGTTAGCGTGCACGGCGGCGTGGCTCTGCGAGAAGTCCGCCGTGTCGCTCCCGGCGCCGCCGTCCAGGTAATCTTCGCCCGTCCCGCCGATTAGGACGTCGACGCCGGCGCCGCCGTAGAGCGTGTCGTCGCCCGCTCCACCGATCAGGACATCGTCGCCGGCGCCGCCGTCGAGGTAGTCGTCGCCACTGCCGCCGCTGAGCACGTTGGCGTTGGCGTCGCCGGTCAGATGATCGTCGAAGCCCGAACCAGTGAGATTCTCGATATTGACGAGGTGGTCGTGTTCGCCGTCGACCGTCGCTTCGTAATCTTCGAGGTTAGCGTGCACGGCGGCGTGGCTCTGCGAGAAGTCCGCCGTGTCGCTCCCGGCGCCGCCGTCCAGGTAATCTTCGCCCGTCCCGCCGATTAGGACGTCGTCGCCGGCTTCGCCAAACAGCACGTCTTCCCCATCGCCGCCGACGAGCAAGTCGTCCCCGCCGCCGCCGTAGGCTTCATCTTCCTGATGCGTGCCGTGAAAGATATCGTCGTTGTCGGTCGGCCCCTCACTTACCTCACCATCGGCATCAACCCACGTGGCCGACAGGAGGATTCGCGGTTCGAGTGCTTCCAACCGCAGTCGACGCCTGGGCTGCCTATCGGACGAGTCTGTCGTGTGCGTGTTAGCCATAGAAATCTCACGAACGGTGCGGCGTTAAAGAGTCATCGGTGTCGAACGCAACGCGCTTCCATTGCATGAAGAAGAATGGGATTCGAGGCTCGTGCGAAGATGGTCGATGATTCGACAGAGACGTGGCTGAGCGGCCACTGTCCCGAGCACACTCGAAGTCTGCGGATATACGCCGTGCGATGCCATGAAGCCCGCTGCAGCAACCGCTTCGCGGACGCCGCGACGCGCCATTCCTGGGCGCTGCTGGGCGAGGCCGCCATGCAAGCATGTGAAACGATCCGTAGCGTGGTCAAGGCGGAACGCGTGAGCTGCGCGTTTAGCGCGAGCCGCATCGGAAACGACGGGGTCCAACCGGCGCCGCGGCTGGCGGCGCTCGTATCGGAACCACCAGAGCAGGATCTATCTTCGGACGTGTTGACGGTTGACTTGCTGCGACCGCACGACCTGTGGAGGCGGCTGCGCGCTGGTGAACAGCGCGTCTGGGCGGACGCGGCACGGGCGATCCATATTGATGATGAAGGTATGTGGGACGAAGCGGCGCGGCTGGTGCATCACGCGCGTGCTTTGCGTCGCCGATGGTCCAATCAGCTCTTGGTTTACGCCGTTGCCGGATCGACGACGCGTGGTGAACGCACGGTTGACTCCGATCTCGACGTGTTCGTCGTGGTTGACGACAGCCAGGAGCCGCCCGACGCCACGCGGCAGCGCTCACAGATGCGGTCTGTTGCAGAGCGTCTGTGGCGCGGATTGGCGGACGAACGACCGGTGCGCCGCCTGAATCTTCAAGTGTACGGAGCGGCGCAGTTTTGCGCGCGGCTGTCTGATGCGCATCCCATATTTACGACCTTGGTGGAGGACTCCGCGCCCCTGATCGACGTGGGCCTGCTTCGGCCGTGGCGCACGATCATCGCTGATGGTCGACTTGCGCCCTCTCCATCAGCGATCGAACGCCGACTCCGGTTGGCCGAGTTCGAGACGGGGCGCCTGCGACGAGAACTGCGCGCGTGCGTGACGGACTACGCCTTCAGATCAGTCGTGGCCGCCTTTGAAGCGCTCCTGATGGGGGCGGGCAGACCGGCGACGCGCCCGCATCACGCTGCGCGTGCCGCGCACGATGTCGTCGTGGCGCTCGGGCTTCCGATCGACCAAGCGCACATCGACACGCTCGCAACGGTGGTCGAGCAACGCAAGCGGCTCGAGGCGGCGCCGAGTGTTCCGGTTGGCGATGTGACCGACTTGGCGGAGCGGTGCGAAGCGGCGGTCGAGGCCGTTCTGGCGTGTTTTGAACGCACGCCGGCGTTAGGCGCCGCGCTGGGCCGGACCGCGCTTCGTCAGACCTGACGGGGCGGCAGCACAAGCGCCGGCCGGCGGAGCGCCGGGCGAACCGGCGCTCCGCGCAGCGGCGGTTACCAACGTGCGAGGCGCGCAACGGGAAGCGACCCCGTGGCGCGGCAGTGCGCCCGGCAGCATTGCCACACGAACGAACCACGCTGAAAGCTTGTGATTGGGGTGCGACACCTAACAAGCCGATCGCCGTAATTTGGCGGCTGGACGCGAGCGACGCGTCGAGCGCGGACGCATGATCGGACGCGCTCGGCAAGTGCGACGACGGTGCGTGGTCAACCGCGTCAAATGCACTGAAGATGGTCGCGGGCGAGCGGCGTCTCTATAGTGCGAGCGTTGCGATTGCTTGATGAAGGCGGTGCGATTGACGCGCCCTTGTTTTGATTGGGGCGACAAACAGACAAATGACCCAGCACGCGGGTAGGAGAACGTCGAATGCTCGTTTCCGAAAACATGCAAGTGAAGCTGGCGGAGCAGATCGTCAACGAGCTGTACTCGTCGAACATGTATCTGTCGCTCAGTTCGATGTTCCTGCGCGAGGGATTGCACGAACTGAGCAAGCTGTTCCGCACCTTCGCCACTGAAGAGCGCGACCACGCTTTGAAGTTTGTCACCTATATGGAGGAGCGTGAGGCGCCGGTAAAGATCGGCGAGATCGCGTCGCCGCCGAACGACTTTCCGACGGTGCTCGCGGGGCTCGAGGCGGCCTATGAGCACGAGAAGAAGGTGTCGAATCAGATTTTCGCGATCTACAACCTGGCCGACGAAGAGAACGACAAGTCGACGCAGGTGTTCCTCGACTGGTTCATCGAAGAGCAGGTGGAGGAGGTGCACAAGACCTGGAAGCTCAAGAAGGCGGCGCAGATGGCCGGACCGAACCTGCTGATGGTCGAGGCGTACCTGGTGCACATTGGTGAGCTCGACTAACGCGGTTCTCCGGAGCGCGTGGGCCGCGCGGCTCCGCACGCGGTTGGGATCGTCACTCCGGCGGAAGGCGTCGGAGCCGCTTGGTCTCGCCGCGCTGACGTTTGGTCTGCAAGCGGCGCTCTTGGGCGCCGCGTGTCGGGCGGGTCTTGATGCGGCGTTTGCGGGGCAAGAGTGACGTCGTGATTAGGGCTAGCAGTCGTTCCTCGGCCGCGCGGCGATTGGCGGGCTGAGAGCGGGCCTCCTGAGCGACGATCTGCAGCCGACCGTCGCGATCGAGGCGATTCGAAAGGGCACGCTGCAAACGGTCGCGTTGCGCGTCGCTGAACGCCGTGCAGTTGGCAAGATCGAGCATCAACGTGACGCGGGTCGCAACCTTGTTCACATTCTGACCGCCGGGCTTCGACGACGCGTCGAAGCGTTCGCTGAGCCACGGGCGGAGCTGCTCGATGGTGAATTCAGGACTGCGCATCGCAACGGCTCCGGCTTCCCCGAGACGTACGCCAAGCACGAACCGGCGTTAGGGGTCGCTCGACGGGACCGTTGGTCAGATCTCTAGGCGCTGCAACGGTTACGTCAGACCGAGCGCCCCGCCAAAGAGACCTTCCAGAACAAAACTGAACACGAGCTGCACACCAAAGAGCAGAAACTGAATGAAGATATTCGATAACATGCCAAGGTCTCCCACGGGCTTGTTCGGGCATCCCGCCAACCGTGCGGCACAGTGTCGTCATGCGACGCCGAACCGTCAACTGGAGCAACTCTGGATGTTGCAGCGATCCTCAGTCAGCGAAACAACCCGCCTTCATCGCGCTTGCCTACTCGCGATCACCACCCTGCTGTGCGCGACCGGCTGCGGCATGACTGGTGCTTGGGAGGTCGATCGCTATTGGCCGCCGGGGGCTGTTGAACACTTCCCCGTCCAGCGGCTCACGCTCGGCAACAACGGCGACGCCTCGGCCAAACTCGCGCATTCCGGTGACCGCGTCGATGGTCGCTGGGCGTTCTCCAACGGCGACCTCACGCTCGATTTGCCCGGCGTACACGCGAAGTACGACGCGCAACTCACCGACCTGGATCTGGGTCTCATGCTGCAGTTTGAGAAGAATCAGGAGCTGATGCAGGTCACCCTCCGGCGTGTTGATTGACGCACGCTCCGCCCCTTCCTGGGAGAAGCAGGATGTCGGCCTACCGCTACGATCGAATCCACACCGACGATGACTGGGCGGCGTACGACGTCATCGTCGGCGACGCCTTTGTCGTACAGCATGACCCGGAAGAAACGCAGCACACGCGCGAGGTCGTGGGACGTGAGAACATTCGCGTCTTGCGCGCCGACGACAACACTATCGTCGCCGGGCTCGGGCTGATCCCCATGGGGCAATACTTCGGCGGCCGCAATGTCCCCATGATCGGCATTGGCGCCGTCGCCACGGATGTGGCCCATCGCGGCGGCGGAGCGGCGTCGCATCTGATGGCCGAGATGGTGCGCGAATTGCACGGCCGCGGCGACGTGATCTCAACGCTCTACCCGGCGACCCGGAGGCTCTACCGGCGCAGTGGGTATGAGATGGCCGGACTCGAGCAGAGCGTCGAAATCAACCTGCAGCGCATCCCGATTCGCGAGCGCGGCCCAACCGTGCGGCGCGCGACAGACGCAGACCGCCCGACCGTCGAAGCCCTGTGGCGTCGATGGGCGCCGACGCACCCCGGAAATGTCGATCGTGGGCGGTTTAACTGGGAGCGGGTCTTCAACTTCAAGCGGAAGCCCCTGCAGGGCTTTATCGTCGAAGAGAACGGGGAGCCGACCGGCTACTTGTATGTACGTCACGATAGGACGTCGCCGACCGAACTGGCGAACGTCATGATTCACGACTGGGTCGCCGTAACCCCGGCTGCGGGTCGGCGGCTGCTTACGGCGCTGTCCGATTACCAGACGACACGTAGTCGCGCCTACGTGCGCACCAGTGCGGCGGACGCGATTTTGTCGCTGCTGCCCGAGCAGAGTTACGAAGTGCGCACTCACTGCACCTGGATGACGCGCATCGTCAGCGTGCCCCGGGCGCTTGCCGCACGCGGCTATGCGCCGGCGGTCGGCGGTGAACTGCATCTGCAGGTGGAAGACGACGTCATTCCGCAGAACACCGGCGCCTGGACGCTGACGGTTGGTGACGGCGTGGGTCGCGTCGCGCCCGGCGGGCGTGGCGATCTGCGCATCGACGTCCGCGGCCTCGCTTCGCTATTCACTGGCTTTCAGACACCGCAACGGCTCGTGCAGGCCGAGTTCGCGAGCGGTGATGAAGGCACGCTGCGGTTGGCGGAAGGCATCTTCGCCGGATCGGTCCCGTGGATGCGCGATGCGTTCTAGATCGAGTTGAGCAGACCGCAGCGCCGCTTTCCAGCCTGCGGCTACACTGACGCCCATGCCGATCGAACGACTGTCGAGCGATGTTCGCATTACCCCCCCTACGGGCCCGGTCGACGCTGCGCTGCGCCCGCCGGGGTCGAAGAGTCTGACCAATCGCTATCTCGCGTGCCTGGCGCTAGCGGACGGCGCGAGCACGATACACCACGCGTCCGTCAGTGATGATGGATTGGCGATGGCGGAGGGGCTGGCGCAGCTCGGCGTAAAGGTCGAGATCGACCAAGACGCGGAGCGGATGACCGTGCACGGTTTGGGCGGGCGGATGACCGTCGACGACGCGCTCATCAACGTCGGGCATGCCGGCACAGCGATGCGCTTTCTCACCGCCCTTTCGTGTCTGGCGCGCGGCCGTGTGCGTCTCGATGGCTCCGCGCGGATGCGCGAGCGGCCGATCGGTCCGCTGGTTGACGTGCTGCGCGACCTGGGCGCCCAGATCGGCTACGAACTGACCGACGGCTGCCCGCCGCTCACGATGCTCGCGGAAGGGCTTGTTGGCGGGCGTGCCACCTTTGATCGCACGCCGTCGAGCCAGTACGTGAGCGCCGTGTTGATGGCTGCGCCGTACGCCGCCAACGACGTGCTGCTCGAGGTGCGCGGCGGGATGGTCAGCCGACCCTATCTCGACATGACGCTCGACGTGATGCGCGCCGCCGGGGTCGAGGTGCTCGAGCACCAAGACCGCTTCATCGTCGCCGCCACACAACGCTACGGGGCGAGCGAAGTCGACATCGAGCCCGACGCGAGCGGTGCGACGTATCTCTGGGCGGCGGCTGCGATCACCGGCGGGCGCGTTCGCGTGCAGGGGCTCACCCGCGCCAGCCGGCAAGGCGACGCGGCTTTTGTTGACGTTTTGGAGCAGATGGGGGCCACCGTTCGCGAAGGCCCCGACTATCTCGAAGTGCAGGGGCCGCCAGTGGACGCTCAGGGGCGTCCTCGGCTGCGCGGCGTCGACGTCGACCTGAACGTCATGCCCGACACGGTGCAGACGCTTGCGGTGGTCGCGCTGTTTGCGGACGGTCCGACAACCGTACGCAACGTTGCGAATCTGCGCATCAAGGAGACCGACCGCATTGCCGCGCTCGAGGCGGAGCTGACCAAGCTGGGGGCGCGGGTCGAGACGCGCAGCGACGGCCTTACGGTGCACCCGACGGCTGAGCCAACCGGCGCCGAGATTGCGACCTACGACGATCACCGCATGGCGATGGCACTGGCGCTCGCCGGGTTGCGCATCCCGGGGGTGGTCATCAACGACGCGCAGTGCGTATCGAAGAGCTATCCACGCTTTTGGGATGACTTCGGCAAGCTCGCCGCGGCGTGACGGCATCGCTAGACTTCTGTGCGGGGTGCGACGCCCCCCTACCACGGAGTGTCCGGCATGGTTGACCACGCTATTCGAGTCGGCGCCCGCCTCTTGCTCGCGTTGCGCTATCGCGTACGTGTGCGCGGCCTGGACGCGATCGCGCGGCGCGGCGCCGGCGGAATTCTGTTTCTGCCGAATCACCCGGCGCTCGTCGATCCGATCATCGTGCTCTCTACGCTGCACCGGCGCTTCAAGCCGCGAACGTTGGCGGATCGCGACCAGGTGAACCTGCCGATCGTGAAGCAGATTACGCAGCAGATCGGCGTGATCCCGGTCCCGGACATCAAGGTCTACGGCGCGAAGGTCCGCGCCGAGGTCGACGCTGCGGCGCAGACGTGCATTGACACGCTGAACAGCGGGGGGAACGTGCTGTTTTATCCGTCGGGGCACATCTATCGCACGCGGTACGAGAACCTGCGCGGCAATAGCGGAGCGCATGACATCTTGCGCGCGGCGCCAGACGCGCGGGTGGTGCTAGTGCGCACGACCGGGCTGTGGGGCAGTGCGCTGAGCTTGGCCAGCGGCGAGTTTCCCGATCTTGGCGGCCTGGTGCGGCAGCGGGCGTTCGATCTGCTGCGCAGTTATGTGCTGTTCATGCCGCGGCGCAAGGTGACGCTCGAGTTTGCCGAGCCCCGCGACTTGCCGCGCAATGGCGATCGACAAGCGTTCAATGCGTACCTCGAGGCGTTCTACAACGCCGACGCGCCGCCCGCGGTGCGTGTGGCGTATGTGTTTCGCGAGACCCCGCGGGAGGTCGAGCTGCCCGAGCCGTCGTTTGAGAGCGCCGCGGGGGCGTCGCTCGTTCCGCAAGCGACGCGCGAGATCATCTACGCACACTTGAAAGCAACGGCCGGCGTTGAACACTTGGAAGACAAGCAGCGTCTGGCGGAAGACCTCGGGCTCGACAGCCTGGCCCGCGCTGAACTGCTGCTGTGGCTGAACCGCGAGTTTGGCGGCATCGATGTGGAAGGCGACGCCATTCGCACTGTCGGTGATCTGTTGGTGGCGGCGGCGGGCGAATCGGTGTCGAGCCGCCCCACGCCGCTCAAGAAGCCGCCGCGCGAGTGGTTCGCACGCGGTCGCGACGCGCGATTGACGGGACCGCCGGGCGAAACCCTGACGCAGGCTTTTCTGAGCGCGGCGCGTGAGCAGCCTGATCAGGTGATTGTTGCTGATCAGGTGTCGGGGGCGCGCTCGTATCGCGAGGTGTTGCTCGGCGTGCTGGCGCTGCGACCGATGGTGCAACAACTGCCCGGCGACACGGTGGGGATCATGCTGCCGGCTTCGGTGGGAGCGGCGGTGGCCTATTGGACGGCGCTCTTCAGCGGCAAACGCCCGCTGATGATCAACTGGACCGCAGGCTTGCGCAACGTGCAGCACATGTTGGAGCTGACCGGGACGCAATCGATCCTGACGGCTGGGCCGCTGCTCTCGAAGCTCGATCAGCAAGGCGTCGACCTGGCGCCGATTGCCGAGCGGTTTGTGAAGCTCGAAGACCTGCGTCGACGACTGACGCGGCGCGGCAAGCTTTGGGCGGCGGTGCAAAGCCGCTTTGCGTGGGGTGCGCTCGACCGCGCGGTCTGCCCGCAGCACATCGCCGTGTTGATGACGAGCGGCTCGGAGAGCTTGCCGAAGGCGGTGCCGCTGACCAGCAAGAACGTGCTGACCAACATTCGCGACGCGCTCGACACGATTCCGCTGAACGACAACGACCGCTTGCTCGCGTTCCTGCCGCCGTTCCACTCGTTCGGGCTGACGATGACGACGATCATGCCGATGGTGGCCCGCCTGCGAACAGTGTTTCACGCGAACCCGACCGAGGCGCGGACGCTGTCGCGGCTGATCGAGATGTATGGCGCTTCGGTGATGATGGGCACGCCGACCTTTCTGAACGGCATTCTGCGCGTGACGCCGCGACCGGAAGCGCTGCAGTCGCTGCGGATGGTGGTGACCGGTGCGGAGAAATGTCCGCCGGCGGTGTACGACGCGCTGGGCAAGAAGTGTCCGCAGGCGCGTGTGCTGGAGGGGTATGGCATCACCGAGTGCTCGCCGGTGGTCAGCGTGAATCGGTTCGAGCGGCCGGTGCGCGAGACGATCGGCAAGCCATTGCCGTCGGTCGAGCACGCAATCGTCAACGCCGAAACGGCGGAGCCGACGGAGCGCGGCGCGACCGGCATGCTGCTCGTCCGCGGGCCGAGCATCTTCGACGGCTACCTCGGCGCGACCAGCGATCCTTTCGTCGAGCACGATGGACGCAAGTGGTATCGCACCGGCGACCTGGTCAGCGAAGACGACGACGGCGTGCTGACCTTTCGCGGGCGCTTGAAGCGCTTTGTGAAGATCGGCGGCGAGATGGTGTCGTTGCCGGCAATCGAGAGTGCGCTGCTGGAGCGGGTCGAAGCGACCGAGGATGACGGACCGGCGCTGGCGGTGGTGGCAAGTTCGGGTGACGGGCGGCCGGAGATTGTCGCGTTCGCCGCGACGCCGCTCGATCGACAGACCGCGAACGATCACCTTCGGTCGGCGGGACTATCGTCGCTGCACAACGTTGGTCGTGTGATTCGCGTTGACGCGATCCCGCTGCTGGGCAACGGCAAGACCGACCATCGCGCGTTGGAAGCGCGGTTGGCGGAGTCGGCGGAGACGGGTCGGAATCAATGAGCGTCGCGATTGTGCAGTCGAGTACGTGGCCCAGCTACCGCTCCACACCAACCGGCCGCCCACCTTTGCGCGGATCGCTGACGCCCTGGAGCGCGCTGATCGCCGTGTCTGAATCGCGTTCGATCCGTATCGCCTGCACCACTCCGTAGCGGTGCTCGTTCGAAATCTCATGACCGAACCCGCGCAGGGCGGCGGCGCCTTCGGGCGCGGGGCGATCGAAGTAGATCACGTCAGGCCGCCACTGATGATGCGCTCGCACACTCTCCACCGCCGTAGCGAGCGGCAGCCGAATGTCGATGACGTTCAGCAGTACGTGAAACACGGACGAAATGATGCGCGGTCCGCCGGATCCGCCGAGTGCGAGCACCGGCAGGTTGTCGCGCGTCACGATCGTGGGCGACATGCTCGACAGCGGTCGTTTGCCCGGCTCCACCAGGTTGCGGTCGCTTTGCTGCAAGCCGTAGAGGTTGGCTGCGCCGCTCTCCGTGACGAAGTCGTCCATCTCGTTGTTGAGCACAATGCCGTACGGATGCGCCACGACGAGCGACCCGAACGTCGCGTTGATGGTCTCGGTGAGCGCGACGACGTTGCCGTCCCGATCGACGACGCAGTAGTGCGACGTGCCGCGATCTTCCGGCAACTGCTCAACGCCGTAGCCGTCGCTGGCGCCGGCCCGCTGCGGATCAACGCGCTTCGCGAGTTGTGCGGCGTATTCGCGGCTGGTGAGGAGATCGAGCGGGACGTCGACAAAGTCGCTGTCCGCCAGCCAGCGGGCGCGGTCGGCGAAGGCGTGCTTCAGCGACTCGACCCGCAGGTGCATGTGTTCGGCGGGCGTAAACGCACGTTTCTCGCCGCCGCGCGCAGCTTCGAGAATCTGCAGCGCCTGCAGCAGCGCAACCCCGCCCGAAGACGGCGGCGGCATGGAGATCACCTCAAACGCGCCAAACACGCCGCGCACCGGTGTGCGCTCTTTCACGCGATAGTTCGCCAGGTCGGCGCTGGTCAGCACACCGTCGTACGCATTCGCCGCAGCAACGACGGCGGCGCCGATCTCGCCGGCATAAAACGCGTCAGCGCCCTGCTTCGCGATGAGTTCCAACGCGCGGGCGAGGTCGGGCCGGGGGAGTCGCATTCCAATGTCCGGCGCCGTCAGTTCATCGCTGAGAAAGATGCGATTGATGTGCGGAGCGAGGGCCCGCAATTGCGTGTGCCGCTTGTAGAGCGCAATCGTGCTCTGACACGCGTCGCGAAAGTTTGCATCGACTGCGGCGCCGACGCGGCAGAGCGCCAGCGCCGGCCGGATGAGTTCGGAGAGCGACTTCGAGCCAAAGCGGCGGTTGATTTCCGCGAGGCCCGCCAACTGACCGGGCACGCCGACCGCCGGGCCCCCGTAGAGGCTGGGCGCGGGGCCGTCGCCGCGGCGTTCGCGCATGCGCGTGAAGTAGTCGGGTGTAGCGCCGGCCGGCGCCATCTCGCGGAAGTCGAGGCACACATAGCGATTCTCTTTAGCGACGTAGGCCAGCATGAAGCCGCCGCCGCCCAACCCGGTGCTGTAGGGTCGTCCCACGTTGAGTGCGAAGGAAACCGCGACCGCCGCATCAAACGCGTTGCCGCCGGCGGCGAGCACATCGGCGCCAATCTGCGACGCCTCCGGCGAATCGCTGGCCACCATGCCGCCTTGGCTGCGCGCCGACCACGGCGGCGTTGACGCCTCGTCGGCCGCGGCGTGTGGACGCCCGACACTGCTCAGCAGCGCGATGGAAACCACTATCGAGACATGTGTCTTCATCTGATCTCTCCGGTCGCGAGTCGTTTGCCCCAGGCGGCTAGGGTAGTGGCGAATGCGGACGCTGTCTCTCTGCGGTCTATACTGCCCACGTGACCTCAATCCGCCGCGCCAAACGTGTGTTGATCATCAAGCCCAGTTCGCTCGGCGACATCGTGCATGCGTTGCCCGTGTTGGCGGCGTTGCGCGAAGCGTTCCCCCAGGCGCATCTTGCGTGGCTGATCAATCGCGGGTTCGCGCCGCTGCTGGACAACCACCCGCTACTGGACGAGGTGATCCCGTTCGATCGCGGCGGATATGGCGCCATGCATCGCGACGGTCGACGCTTCAGCGACTTTTGGCGCTTCGTCCGGCGCCTGCGACAGATGCGCTTCGATCTGGTGATCGACCTGCAAGGCCTGTTTCGCAGCGCTTTTCTGGCGACAGCCTGCGGCGCTTCGCGGCGGGTCGGGTTTGCCGGCGCTCGCGAGATGGCCGCGCTGTGCTACACGCATCGGGTGCGCCCGTCGCGCGACGTTGTGCACGCCGTCGATCGCAACGTCGCGCTGGCCCGCGCGATCGGTCTCTTGATCGACGAACCGCAGTTTCCGCTCGCGGTCACCAACGATGAGCACGCGGCTGCGCGGCGTCTGCTGACCGAGCGGGGGCTTCCAGCCGAATCACCTTTCGTTGCGGTGATTCCTGGCGCGCGCTGGGTGACCAAGCAGTGGCGGCCCGACCGGTTCGCGGCCGTGATGAATGCGATCGAGCGGGTGGGCGCGGTTCGCTGTGTGCTGCTTGGCGCCCCCGATGAGCGTGATGTCGCGCACGCCGTGACCGCGGCGTGTGAGCGGCCGCCGATCGACTTGGTGGGCGCCACCACCCTGCGTGAACTGACAGCGTTGCTCGCGGAGGCGCAAACGGTGCTGTGCAATGACAGTGGGCCGATGCACATCGCCGCCGCGCTCGGCACGCCGGTAGTCGCGATCTTCGGCCCGACCGACCCCGCTCGGTGCGGTCCCTATTCGCCGCGCGCCTGCGTGGTCCGTTCGCCGCTGGACTGCCTGGCGTGTTATCAGCGGAGCTGTTGGCACCACTCGTGCATGCAACACTTGGAGGCGCGACCAATCATCGAGGCTGTCGAACGGACGCTCGCGACGCCGACGAGCGGCGAAGGTCTGCACACGAGCGCTAATAGCCCCTGTGGTGGTTAGCTTGCGGCGTTCGGGCTCTGCGGCCACGCTCGCGGCTTGGGGCCGACGTATTTGCTGCGCGGTCGAATCAAGCGCCCCTCGCGACGCTGCTCGAAGACATGCGCCGCCCACCCCGCCGTGCGAGCCGCAACGAAGAGCGGCGTGTAACAGTCGATGGGCAAGCCCAGCAGGTGGTACGCCATGCCGCACGGGTAGTCGAGGTTGGGGTGGAGCCCCTTCTGACCGGTGACCACGTCCCGGATGGCGTCGTAAATCTCCACTCGCCAGCCCTCAGCGTGCTGAGCGGCCAGGTCGCGCATCACAGTTTCCAGAATGCGCGCCCGGTGGTCGCCGTTCTTATACACGCGGTGGCCGAAGCCCATGATGCGCTCTTTACGCTCCAGTGCCTGCTCGGCCCAGGTTCGCGCTTCATCGGCCGACGAGAAGCGCGTCAGGAGCTTGGTCGCTTGCTCGTTGGCGCCGCCATGCAGCGACCCCTTGAGCGTACCGATCGCCGCGACGATTGAAGAGAACAGGTCGCTGCCGGTGCTTGTACAAACGCGGGCCGCGTACGCTGACGCGTTGAAGTCATGCTCGGCGTAGAGCGTGAACGTCAGGTCGAGCGTACGCTCCGCTTCCTTCCGCGGCGCCTCACCTGACAGCAGTTGGAGCAACTGGGCGGCGTGGGATAAGCCGGGTTGCGGCTCGAGCGGGGCGTGACCGCTGAGCAGCCGCAGACGCGCCGCGATGATGCTGGGGATAAGGGCGAGCAAGCGTTCGGCGGCGGCCGTTTCGGGCTCACCGTCGCTCGCCGGGTCGACGTGACCGGCGAGCGACACCGTCGTCCGCAAGACGTCCATGAGCGAGACGTCCGCCGGAATCCGCTCGAGCGCGTCCAGCACGTTTTTGGGCACAGCGCGGTGCGCGTCGAAGTGGTTGCGAAAGTTCTCGAGCTGCGCCGTTGTCGGGGCTTCTCCGTGCAACAGCAGATACGCGACTTCCTCGAAGCTGGCGTGTTCGGCGAGGTCATCGATCGCATAGCCGCGATAGTGCAACGAGTCTTGGGTCACGGCCGAGACCGCCGTCTCGCCTGCGACGACGCCGGCCAGTCCCGGGTAGAACGGCTCGGCGGCTGAGTTGGGTGCGCTCATGATTGTGACGACTCCGGCGGATGAGGGGGAGTGACTTGATAGTCGAGCAGGTCGTAGAGGTCTTGACGGGTTTGCATTTGATCGAGCAAAGCGGCTTGCCCGCCATGGGCGCGCAGCGTGCGCAACGCCGACGCTTGTGCGAACGCCGTAATGCGCTGCAAGGTGACGGGGAAAATCACGAGCCGATATCCCATGTCCCCGAACTCCTGCGCGGTCAGGTACGGGGTGCGGCCGAACTCGGTCATGTTTGCGAGCAGCACGGCCCCGTGCATGTCGTCGGCGAAGCGGGCGAATTCGTCGCGACTCTGCAGCGCCTCGGGGAAGATCGCATCGGCGCCGGCCTGCAGATAGGCGTGCGCCCGTCGCACGGCGTCGTCGTAGCCGGTGACGCTGCGCGCGTCGGTCCGCGCGATGATCAGGAAGTCTTTGTCGCGGCGCGCGGCGCTCGCGGCCTCGAGCTTGATGCAGAACTCGTCGGCGGGCACGAGCGTCTTGCCGGCCAAGTGACCGCAGCGTTTCGGGAATTCCTGGTCTTCGAGGTGCAGGCCGCAGAGGCCGATGCTCTCGAATTCGCGCACCGTGCGGGCAGCGTTGTCGGCCCCGCCAAAGCCGGTGTCCGCGTCCATGATGGCGGGCAACTGTGTAGCGGCGACGCAGTGCTTGGCGTGCCCAACCGCTTCGGAAAGCGTGGTCAGCCCGACGTCCGGGGCGCCGAGCACGCTGTTGGCCAGCACGGCGCCGGAGAGGTACATGGCGTCGAAACCGGCTTGCTCGATCAGCTTCGCGCTAAGCGCGTTGGTCGCCCCTGGCAGCATGACTGGCCCCTCCGCGAGCAACGCGCGAAGCCGCGCCGTTCGCGAGCTGTGGCCAGCCGGCGTCATGCGTTAACCGCTGCGCTTCGGGAGAGGGATGTAGTCGCGTTCGTTCGGCCCCTGATAAACCTGCCGCGGCCGATAGATGCGTCCGTTTGGGTTCATCCAGACTTCGCGCCAGTTCGCCATCCAGCCTGGCAGGCGCCCCATGGCGAAGATGACCGGGAACATGTCCACAGGGATGCCAATCGCCTTCATGATGATGCCGCTGTTGAAGTCGACGTTGGGGTAGAGCTTGCGTTCGACGAAATACTCGTCGCGCAGGGCGACTTCTTCGAGTTGCTTGGCGATGTCGAGCAGCGGGTCGTGCACGCCGAGATTCTCGAGCACGCTGTCGCAAGCCTGCTTGATGATCTTGGCCCGTGGGTCGAAGTTCTTGTAGACGCGGTGACCGAAGCCCATGAGTCGTTCGCCGGACGACTTGTCCTTCACACGATCGACAAAGGCTTGCAGCGGCTGGCCGCTCTGCTGGATGCGCTCCAGCATGCGAATCACCGCGAGGTTGGCCCCGCCGTGCAGCGGCCCCCACAGTGCGCAAACGCCGGCGGCGATGGACGCGTAGAGGTTCGCGTGGCTGGACCCGACCATGCGTACGGTTGACGTCGAGCAGTTCTGCTCGTGGTCGGCATGCAGCAGCAAGATCACGTCGAGCGCTCGCACGACCTCGTCCGAAGGCTCACACGGCGCGTTTGGCATGCAGAACATCATGTGCAGGAAGTTCGCCGTGTAGCTCATGTCGTGGCGCGGGTAGTTCGTCGCCAAGCCGCGGCTGGTGCGATAGGTCCACGCCGCCACGGTGCGCACCTTGCTCATCAGGCGCGCCGCCGCGTCTTCAAAGCTGGTCGTGTCAGACGGCTCGACGACCTGCCCCTGAAAACATCCGAGCGTGTTGACCATGGCCGACAGGATCGCCATCGGCGGCGCATCCGCGGGGAACCCGGAGAAGTGATGGCGCATGTTCTCATGAATGAACATGTAGCGATTGAGGAGCGCACGAAACTCGGAGAGTTGTTCCGCATTTGGCAACTCGCCGAACATCAGCAGATAAGATGTTTCGACGAAGTCGCTGTGTTCGGCGAGCTGCTCGATCGGATAACCCCGATAGCGCAGCACGCCGCGCTCGCCGTCAATGAACGTGATGGCGCTCTCACACGACCCCGTGTTGCCGTAGCCTTCATCGAGCGTGATCAACCCGCTGTCAGCGCGGAGCTGACTGACGTCGACCGCGCGCTCCTCCTCCGATCCGGTCACGACCGGGAGCGTAAAGGTCCGATCACCAACTACGAGCTTCGCCGTCTCAGACATCGCTTTCCTCGCACCCATCATTTCGCGATGCACCCACTCTGTTGAATGCTAGTGCATCAATGCGTCGCCGCCCGCGCGGGTCAGATCATCGGCGGGCCGGCAAATTCGACCAACGCCGCCGCGTCGCGCGCATCCTCGAACGTCATGACCCGTTGGACCAGTCGCTCGGCTTCGTCGTTCGCGATGACGCCTGTCGCGAGATCCTTGAACTTGGCGACCACTTCGTCATCGCTCATTGGGTTGCCGGCGTGTCCGCGTGGAAAATCCACGCGACGCTGCAGCGTTCGCCCGTCGTGCAGGTGAATCGACAACTGGTTGGGAATGCCCGCCGGGTAGCCGGCGTTGCATGCGTCGTTCTCGACGATCTTGGTCGCGTCGAGCAGGCGGAGCACGTCGGGCGTCTGGAGTCGCTCGAGCTCGAACGACGCACGCGTCAACTCGCCGTCGATCAGCGCCCGCGCCACCATGTACGGCATGCTGTGGTCGGCGGTTTCGCGGCTCGTCGGGCGCCACTTCTCGGGCTCGCTGCCGATGATCGACACCGCCGCCTCAAAGCTCTCGATCACGACTTCCTTGATCGCGTCTGGGCCGCCCGTATCCGGGCGCAACTGCAAGGCGGCGTCGATCGCGGACTGCGCGTGATACTCGGCGGGCCAGTATTTGATGTAGGTCTTGAGGATCATCCAGTCTTCGGGGCCTTCGCTCCACGCGAGGTCGAACGGCCCGGTGACCATTTGCTGCAGTCCTTTGGGTCCCTCAAAGATGTCGCTGGGTCCGGTCATGCCGCGCCGCGCCAGGTCCGCCGCGAACACGCCGTTGCGGGCCGCGTTGGAGAACGCGCAAGCCTTCCAATCCGAGATCTGGCCAGTCCGAGTTTGCCGAGTGGCGAAGTTGCATACACCCGCCAAGCCAAGCGCGTGCTCGGTCTGCTCGACGTCCAGCCCCCAGAGCTTGCTGGCCGCGAGCGCGCTCGACAGCGCACCGTAGACGACGTGGTCCCACCCATGCACGCGCAACGACGCCGCGTCGCACAAGCGACACTGCAACTCGTAAGCGAGCGCAATCGCCGTGATGATCTCGCGACCGTTGCGGTTCGCGGCCTGTCCCACGGCCAGTGCGGCGGGGATATTGTCGCTCGGATGGGCGGGCTCTTTGCTGAGGTACGTGTCGTTGAAGTCGAGGTAGCGCACGAGGGCGCCGTTGCGGAACGCGGCGAGATCCGGCGTGGTGACGTGCTGCGTACCAAACAGACTTGCACCGCCCTCGAGCATGGTGACGGCCTGCGCCGCCTCGGTGGTCACACGCGCCGGCCGGCTCGACCACGCGCCGAGCGCACAGCCAAACGAGTCGAGCACGCGTCGCTTCACTTCATGGACCGTTCGGCGGCCAAGTCGATCAAACGACGCTTCCTGCGACCACTCGGCGATGGATCGCGCCAACGTTTGGGGCAAGAGAACTCCTAGAGCGAGGCGAGCTGGCACCTGAGCAGCAAACCGTGAATGATGACGGACGGCGATAAGGTTGGCAACCGAGCGCCGCGGCGCGTGACCGACGCGGGTTGCGCAAAAGCGCAGCGCGAACGCTTGCGGGGCGACGATGCCGGAGCCTATATTCCGCCCGAGCGGGGTCCGAGTACGGCGCCGCCCGTGTCCCTCTGCCGAGGAGTTCTTCATCATGCAGGCCAACACTTACCGACGCTGGCGCCGCGTGCAGCGGTGGGGCGGCATCCTCATGACCTCGAGTTTGTTGCAGATCCCGTTCTTCGGGCGCTGCGACTTCGGCGAGGTGAATACCTCGGTCACGCTCGACTCGCGCGATCTGATCTCGAGCGTCGTCAGCGCCTTCCTGATCTCCCCGATCGAAGCGGCGATCAACGACGGCATCGACTTTGTGTTTGACCGGCTCGAAGGCGACGACGACGGCGAGGTGTAGATGGATACTCTGACGCGCTGTCGCTGCGTTTGGAGTCGCCGCATTGCACTCTTCACGGCGACGCTTGGCCTGAGCGCCGCCACCGCCGACACGGTCACGCTCGCCGACGGCAGTCGCGTCGTCGGCGACGTGATCGAGTTGATGGATGGCAAACTCAAGCTCTCCACGCAATTCGCGGGTGAATTGGTCATCGACGCTGACCAGATCGTCAATGTCGAGATCGATGAAACCGTCAACGTAGGCATGGCGACCGGCGATCGCCTCGTCGGCCCCATCGAATTCAGCGCCGGCCTCGACCAGCCGATGGTCGCGACGCAGTACGGCGGCGTCCCAATCGACATGAGTCAGGTCGCGGCGATCTGGTTGATCGACGCCAAGAGCCCGGAAGTACGCGCGATCGAGGCGGAAGAAGAACAGCGGCGCGCCGAACTCGAAGCCATGCTGCCCAAATGGTCGTTTGTCGCCGAACTCGGCTTCAACAAGCAAGAGGGCAACACCGAGACGACGGACCTGCGCGGGAACATCGAGCTCATCCGTCAGACCCCCAAGAACCAGTTGAAGTTCTACCTGTCCGGCGAATACGGCGAAGACAACCAGGTTCGCGACACGGCGGAAGTGAAGGGCGGCATCTATTACGAGCACCTGCTCACCGAGCGACTGTTCGCCTTCATTACCAACGAGAACGAGTACGACGAGTTCGAGGACATCGAGCTCCGCTTCCAGCTTCTCACGGGCGTTGGTTACTACTTCTTCCGCGAAGACGCCTACGAACTCAAGGGCCGCGGCGGCGTCGGTTTCCTGCATGAGTCGTTCATCAGTGATCGCGACTCGAAGAATGTCGCCCAAATGGATGTCGGTCTCGATGGCCGCATCGATATCGCCCCCTGGCTCCGCTACGTGAGTGAAAACACGTATCGCCCGACGTTTGACGGCATCGACGATTACCGCCTCGTCTTCGACAACTCGCTGGTGATTCCGATTGGCAACCAGGAGGCCTGGAAGGTGCGGATCGGCGTTCTCAACGAGTACGACTCGAAGGTCCCCGTCGGCGTCGAACGGCTCGACACGACGTACTACGCAAATCTGCAGTTCTCGCTCGAAGACACCGAGACGCCGTGACCGACGCCGAGCTCCCCACGCTCATTCCGCGGCGCGTGCTTTTTGGCAACCCGACCCGCGCGTCGCCGCGTCTCAGTCCCGACGGTCGCCGGTTCAGCTATCTCGCCGAGCGTGAGGGCGTGCTGAATGTCTTTGTCGGCCCCAGCGATAACCCGGCCGCCGCGCAGCCCGTCACCGACGATCGCGATCGCGGCGTGCGGATCTACTTTTGGGCCTACACCAGCCAGCACATTCTCTATCTACAAGACAAAGGCGGCGATGAGAACTGGCGGGTCTACGTGGTCGATCTCGAGAGCGGCGCCTCACGCGACCTCACGCCGTTTGACGGCGTGCAGGCCCGCATCGATGCGGTCAGCGCCGACCTTCCCGACGAGATTCTCATCTCGCTCAACAATCGCCAGCCAGAGCTGCACGACCTCTATCGTGTGAACATCCGCACCGGCGAGCGGACACTGCTCTACGAGAACGAGGGTTTCGTCAGCTTCCTTTGCGACGAGCAGTTCACCCTGCGCCTCGGCGCCGTGATGAACCCCGACGGGGGGATCGACTATCTGCGCCGCGCCGCCGACGGTTGGACGCCGTTCATCAACGTCGGGCCCGACGACGCGCTAACCACCGCACCGCTCGCCTACGACCAGACCGGCCGTCGACTCTACGTCATCGACAGTCGCGACCGCGACACGGCGGCGCTCTACGAAGTCGCGCTCAACGACGCCGGCGAGCAGATCGAACAGCGATTGCTGATTGCAGACGATCGCGCCGACATCAGCGACACGACGTCTGATCCGCAGTCGCATATCGTTCAAGCCGCAGCCAGCAGCTACGACCGCAAGCTGTGGCGGACGATCGACGCGGCGCTAGAACCCGACTTCGCCTACCTGGCGACCGTCGCGCGCGGCGAGATCGATATCCTCAGCCGCACGCGCGACGACAGCGCGTGGATCGTCGCGTACACCCGCGACGACGGCCCCGTCAGCTACTATCGCTACGAACGACAGAGTGAGCGCACCGCCGCGTTCCTCTTCAGCAACCGCGCCGCGCTCGAAGACGCACCGCTGACCCAGATGCAACCGCACGTCATTCCCGCTCGTGACGGGCTGGAACTCGTCAGCTATCTCTCGCTGCCCCAACCGGACGCCGGCCAAGCCAAGCCGCCGCAGCCGTTGCCCATGGTGCTGCTCGTGCACGGCGGGCCGTGGGCCCGCGACGCGTGGGGCTATCAGCCCGAGCACCAATGGCTGGCCAACCGCGGCTACGCCGTGCTCAGCGTGAATTTCCGCGGCTCGACCGGGTTCGGCAAGGCGTTCCTGAACGCGGCCAATCGCCAGTGGTCGGCCAAGATGCACGACGATCTGCTCGACGCGGTCAACTGGGCGATCGAGCGCCACATCGCCGACCCCGCCAAAATCGCAATCATGGGCGGCAGCTACGGCGGCTACGCCACGCTGGTCGGCCTCACTTTCACACCCGACGTCTTCGCCTGCGGAGTCGACATCGTCGGCGTCAGCAATCTGGTGACGCTGCTCGAGAGCGTTCCAGACTACTGGAAGCCGATGCTCGACATGTTCACCACCCGCGTCGGCGATCATCGCACTGACGAGGGCCGGGCGTTCCTCAATGCCTGCTCGCCGCTCTCGAAGGTCGACCAGATCACCAAGCCGCTGCTCATCGCGCAAGGCGCCAACGACCCGCGTGTAAAACGCGCTGAGAGCGACCAGATTGTCGCCGCGATGCAGCAGCGCAACATCCCGGTGACGTACGTGCTCTACCCGGACGAGGGTCACGGCTTCGCCCGACCCGAGAACAACCTCTCGTTCTACGTCGTTGCCGAGGCGTTCCTGGCCGAGCATCTGGGCGGGCGGTTCGAGCCCCCGGCGGGCGAGTTCAGCGGATCGAGCATCGAAGTGCTCGCCGGCGAGGAACGCATTCCCGGCCTACGCGAGTAGCGCCCGACGCGGTGTTTGGATTAGAGGGGGCGCCCCGCGCGCACTGCTTAAGCAACGCCTTCGTGCGCCGCTGCTGCGCTGGTTGGCGTCGCGACGGCGCATCAGGACGTTCTGCAGAAAGGCCGCCACGCCCTTTCTGCGGCGTCCTGCTAGGCTTTCTTGCCGTGACAGGCTTTGTATTTCTTGCCTGAGCCGCAGGGGCAGGGATCGTTGCGGCCGACCTTGGGCTGATCGCGTCGAATCGTGGCCGCAGCGCCGTCGCCTTGCTTGCGCATGGCCGCTTGCTGATCGGCCGCGGCGGCGGAGCTCATGCCCATGTTGGTGGCGTCGGCCTTTACGGTTTGAGCGGCGCCGTACGAACCGCCGCCCTCGGGGGCCCCTACCGCCGCCGCCTCTCCCTCGCCGGGCATAGGCGGCAGACCGCCGAGATTGATCTTGAAGATCAGGTCGGTCACCCGCTCGCGAATCGCTTCGGTGCTGGCGTTGAACAGTCGCGTGCCTTCGCGCTTGTACTCGGTCTTCGGGTCGCGTTCGGCGTAGCCGCGCAGGCCGATGCCGTGACGCAACAGGTCCATCGAGTACATGTGGTCTTTCCACACGCTGTCGAACACCTGCAACATGATGCGCTGTTCGAGCTGCGTCAGCTCGAAGCGCAGCATTTCGTAGCCGCACTGCTGAAGCTGCTCGCGCAAGTCTTCCGCCTGTGGATCGAGCCCCGCCAAATCGACCGCGGCGCCGAAGCGCTCGCGCGCCCAGGTCTCGATCGCTTCGCCCTGATGCTGCTCGAGCGCGGCCTCGACTTCCTCTCCGATCTTGCCGTTCGTCAGGTAGTCTTCGTTGTATTGCCGCAGTTCATCGAACACCTGCTGCGACGACTTTTCGGCCAGCGTCGCGTAGTCCCAGTCGACCTGAAACTTCCGCTTCGCCCAGCGGGCGATGATCTCGCGCACTTCATTCGCGTTGCTGCCGCCGGCGCGAGAAGCCCAATCCATCACCGCGACCACCGGGAACTCGATCTCGCGGCGGCGATAGGCGTCGCGCATCTTCTCGCGCAGCACCTGCTCGGCCTCGTCGCGCGGGGCGGTCGTGAGATCATCGAGCGGCACTTCGACGCCGAACTTGTCGCGCGCCCACGCGACCAGTCGTTGCTTGGGCAAGAGCGCGTCGCAGAAGGCTTCAAGCGGCGACAAGTCGGCCTCTTGAATCGAACGCTCCGCGCCGGCGGTGATCTGCTCGAGCAATTCGTCGGGGTTGGTCTTACGCACCTGGTTCTGCGTGAGCGTGACGCCGTGTTGCCCGGCCCAGGTCGTGAGGCCGCGGACGTCCCAGTCTTCGGCGGGTGTGTCGGGGTCGATGTACTCGCCGAAGGTGCGCTGCACATTGCTGCGCGCTTCGCCGAGCGCGTTGTTGCGCACTTGCTCGCGCAACTGCTCGGCGTCGTCGGTTTCGAGGCGCTCGGGATCGATCACGACTCCGAGGTTCTGGCTGGCCCATTCGCTGGCGCAGATCGCGGCGTAGTTGGGGTCGTAGTAGCGGTCGATCGCGTCGGCGACGGTGCGGTCGATCATCTCCCAGATCAGCGTGCTGAGGCCGCGGGCTTCGACGACTTGCTGCCGCAGCCCGTAGAACTCTTTGCGCTGGTGGTCCATCACCTCGTCGTATTCGAGGAGGCTCTTGCGGATGTTGAAGTTTCGCTCTTCGACCTTCTTCTGGGCTCGCTCGATGCCGCCGGAGATGCGCTTGTTCTCGATGGCCATGCCCTCTTCGAAGCCGAGCATGTTGAGCATCTTAAGCATCCACTCACCCATGAAGAGGCGGAGCAGATCATCATCCATGGAGAGAAAGAAGCGTGAGCTGCCGGGGTCGCCTTGGCGTCCGCAGCGACCGCGGAGCTGATTGTCGATGCGCCGACTCTCGTGCCGCTCGGTGCCGACCACGTGCAACCCGCCGGCCGCCGCCACGCCGGGCCCGAGGCGGATGTCGGTTCCGCGGCCGGCCATGTTGGTGGCGATGGTGACGTTGCCGACCATCATCTTCTTCTTGCCGCGGTGCTCTTCGTGCTGCTGGCCGGCCTTGACGACGATGTCGGCCTCGCGCGCGTGATTCTTGGCGTTGAGTACTTCATGCTCGATTCCGAAGCGCCGCTGGAGCGCCTCGCTGAGCCGCTCCGACGTTTCGACCGAAACCGTTCCGACGAGCACCGGTCGGCCGGCGGGTTTCCCGTCCATGAGCGTGCGGTAGGTTTCAGCGAGCGGCGCCTCTTCGCCGCTGCCGCCCTTGAACGCCCCGAGGGCTTTGTTGATCTGCTCGATATAGGCGGGGTAGCGCGGGTTTGCATCGCCGGAATGAATGCGATCTTTGAAAACGGTGCGCGCGCGTTTCAGCGCGTCTTCGAGCGAGAACGGATCGCTGGGGTGACCGTCCTGACAGTACGCGCGAATCTCCTCGACGATCGCGTCGAACTTGCTTTGCTTTGACTTGTAGATCTTGTCGTTGAAATCGATGCGGCGGATGGGGCGATTGGTGGGAATCGCGATCACTTCGACCCGGTAAATCTTCATGAACTCTTCGGCTTCGGTCATGGCCGTGCCGGTCATGCCCGCGAGTTGCTCGTAGAGCTTAAAGAGGTTCTGCAGCGTGATGGTGGCGAGCGTCTGCGACTCCTGCTTGATCGTGACGCGCTCTTTCGCCTCGACCGCCTGGTGCAAGCCATCCGACCACTGCCGGCCCTGCATGAGACGGCCGGTGAACTCGTCGACGATGACCACCTGATCCTGCTGAACGACGTACTCTTTGTCGCGCTGATAGCACAGGTGGGCGCGCAAGGCGTTGTCGAGATAGTGCGGCCAGTTCATGTTCTTGCTGTCGTAGAACGTGCCGATCGACAGCTCTTGCTGGGCGGCCTTGGCGCCGTGCTCGGTCATGTGGGCGCTCTTGCGGTCGAGCTCGACCACGAAGAACTGCCGGTGCCCGATCGCTTCGGCCTCTTTGTCGCTAAGCCAGAGCGGGTCCTTGCGGAACTTGCTTAGCCCCTGCTTGAAGTGTTCGCCCGCGTCGCCTGGTGGGTTTTTCTCGAGATCGTCGAGCGTGCGGGCCGTCTCGCGGTTCGCCTGCTTCTGTTTCTCGATGAGCTTGCGCGCTACGTGATCGGCCACGCGATAGTTGTCGACGTCGTCGTGCGCCGGGCCCGAGATGATCAGCGGCGTGCGGGCCTCGTCGATCAGGATGCTGTCGACCTCGTCGACGATGACGAAGTCTTGCTGCCCCTGCACCTGGTCGCGCGTCGAGTGCTTCATATTGTCGCGCAGATAGTCGAAGCCGAACTCGCTGTTGGTGCCGTACGTGATATCGCAGCCGTACGCCGCGCGGCGCTGCTCGACGCCGGGGCCGTAGGTCTCCATTTGCGACGAGATGTAGCCCACGCTGACGCCGAGCAGCTCGAAGATCGGCTGGCAGAATTCGGCGTCGCGTTTCACGAGATAGTCGTTCACAGTGACCATGTGCACCTTGAGGCCCTGCACGACCTTCATGTAGGCGCCCATGTAGCAAACGATGGTCTTGCCTTCGCCGGTGCGCATCTCGGCGACATTGTTGTCTTCGAGCACCTTCCCGCCGATGAGCTGACACTCGAACTGGCGGTGCTCACGGGCGCGGCGCGACGCCTCGCGAATGACGGCGTAGGCTTCGGGCCGCAGCGCCTCGGCGGTCTCGCCATCCGCCAGCCGCTGCTTGAACTCATCGGTTTTGGCTCGCAAAGCTTCTGGCGACAGCGCTCGAACCTGCGCTTCGAGCGGGTCGACGGTGTCGCACACCCAATCGCGCAGCTTGAGAATGACTCGGTCGTTGCGGCCCGGGACGTACTTGTAAAGCAGATACCCACCAGCGATGAGCCACAGGACGAACACCATCGCGAAGATGGTGCCGAACACGTCTTGCCGCGCCCATGACAGCCCTGTGCCGGCGGGGCCGAGCAGCGCGACGACCAACAGCAGCAGCATCACGAACGTGAAACCGCCGAACGCCGCATTCAGGCGGACGTTGCGTTTGGCGCGATGCAGGAAGACGGTCGACGCGCGGGTGGCGTCGCGCATGATGTCGGTGTCGCCGATGAGCTGCAGCCAGTTCGCTTCGCTCGCGGTCGTTGGGGGCGCTTGCTCGCTCATAACCCTCGTGCTGCTTCCGTGCTGGTGGCTCGCCCGGCGCATCATCGCCGAGCCGTGTGATGGGCCGCGTCGTCAGGCGACTCGGCTAACTCTTGGCGCGCTCCACATAGTCGCCGGTGCGTGTGTCGATTCGCAGCACCTCACCGTTATCGATAAATGGCGGCACCTTGACACGCAGACCGGTCTCCATCGTCGCATCTTTGCTCTGGTTCGTCGCTGTCGCGCCCTTCACGACCGGCGGGGTGTCGGTGACCGTGAGCTCAACTACGTTGGGAAGCTCGATTGAAACGATCTTGCCGTCGATGAGCTGAACGCCGATCACCTCGTTGCCCTTCAAGAACTGCTCGGCGTCGCCCATGACATCGGCGGGAATCGGAATCTGCTCGAAGCTGTTCTGATCCATGACGATGAAGTTATCACCCTCGCGATAGAGATACTCGTACGGGCGGCTCTCGACGAAGGGCGTCTCGACCTTGTCGTCGACGCTGAAGCGTGCGTCGACCATCTGCCCGGTTTGCAAATTCTTGATCTTGGTCTGCACGTAGCTGCGCCAATTGCCCTTGGCGACGTGCTGCACGGAGTGGACGGTGTAGAGCCCGCCCTCGTAATTAATGACCTTGCCTTTGCGTAGCTCGTTGGCCTTCATCATGGCGTTCAGTCACTCCTGCGCTAAAGCAATCCCCGATAGGCGCGCCCATCGACGACGCCGCTCAGCCGCAATACTCACGAGACCTTGCAGTATACCGCGCGAGGCGTCCGCGGGCTCGCCCCCGGTTGACGCGTTAGCGCCGGTTGCGTAAAAGTTTGCGCGCCATGAGGGTCATCGCCGCGCCATCCGGTCTCGCATTCCGCCGAGTCGCCACGCTCGTCGGCGTCTGCGCGGCGCTCAGTGTCGGGGGCTGCCCGTTCGCCCGCACCATCGCTACCTATCAGGTGGAACGCGGCGAGACCGCCCTGCAAGAAAACGATCACGCCGCCGCGGTCGCTGCCTTTCAGGCGGCGATCGAACTCGACCCCGAATGGGCCGACGCGCACCAAAAGCTCGCCTCCGCCTATCGCGAGATGGGCGAATTGGCCAACGCGGCGGCGGCGCTCCAACACGCGGTCGAGCTGGATCCGCAGCAGTTTTCGTGGGTCTTGCAGCTCGGCGAGGTTTATCGGCTGCTCAACGACTTCACCCGCGCCATCCGCGCCTACACGATGGCTTGCGAACTCGAGCCGCGCAACTTCGACGCGTGGTTCCGCCTGGCGGCCGTGTTTCATCGCGCCGGCGAACTCGAGCGGGCCGCCGAAGCCTACCAAAAGGCGATCGACATCAATCCCAACAGCGCCGTCGCGTGGAGCAATCTGGGCGCAGTCTTCGACAGCAGCGGCGACACGTACAAAGCCATCAACGCCTACAAGCAATCGCTCGAAGGCGATGAGGCGCAGCCGGTCGTGCTCGTGAATCTCGCGACGGTGTACATCAATCAGGAACGCTGGATCGCCGCCCAGCGAACGCTGCAGACGGCGCTGCGGCTCGATCCGGCGCTGTCGGTGGCGCACGAGCGGCTGGGCTATTGCGCGTGGCGTCAGCAAGACTACGACACGGCGGCTGACGAGTATGAGCGGGCGATCGCGTTGGACGGCAAGAACGCCGCCGCGCACGCCGGGTTGGGCGTGGTGCGCATGACGCAGTATTTGAACGAACCTACGAACGAGGCGTATCGCCGTGAAGCGGTCGAAGCGTGGCACGTGAGCCTCGAGCTCGAGCCGGCGCAGCCGCAACTGCGGCGTCTGGTTGAGCAATACCGGCTGAAATCGCCGGAGCCGGCGCTCGATCTTGACGCGAGTTGAAGCGCCGATTGGGGGTGTGACGGGCCTGGGGCCGCGGTGTCGCGGCCCGGGACCGGAGAGCACGGCTTTGCGTCGCGGGGCCGGACAGCGCGGCGTTGCGAAGCGGTGCGACGCGGGCCTGGACGGCACGGCGTTGCGACGCGGGACCGGACTGCACGGCGTTGCGACGCCGATTTGGCAGCGCAGCGGGGCGGACTGCGCGGCGTTGCGGCGCGGGGGCGAAGCGTGCGGCGGGAGAAGGCAGCGCGGGCGTTGCGATGCGGGGCTGGATAGCGGGGTTGGCTTGACAGTTGCGGTGGGCGCGATAAAGTTGACGATTCGACTGCGGGGTAGAGCAGTTGGTAGCTCGTCGGGCTCATAACCCGGAGGTCGCAGGTTCGAGTCCTGCCCCCGCTAGTAACGTAACCTACGCAGGATCAGGCAGTTACGCCCCGGTCCTGCGTTTTTGTTTGCGCAGGGGGCGCCCAAAATGGGCCCACCGCAGACGCCACGCGGATCGGGAAAACCGCCGGAGGCTCTGCGATGGCGAACCTCTTCCGCAAGCATGGCAAGAAGACTTGGTGGGTGAACTACCGGGTCGACGGGAAGCGCGTGCGACACTCACTCGGAACGACCGACGAGCGTGTCGCCCGCAAAAAACTGAGAAAGATCGAGCTGGATCTGCTGGCCGGTGAGCTCCAGCCCAAGTCGGTCACCCCCCTCAAGCCGTTCCTCGAAGCGTTCTGCACCTACCTGGGGACGGTCCGGTCGAGCAAGGCGTACAAGAACGACCTGTCGTACCTGCGGGCGTTCTTCGGGCCGGTCTGTGACGCGTTGGCGCTCAAGAGCACGCACAACCATCGGCGCCAGCCGACCAAGCCGGTCAAGGTGCGGGATCGGTTGGCGCACCGGCACGTGCACGTCGCGACGCTTGAGGATCTGACGCCGCGGGAGATCGAGCAGTTCCTCACGACGCGGATCGCCAAGGACGGCATCGCTCCGAAGACCGCGAACCGGCAGCGCGAGGTCCTGCACGTGATGTTCAACTACGCCATTCGGCAACACGGCTACCGCTCGCCCGACCGGCGGTTCCCGAACCCGGTCGACGCAATCCCGCCACGCAAGCAGGACGAACATCAGATTCGATTCCTCACACTGATGGACATCGACAAGCAGCTGCAGGTGCTGGCCGGCAAGCCCGTGCTGCAGACGATGGTCGCAGTGCTGATCTACGCGGGTCGTCGCTACGCGGCGATCCGGCCAGACCAACGCCGCATCGTCGCGATGACTTCGGCGTTACGGCGTCGCCCGTATTCAACGCCGCGGCGCTCAAGCCGACGCCGCGCTCCAGGCTGGCGGGGACGACGCCCACCAGCCCGGTCGAAGTGGCGAAGCGGGGTGGGCGCAGACTCGCCACGCACCGCGAACTCGTCGCATCGGGCGGTGGCGGGCCGTTTGGGACGCGCGGCTCGCGATGCGCCGGTCGGCCCAGCGGCGTTCAACCGCGTGCGACAGCAGCGCGGTCCGCGCCACGTACCCCGTACAGCAGGTCAGCGTCGACATCTTCGTCGCCCTTCGCTGTATGCAAGACAGAGATATCGCCGGAGGTTTCGGCAACGACGGCCCGGACGCGGGCCCAACTCAAGACGTTAGCCTCGCGCAGTTTCGCCCGCAGGTCGTCCATCGTGATCTGCGCCCGCTTCAAATTCTCCGGAACGATCTTGCCGTTGCGAACGAGGAGCAAGGGCTCGTTGTCGACCAGACGCTTGAACGCATGCAGTCTCCATCGACCGAGACCAATGAGCCATTGCCCCGCGAACAGTCCCGCCAGCGCCACCATCGTCACCATCAGGGATGGGTTCGCGGAGACGATGGAAGCGCCGAACAGCGACCCGACGGCGACGGTCATAGCAAAATCGAAGGCCGACATCTTGGCGAAACTGCGGACGCCCACCAGGCGGCAGTACGCGATGATCGCCACGTAAACGACCGCCAACGACAGAAGAACGAGCAGGCTCTCGCGCCACGCCCCCAACAGCCAATCGCACATGACCTCGTCAAACGATGTCGCCGCCGCTCCAACCAATGGCCGCGTCGTCGCGGCCGCGTCATTGATCACCGCCGTCCCCGCCGTCGTTGGGACGTGTCGCGGCCGACTGCGTCCGCCCGGGCCTTCCACTGATCGACGGGTCGTCGACGCCATTCTCGCCAGATCGTCGGGAGGCGTCGGCGCCGGGCTGCTCGACGAGCTTGACGCGCTGGCGTGGCAGGTAGCGGCCGTCTTCGTATTCCTGCAGCCAGGCGATCATCTGTTCGCGAATGCGCAGCGACAGGAACCAGGCGGTCGAGGGATCCGCGGCGCCGGCCGTCAACCGAACCACCATGGTCTCGTCCGTGCTGTCGACGACAGCCACGTAGGTATCGTCTGTTTCCTCCCAGTCGTCATCGAAGCGTTCGATCTCGCTGCGCTGATCGCCGAGGGACTGCTCCTGCTTGTCGGTCGAACGCCTGAGGTAGGCCACCGCGGGGATGGTGTCGGTCGCGATCATCGAGGTACCTCCTCAACGTGCCTGATCGGATACCGGAGCGCGAGGGGTCGAATACAATGAAACTGCTGCAAGGCAATACCAAAACAGCAGGATGTCAAGTGGAGGCCACGATGATCGACAGCATGCTCCAGTCGTTCCAAGACCCGCACAGCAGGCATGCCTTGCTGGTACCCGAACGCGTTGGCGGCGCCGCGCCGATCGTCGCTACGCAGCGATCTGGCCAGACCAACGCCGCAGCGTCGCGATGACCTTCGGCGTTACGGCGTCGCCCGTATTCAACGCCGCGGCGCTCAAGCCGACGCCGCGCTCCAGGCTGGCGGGGACGACGCCCACCAGCCCGGTCGAAGTGGCGAAGCGGGGTGGGCGCAGAGTCCTGACGCAAACGCGCGAGCTCGCGGAGGCGTGCGTCGGTCGGCAAGGTCCTGAGCCGCATGAAGGCTTCGCGTTCACGTCCGATGTCCGACCCGACCACGCAGCCCTCCCAATGACCATCTCACAGTGACCGACCCTACCCCTCGACGCACAACTCCCGACGCAGCCAAGCACGCGCGAAGCGCCACTCGCGTTCCGCCGACGACAGCGACATGTTGAGCGTCTCAGCGATCTCCTGCGTGGTCAGACCGCTGAAGAAACGCAACTCGACCACCCGCCAGAGCCCCTCCAGCGCCGGATCGCGTCGCATGCGCTCGATCGCCTCGTCAAGCGCCAGCAGGTCGATCGTGTTCCTTCCGAGCGCGAAGCCGTGACGAGCCGGATCAAGCGCGATCGCCTGCCGGTCTCCGCCGCGTTTGAGCGCCCCGCGCTCACGAATGCGGTCAATGATCTCGCGGCGAAGGTTGAGTGAGACCAGCGCCAACATGCGTTCGTCATCCGAAACCGTCACGCCGCTCTCCATCAGCCGAATGAGCGCGCCGTTCAGCAAGGTCGTGGCGTGCATCGAGCCGCGACCGCGGACGACCGCTCGGGCGTACGCGCGAAACCGGTCATACAAGCGATCGACCCGCCGCGCGAAGTCGGCGTCAGCGCTCGGCGATCGTCGGAGGGTGCGGTTCGAGGCGGTTGAACGCGCGACAGCGTCCGGGCGAATCGGCGCCGAAATGCTCGCGCTCGTGGCTGCGCCCGCGTACGCATCCGCGGTCAGTGTCGTGGGGTTGCTGGTCGTGTACACGCGCTGCGCTCCTCCATGGATCGCATTCGCCCGGCGTGTCCCAAATCCTGAGAACGACGACTTGCGCCCGAACTGAAGCCAGGCGCCCCCGCCGCCATGCGCTCCGCCGCGGGTTGCCTGTCAGACCACTGTCGCTCGCCACCCGTTAGTCGCCGCGCCTTCGCAACCTGAAAGAAAACGGATTCGCCGCCGGCAGCGCGTCAGTCGAGACGCTGCAAAATCCCCGTGCGACTCAAGCGCACGGCGTGCACCGCGTGCGGACGCAAACGGCACGTAAGCCTCACGCAGGATAACACTTATAACACCACTGCGGCTCGTGTTCAGAACACGACATGGCAGATCCACACCGCGGCGGCAATGCCGGCGGCGTCGGCAATCAGCCCCGCCGCCATCGCGTGGCGAATCTTCTTGATCCCGACCGACCCAAAATAGAGCGCGATGATGTAGAGCGTCGTGTCAGTGCTGCCAAACATCGTCGAGGCGACGTCGGCCGCGAACGTGTTTGGCTGCCGCTCCAGCAGTTCACTGACGATGCCGAGCGAGCCCGAACCGCTCAGTGGCTTCATCAACGCTACCGGGATGGTCTCGCGCGGCATGCCAACCGCCTCAGTGAACACCGCCAGCGGCGCCGTTAGCATATCGAGCGCGCCGCAGTCGCGAAACAACCCGATCGCAACGAAGATCGCCACCAGGAACGGCAGAATCTGCAGGAAGATGCTGAAGCCTTCCTTGCCGCCCGTCGTGAATGACTCGTAGACATTCACCCGGCGAAACATCCCAAACCCGACCATGAGCACCACGATCGCCGGAATCGTGAAGAGCGCGATCTGCTCGACCGCCAACTGGAACATCGTGTCGGCCAGCATCTATGCGTCCCCCTTCGCCGCGGCCGGGTCCGTCGCCTCGTCGGGCGCGGCTTCATCGGGGTCCGGCGGCGCCTCGGCCGACGCCTTTTCATAGCTGAACACGGGCAGCGCCCCCAGCAGCTTCACCGCGATGATCGCCGCGACCGTCGACACCGCGCCTGCAAACAAGCACGTCGGAATGATTGAGAACGGATCACTCACCCCGGCCGACTGCCGTGCCGCGATGAGCGTGGTCGGCAGCAGCGCCAGCCCCGCCGTGTTGAAGCCCAACAGCATGACCATCGAGTTGCTGGCGACTTTCTTATTCGGGTTCAGCGACTGCAACTCTTGCATCGCCTTCAAGCCGAACGGGGTCGCCGCGTTGCCCAGACCCAGAATCGTTGTCGTCCAGTTCATGAGGATGGCGCCATTGGCGGGATGGTTCGGCGGCACTTCGGGAAACAGAAAGCGAATCGCCGGACGAATCCCCTTCGCGATGAGCTGCACCACGCCGGCGTCTTCGCCAACCTTCATCAGCCCCAGAAAAAGCACGAACGCCGCCACAAGCCCGAGCGCAAAATTAAACGCACTCTTGGCGTGAATGAGCACCCCTTGCGAGAAGGTGTTCATGTTCACGACGCGTTGGCGGCTCGCGGTCACCGGCTCAGCACCAGGCGCCGCGACCGCGACAACCGCCTGTCCGGCTTCGTCACTGCGCCAGGTCAACATCAAGCCATCCGGCTGGAGATCGGCACGCACCACCTCGATCGATGGATCGACGTCTTCATCCAGCGGCGCAAGCGTCGGCCCGTTCGCGCCTTGGCTGAACGCGAAGGAGCGCGCCACCTGCGCGTCAGATCCCAACGCAGTGACGCGAATGTTGATGACGGACGCGTCGGCGCTGATCAGTTCCGTAGGGATCAGCGTGCGTTGCGACTGGTAGTGACGCGCCAGGCACACGCCGAACGCGGCCAATATCATGAGCCCCCAAATCGTGTTGATGTTCAACAGGGCGCGCAGCAGACCGCTGATATGCGACATCAGGCCGTTCCTCCTGGCGAAAATCTTGACGTGCCTCGAAGCGGGGCGGAATCGTAACATGATTCGCGTGGCGAACGTGACGCCCATTTCAGATCGCGTGCGAGGCGAGTGATGTCGTGGGACCAACACATCGCGGCGTTCTTTCGGCTCGATGACGAAGGCTGGATGCGCCATGCAAACCCGTGGAGCGCGTACACGCGGATCGCGATCGCGCCACTCCTCGTCGCCGCGATCTGGAGCCGGATGTGGTTGGGTTGGTGGTGTCTCGCGCCGATCGGACTGCTAATCGTCTGGACAATCGTCAATCCGCGCGCCTTCCCGCCGCCCAAGTCGACCGACAACTGGGCGTCGAAGGGGGTGCTCGGCGAGCGTATCTGGGTGGCGCGCGATCAACATCCCGTGCCGCGCCATCACCGCGTGGCGGCATTGCTGCTCACCCTGCTCAGTACGCTCGGGCTGCCGCCACTGATCTATGGGCTTTGGACGCTGGACGCTTGGGCGACGCTGTGCGGCTTCGCGCTGACGTTCTTCGGGAAGCTGTGGTTCGTCGACCGGATGGTGTGGCTACACGAAGACCAGCGAGCTGGATATGGCATCGCTGGCGACGCCTCGCGATAGGCCACAGGCGCCGCTTGCGACCAAACACCGCCCTAGCTGTGGTTCTGCTCCGGCCCCGGGACTGCGCCAGCCGAACGCGGCCGCACGTCGCCAATCAACGCAAATCATTCGTCGCCGTGGGCGAATCCATCCATGCGTCGATACGTCACGCGGCGGCGCAAGCCGAAGCTCAGCCCGACGAGGCTGAGACCGATGAAGATAAAGAAGCCGGAAACGAGAATCACGAGCAGTTGCGGCATGATCAGCACCAAGATGCCAAACAGCACCAGCGCCAAGCCCAGAAGCAGCGGGCCGAGCCACATTGAAGCGAGTTGTCCGCCGAGAACATCCATGCGCAGTTTTCACCTTTCTGTCGCAAGCGTGGCGCGGCCACTTGGTTGCCGCGCGAGGGCATCTCTCACATGATAGGGTTTGTTGACGCACGCGTTCACCCGCCTTGCGAAGCGGCCTGCGCTTGGCGGGCTCCTACGGAGCGAACCTCGGATAACGCATGAGCGAACCGTTGCTCGCCATCGACAACCTCCGCGTGCAATACGGCCGGTTTCTCGCGGTCGATGATGTTTCGTTCAGACTGCACGGGGGCGAGTTGCTCGGCATGATCGGCCCCAACGGGGCCGGCAAGACGACCACGCTACGGGCGGCGTGCGGCCTGCAGCCGATCACAACGGGCAGCATCCGAATTCTCGGGCATGACGTGTTTCGCGAACCGGTCGCGGTTGGCCACCACGTGGCGTTCACGCCGGACACGCCGCCACTTTATGACCGCCTGACCGTCGCAAAGTTCCTCGACTTCATCGGCTCGTGCTACGGGCTTCCGACCCGACTGCGTCAGGAGCGAATCGATCATCTGCTGCATCAACTCTGGCTGACGGAGAAACGCGACGCCAAGGTGACGGCCCTGTCGCGAGGCATGCGACAGCGGCTGGCGGTGGCGCGTTCGCTTCTGCCCGATCCACACGTGGTGTTGATGGATGAACCCGCAGCCGGGCTCGACCCCGCCGGACGCGTGCAGTTTCGGCAGCTGCTTGCAACGTTGCGCGACAGCTTCAAGGCGGTAATCGTCTCATCTCACATCCTGGCGGACCTGAGCGAGTATTGCACGCACATCATGATCATGGGACGCGGCAAGGTGCTGCAATTCGGCCCGGTGCATCACATCGCCGGCGCCGGCGAGCGGGCCCGCTACCGCGTCGTGTTCGCCCGCGCGGTGGGCGACGCACTCGCCCGGCTGACGTCGCTTAACGGGCTCACACGCGTCGAGCTGCAAGGCGACGTCGCGACGTTTGAGCACGAACGCTCGCGCGACGCCGCTGCCGACGTGCTGGCGGCCATGGTGGCGGCGGGTTTGCCCGTGGCGGAGTTTCGCGAACTTGCGCCCGACCTGGAAAAAGCGTATCTGCGCAGCGGCATCGAGCAGGTGGACTGACCCGAATGACTCCTCTCGCGCGACTCTACATCCTGCTCGGCGGCGGTTGGACCACGGCCGGCGCGCTCGCCGGTGGGTTGGTGCTGCTGGTCGCGGCGGCGGCGACCATTATGTACCGCCTCTCGTCTGACCCAGCCGACGTCACCGCCTGGCTGGTCACCCTGCTGGCCGTCGGGCAGGGCATTCTCTTGCTGTTAGTCGCGCCAAACGCGATCTCGAGCGCCGTTAGGCGTGACTACGAAACGGGCGCGATCGACTCCCACCGACTCACGCCGCTGAGCAACCTCCAGTTGGTTCTGGGCTACATGCTCGGGCCCCCGTTTCTGGCGTTCGCGCCCTACTTCGCCATCCTGCTGGTGAGCAACTTCTTCGTCGGTCATTACGGCTCCCTGCAGGGACTCGGCGTCGGAAACACGCTGCTGAGTTGGTATCTGGCGCAAGCGCTGGTGCTGGTCCCGGCCGCCGTCTTGGGCGCGCTGGTGCTGGCCGTCGCGATCAACTTCAACGGCCGGGCGAATGCCGCCATTCCCATCGTTGTCGGTTTACTGCTCGGCGGGTGGGTGGTCGTAACCCTCGTGCCGGGGCTCGGGCTGCTTCTCGGCTTCGCCGCGGTGCAACGCATGATCGTCGGCATCACGCGCGGCGTGACGGCCTTCAACGGTGCGGAGGTGCTGGCGTCGTTACCGTTCCAGGTCGCGCTGCTCTTCATCCTGCTCCTGGCCGCGTCGCGACGGATTCGACGCCCGGAGTTGCCCCTCTTCAGCGTCCCGCTCGGCGCGGCGATGATGATCATCGTGATGGTCGCCCTACTCGCCGGACTGACCGGCTGGACGCAGACTTGGGGTCCGGCGGATCCCCCGTTCGCGATCACACTGACTGCGTCGGCGACCGTGCTCTTGCTGTTCGCGCAGATCGTTCTGGCCAGTGCCGCCGTCGACAGCGCGCGTGCGCATCATGCGGCGTTGTTTGGCGAACCCACGCCCAGCGGGGCGCGTCTGCGCATGCTGACGATTCCCGTGCTGACGATCGCGCTCCTGATGGCGCTGATGGTCGGCGCGCTGCGACACGCCGAGTGGCAGGGCTCGTTGGCGCTATCATCGACGACTCTCGGTTGGTCGCTGGGCGCGATCGCTTGCGCGGTCGTGTTCACGATCGTGACGGACATGTCGTGGTTTGCGATCGCAGCGACGCGCGGCAAGCCGATCTTGTGGGCGTTCATCTGGTCGACGCTTTTGCTGAAGGCCGGGCCGCTGCTGATCGACGCGGTCGTGTACTCGCTGCAGCAGCGATACGGGGCCGCGCCAGAGTTCGTCGATCTGCCGGCTTCCGGCGCGTCGATGATCGGAACGTGCGTGCTCAGCGTGTTGCCGGACGGGCGACCATGGCCGGGACTGCTCGTGCAATTTGCGATCGCGATCGCGATGCTGTCTCTCGCCGTCTACGTGCGCCGCCGGTCCACGGCGACGGCTGTGGTTTCCTCATCACCACCGGCAGCCAGCCCAAGCTAGCTCAGTGCGGCGCGTGCGTCCCGCGCGCAGCGCGTCATCCGCGCGCACTCGCCGCCTGCTGCGTCGTCCGGTTCAGCCGCCCCAGATCAAACCCCTGCTCCGAAATCCGCTCGAGAATCGACATGTAAGTCGCGTCGTCGATCTGCGGCGTGCGCGCGAGGATCCACAGCAGACGCCGGCCGGGTTCGCTGACAACCGCCCATTGATAATCGTCATCAAGTTCGATGATCCAGTAGTCGCCCTCCCCGAAGCCGAAAGACACTTTGAGCTGCGCGTTCGTGGCGGGATCGACGGCGCGAGCGCTGCCGCTGATGCAGTTCTCAAAGCCGCCCGGCGTGAGCAGATCGCAGCAATTGCGCACCGTCACCGTGCCGTCGTCGCGCAGCGCGTACTCAGCCGTCGTGTTCGTGCAACCGAGTTGGAACGGCGCGGGATACGACGCGATCTCGTACCACAAACCCATGTAGCGCTCGATATCCACCTCGGCGACAGGGGTCGGCGATGTGCCGTCCGGTGGAGCGACGCAACCACCGAGGCCGAGGCCGAGTGACAGGAATAGGACGATCGGGAGACGTCGAGCGCTTTGCATCACTTCACATCCTCACGGTTCACGCCCAACACCCACAGCATAGGCGACCCGGCAAGTGTCTCGCGTGCTACGCGAATCTAGTCCGCGCGGCGGAACTCGACGGCGAAACCGGCGGCAAGCTTCCCGTGCTCCTCTCCCTGCACAACAACGCGCAGGCGGTCTTCAGCGAGCAGCGTATACGTCATCCGCCGCGGGTTCGCCTGCACGGCGCTATGAAACACAACCTCCCGGTCGGTCAGCTCGATGCAATGGAATTCGAGCGCGCGATCTTTCTCCCACACTTCATACTGCGGCGTGAAGTGCTTGAAGCGCAGCATCAGATGCTCGGCTTCCTGCGTGATCAGCAGAAACTCGAGCACGCGCGTCTGGTCGCCGCTCGTCAGGCGGAACGTCGCCGCCATGGTTCCGGCGGCGGGCGCGGTCCAGTGCTCTTCGATCTCACCGCCGAGACCCTTCCCTTTCCAACTTCCCGCGAGCCACGCGAGGTCGGCGAGCTTGGCGTTGATTGGCGCGGGCGTCGCGGTTGACCGTTCAGCGGCGGCGGCGCCCGCAGGTGGCTCGGTTACTGTGGCGCCGATCAACACCAACGCCGCCAGCGCGACGGCGGGGATCGTCCAAGTCGTTGCCCTACGCATTGGCTTTCCTTGCGAGGATGGCGGTCGAGCTGCCTGAAATGACACGTTCGCGACCACGTCGCGACGCCGTGTCAAACCGTCGCGGGCGCGGCGGTCCGGCCTTCGATGGCTTGTTCTACGTCGTCAAGGTCCTGCTCGATGCACTTCTTCATCGACCCCGCCATCAGCTTGCCCAACGGCGACATGACCTTGGCGAAGAAGGTGACCGGCTTTGCGTCCATCGACATTGAGAACTCGGTGCCCGCCGGCGTTGGCGCGCAGCGAATCGTCGAGCGGATCAGGCAGCCGCAGCTATTGGCCTGCACGACATAGTGCGAGCCGGGGACGAACTCGACGATCTCCATCTCTTCAGTCGCCTCGCGCCCCATCATTTCGCGCGTTTCGCGAAAACGCGTGCCCACACCCGTGGGCTCATCGGTCAAGACCTCGAGCTTCTTGATGCCGCTGATCGTCTCGGCGGCGCGGCTGAAGTCGGTAATCAGCGCGAAGACCTGCTCGGGCGGCGCGGCGATGTCGCGAGAGAGTCTGACGTGCATGGCTGGCTCCTGGTCGGACGTGGGTGACCTCGAACCCCAGCCACTATAACAAGCCGCAAACGACGAGCGAGCGCAATTCGCCGACGCCCTCGCGTTCGCCCTGGTCGGCTCGGCGAATCGCTCCAGTTTCACGGTCCATAGGTAAAGTTCACGTGTCGCACGCCGTGACACGTCAGCGTGCAAGAACCCGCGAAGCGCCCCTGATCGACAAAAAGTCGCTCGGCCTGCACGATCGACAGATCAAAGTTGATCAAGTGGCTGTGCCGGGTCGGATCGCCATCCACGCCATGCGGATCGTGGCAGGCGCTGCACGGGGACTGACTCTCGACGACGTGCACGCGATGAAAGGTGAAGCTCTCGTCGTTCAGGATGCTGGTGCGGTCGTGGCAGTCGTAGCACAACGCATAAGCCTGGGCTGACTCCGCCGTGAAATCCGCCGTTTCGTAACGCCGCGCGAGAATGCCGTCGAAGCGCGATGCGTGCGGACCGCTCGGCCCCGGGCCGCCGTCCACCGCGTCAGGGTTGTTGTGACAATCCTGACAACTGATGAGCCCGCCGGCCCGTCGCGCACGCGGCAGCAAACTCGGATTCTCAGATGCGTTGCTGCTGTCGATGATCACCGGATGCGCTGACGCCGCCGAGGGGACGAACTGCCGGCGCACATTGCCGAGCGTTTCACGTTGCCGAATGATCCGCCGATCGGTGCGCACCGGTCGATCGCTATGACACCGGAAGCACACTTCGTAATAGAAGCGCGCCTCGCTCACCTGCGCGCCAGTCGCCGACACGCCCGGCACGCCGCGCATCGCCGGCGGCGTGAGCACATTGGGCTGCAGTTGCGGCGCGCCGCTCAGCAGATTGCGTTGCGCCGCATGCGGGTTATGGCAATCGGTGCACTCCACGAAGTGCGACGGAATGCGGCGCTGCTCCGGTTCGCCGGGCCGCGCGACCACCGGGCTGATGCGATGCGCCGATCGCCCGTTGAGCACGCCGGCGATGTTCGCGCCGGTCACGCCGTCGTGACACCCCAGACACTGGCGGCTGGGACGGTCGTAGAGCAGCTTGTCGCGCACGGGCGCACTGTGCGACACATGGCACGAGGCGCACGCGTTATCGACCATCGAGCGATACGGCAGCGATTCAAACTGCGTAACCGTGCGCGGCGTTGACTTGGGGCTGTTCGCATGGGCCCCAAGCCGCCAGCCCTTGAGATCGTGGCAGGTGATGCACAGCGCCCCCTGCCGCTCGGTGATGCGCAGGAAGTTGCCCAGCTCATTGTTGTGCGGGTCGTGGCACGCCGTGCACTCCACCTCGTTGCGCTCCCCGAGCGCGATGCGATGATCGATGAGCTGCGGCGGGCGGAGTTGACGATCGACGTTGCTGAGCGCGCGGTCGTAGCGAAATCCGATCGGGTGATCGTCGGACAAATCGTTGGTGAGATTGCTCGGCCCGCTGGGCATGTACATCTGATTCATCAAGATCGGGTTGGTCGCTTCGCGGTGCAGCGTCATGCCAAGCGCGATCGAGCCGTCGTGACAACTCAGACATTGCTTACTGGCGGGGCCGGGCTGATCGATGCGGGCGTCGACGGTCGGGCTGCGATAGATGCGGTAATGCGTCGTGGGGTTGTAGCGATTCCAGAGCGGCGCCGCGGGCGAGGCGTTGTGCGGCACGTGGCAGAAAATGCAGACCCGCGTTTCGTCGATCGCGCGAACCGGACCCGGACCAAACGCCGAGAGATCGTGCTTCGAGTTGATGACCGAGTCGTCGGCCCGGGCCGATGAGGGCGCAAGCCCGCACGCCAACATGATCGCCGCGAGGCGGACAACTCGTGGGGCGAACCCAATCGTGAACGTTGAACCCTGCAACCTAATCATTGCTCACCACTTCCTGCCCCACCGCGAGGTGCTGAAACACCTGCACGCGGGCGTTCAAGCTGTCCGCCACCCAGATGCGATCTTGCGCATCGATCGTCACTCCCGACGGCAGCGAAAATGCGCCCCGCTCGACGCCGCCCTGCCCAAACGCCATTAGCAGGCGCCCGTCGGGCGTAAAGAGCTGAACGTTCTCAAATTGATTGTCGACCACGTACACGTTGCCCGCCGAGTCGGCCGCAACGTCGCGCGGGCGCGCTAGATCACCCGCTGCGTCGCCGTGCTCGCCAAACACCGCCGCGACCACCCCCGGCGGGTCAAAGATCTGCACGCGGAAGTTCATCGTGTCGGCGATCATGAGTCCCAGCACGTCGGACCAGCCGCAGCCGGTCGGATAGTTGAAGCTCCCCGGCGCCGCACCGTGCTCTCCCATTGCCGCGCTCAACACGCCGCGCTCGTCCAGAATCCACAGCCGGTGCGTCTCCGCGTCCGCGATCCACAGCACACCAGACGCGGCGTCCCAGGCAGCCGCCACCGGCGCCGCCAGCGCATCGTCACGATGGGTCGTGCGATACATCCCCGTAAGCGTGAACTCATCAATCGTGCGCCGCGTACGATCGACCACGAAAACTCGGTCGCCGCTCGACGCCACATCCAACGGCGTTTCGAAGCGCTCAGCGCCCGCCGTACGCAGAAACTGATAGTCGCGCGTTTCGAGATTCAACACATGCACGCCGCCCTGACCGCTATCGGCGACGAATACCCGCGGGGTCTGCACCGCGACCGCCGTCGGCTTCACGAACGGAGTCACGAGGTGCTCGCCGGTCAACGCGGCGCGCAGCGCGTCCCACCCGCGTAGCGGCTTGTGCAGACTGCCCTCGCCGCGCAACTCCCCGACGTATTCAATGCGCGGCGTGTCAGGGGCTGGCGGCCAGACCAGCGGCGGATTGATCCGGGGAAAGATCGGTTTCGGCGCGCTCTGACAGCCCGTGAGCGCCACCACGAGCACGGCGCCCAACAGCGCGCCCCACGCGACGCCGGCGAGGCGTCGAGGTCTAGCGGTGATGACTTGCTCGTGGTGGCGCTGCACGTCAGCCTCTCCGAGAGATGATCGGGATCTCGCGCTTGGCCTTCAGCCAAAACACCAACGCTTCGTCGCGTGCGTCGCGGATGTCGAGCACGTCGTACTCGGCCTCGAACAGCAGATCAAAGTAGCCGACCTGCACCTCGAACGAGCTCGTGATGTCGAGTCCGTGCGTGTCGCCGTAGATCGTGTCGTCTTCATAGCGATAGAGCACCGCCGAACGCGCCTCGACGCGATCGGTCAGCAAATAGCGCAGCGTCATACCCGCGTCGACAAAGGTGGTGTTGCGCTGTTCGAGTTCGCGGTCGCCGCGAAACCAGAAGCGCGAGATGCTGGCCCGCGTATCGACATGCCACTGCGCGTCGCGATACAGGATCATGTCGCCGCGCGTGTGAATCGCCTGGTACGGATCGATCGAATCGTCGTTGTACTCATATTCAGCGGCGGCGGACCACTGCGGGCGACGCCACGATACGCCGATGCGATGCCGCTGCACATCGCGCGGCAGAAAGCGCTGGAAGCGCTCATTCGACAGTTCTTCGTCCTGATAGGAGCCGGCGTAGTACGGCGTGATCCCGTTCTCGAAACTTTGCTGCACGCGCCAATCGAAGCGATGCCGATCGAGGCGATAGTCGCGATAGGTGTCGAACACATACGTCGCATAGACGGTTTCGCCGTTCGTGATTGCACTGGTCGGTGTTCGGACGATGGCGGTGTAGGCGCCGAACTGTTGCACGACGTAGTCGCGAATCGGCAGATAGATACGCCGGCGTGTCGCGTCGGTGATGATTAGCGATGTCTGCCGCACGTAACGCTGTGCGAGATAGCTGGCCACCGGATCGCGCAGGGTCACGGCCTCGGCGACGATCACGCCGGAGCGCTCGTCATCGTCGAAATCGCTGACCGAACCGGTGTAACCAAAGCGGGCGCTAAACTCGCCCCAGTTGTTCTGCTGCCGATACTGCGTATTGAAGATGCCGCCAAACTCGGCCAGGTCGGCGTCGTGCTCGACACTTTGCCGCAAACCGTAGAACTCGAGCGTGGTGGTCAGCCGGTCGTCGAGCTGATGCGTCAGACCAATTTCGCCGCGATGCGTGGTCGCCTCGATGGTCTCAAACGTGTCGCGTAGGAACTGAAACGCGTATTGCGTACTGAAGTCTTCGGTGTGTTGCAGGCGCAGACGCGAGTTGAGTTCGCCGATGTCGCGTTCGAGATCGCCGGATTCGTCCTGCCAGCGCAGTTCGGTGCGCCAACTGCTGCGTCGATCGTCGCCGAACCGCCAGTTGTGCGACAGACGCGTATAGTTGCGGCTCGTGCTGAACTCCTGGCGCAGACCGCTGTAGCGTTCGAGGCGGTCGTCATACTCATAGTCGAACCGCAGCTCCTGATCGGGGTTGATGTGCCAGGTCGCCTCGTAGCTCAGCCGGTCGCGACCACGACGTTCGTCGTCATAGAGCGCGTCGGAGCCGCTGGTAAGCGCGTCCCACGTGTGCTCATAGCTCAGCCGCATCGGCAACACGTGATGACCGAACACGACATCGGCGCCGTAGCGTTCGTAAGACCGATCGAGGCTCGGCTGAAACGCCCGTGGCAAACGCGTGTCTTCCCGCGACGCATAAAAGTCGGCCCGCAAGCGCCCCTGCGGGAAGAGCGTCGCGCGCGCGTCATACTCAAAGATCGATCCATCCGGATGATCGCTGATGTCGCGCCCCGGACGCCGCTCGCGATAGCCCTCTTGCGTTAGGCCGCCCAATACGGCGATGTCCCAGTGCAGCACATTCTCGCCGAAGGCGGCGCCCGCCGCGCTCACTTCGAGTGTTTCCTCGAGACGCCAATCGGTGTTCGTCTGCCGATAGCGGCGTGAGAGCAAGCCGGCCTGATCGAACGCCGTGTGACGCCGGTCGTAGCCGCCTTCGAAGCCGAGTTCGAGCATCAGCTCATAGATTTCGAGGATGTTGCGCGGCGGCGGCGGGGCGGGCGGAGGCGCCGGCGGGGATGGGTCGGTCGACGCGCGAACGATCGGCGACATGAGAAGCAGCGTGGTTGCGAGCAGCGTGATCGCGCGACTCACTGCATCTCCCTGACGATGATGCGCGGCGCCCGACGCGACGCAACGGGGGCGACACTAAACGCGCCCGACGCGCCTGTCTATACAATTACGAACAATGCATCGGAAAATATTGCCGACCATCAGATCCGCGACTATATTTGCGAACGTCTATAACACTTTACCTGCCGCGGAGGCCCGCATGCCCGGCGCCAACCACCAAGCCGCCGCTCTCGTCAGCCCCCCCGTCGTCATCGCGCTGCTCGCAATGTTCGTCGGCGGCGCGCTCGTCGTAGAGCAAGCGGCGCCCCCCGCCGCCAAGACCAGCGCCTCAACCACACAGCCCGCTACGGCGCTCGCGAGCAACCTGATCGGCGGCCCGCATGACTTCACCGGCCGGGGTCGCGTCGGACGCGATCTGTGCACGCCCTGCCACACGCCGCACCTCGTCGACCCACCGACCGCCGCCCTCGACGCACGCTCCCCCGGAGCCCGACCCCCGCTCCGACCGTATCAGGGGCTCGATCTCACGCTCGACGAATGGTCGCTCATGTGCCTCGGCTGCCACGACGGCGTCAGCGCAACCGACGTGTTCAGTTCGGCGCACGCCGTCGGCGCCACCGACCAGCGCGCTCTCGGCGCGAATCAACCCCGCGGCCTGCGCGGCCACCCCGTCGGAATTCGCTATCCGGGCGCCGGCGTCGACGGCTACCGCAGCGGAGCGTGGGTCGAAGGCGTCGGGCTGCCCCTCCCCGACGGGCGCATCCAGTGCATCACGTGCCACGACCCGCACAACGAGCAAGGCCACGTCGGCCTGCTGCAGATCTCCAACGAACGCAGCCAGATGTGCGTCGCCTGCCACGAGATCTAAATCGCGATGAAGCCGCTCGACCGTGCCAACCAGCCGCGAAACACCCGCGTGAAACTCGTCGCCGCGCTGGGCGCGCTCGCGTCGACGTTGGTGTTTCTCGGCTGCGAAACGGGACGCGCGACGTCGCTGCGCACACGGCTGGTCGCTTACCCGCCCGCGCCGCAACGCAGCTTCGTTCTGGCGCTCGGCGGCCTGCGCGACCACGCGCCGCCATCCAACGCCGAAGTGCAACTCTCGCAACTGCTGTTCGGCGTCGACCCACCCGCGGCGCTGACGATCGTGCATCCGACGAGTCTCGCCGCCCGCGACGGAACCATCTGGGTATGCGACAGCGTGCTCGACGCCGTACTCGTACAACGCCCGCAGGGAGCTGCGCTCGAGACGGCGTACGCCGCCCCGCCCGGCACACACCCGTACGCAATCACAACCGCGCCGCACGGCGACATCATCGTGGCCGACACCAGCGGCCTGCGACGCCTCGATGCAAGCGGAACACGCGTGGTCGCTTACCGCATTCCGGACGGCGCGCGATACGGCGGCGTGGTGCTGGTGGGTGACGCCCTGTGGGCGAGCAACACGGCGCAGCACCAGCTCGACCTGTTTGACGCCGACAGCGGCGCGTGGCGGCGCTCCATTGGTCAACATGGGATGGATGCCGGCGCCTTCGCGCAGCCGCGCGGCATGGCGCTCACGCCGACCGGGGAGATATGCGTGGTGGACACGCTCAATAATCGCGTTCAGGTGCTCAGCGGCGACGAAGGGCGCTGGCTGCGCGACATTGGCGAACCCGGACGAACTCCCGGCGCCTTCGGTCGACCGCGCGATGTAGCAGTCGGCCCGGACGGCGTCGTGTTCGTTACCGACGCCGTCTCGCAGCAAGTGCATGCGTTTGCGGCGGATGGTCGATTTCTGCTGAGCTTCGGCGAACGCGACGGCGCGACTGCGGATGGCGGAGCGCTCACCATGCCGTTCGGCATCGCGGTCACCGAGCAGAAGCCGGAGACGACGATCGCGCTCCCCGCCGATATTCAGCCGCAGTACTACGTGTTGGTGGCTGAGCAGCTCAACCGACCGGGCGTGCGTGTGTTTGCATGGCTCGGCGTGAGCGAGAGCGAATTACTGCAGGCGGCGACCGCCGACCGACAGCGGCTCACCTGGACGTCCGCCAGCGGTGCGGTGCTGGCGGAGAATCCGCACTGGCGCGCCGATCGCTGCACCGCCTGCCATACACGCGCAGGCGGCTTCCCCATCCCAGCAGACGAGATTGATGCGCTATGCCTGACGTGTCATGACGGCGTCGCGGCCCCAGCGGATCCGCATCCGATCGGCCGCCCGGCCCAAACAACGCTCGTCAGCACACCGAGCCGCTTCCCCACGCCCGGCGGCGTCGTCGGCTGCATCACCTGCCACGACATCGTCCAGCATTGCGAACCCGAAGCGCGCCCCCAGCCGCAAGACCGGGCGCTGCTGCGCTACGACAACCCGTTGCGGCCGAGCGACTATTGCGGTCAGTGTCACACCGACGCGTCAGCAACGCGCTACAACCCGCACGTCCGCCGCAGCGATGAACAGAACTGCCGCTTCTGTCACACGTCGGCCCCCGCGCCGCGCGACGGTGTGCGGCGCTTTGAGCCTCAGTTGCGCGTCGCATCGGCGGATCTCTGTCTGAACTGCCACGAGCGCCACTGGGATGTGTCGCCGCGTGGGCATGTTGAGCGACCCATGACCGCCGCGACGACGGCGCACCTGCTCGCCAACGAGCAGCGACTGCAACCCGATGCGCCACGCAACGCGCAACCACGCCTGTTGCCGTTGGGCGAGAGTGACATCGTGACGTGCTATACGTGCCACAACCCGCACGCGGAAGGCGTGTTTCCCGCGGACAGTACGGTGGGCGCGTTGGCGAGCCACCCGAGTGATCGCGCCGCATTGCTGCGCGTCGATTGGATGAACCTATGCGTGATGTGTCATCAGCAGTAACCGCTTGGCGCCCGCTTCGCGCGGGAGTGACCCTGCTCTGCGCAACGCTCGCCGTGCTCGCTTCGCCGGGCTGTCCGGAGGCTCCGAGCGAGGCCTTTCCGGAAGACTTTGTCTTTGCAAACACAACCGATCCGACCAACGGCGGGGCCGAGTTCATCGGGTCGGCGGCGTGCAGTGCGTGTCACCCGGCGATCGCAAACCTCAGCGAAGCGCACGGACACACGCAGGCGCTGCAGGTAGCGCAAGGCGTGCCGCCGACCTATTCAGCAGTGGGCGATCGCGCGGGTGTCCCGACGCCGCCAGGCGGGTTGACGTGGAGCAACATCGCTTACGTCATTGGCGGCTATACGAAGAACGCGCTATTTGTGGATATGAACGGCTTCTTACTCACGGATGCAGCACTGGGCGGCGAACCGGCGCAATACGTCCTGCCGCTGCCGGCGACGGGTCGCCCCGGCGGATTCACGGCGTACTTGCCCGACGCGACGCCGCCGACGCCCTTCTCCTTCGAATGCATCCGCTGTCACGTCGTGAACGCGGAACCCGTCACGGTGAGCAACCCGGCGTCTCAAGACGGTCGGCCCGGCGTGGAGGGACGCTGGACGGAGACGGGCGTCGGCTGCGAGACCTGCCATGGTCCGGGCTCGCGCCACGCCCGCGTACCCCAACGCCGCGACCTCTACGTCAACCAGACCAGCGACGGCTGCGTGCAGTGCCACCTGCAAGGCGACGACCCAACGCGGGTCGTGGTGAAACACGACGGCTTTATCAACCCCAACACGCAGATCGCCGAAGTGCGCGTCAGCGGCGGTCACAGCACGTTTCAGTGCGGCTGGTGTCACGATCCGCACGCGTCCGCGACGTACACGCCCGAGACCGGCATTCGCAACGATTGCCGTGCGTGTCATCGCGAGATGAACATGGCTTCGCACGGCGGCGCAGTGTTCGTACGCGGCGGATATAGCGAGCCGCTGAACTGCGAAAGCTGCCACATGCCGTTTGCCGGGCTAAGCGGCGCCCCTGCGCCCCCGACCGCGGTCGGCCCGGCACCGATCGGCGACGTACGCTCGCACGTCTTCCGGCTCGACGCCGACCTCGCAGGGCCCGTCAACATGTTCACGCCTGACGGCGCGGCGCTCGCGCTCGATGGGGAGGGTCGCGCGGCGATCCACGTCGACTATGTGTGTCTGCGCTGCCACGGCCCGGACAGCGGATTTCCGATCGACTTCGAGCTGGCGCGGCAGATTGCAGGCAATCTGCATGCGTTGCCTCAGTAGCGGAGTTCTGTTTTCCCTAATGCATCCATGCCGGCCCAGATATGCGTCGGTGTTTGATTCTGGCGTCGAGGCCCGACGATCTTGCACCCTGAACCTTGAACCTTGGACCTCTGCCCGTTGAACCCTCAGGAATCGCGGCCGCTCCGCGGACGAAACAGCAATCGCAGCGGCACTTCCTTGAACGGCGTGAGCTCGCGGAGCCGGTTCTCCATGAACCGCCGGTAGTTCTCGGTCACGGCGTTGGGGTCGTTGCAGAAGAAGACAATGGTCGGCGGGGTGGTCGAGATCTGGGTCGCGTAATAGATCTTGACCTGCTTCGTCCCGCGTTTGGCCGACGGGCCGCGAACCGACAGGATGAGCTGCAGGGCCTCGTTCAGCCGCGCCGTCGACATGCGCTGCAGCGCCTGATTGTGCAGCGTCTGCGCCGCCTCGACCGCCGCCCCGATGTTGCGGCCGTCCTGCGCGGTCATGAAACTGATTGGCGCGTACGGCGCGTGGGGCAAGACTTTGGCGAGATAGTCGGCGTAGTCTTCGGCGCCGGCCCGCCCCTTCACGAGATCCCACTTGTTGATCGCCAGCAGCATGGGCTTGTACTCGTCCAGCACCGCGGCGATCAGCTTCATATCGACTTCGCTGATCGGGACGGTCGCGTCGATCAGGTACATGACCACGTCGCAGCGGCGCACCGAGGCCAGCGCCCGGGTGTAAGAGTAGAAGTCGATATCGTTCATGCTGCGCTTCTTGCGCACCCCCGCCGTGTCGATCGCGACAAACGTGCGGCCGTCGCGTTCGAAGATGACGTCGACGGCGTCGCGCGTGGTTCCCGGGGTCTCACTCACGATGACCCGCTCTTGACCGGCTAGCGCGTTGACCAGTGTGCTCTTGCCCGCGTTGCGCTTGCCGATGATCGCAAGTTTCATGACCGGCTTGGCCGGCGGCTCGCGGCCGATGTCGTCGCCGAGCAGCGCCCGGATGCGCTCGAGCAGCGGCGTACGGCCGAGCGCGTGGTGGGCGGACAGCGACACGGGCGCGCCGAATCCGAGCGTCACAAACTCAGCCGCGGCGGGTTCGAGCTTCGGCTCGTCGACCTTGTTGACGGCGGCGATAACCGGGCGATCGAGCTTGCGAAGTCGCTGGGCGATCTCGACATCCATCGGCGTGACGCCGTCGCGGACGTCGGTGACGAAGATGATCGCGTCGGCCTCGCGCAGGGCGAATTGGATTTGCTCTTCAACGTGGTCTTCGAGCTGATCGTCGTCGACGATGCCGATGCCGCCGGTGTCGATGAGCTCGAGGTAGTGCTCGTCGTGTTCGAGAATGACGGCGACGCGGTCGCGGGTGATGCCGGCGCGTGGGTCGACGATGCTCACGCGCGTGCGGGTCAGCATGTTGAGCAGCGAACTCTTGCCGACGTTGGGACGCCCGACAATGACGACGCGAGGCAGACGCATGCCCGCGATGATACGAGCAACGGCGTGTCGACGCGTGCCGCGAACTAGCGCTTCGCGGTCGAGCCCGCCGTTTCGATGTCAGCCGGGTTAAAACCTTCGAAGACGCGGCGGGGATGTCGGCGGGCGGCGAGGCGCTCGCGCACGAACTCGCGGGCCGTAACCACGTGGCAACCCTTGGCTTGCAGTTGCCGAAGGGTCATGTCCGCCTGCTCGGGATCCCAATAACCGCAAGCGTCGGCGATGACGGCGACGCGACGGCCGCGCAGCAACAATCCCAGCGCGAGCAGCCGGACGGTGACTTCGAGATCGACGCCCCAGATGACGAATTGGTCGGCTGGGACTTCGGTGAGCAAGCGGTCGATCTTGGGATTGGCGAACGGATCGCGGTCGTTTTTTACGAGAATGACTTGCTGGTGCTGGAGCAGCACGTCGAGTCCGACCGTGTGTGAGCCGTCGGAATCGATCATGATCCGACTGGGCATCAGCGTGTAGCTAGGCTTGCGCTGCCCACGGGTGCCGCGGACGCAGGCGCGCGAATCACCGTGCGGGCCGTCGCTCGGGCGTCGGAGTTCGACGCAGCTCACGAGCGACGCCTTACTCCAGCGTACGAACGCCAGCCCGCGCTTCAGCGCACGCGTCAGCGTTGGGAGATTCGCAATGGGGCGTTGACCGTGGGGGTGGAGATAGTCGAACTGGGTGCAGACGTCGAGAAACACGTCTCGGCGGGCAATCGACTTGACCATGACGCAACGCCTCCGAGCAGCGCGCAGCAAAATGACGCTCTGTCATGCAGGGGCTAGGCGCCGCGGCTCCAGCGCCCGGAACGGGCTTGAGATGCACGCCGCGACTTGGAGAAGCGTTGGCTCGCCCAGCCGACGCCCCTGCTCCGTTTCCGCTCCGATGGAGATTTTAACCCGCGGGAAAACTGGTTGACAACTGGTCCACAGAGACGAGGCGCATCGAAGGTTCGATAAATCAAGGACTTACGCGTACTGGCGGTACGCGTCCGAGAACGTCCGCTGTCAATGGCGACAGAGCCCGCCAAAGTGTCTCGCGTCCTCCGGCCCCCGGCCGACTTTCGCACCGCATTTCCCCCGCCGCTTCCGAGTAGACGCCCCTTCGCCGCTGCAGCATACTGCGGGCGGCGGCGCGTTACGCCAGCTTGAAGCTTTCAGAGGTACACGGATGTCACTGATCGTTTCCATATCGGGTGTTCGCGGACTCGTCGGCGAAACGCTCACCGCGGGAGTTGTGCTGCAGTTCGCCCAAGCGTTCGCCACGGTGATGAACGGCGGTCGTCTGGCGCTGGGCCGCGACACCCGTCCCTCGGGTGAGATGTACGCGGCGGCGGCGGCGGCCGGCCTGACCGCATCGGGCGCAGCGGTCACCGACCTGGGCGTGGTGATGACCCCGACCATCGGCCGCGCAATCGGCCAAGGCGATTTCGAAGGCGGTCTGATGATCACCGCCAGCCACAATCCGCAGCCTTGGAACGGCCTGAAGTTTTTAAACCACGAAGGCCTCGCGCCCGACCCGGCGCTGGTCGAGCGAATCAGCGACGTTCGCGCACGCGGTGCGTATCGCTTCATCAATGCGGATTTCGAACCGCTTCAGCATGACGACAGCGTCGGATCGGCTCACGTTCGCGCGGTGCGCGAGGCGCTCGAGGTTGATCCGGCGCCGCTCCGCGGCACGAAAGTCGTGCTCGACAGCGTGAACGGCGCCGGCTGTCTCTACAGCCCCGAACTGCTGGCGGAACTCGGCTGCGAGGTCATCCACGTCAATGGCGAGCCGAGCGGGTTGTTCGCGCATCCGCCCGAGCCGCTCCGCGAAAATGTCACGGAGACCTGCCGCGCCGTGGTCGACAACGGGGCGGCGATCGGATTCGTGCAAGATCCGGACGCCGATCGGCTCGCGCTGATCGACGAGCGCGGCGAGTTTGTCGGTGAAGAGTACACCTTGGCGCTCGCCGTGAAGAGCGTGCTCTCGCGGCGGAAGGGGCCGGTCGCGGCGAATCTGAGCACCTCGCGCATGATCGACGACGTCGCAGCGGAGTATGGCGTGCGCACGATTCGCACGCCGGTCGGCGAGTCGCATGTCGCCCGCGCGCTGAAACAAGAGGGCGGCGTCATTGGCGGCGAGGGCAACGGCGGCGTGATCGATCCGCGCATCTCGTGGATCCGCGACAGCTTGTCGGCGATGAGCCTCATCCTGCAACTCATGGCCGACACCGGCATGCGGCTGAGCGAACTGGTCGAAACGGTGCCGGCGTACGCGATCGTGAAAGACAAGATGGAATGCACGCCCACCCGCGCCGCGGAGGCAATCGAGAGTGTGGCCCGCGTCTTCCGCGGCGAGCGCCTCAACCGGGCGGACGGGGTTCGCATCGATTTTGACCAAGGCTGGGTGCACTTGCGTGCGTCCAATACCGAGCCGATCGTTCGCGTGCTGGCCGAGGCGCGTGACGCGGACGTGGCGCGGCAGTTGATCGCACGAGTGCGCGAGGCCGCGAAGCTCTAGATTCACCACTTGACGAGCGCGGTGCAGGCATGCTCCGCCCGCACCATCGTCGCGAGTCCGCCGTTGAGCGGCATGAACCAGTCGCCCGCGAATGGGAGAGCGTAGGAATGCAGTCACTTCGATCGTTTGTAGTGGTTCCGGCGTTGCCGGAGCCGCTCGAACCGCTACGCCAGCTCGCGTACAACCTCTGGTGGACGTGGACCCCGGGCGCGATCGACCTGTTTCGTCGGCTGGATCCGGACTTGTGGGAGGAGCTGGGCCACAACCCGGTCGCGCTGCTGTGGCGTATCGACCAGGAGCGCCTCACGGAAGCCGCCGCCGACAAAGCGTACGTGTCGCTGCTCACGCGGGTCGCCGATCAGTTCTATATCTATCGTCACAGCCGCACCTGGTTCGACGAGCACTACCCGCAGCGCAAGCACGAGGTGATCGCGTACTTCTCGGCGGAGTTCGGCCTGCACGAGTGCTTGCCGATCTACTCCGGCGGTCTGGGCGTGCTGGCCGGGGATCATTTGAAGAGCGCGTCGGACTTGGGCATTCCGCTGGTCGCGCTGGGGTTGATGTATCGCAGCGGCTACTTCATTCAAGAGCTGACGGAGGACGGATGGCAGCTCGAGCGCTATCCGCACTACGACTTTCATCAGTGGCCGGTTTCGCCGGTGCGCGACAGCGACGAACGCCAACTGCGCGTCGCCGTGAAGATGGACGCCAATCAGACCTGCTACGCTCAAATCTGGCGCGTCGGCGTCGGGCGGGTGACGCTCTATCTGCTAGACTGCGATGTCCCCGAGAATCGGCCGGAGATGCGCGCGATTACGTCGCGGCTGTACGGCGGCGACAACGACTTGCGCATTCAGCAGGAGATCCTGCTGGGCATTGGCGGCTTGCGGGCGCTGCGCGCGGTCGGCGTTGAGCCGACCGTCTGCCACATGAACGAAGGACATGCCGCGTTCCTCGCACTCGAACGCATTCGCAGCGCGATGACCGAACACAAGCTGTCATACGCCGAGGCGCTGGAGGCCGTGTCGGGCGGCAACGTCTTCACCACGCACACGCCCGTTCCCGCCGGCATCGACCGCTTCGACGCGGGCTTGGTCGAGCGACGCCTGGGATGGATGGCTGACGAGCTCGGCATCACGCACGGCGAATTGCTGGCGCTCGGTCGCGAGGGCCACGACGCGCTCGGCGCGTTCAACATGCCCAACCTTGCCTTGCGCACGAGCTACCGCAACAACGGCGTCAGCCGGCTGCACGGCGACGTGTCGCGCGGCATGTGGCAAAGCTGCTGGCCGGAGGTGCCGCGTCAGGAAATTCCGATCGGTCACGTGACCAACGGCGTGCATCTTCAGTATTGGACCAGCCCGCAGATGGCCGATCTGCTCGACCAGTATCTCGGCCCGGCGTGGTTTGACGAACCAGACGATCCGGATGTGTGGCGCCGCATCTCCGAGATCCCCGACACCGAGCTCTGGCGCGTGCACGAGCGGCGTCGCGAACGCATGATCGCCTCGGTGCGACAGCGGCTGCGGGCGCAGCTCGGCCGTCGCGGCGCCCCGCAACCGGAGATCCGCGCGGCGGAGGAGGTGCTCGACCCCGATGCGCTCACCATTGGCTTCGCGCGGCGTTTTGCGCCATACAAGCGGGCCACGCTGCTCTTTCGAAACCTCGACCGCTTGCGCGGGATCCTGGCGAGCAAAGAGCGCCCGGTGCAGTTTGTCTTCGCGGGCAAGGCCCACCCAGCGGATAGCGCGGGCAAAGAACTCATCAAGGAAGTCGCGGCGCTCTGCAACCGACCCGAGTTCCGACGCCGCATCGTCTTTCTCGAAAACTATGACATGGGCATGGCGCGGGTCATGGTGCGCGGGGTCGACATCTGGCTGAACAATCCGCTGCACACGCATGAAGCGAGCGGCACCAGCGGCATGAAAGTTCCGCCGAACGGCGGGCTGAATCTCTCGTGTCTCGATGGCTGGTGGCCCGAGGCGTACAACGGCGAGAACGGCTGGGCGATCGGCGATGGACGCTTGTTCGAAGACCTCGGCTATCAGGATCACGTGGAGAGCGAAGCGCTTTACAACCTGCTCGAGCGAGAAATCGTTCCCATGTTCTACGAACGCTCGGCGGACGACGTGCCGCGTCGCTGGATCGCGCGGGTGAAAGACTCGATGCGGACGATCTGTCCGGTCTTTAACACCCATCGCATGCTTAAGGAGTACAACAAGAACTTCTACCAGCCCGCGGTCGAACGCTACCTCGCGCTGTGCCACGCGGATTTCAAACTGGCGACGGAACTGACCAAATGGAAAGAGGAGCTGCGCAAACAGTGGAGTGATGTCCGCGTGGTCGACGTCGCGACTGACGCGCAGCAGGTGCTCAAGGTCGGCGACCGGATGCCGCTCAAGGCGCACATCAATCTCGGTCGCGTGAAACCCGATCAGGTCGCGGTCGAGGTCTACTACGGCCAACTCGACGCGGATGGCGAGTTGACCAACGGCGTGGCGGCGTCACTGAAACTCGTGGAAAAGCGCTCGAACGGCGAGTTCCTGTTCGCCGGCGACATGCCTTGCGACAGCAGTGGACGCTACGGGTATTCGGTGCGGGTGGTGCCGCAGCATGCCGACTTGCCCAACCGTTTGTTCCAAGGCATGGTCGCGTGGGCGCCGTAGCGGCGGCTAGCCCTCGAGATTGAGCGAACCCGCCTCTGGTTCATCGTCGGCCAGCCGTAGCGTCGGTTGCTGTGAAGGCTTGGTCATGGTCGATTGGCTTCCGCCCGCGCGCCCGTCTGATGCTGCGGTCGACGTGCTGTTGGCGGCTGCGTCGGCGATGCGCAACTGTCCGATCTTCTCTGCGATGATCGCCCACGTCTCGCGCTGATGCTTCAAGATGCGCACCGCGTCGTCAACGGGCCCCACCTCTTTCTGCAGGTTCGCGTCGATCAGTCGTCGGTAGCAGAATTGATACAGCGCTTCCATTTGTTCGGCGACCGCGGGGTTGGCGTCGCGATTCAAACCCGCTCCCAGCTGCAGGCAAATCCGTTGCGCCCGGTCGAGCTGGTTGAACGCCTCCTCATGCTGCCGCGCAAGAATCGCATCGCGGCCGCGCAAGGCGAACTTCACCGCGCCGTCGAGCAGCATGAGCTGCAACTGCTCCGGCTGCGCCGTCAGGACCGCGTTCTGCAGGTATTGCCGAGAGCCGTTGGTCGGTTTCATGCCGTGTGAATCGGACGCGTTTGGCGCCCGCGTCAGTTGTATGCCTCGTTATGGGCCCCACGCGCGGCGCCAGGCTCGCGCGGCCAAGCCGCGATCCTCACAATTACGATCCGCCCGGGGCGCTAACCGAAGCGCCCGCCGCGAGCGAACTCAGCGACCCGAGCGCCGCCTGCTGCCCTTGGAGATCCGCCAGCGCCCGCTCCATCGCGATGTACTGACGCGTGAGCCGGTCGCGCTTGCGCTCCAACAGTTCGTCCATCTGTGTGATGCGGTTGGTCAGCAGCTCACGCTGATCGTTGAGCGTGTCGTTGCGTCGGTCGATGATGCCGTCGTCGCCGGTGATCGTTTCGAGCCGCTCCTCCAGGTGCACCCCGCGCCCATCCTGCTCATTCGTGAAGAATGAAATCACGCCTTGGCGTTCATCCTGGTAAGCCTCGCGAAACGTCGCTTCGTCAAACTCGAGTCGTCCACCGCCACCGAAGGTCACGCCCACCTGCGACCAACGCTGCACCGCGCCCGACAGCCCAGTGACGCTCCCGGTCATCATGCTGAACAAGCGGCTCTCGATGGTCGAAATCGCGCTGTCGCCGAACAACACCGCCCGCTGTTCCGTTTCGGGGTCGTAGTTGCTGATCTCATCAAGACGATCGAGAACGGCGTTATAGTCGCTTACGAAGCCCGACAGCGTATCCACTACGCCCTGCACCTTCTCATTGACCGTCACCGTCACCGGATCGTCCGCGATGTCGTTGACCGTGAGCGACACGCCGGTCGCCACGTCTTCAAACGTGTTCGTGCTGCTCGTCAACGTGATGCCCGTGAGGCCGTCGCCCATTACGATCCGCGCGTCCTTGCCTTCCGTCAGCGTCGTGAGCGCCAGGCCCGGGTCGCTCGCATCCACCAACAACGCGCTCTCCGCCCCCGTAATCGTCGACGAGACGTTGAGTCGATACGGCGTCGCCGCCGTCCCGTCGTTCAGGATGTTGGCTGTGATCTGCGCGCCTTGCGCGTTGATCGCCTGGGCCAGATCCTCCAGCGTCTGCTGTCCGTTCGAAGTGAAGCGGAACTCGAGCGACCCGTCGAGAACGCCGTCGCGCGAATCCCCTGCGATGCGCAGGTCGCGCGCCAGGGTTCCACTTCGGTCGCTGATTTCCAACCCCTCGGTCCCGCCGGCTTGATCGATGATCACCAGCCCGTCACCGGTGTCATTGATCCGCGCTTCGACCTTCGCGGCGGAGCTGTTGATCGTGTCGATCACGTCTTCGAGCGTTGTCGCACTGCTAAAGTTCACGACGCTGCGAAACCCGTTCGAGTCCGTGATCTCGATGCTGCCCAGCTTGACCGGCTTGCCGCCGGTCAACGCTTCGAGCGTCGTGTTCTCGGCGATGTATTGGCGCTGCAAGTTGTTGCTGGTGAACGTGAGACCAGACCCCGCCAGACCGGTGGTGGTCGCGAGGTCGCCGCTGTCGTCGCGGATCGCCAGCTCGCGCGTCTCGGTCGCGTCCGCCGTGATCTGCAGCTTCGAGCCCGACCCGTTGTAACCAACGGTGTATCCCCAGCCCTGCGCCGCGAACGTCTGATTGAGCGTCTCAATCAGCTCGGGCAGGGTCTCAATGTTGGCCGTGTCCACGGTCACGGCTTGTCCTTCGACTTCGAGGGTCATCTGGCCCTGATCAAAGCCGCGGCCGCCATTCAGCGTCGACAAGAGCACGCCATCGAGCGCCGAGAGCACGCGGCCGCCGACAGCCTGCGCCGACTTGTAAGTCCCGGCCTGAAACCCGATGTCTTGCAAGGCGCTGCCCGACCCCGCCACGAGCTCCATGCTCTCGGCGGAATCGAGCACCAGTCGCTCGCCGTCGCTGGCGATCGACGCGGTCACCAGCGGAGTATCGAGACCGGGAACGAAGTTGTCGGCGCTAAAGTTGATCGCACTCAGTAGGTCGCCAACGGTCTCCATGAAGAGAATGTCACGACCGCGCACGAACGTTTCCGACGGCTCCTCATCGATGCCCAGGTCGCGGGCGGCGTTGCCGCTGATGTCGATGACTTTGAAGTCGTACTCGCGGACCTGCCCGTCGTCATCTTCCGGCGGCTCCGTGGTGTCGGTGAGACGCAGGCGACTGCCGTTGAACGTGACGGACACGCCAGACTTCATCTCGCCGTTGACTTCGTGCTCTGTGCCCTGCTCGATGCGACTCTTGATGTCGTCGAGCGTCTTGGCTCCCGTCAAGTCGACCTTTCGCCGCGCCCCGTCGCGCATTTGAAACTCGACGACGCCGAGGTCGACGCCGCGGCCGCGATTGAGGCGCTCGAGCCGCGTGCCCGGTTTGACGATGGCGCTCAGGTCGACGTTGACGGTGTGCGCCTGCATGCGGATTTCGAACGCGGCCGAGTTCACGCCGCGCAGGCCCAAGCCGTCATTCAGCGCGGTGAGCGGTGTGTCGGCGCCGAGACTCATGAGGCTGGCGCCTTGCAACGTGCCGCCGACCGACGCGGCGCCAGCGGCGAACCCGAGGCTCGCTGTGACGCCGGGCGCGTCGATGTCGCGAACGCCGGCGGCGCCTTCCAGCGACAACCCCTCGCTCGACACGCTGGCGGTCACGTCGACATCCGCCGCGTTGATCCGCGAGACGACGTCGCGCAAGGTGGTGGCGTCGGTGATGCTGACCACCGCAGTGTCGCCGTCCGCGTCCGTAATCTCGAAGTCGCCGCGCACCACGCCGCGATAGCCGTTGAGTTCGTCGAGCAGCGTGGCGCCGTTGATGCGGGCCTTCGACGATTCGATGACGAGATCGCCGGCCGGAAGAATCGCCGAGGGCGATCGGAATCCACGACTCGCCAACTGATGGCTCGACGCGAGCGACTCGACGCGAAACGTGTACGACCCGGGCGCCGCCCCGGCTGAGGTGGATGCGGTCAGGGCGGTGTCCGATGATGTCGCTTCGGTTTGCCGGAATTGGTCGGTTGAACTCAGGCTCGAGACGCGCCCCACGAGGGCGGTGATCCGCGCAGAAAGTTCCGTAAAAGCTGTTCTTTGCGCGTCGAGCGTCTGCACGCGTCCCTGGAGGAGCGTTCGCGGGCGCGCTTCAATCGCCATGAGCTGTTCGATGACCGTTCCGTAATCAAAGCCGGAAAGCAGGCCGACGCCGGACGAGATCGTGCCCATCTACATCTCCAGTCGAGAGCGGAGCGCATCTGCCGCGCTCCTTCGCACGAGTCACACGGCAAACCGCGTACCAAAGCGCCTGGCTCAATATCACAGCGCTGCGGGTGCTGTCGGCCGAATCGGGCTTGAAGATGAGTTGTCGGACGTAGTGCACCGGCTGCTGGAGCTATACTCTCCAAACGTAACCAGCCCCAACTCAGGATCCCTGGGCAGTGACGCCGTCAAGATACGTGTCGGTCATCATCGATCTGGATCGCGTGCGATCGCGCGCCGAGGCGATTCGTCGCGAGACCGGTGTCGATCTCATCGCCGTCATCAAAGCCGACGCCTACGGACTCGGCGCCGCCCGCGTCGCTGACGCGCTGGCCGCGACCGTCAGCGAGTTCGCCTTCTTCTCCATCGACGAGGCTCAGGCCATCGGACGCGGCGGGCTGATCCTCGGACCGCCCGACGGCGACCCCGACCTCTTTCGCGAACTCGGGGCCCGCCCCGCGGTCTCGTCGCGCGCTCACGCCGAGCGCTACCGCGGGTTACGTTGCGCGCTGAATGTTGACACCGGAATGCGCCGCTTTGGTTGCCCGCCCGACGCAGTAGACGACCTGCGGCGGATGACCGGGGCCGATGAAGCGTTCAGTCAGGGCGTGCATCCGCGCATCGCCGCGACGCTGCGTGAGCGAACCGGTGGCGAGATCTCGTATCTGCATGTCGCCTGTAGCGGTCTGATCGATGCGCCCGACGCCTGGCTCAGCGCGACACGGCCGGGGGTTGCACTCTACCTGGCCGCGGTTCACGTCAGCACGCCGATCACGCACGTCCACGACAATGTAAAGGGAGGTGGCTACACGGAGTTTGACGCCCCACGCGTCGGCGTGTTCCCAGTCGGATACAGCAACGGCGTGCAGCGCGGTCCATGCGTAGTCAATGGCCGGCGGCAGACGATCGTCGAAGTGAACATGAATGCGACCTACGTCACACTTGATCGGACGGACAAGGTCGGCGACCGGGTTGTCTTGCTCGGCGAGGGTCTAACAGAGCACGAACTCGCAGCGGTAAGCAGTGTACGTCCCCACGAGGTGCTGTGTCGCTTTAGCAGCCTTGGCGAACGAAAATATCAGACGATTTCCGGTCCCACACCGAGTTCAAGTTCGGTCCTAAGCGGGACTTAAGACGAAACCGGCCACGCCCGTCGAAATCCGGCGCTTGCCTCCGGCGCGTGAGTCGTGCTATAAGTAATCTGTAGGCCGCTGTTTACGACCAAACAGCCAGCCGACTCGTAATCCAAGCGTCGTGCAGAAAGTTGCAACCATGAATGCGCCAGTCACTGTTCTTGTCTCGATAATTGTCCTGGCCTCGACTGCGTTCGGCGGCCTCTCCACGGCATTTGGGCCGAACGATGTCACTGCTCAACCGGCCGGTCTGACGCTTGGCAACGACTGGTATGACGGCGTGGCGAACTCGCTAGGCGTCGCAGACCAACTGACCTTGCGGCATCCCGTCAGCGGCGTCTCGCCGAGCAGCGTGCCCCAGGCCAACCCGCTCGGCTCCAACGAGAGCTTGAGCACCCTGTCGATTCCGTCTCCAGCAGCGGGAATGCTGGGCCTGTTTGGCGCCGGCGCCGCCGTTCTCTCCCGACGACGACGCTAGGCAAGCGACGAAACTTCACAACGGCAGCCCGGCGGATCACCCGTCAGGCTGCCGTTGTCGTTGTATACTCCGAGCCATGTGGAGCGGTCGGACGCATCCCTGGTCACACGTCGCGCTCGTGCGAGGCTCGTCCCGCATCGCGGCGATTTGTCTCGTCGTCGTTCTGACGGCGTGCGAATTCCCCCGCAAGACCGATTCCGGCAGCCCCTATGTCCGCGCGCGGGGCGTCACCGCGGAGCGTCCAGACGACGAGGCGACCGTCCATCTCTTGACTGCGATGCTCGAAGACGAGGATCCCGCCGTCCGCATGCTCGCCATTCGTCGGCTCGAGCAACTCACCGGAGAAACGCACGGTTTTGAGTACTACGCTCCCGAAGCCGAGCGCGCCGCCGCCGTCGAACGGTGGCGCGAAGCCCTGCGGCAAGAAGACGTTACGAACGAGTCGCCTCAAACCGGAGCTAGCGCTCGCGACGGAGCAGTCGGGTGAACGTGGAGCTCAAGAGCGATCCGAAGCTGCTGCCGGACGTGCGTGAGCAACTGCGTGCGTGGACCGCCGCGCGGGGCTGGTCGGAGCAGCAGATTGGTGAAATCGTGCTGGCGGTGGATGAAGCGCTGAGCAACGTGATTCGCCATGGCTACGGGGGACCATGCAGCGAGCGCATTCTGCTCAATGTCGCGACGCGCGGCGAGGGCGCCGACGAGACGCTGGAAATCGAGATCCGCGACTTTACCCGCCGGGTGGATCTCTCGAAGATTTGCGGGCGCGACCTTGATGACGTTAAGCCGGGTGGACTTGGGGTTCACCTCATCCGGGCGATGATGGAGTCGGCCGAATACTCTCACGCTCCGGGTGGCGGGATGCGGCTGGTCATGCGGAAGCGAAAGTCTCACACCGCGTCATCCGACGCCCCAACCAAACCCAACCAACCAGGGCCGCCATGAACGACCGGGCCTTTGACATTCAGCTCAACACGACCGACGCCGCCATCGTGCTGGACGTTCGCGGCGAAGTCGACATGCATTCATCTCCGAAACTGCGCGCCACGTTGCTTGATGTCGTGCAGAAGCATAAGCCGCCGCCGACGAAGCTGATCGTCGATCTCACCCACGCGTCCTACGTTGACTCTTCGGGGGTAGGCACGTTGGTCGAAGCGAAGCGGCGGGCCGACCGGGCGGGTCTGCGTCTGATTTTGTGCGGCCTGCAAGCCCGGGTTCGCAGCGTGTTCGAGATCACTCAGCTTTCAACCTTTTTCACGATCGTTGACGCGCTCGACGAGGCTCTGTCGGCATGAGCATGAGTTCCCAGCCGCCCGCCGGCAGGCTGACGCGGTTCGTCAGCGGGATCGGCTCGCTGGCGCGGGGCGCCGTCGCCGATCTGGGCGCCGGCGTCGCATACATCGGGGGCCTCGGCCGCTTGGTCGGCGCCGTCTTGGACCGCTTGGCGCGCTGGCTCGCCCGCCGCGGCGTGCGAATCCGCCGGGAGCACCTCGTCGCGCAAGCGATTCGCGTGGGCGTGCGCAGCATCCCCATCATTGTGCTCGTACAGCTCTTCATCGGCGTGATTCTGGCGCTGAACCTGGCGCCAACGCTGCAGGTCTTTGGCCAACTCGAGCAGACCGCGAGCGTCGTCGCGATCGCCACCACGCAGGAACTCGGCCCGCTCATCAGCGCCATCATCCTCACTGGGTTCGCCGGAGCGGCCATCGCCGCTGAGCTCGGCGCGATGGTCGAGGGCGAGGAACTCAAAGCGCTGCGGGCGCACGCCCTCGATCCGATTCGCTTTCTCGTGGCGCCCCGCGTTGTCGCGACGGCCTTCATGCTGGTGTTTCTCACCATCATCGCCAACATCGCGGCGATTCTGGGCGGATTTCTCACCGGCCACTTCATCCTCGATGTGCCCGCCACAACCTACTGGACGCTCACGCAAGACGCCGTCACCTGGCAGCGCTACTTCTCGGGTCTCATCAAAGCCCTGGTGTTCGGGGCCGTCATCGCGGTGCTCGCTTGCTACGAAGGACTCAACGTCTCGGGCGGCGCGCAAGGCGTCGGGAAGGCGACGACCACCACGGTCGTCAAGTCGATTGTGGCGCTGATCGGCGCCGACCTGGTCTTCACGATCATCTTCTACGCGATCGGCTGGCTGTAGCGCGTGGCGTGGCTGATCGGCATCGATGAAGCCGGATTTGGCCCCCTGCTCGGACCGCTCGTCCTCGGCGCCAGCGTTTGGCGCGTCCCCGAAACCTGCACCGGCGCATCCGTCTGGGAAGCGCTGCACCCGGTGGTCGCGAGGCCCGGGAAGCATCCATCATGGTGCTTTGTCATCGGCGACTCGAAACAAGTCTACGTTCGAGAACGTGGGCTCGGCGCCCTGGAGCGCACCGTGCTCGCGATGCTGGCGCTGCAAGACGCGTTTCCGCAAAGCGTAGACCATCTGCTGCGCGATCTCGGCGCGCAGCCCCCCGCCGAGGAAGCATCGCTCCCCTGGTATGCGTCGCCGAATGAACGCTTACCAACTGACGCCGGCGCCGTCGCGTCGCCGGAGAGTCTCGCGCGGCTGCGGCGTGTTTGCACTGATAGCGGTGTGGGCTGCCGGCGCGTGATCGTCGATCTCGTCACCGAACGGGCTTTCAACGCGGGCGTCGCCGCAGCGGGCAACAAGTCGCGCTTCGAACTCGAGCGCGTGCTCGCGTTGCTTCGCCGCGCCGCAACCTTCACCGACAACGAGCGGGTCCACGTGGCGATCGACCGCCTCGGGGGACGCAACTACTACGGCGATGCACTCGCGCGATGCTTCCCGCAGCGCGACCTACAGATCCTCACCGAAACAAGTCAGCACAGCGCCTATCGATTGAGCAGTGACAACGAGTGGACCATCGAATTTCGCGTCAAAGCCGACGACGACAACGCGGCTGTCGCGTTGGCGAGCATGACCGCCAAGTACGTACGCGAACTCGTCATGCGACGATTTAACGCGTTCTGGCAAGGAATGTCTCCCGGGCTGCGCCCGACGGCCGGCTACTACACCGACGCCCGGCGTTTTCTGCAAGCGATCGCGCCGTTGCAAGCGGTCGCCAAGCTGCCGCTCGCCGCATTCGTCCGTTCGCGGTAAACCCGTCGCGGTCTCCTGCGTTATGGGGGCGGAGGGCGTCTCGGCGTTGACGCGACGTTAGAATTCCCGCATGAATCAGAACCCCTCCGGTGGACTGCGCGCCTTGGTCGCAGTGCTGCTCTGCAGCGCCATCCCGGCCGCGGCCTCAGACGATTGGTCATTCGAATCGCGTCCGGCGCTCGGCGCCTACCTCCGCGCAGACTACGCCGAAGCAGAACGGCTGCTCGCCCTGGCGCGCGCCGGTTCGCGGGAGGCCGTCCGCGACGCCGACGTGCTCCACGCGATGATCCTGGCGCGGTCCAGCGACCGCCTGATCTTGAACGCCGGGAGAGCACGGCTCGAAGCGCTGCTGCGAAACGATCCGGCGCTGCAACACCGACCGGAAGTGTGGCTGGCGCTTGGGTCTGCGTTGCTCGAACTCAACAACACGCCCGCAGCGCTCGCGGCGATCGGGGCTGCTCGCGACCGCTTCTCAGTCCCGGCGCGCCGCAGCGCCGCGAACGTCGCACTCGCCAAAACCTGGGCGCAGCACAACGACTGGACACGCACGCTCGCCCTCGTTCCAGAACCCGCCGACCCGAACGCTGCGCAGACCATCCGCATTGAGCGGGTCCGCGAACTGCTCACCGAAACCCGGACGCTGAGCACCCCCGACGACGTCGCCGAAATCGAACTCGTCCTCGGCGAGCTGCTGCTTGAAAGCGACTCGGCGTCCGCGCGTGAGCTGCTCGAAGGGCTCTCGCAGCGCGAAGACGCGATCGCGGGCCGCGCGGCTTGGCTGCTCGCTCCGGCCGCCGACGACGCCGAACGTTGGAACGACGCCGTACGACTCTACGAAGCTGCAGCGCAACACGCGCCGAACCCCGCAGATCGCGCCGTAGCCGCCGATCGGTTGCGTCAGTTGCGCGCTCCCCAGTTAGAGCTGCGATTGCCAGCCACAGCACGACCCGACGAGCCGTTACGCATGACCCCGATCACGCGCGGCGTCTCGCAGGTCGAGTTCGAATTGCGGCGGGTCGATCTGGGGGGCTGGCTGACGCAGCGCTCCGGCCGCTTCGCCGAACAACAGCTACCAACGAGCGGCGCGCTCGCGCTGGCGCCGAGGGCGGTCGAGACGAACGCCGCAACCGAGTCGATGGAAACGATCGTCGCCGCGCCGATCGAGTTCACACTGCCCGCCGGAGCGTACGTTGCAATCTTGCGCGGGACGGCCACGGATGGCGCAGCGATCACACACAAGCATTTATTGGTAGTGAGCCGAGTCGACGCCGCAGTCCTGATCGGGCGGCGGCAAGCGGTCGCCTGGTGTTCAAGCCACCCGAACGCGTCCGCGGCGCGGGTGCGCTTCTGGGCGGAGGGGGCGATCCGTCCACGCGAGTTAGCGCTCGAGAACGGCTTGACCCAGTTCGCCTTGCCCCCCGCCGCAAGTCTGTTCAATAGCCGGCGTTGGGCGGCGCTCTTTCAGGTGGGTGACGAAGTGGCGTTCTGTCGCGGCGACTTGCCCGCTCGCACCGCCGCCGACGATCGCGCGAGCGTGATCATGACGATGACCCCGCAGGCGCCGACGGTCGCCGGACCGCTCACCGTCTTGGGACATCTCGACCAGCCGCTCGGCGATCAGTCCGCGCCCCCCGTCACCGTCGCGCTCGTTGGCGGCGATGGGCGTGTTTTGGATGAGGTGGTCGAGACGCCATCCGACGATGGGTTCTTCAGCGCAACGCTGCGCGTCCCGCGGTCAGCGGTGGCGGAGCCCGTGCACGTCGAAACACGCCGCGCGTCAACGGTGCTGCCTTCGCGACGCGGCCGCGACGTCTTCCGCCCAAACAGCACCCGTCCTCCCGTCTACACGCTCCAGCCGACCATCGCTCCGTTCCTGCCAACCGGCACAACCCTGCTCGATCCGTCAGCGCGGGTGGTCGGTCCGGCCGGCGTGATCGAAACGCAGCAGACCTACGTCGCCATAAGCCTCAAGCTCCCCACCGACGCATCGCCGGAGCGTCTGCTCGCGCTCGGACGTCGCGCGACGCTGCAACCGGACGCCACGATGGAACAGCGCCTCATCCCGCTCGAGACCATGTTGGATCCGAACACACCCAACCTGATTCGATTTCGCTGGAGCGCGACGCTCGAGAGCGGACTCGCGGCCACGGCCGAGCACCTTGTGTTGCTGGCCGATGAACCGATTTACGCCTGGCTGGAGGCCTCGCCCTCGCAGCCGGTCGCCCGCGAACCCGTCACGCTGTCGCTCGGCGTCGTCGAACCCGCCGGTCAAGCGCATGCCGTCGGAGGTGAGCTGGAAATCATCGCTGACGGGGAAGATGCAATTCGCCTGCCGCTATTTGCGCGCGACGAGATGTACGCCGCCTCCGTCTGGCGCCCCGCTCATGCTGGCCAGTACTCGATCGTCGCACGCATCCGTCGCCCCGGCGACGATCCGCTGGTCATCGCGCGACGCGTGTCCGTCGGTCCGAGCGCAACCGACGACCACATCCGCATCCGCAGCGCCGCGGCGATCGACGATCGCATCGCCGTCCAACTCGCGACGCCCGCCCCTACCGCGCTGCTGGTGCTGCATCGCACGCACGACATCGTGTCGACGGGCGTGATCACTCCGGGCGACGACAACCTCAGCCTCCCGCGCGACGCGAGCGCCTCCGCGAACAACGGCGTCATCGAGCTCTACACGATGTCTCGCGACGCACTGGTCATGACGCGTCAGATCGACTTATCCCCCACACGGTCCGCGGAGCGTCCGTCGGTTGAGCTGGACCAGACAACCGGCGCGTTGCGCGTCGCCATGCCGTTCGTTCACCCGACGCGGCGTCTCGTTCGCATGACACGGGTCGACTCTGTCACCCGGCAGCGGTTTCTGCCCGGCGCCGATCCGCCTTCTCCCGCCGCACGCCTCAGGCCGCTGATCGGGGCCGACTCGACCGGCCGCGCGATTGACGTACCGGGGCCGCCGGCGCCCCTCGCCGAAATCGAAGCCTGGCATGCGGGCGCCACGACGTGGGCGGGTTTCATTGCGGCGGGTGAGGCCGCGTGCGATGCTCCGCCGCTGCCGGAACCGGGCGCCTATGCCGTCTACGTCTGGTCGCCAACCACCGGCGCGTCAGCCACGAGCGTGTCGTGGGATCCCCCGACTCACCTCGCGGCGGACGCCCCGCAACAGCTCACCGTCGGAGACCGCCTGATCTGGCCGCTCCGCGTGCCGATCGCGTCATCAAACGAAGTCGCTGTCCGCGTGCGCCCCATCACGCCCGAGTTGCTGAACATCGACGCTTCCAAGCAGAAGTCGCCCGTCGCGTCGAACGACGCAACCGACGTGTCGACGTGGGTCATCGAGGCGGCGGCGCCGGGTGTTGGCTCGTGGGTCGCCGAAGCACTCATCGACGGTTCGGTCATCGCGCGGCGGGAGTTTGTCTGCCAAATTGACGCCGACCCGCATGACGGTGCGGAGCCGCGCGTCACGCTTCAACGGCGGCTCTTCGCCCTCGACCCAGCCACGGGCGACGAAGGTGCTGCGACGCCGGTCATCAACGTACGCGGCCGCGCGTTCCGCTTGCGCGCGCTGCTCGCCGACGAGCCGATCGCGCTCGGTGAACGCGTGCTGATGCGCGAAACGATCCAAACCAAACACCCACTCGGGCAGCTGAGTTGGGTGCAGCGCTCTCCGCCGAACATGGGCGTGACGCCGTTCGCCTCGGACGAGTCGGCAGGGCTGGGCTCCGTGTTGCGACGTGATGCGGGTGCGGTGGTTTTGGATATCCCTGGGCTCTCCGCCGCCCCGGCCGAGAACGAGTACATCTGGATCGCCGCCACCCGGGGTGCGTGCTACGCCCCGCCGCCAACCGTGACGAACGCACGCGGCGAGTCCGTCGCGGTTGGCGTTCAACCGCTGCGCATCGTGGTGCGCTAGCCAGGAGCCGCACATGATCGAACTGCGTTCCGCCGCCGTAGAAGACCTGCCCGTCATTGGGGCCCTGTTGCGCGAGTCATTGGTACACGATCGCTTCAGCGTCGAACTTCTTGAAGAGAAGCTCTTTCCCCGCTCGCCGCATCCGGAGTTTTCGTTTGGCGTCACCGTCGCAATGACAGCGCAAGAAATCGTCGGCGTGCTGCAGCACGTGAGTCGGCCGAGCCAGCGGCGGGCGTGGATCGGCCTGTTCGGCGTGGCGCCCGACAGGTCGCACAGCGGCATCGCGTCGCGAATGCTGGAAGCGGCGCTCGATGCGTGGCGTGGCGAGGTCGATGAGGTCGAGGCGCTCGCAATCCCCGGAAACTACTTTACGCCCGGGCTCGATCCGCGCTACACCGCCGGCCTGTCGTTTCTCGAGCGACGAGGATTCGAGCGGTTCAAAGACTGCACCAATCTGCGCGTCTCGTTAGCGAAGCCGTTCGATGTGCGCGACGAGCAGCGGCGCGTCGAGGCGGAGGGACTGGAAGTTCGCCGGGCGGCGCCGGGAGACGAACCCCGCTTGGATGCGTTCTTCGACGAGCACTTTGGGGCCGATTGGCGTTACGAATCGGAACTCGCGTTTCGCTGCGCTCCGCCCGCGCTGCATCTGGTCCTTCGCGACGAAGCGGTAATCGCCTTCAGCGCGCATTCCACGCAAAATCGCGAGTGGGGCTTCTTCGGACCCATGGGCTCCGCACCGGCGGCCAGGGGTCGGGGCCTCGGACGCGTGCTGCTCCAGCACTGCCTCAACGACCTGCGCGAGGCGGGCCACACGTCGGCGATCATTCCCTGGGTCGGCCCGATCGCCTTCTATCACCGCTGGGTGGGCGCCGTCGTCGACCGCGTGTTCTGGCGTTATCGGCGTCAGCTCGTGACGAACCCGTAGGTGAGCCCGGCGGCTTCCGCCCGCTGCGCCAGTGATTTTGCGCAAGGCATTCACCGGGTCTGCGTGCAATTGATCAGATCCCCCGCGCAAAACCGATAGGTCACATAGCGGCAGCGGCGGTCCGTGCGCAAAATTCGCTCGCTATGGATTGCTTCGAGCCGCTTGGTAAACTAAGACTTTGCGTAGACCGCTTCAGTTTCACAAGAGTTGCAATGCATTCCGACACCCGCAACACCAAGGTTATCGCAAGCCTCGTCGCCGCCATGACGGTCGGTGCGGCCATGCTCATGTGGCTCGAGGCGCCGTCTCCCGCTCTCGCGACCGCCCAACCGCTGACAGCGCGGGTCGGGCCGGCGGTCACGTCGCTGACGATCGAGTTCGCCCCGGCCGGCGCCTGGGCCGGGAGCCCTGAAGCCTACGACTGCATCGTCGCGCCCGACGCGGCCCCGTACTACGACGTGCGACAGGACCGCGGCGGCAGCGCCTGGATGCTGGTCATCGGCGAATCGGGCGATCAGCTCAGCGATCAGCACGCGCTCCAGGTGCTCAAAATGCTGGGCCTGCTCCATCAGCAGCATCAGTTGGCATGGCGCGACATCCGCTTTCCCGTGGGCACTGGCCATCAGCAGGCCGAACAACTGCGCGAGTTGCTGATACGCAAAGGCATGCTTCAATAGCGTTCCAACCGCACTGCAGGCGCATCCTCGATGACGATTGCTGTCGCGCGGCTGGTCAGCCGCCCCGCTCTCAGCTAATCTTCGTCGTTTCATTTGGGACGATGACCATCAGCGGCTTTTGAAGCATGCCGGCAGGCGCCTTCTCACAACTTGAAGGCTACGAGATTGTCAACCGCATCGGTCGCGGGGCGGGGGCCACCATCTCTCTAGCCATTCAGTCCACCACCCGGCGGCACGTCGCGGTGAAGCATGTCGTGCGCCACTCGCCGGATGACGAAAAGTTCATCGCCCAGGCCGAAACGGAGTACGAGGTCGCGAGCAAGCTCGATCATCCAGGACTGCGCAAATACTTCGATGTCGTTCGCGTACGCAAATGGCTCAAGGTCAAGCATCTGTTCCTGATCATGGAATACGTCGACGGCGTCCGCCTGGAAGATCGCCGCCCGACGCAACTGCCCGACGGCCTGCGCGTGTTCCGACAAATTGCGACCGGGCTCGACGCCATGCATGTGCACGGCTTCGCGCACGCCGACATCAAGCCGAACAACGTCCTGCTTCTGCCGCACGGCGACGTGAAGATCATCGACTTCGGCCAGAGCTGCCCGCTGGGCCACATCAAGACGCGGGTCCAGGGTACGCCCGACTATATCGCTCCCGAGCAGGTGCTGCGCAAGCCCATTGATCAGCGCACCGACGTGTTCAATCTGGGCGCAACCATGTACTGGGTGCTCACCGGAAAGTATTTCATCACCATGATTCAAAACGCCCCCACCGGGGCCAAGCGAATCGAGATTGAGTCGAAGCGCGGCAACGATCCGCCCCACCACATCAATCCCGACGTCCCACCGGCCCTCTCAAAGCTCGTCATGGATTGCTGCGAGTCGCAAGTCGAGAAACGGCCCGTCGACATGAAGGCCGTCGTCGCCCGACTCGATCTGATCGAGCACATGCAGCAGCGACAATCGCCCGCAAAGCCGTAGCATCCCCAGGGGCGGTGATTGGCTCCGGAGAGAGAGGTTCACCTTGGCGCAATCGAATGGTCGACCCGACGCGCAGGAAGCCAGCGAACTGCTGCACGAGGCGGCGTCGCTCAACAACGGCGATCCCAACCTCACCGGATCAATGTTGCGCTTCGGCGGCGCCGGCCAACTGGTGCTCACCGGGGATATGCACGGCAATCAGCAAAACTTCACCAAGTTGCAGCGTTATTGCCAGCTCGACCGCAGCCCCGGTCGCTACGTCGTGCTTCATGAACTGATCCACGCCGAGCCGCAGCCGCCCGAATTCCTCGACCTCTCGATCGATCTGCTGCTCGACGCGGTGCGCTGGAAAGTCACTTTTCCCGACAACGTCTATTTTCTGCAGTCGAACCACGAGCTCTCGCAGCTTATGCGCCACGAGATCAGCAAAGGCGGCCGCTCGATTCTCTCCGAGTTTCGCCGCGGATTGGAGCACCGCTTCGCGGCCGACGCCGAGCGCGTGCTCGACGCCGTCGACGCCTATATCGCGTCGCTGCCGCTAGCGCTGCGCACCGCCCGCGGCCTGTTCTGCGCCCACAGCTTGCCTGGCTCGCAAACCATCGGTCGCTTCGACTACTCGATCTTCGACCGGCGTCCAACCGCCGTAGACTATCAACCGGGGGGCCCGGCGTATGAGCTCGTCTGGGGTCGGTTCCAACGTCCGGCGGAGGTCGATCAGTTCGCCGAGCAATTGGAGGTCGAAACGATCGTCGTCGGCCACACGCCGCAAGACGAAGGTCTCTATCACGACGGCCGCATGCTGATCATCGCGAGCGATCACAATCACGGCGTGTTTGTTCCGGTTGACCTATCGAAAACGCCGGTCGCGGACGAGCTGGCTCGCGCCGCCCGCAAGTTCGTCAGCGTCGAATAGCAACGAGCGCCGCGACGTCGCTGGCCGGCAAGACAAAGGGGAGAACCAAGGAATGGCCCGCTGCCCGGTCTGCAAAACACATTGCACCAGAGTGACCTACGAAAACGTACCGGTGCAAACCTGCGGCGGCTGCGGCGGCTATTGGGTTACGACCGGCAAGCTTGAAAACATCTGCCGGCGCCGCGACATCGATATGCCCGAGCCGGTGCGCCAGAAGATGATGGACCTCGCCGACGCATCGAACAGCACGCAGCAGCTCACCTGCTTCTCGTGCGGCACGCTCATGGTGAAAGAGCAGTTCAAGATGTGGGAGGATATCCAACTCGATCGCTGCCCGAAATGCAGCAAAATCTGGCTCGACCGCGGCGAACTCGAAAAGTGCCAGATCTACTGGGAGTATCTCCAAGACAACTACGACTCCTGGGAAGGCCGCAGCGCCTATGAGCGCAAGGCGCTGCTCGAAGCCGAGTTCCACCAGCGCAGAGCGGACCTCGAGGAACAACGCGAAAGCTATGCGTCGTTCCGACGCGTGAGGCCGCACTGGGCCTCACTCATCACGCGTCTTTTATTCGGACGTTGGCGCCCCTAGTTCATCGCCGCTCGCCGCACTTCGTTCCGGACCCACGTTTTTCTTTGCGATGCACTCGCAAGACGCTAACCTAGCCTGCAGGAGAGTCACTATTTCATTTCCACCCTCGGAGGAGAAGACAATGCGCACACTGATTGTCATGATGGGCGTTTTCGCGGCGAGCGTTGCGAACGCAGAGTTGATCAGCGACAACTTCGAAGTCGACTCGTCAGCCGACTACACGATCGTCACCGGCGCCGATCCCGACAGCACGTCGACCTTCGGTTTCGACTATGTCGGCGCCGGCATCCCCCTGGCCCCCAACTCGATGGCCGGCGATATGGGCGGTCTCCGTCTCACCGCCAACGACACCGACCCCGCCGTCGCCGACACCATCACCGCGTATCACAACACCGTGCTGAGCGGCGTCACCACGTACACGCTGAGCGTCGATATCTACATGGGCGTCACCGGCGCCGGCGGAACGACCGAGCACGCCCACGTCGGTGTGGCCGGCGATGGCGCCACGCTCAACTCGTTGTTCAATCCCATCTCGGGCAGCGGCCACTTCATGGCCATGACCGGCGAAGGCGGCTCCGCATCAGACTACCGCCACTCGACGCCCGGCACCCTCGCGGTTCCGTCCGGCGACGCCAGCTACCTCAACAGCACCAACACCACCCAGTCGACGGGCGATACCTATCAGAGCATCTTCCCCAACACCCAGTTCCCGGGCTCACCCGGCAACACCTGGACGACGCTGACCATCGACGTCACCCCCGCGACCGTCACCTATAGCCTCGACGGCACGCCGATCATTCAGACGGCGACCGAGGCGACCGACGGCCAGATCAGCCTCGGTCACGGCGACCTCTTTACGTCGGTCGCGTCGCCGTTCCAGTCGCAGTTCGTGATCTACGACAACCTGCGGGTCGTCCCCGAGCCGGCCGCCCTGTCGCTGCTGAGCCTCGGCGCCTTGCTGCTGCGACGCCGCTAATCCCACAAGCGAAGCCAACTGGCGATTTCAACGCGTGGGCGCCATCTCTTGCGAGACTTGGCGCCCACGCTCGTTCATCCGTGCGGCAACGGCGATCGCTACAGAAAGAGGCCCAACCGAGCTACTACGCTCGTCCGCGCGACTCCAGTTCGGCGATCTGGTCGAGCCGGCGCTGATAGCGCGGCAGCGCCTTATACGTCGCGCCCAGGAATGCATCCACCAGATCGAACGCGATCGCTTCGCCGACGATCCGCGCCCCGAGGCAGAGCACGTTCATGTCGTCATCTTCGACGCCTTGACGCGCCGAATAGCCGTCGGAGCACGTCGCCGCACGCACGCCGGGCAGTTTGTTGGCCGTGATGCACGCCCCGACGCCGCTGCCGCAAATCGCGATGCCGCGTGCGAACTCGCCCCGGGCGACCGCCTCGGCCAGCGGCACGACGTACGTGGGATAGTCGTCGTCGGGATCGAGCACTTTGGCGCCGAAGTCGGTAACGCTCGCGCCGCAGTCGCGCAGCCAATCAACCATGCGCCCCTTCAGCGCGAAGCCGCCGTGGTCGGCGGCGACCGCAACGACGGTGCTGGCTGAGTGCTCAGGCATTCGATGGTTCTCAAAGGCTCAAACGGACGGCTGCGGCGGTCGAACAGGGGATCAACCGCCGCCACGCGCTGCCCGAGCGCCAAGCCGCGCGGACCAAGCGCGCGGCTCGCTACGCCACAAGCCCGACCGGTCTAGCGGCGGGCCTTCTTCTTTGCCGTCTTCGCCGACCGCAAGGTCTTGGCTTTCTTGACCGCCTTTTTCGCCGCCTTCACGGCGCCGCGTCGAGCAGCGGCTTTCTTCGTTGCGGTCTTCTTCGCCGCGGGCTTGCGCGACGTCTTCTTCGCACCCGTCTTCGCCGACGCTTCCTCAATCACTGCTTGGGCCGCAGCGAGTCGCGCGATCGGCACGCGATAGGGCGAGCAGCTCACATAGTCCATGCCGACCCGATGGCAGAACTTGACGCTCTCGGGGTCGCCGCCGTGCTCGCCGCAGATGCCGATCTTCAGATTCGGCCGCGCATCGCGCCCGTCGACGATGCCCATCAAGACCAGCTTGCCACCGCCGGTCTGGTCGAGGCTCTGGAACGGGTCGTCGGGGAACACGGCGAACTTCTGCTGATTGCTGTAGTCGGGCAAGAATCGGCCCGCGTCGTCACGGCTCAGCCCCATCGTCATCTGCGTCAGGTCGTTCGTGCCGAAGCTGAAGAACTCGGCGACTTCGGCCACCTCGTCGGCGGTGATCGCGGCACGCGGGGTTTCGATCATGGTGCCGACCATGTACTTCAGCTTGACACCGCTGCCCTTGATGATCGCGTCCGCAACCTCGCGGGTCTTGTCGGTCAGCAGCTCCAGCTCTTTCGCCGCAATCGTCAGTGGAATCATGATCTCGGGCAGCACCTTCACGCCGCGCTTCTGCACCGCGATGGCGGCTTCGATGATCGCTCGCACCTGCATCTCGAGGATCTCGGGATACGTCAGGCTCAGTCGGCAGCCGCGGTGACCGAGCATCGGATTGCTCTCGTGCAGCGCCTCGCTGCGGTCGAGAATCTGATCGGCCGGAATACCGACCACGCGCGACAGCTCTTCGGCTTGCTCCTGCGTCTTGGGCACAAACTCGTGCAGCGGCGGGTCAAGCAGACGGATGGTGACCGGCAGCCCCGCCATCGCCTCGAAGATGCCTTCGAAGTCGCCCCGCTGGTAAGGCAGCAGCTTCTCGAGCGCCTTGCGACGCGTCGGCTCGTCCGACGCCACGATCATCTCCTGAATCGCGAGCTGACGCTCACGCGTGGCGAAAAACATGTGCTCAGTCCGGCACAGACCGATCCCCTCTGCGCCCATCTCAATCGCCTTGCGCGAATCTTCCGGCGTGTCGGCGTTGGTGCGCACGAGCAGCTTGCGGCGCTTGTCGGCCCAGCCCATCAGCACGTCGAACTCGGCCGGCGGCTCCGGATCGACCAACTGCAGCGCCCCCAGATAGAAGTCGCCGCTCGAGCCATCGAGCGTGATCGAGTCGCCTTGACGGATCGTCTGACCGGCGACCGTCATCTCCTTCTTCGGATAATTGATGCTCAGCGCTTCGCAGCCCACGATGCAGCACTTGCCCCAGCCCCGCGCCACCACCGCCGCGTGTGACGTCTTGCCGCCGGTCTGCGTGAGGATGCCCTTGGCGGCCTGCATGCCGCCGACGTCTTCCGGACTGGTTTCCTTGCGCACCAGAATCACGTCGTCGCCGTTCGCGGCCATGGCTTCCGCCTCATCCGCCGAGAAGACGACCTTGCCGTACGCAGCGCCGGGCACGGCGTTGATGCCGGTCGCGAGGTAAGACCGCTTGCGCTCCTCGGCGCTCACCTCGCTGCTAATGACCGGATAGAAAAGCCGCTCGATGTCTTCACGCGTCATGCGGGCCATCGCCGCATCTTTCGTGAGCACCGGCTTGCTCGCCGCGTCGACGTACTTCTTCGGCAGGTAGCCCTTCTTCGCCAGCCGCGCCGCTTCAGCCTTGCTCATGAGCGGCTTGGTCGCCTGCTCGACCGCAATCTTGAACGCGGCGCCCGGCGTACGCTTGCCCGTGCGGCACTGCAGCATGTAGAGCTTGCCGCCCTCGAAAGTGAACTCGAGATCCTGCATCTCGGCGTAGTGAATCTCGAGCATAGCGCGGACCGCAAGCAACTGCGCGTAGACCTCCGGCATCAGCTTGTCGAGGTCGGCCAGATGAATTGGCGTGCGGATTCCGGCCACCACGTCTTCGCCTTGCGCGTTGATCAGCAGATCGCCGTAAAACTCGTTGGCCCCGGTGCTGGGGTCGCGGGTGAAGCACACGCCTGTGCCGCTATGGTCGCCCATGTTGCCGAAGACCATCTGCTGCACGTTGACGCCGGTGCCCTTCAGATCGGTGATCTTCTCGACGCGCCGGTAAGTGACGGCCTTGTCGGCGTTCCACGAGCGCCAAACGGCTTCGATCGCCCCCTTGAGCTGATCCCACGGATCCTGCGGAAAATTCTCGCCGGTCTGCTCTTTGAAGAACGCCTTGTACTCATGGCACAAGTCGCGCAGCTCTTTCGCGGGGATTTCAAAGTCCTGCTTCACGCCGATGCGCTGCTTCAGATCGTGCAGCTTGTCTTCGAGGATATCCTTGCTGAGACCGACCGCAGTCGTCGAGTACATCTGTAGGAAGCGGCGATACGAGTCCCACGCGAAGCGCTCATTCTCGGTCGCTTTCGCGAGGCCCTCGACCGACTTGTCGTTGAGCCCCAGGTTGAGAATCGTCTCCATCATGCCGGGCATCGAGCGGGCCGCGCCCGAGCGAACCGAGACGAGCAGCGGGTTCTTGCTGTCGCCGAGCTTTTTCTTGGTCGCCTTCTCAAGCTTCGTGACCCCCTCGCGCACCTGTTTCTCGAGGCCGCTCGGCCAGGCGAACCTGTTGGCGATCGCGTGCGCACACGCGTCGACCGTGATCGTGAAACCGCCCGGCACCGGTAGGCCGATCGACGTCATCTCCGCCAGCCCGGCGCCCTTACCGCCGAGGAGCTGACGTTGATCGCCGCGGCCTTCCGCCTTGCCATTACCGAAAAAATAGACGTATTTTTCTTTCATTCGATCGGCCTCTCGGTGCGTGGCTGATGGAACCAAGCTTGTTTTGACTGCATTCGCGACGCTCCGCCGCGCTTCGGCGCTGCCGCGATGCGTGGCATCATAGGGAAACTCGCCGATTTCGCTAGGCCCGCAGCGACTTCGCAAACACGCCCAGCAACGCCTCAACCGCCGCCTCGGGATCGAGATGCCGCCGCGCCCACCCCCGCGCCCGCTCCCGCTCGTCAGCCGACGAGCGACCACGCCGGAGACACTGCGCAAACTGCTCCGCGACTCCCTCGGCGTAACGTTCGTCGCGCCGATCCCCCACCGGCCGCACCAGCGTCAGCGGCGCCCCGCGATCCGCCAACTCACGCAGCGCCGGCAAATCGGTCGCCACCACCGGTGTACCGCACCACAACGCCTCCAGCACCACGTTCGGCAACCCCTCCGTGTCGGACGGCAGCACGAGGAAATCCACCGCGCGCAACAGCGCACCAATGTCATGCCGCCACCCGAGCGGACGCAAGCCCGGCTGCCGAGCAAACTGCTCGGCCTCCGGTCCATCGCCCGCCAGCAACAACTGCGAACCGTCTCCCAACCGCCGATGCGTCGCCAGGACGATGTCCAGGCGTTTGACCGGGTCCATCCGTCCCACCCACAGCCAATTGATGCGTTCATCACTCAGCCGCAGATCCGCCCGCATCGCTGCACCGTCGCGACCGCCATCGATCTCCGCACCGTTGTAGACCGCGGGCGGAATGACATGCACGCCGTCTCGCGAGCGGCCGTGGGCGGTGATGACGTGATCGGCCAGCGCCTGACTGTTGACTACGCATCCCGCGTCAAGCGACGCGGTCAATCGCTCAACACGCGCGTGCCAGCGCCGCTCGATCTCGATCGTCGCGGTGGACGTCAGCACCGGCACGCCAAGCCGCCGCCCCACCAGTCGCGCCCCAACGTTGGCGTGCATGAGCGTCGCGAACAGCAAGTCCGGTTGGAGGCCGCGGAGCATCCGCTGCAAACGCAGCAATGCGCGCCAGTCGAGCGCGTGCCGCGCGTCGCACGCAAACGTGGTCAGCCCCGCGCGTTCAAGCTCCCGGTGCAGCGGGCCCCGCCCCGACAAACACCCGACCGCGACCCGAACACCACGGTCTCGCAAGTGCAAAGCGATTCGAGCGAGCCGCAGCGGCGCCCCGCCGCGTTGCAAGTCGGTCACGAGCATCGCAAGCCGCATGTTGTGATCGCTCAGTGGTCTGCGCGAAACACGATACGCACGTGCAAGGTGCGTCCTACGCCGTACGCCACGGCGGTCAGATCGCTCGATCGGAACACCGCGATCACGTCGGTGTCGACCGCAGTTTCCTCGACATCCAGAAGCGGACGGGGCCCAGCATCACCGCCCACACCAATGTGGAGCCGACCGGCGTGCAGCACAGCGCCAAACGGGCCGACCTGATAGCGACGCCTGTCGCCCTCAACCTCCGGCGTGGCGCCGAGACGCGTAAACAAACGCACCAGGCCGGCGGTGTCGGCGACTCCAACCGAGATCGCATGCACGTCCTCCCGGTTCGTAACCGTAATCGGCGCCGCCAGCAGCGGCGGCAGCGCCTCCCACAGGTCGATCTGGTTCGTCGCTGTCGGCGCCACCAGTTGCCGACGCCAGACGGGCGCAACGCGGCGTCCGTCGAGCAGCAGGGTCTGCGTCAGCGTCTGCAGCACCTCCGGAGCGACGTTGAGCGTGAGGCGCCAGCCGGGATCGCCGCCGGGCGTCGGCGGCCAGGCGACCGTCGATGGCGCCTCTTCGCCGCGCTCTTCCGCAAGCAGCAACCCGAGACCGCGACCGTCAGCTCTCGCGACTTCCACGCTGATATCGACGGTGACTGCGCCCGAGTCGCGTTGCATACGCGCAGCGAGCGGTCCCAGCGCCGTGAGCCCCAGCCGCGCGACGAGTTCCTGCTCGGCCGGGCCTCCTGCGTCCAGCGCCGCACGGACCAACGCCGGCAGGTCCATCGCAAGACCCACGAGATAATCTTCACCGCGCGCTTCGCGTGCGACGGACGACGTCGCGCTGAGTTCGCGTCGCAGCAGCCCCGCATCGCGCGACGCCAACAGCGCTCCATCCACATATGCCAACGCGAGCGGAGCGGCGAACGGGTCAAAGCTGGTGAGTTGATCCCGCCAACCGCCAACCGTCGCCAGCGGACGCGCCGTGCGCAGCATGGCGGCCAACTCCCACGGCGTGTCGACCTCGGTCGACCCCGCTCGCGGCGGCTCAAACATAAACGCGTGCACCCGCGTCTCGCCGATTGGCCAAGTCGCTGACGTCGCCGCGACCCGTTGCAACTGCCGAATCGTCTCGTCGAACCACTGGCTCGCCTCGTCAGGATCGCGCGTCTCGAGCGCCAGCAGCCAGGGCCGCGCTTCCCGCGGCGAGGAGGCCGGGAACACCGACAGCCGCGCCCCGGCGCCAAAACGCAGCAATGCGTCGCGCACGTTCGGCAGCCGCCGCCAGTCCGAGTCGCCCGCGTCCTCAGCGCCCGCTGGCGCATCGGTCGTCGAGCCAGCCTGTTCAGGAATGAACGCCCCAATGACCGACTGCAGGTCCGGAACATCCACCGTCATCAGCGGCCCCGCGCCCGGCGGCCCCGCGCCCGGCGGCCCCGCGCCCGGCGACGTCGCCGCTGGGGCGTGCGCAACAGCCATAGCCATAGCGATCGATAGCAGAACGTCTATCCGGAGCATGCCTTCATTCGCAGTCAGCGTTGATGTCGCTCCCGTACGCCGCGGAGCTTCACAAGCGAGCATACGCAGAACTGCGACAGAACGCGATCCGCCCGCTTCGCCGGCTCGCTACACTTCGAGTGCATGGCGACCAGTCGAAACATCATCGCGGCGACCCGGCGGACGCATCAGCCAAGCGAGACCAACGCCTCCCTGCGTTTCGCGCGGGTCGCGTTCACCGGGCGGCTCGCGACCCTCAGCCGCACGACAGCGCACGAGCTGGTGCGTCGCGCAGGGGGTGTGCCGATCGATGCGGTCTCGCGCCGCACCACCGTGTTGGTGGTTGGGATGCGCGGCTGGCCGCTGCTGGAAGACGGTCAGGTCACGAGCAAGCTGATGCGCGCCGAGTCACTCCGCCGCGCCGGACGACCCGTCGAGATCATCTCCGAACGGGCCTTTCGCGAGCGTGTAGGGCTCGCCCCGGCCTCGTCGGATGAACCCAAACCCTACGACGCGTCAGAGGCGGCCCGACTGGTCGACGTCAGCGTCAACACGCTCCGCCGCTGGGAGCAACTCAGCCTCATTCGATCGTCGCAGGGCCGGTTTGACTTTCGCGACGTGGTCTCGCTGCAGACCATTCACACGCTTCTGCAACACGGCGCCTCGCTCGCAAAGCTGGGTGAGAGCCTCACGCAACTGCGCGGCGTGCTCCCCGATATCGAGCACCCGCTCACACAGTTGCGGCTGTTGAGCGCGGATGGCGGCGCGCTGCTGGCGGAACTCGGCGAAGCGCTCGTCGACGCCGACGGCCAGTTTCGCTTCGACTTCGACCACAACCCGCAATCAGCCAATCCCGCGGTGCTGGGCGTCCCCGACCACACAGCACTCCGAATGCCGACCGACGCCGACGGCGTCGACGCGCTCATCGAGCGCGCGGAAGCGCTCGAAGACGCAGAACAGTTTGAACGAGCAGCCGAGGCTTACCACGCGGTGCTGAAGACGCTGAGTCCGGAAGAGGCTGGCGAGTATCGCGCCGCCACGCACTTCAATCTCGGGAACGTGCTGCGCGAGCTGGGTGATCTGGAGTCGGCGGTCACGCACTATCAACACGCCGTCGACAGCGCCCCCGACCTCCCCTACGCGTGGTATAACCTCGCCGACGTGCAGGAGACGTTGGGCCGCCTCGACGACGCGATCGCCAGCCTGCACGCCGCCTTGAATGCCGACCCGCTCTATGTCGACGCGCTCTACAACCTAGCGGCGTGCCTCGAACAACTTGGCGACGTCGCCGGAGCCCGGACCCACTGGCGACGCTACCTGGCGTTGGAGCCACACGGCGAGTGGGCCCGCGTCGCCCGCAGTCGCGTCGAAGCGTATGTCAGCTAGGAGCTATCTAGCAGCCGTGTCGGGCGCAGCTTGTGATCGGGAAGCCGGTGCGTCTTCTTGGGAGGCACCCGGAGCCAGATTAAGTCGGCGCCGTTTGCTGGCGCGCACTCAGCCCAAACCAGCCGCGACGCTGCGACACGGCGTCTTTCTGCTCGTCTTCCGGCAGGAAATGCTGAGCCAGCTTCGAGATCGCCTCGCGAACGGTGTTGCGGGCGCCCAGCGGCTTCCCGACATCATTCGCGGCGACGACCGCCTGAAAGTCGCTCGGAATGAACGCCAGCGGCTCAAGTCCAAGTTGCTCCACCACCATCTCCGGCGAGCAGATATGCACGTTCTTGCGGAACCGGTTGACCACGACCGCGACGCGATCGCGATCGAAGCCCTCCTGCTCCAGAGCATTCAACAGCCGCCCAGCGTTGTCGAGCGACGGCAGCGTCAGTTGCAGAACGAGAAGCAGCTTGGTGGACGCCTCGAGCGCGACGCCGGTCACGCCGGTTAGTTGGCGCGGAAGGTCAAGCACGAGACACGAGTAGCTTTCGCGTGCGACGCGCAGAATCGAACGCAGGGCGTTCTCCTCGACCTGATCACGTTCGGTGATGCACTTCGGTCGAGGAAAGACGGAGAGCCCGCCTTCGACGCGCGTCACGGCGCGGTGCAGCAGCGTCCGGTCGACGCCGCCCGTACTGGCAAAGTCGGCGATCGTGAACTCGGGGTGCAGGTCGAAGGCGCGTGCAACACCGCCGAACTCGAGATCGAGGTCGAAGATCGCGGTGTCACGCTGCGTGATGGCTTGCAATTCCTGAGCCAGGTTGCACGCGATCGTCGTGGCGCCCGCACCGCCGATCACGCCATAAACGGCCAGCGTCTGGCAAAGCGGCGAACGCGGCTCAGCATTGCTGACCGCATGTCGTAGCGCAACCGTAAGGTCGTTGGCGTCCAGCGGCTTCACCGTCGTCTGCATACACCCGACACGCTGCGCCTGAATCACTCGCGCCAGATCGGCGCCCGAGGTGACGCCGACGATGTTCGGCGTCGGCACGATACGGACAACCGCCGCGATGCAATCGATGGCGTCATCGGCGTCGAGGTCAAGCAATACGACTTCCGGCTGACCGCGCTCAACCCCCTCACACAAACCGTCGCGGTCCTGAGACCTACCGATCAGTTCGAAGTCGGGCGCCATCGCTGGCTGAAAGTCCGGAAGATCGTGGATCCAAAGACGATGGCTCACGTGAGCTACTCCAACGCAAGGTACAGAATGCGTACCGGACGGTTCATCGGCCAACCACGGCGCGTCCTTGACTGTCAATACCGTGGGAGCCACGCGCCGAACTGTTCTTTCACGCAGCAGGCGTCGCTCGTCGATAGCGTCTGCGGGATTCCGTGGAGGACGATGGCACACATGGCAGGCGTACAGTTGACTCAGGGGGTGTGTTTCGCGTCACAGGAAGCATGGTCCGCTTTCCTGGAACGCCTGGAAAAACGCCCTGAAGAACCGATCGCCAAGCGCAGCCAGCACCGGTTCGCCGTCCCCGGAGGAGCGGTCGTGCTGCACTTCTTCGCCCGAAGCGTCTCGCATGTGTCGCGGGGCCTGCTGTTGCAGGTCTCGCATCGCGGGCTGATGTTCAAGAGCGCGACGCGCGTCCCAATCAACGTGAGCGCGATCGTCGAGGCGACGTGCGCCGGGCACAGCATCGCCTGCGTCGGGCGGATCGTGCACTGCACGAACACCGTCGCCGGCTTCAAGGTCGGCCTCTTGCTGGAATTCAACCGCTGATCGCCTTCCGATAAGCCGCAATTCCGCCCCGAGAACTCCACCCAAGCAGGATGCAAATGAAGACTTCATAAGCGGGCGTCGATGAGCCTCTTGGCCACCTCGGTTGTGGCCGAATCGCCTTCGCAACCGCGAACCTGCTGGCGGCAGTGAAGCCGGCAGTCTGCGCGGCGGGTCAACAGGAGCGTGTTATGCGCAGCTCGTCACCTTGGAACTCGCGACTGATACTGACGGCCGCCGCCTTCATCGTGTTGGCGTGGCCGCGTTCAGCGCATGCTCAGGATCCACCCACCTACGTCGTCAAAGACGTCGGCGTCCTTAGCGGGGCTAGCGCCAGCCGCGCCTACGCCATCAACAATTTCGGCGCCGTCGTCGGCGACGCCCCCGTTCCCGCCGAACACGCCAAAGCGTGGCAATATCAGAACGACACGCTCGTCGACCTGAGCGACACCATCCACTTCACCTACTGGTTCCCCAGCAACCGCGGTGAATCCTACGACATTTCCGACGCCGGGCAGATTGTCGGCGGCGGGTGGTACACCATTCCCGCACGCTCGCTTCCCTGGCGCGATATCGACCTCGACGTTCAGCAAGCATTCATCGCTCGGCCAGCCGTCACGAGCGACTTCGCAACGCCGTTCCCGGGTGACGCCGTCACCGCGCTCGGCGCCTTCGGTCCGGAGATCTGGCTGGCCAGCAACGCCACTTCCATCAGCAATCGCAACCACGTCGTCGGCTGGGCGGACCTCTCGATCAAAGACCCCGTCCCCAACTCAAGCATCGGCTACGCCGAGAACGTCTTCCACGCCTTCATGCTCGTGCCCGGCGGTCGCGGATTCTTCGTCGATGACAATGACGACGGCGTCAACGACCTGCTCGTCGATCTCGGCGTGCTCCAAAGCGGAGACCAGGTCAGCAGCGCGACCGACGTCAACGACTTCGGCGTCGTGGTGGGCTACAGCTATGGGCCCGGGGTCGGCTACACCGCGTTTCGCGTGACGCCGAATGATCCGTTCGCTGGTCCGTGGGCGTCGCTCGGCGCAAACTCCGTCAACAGCCTGATGCAGTCGCTGGGAACGCTTGGCACGTCCACCTCGATCGTCAAAAACAGTTGGGCCCGCGGCATCAACAATCTGGGCGTGATCGTCGGCGAGTCCAACACCGACGAACTCGACACCCGCGCATTCGTCTACGAAGGCGGCGTCATGTCCGACCTCGGCACGCTCGGCGGCGACGACAGCTCCGCGTCAGCCATCAACGACGCCGGCTGGATCGTCGGTTGGGCCGAGAACACCGATCGCGAACGACGCGCAGTCGTCTGGATCAAGACCAACGGCGTCTACGATATCTATGACCTCAACGATCGCATCATTCTCACCAACCGCTGGCGGCTGACTGAAGCACGCGACATCAACAACAGCGGCGAGATCACCGGCTGGGGTCGGGCGAACTCGTCGGTGGGCGGCGGCGGCGGCTTCGAGGCCTTCTTGCTCGAACGCGCGACCGCCGAAGACATCGCACGCCTCAATCCCGAGGACGAAATTGGAGACATCGGCGACGGCGGCAACGCCGACAACGACGGCGATCAAGTCGACGGAGACGCCGAAGACACCGACCTGCAGCCCATCTTCAACACTCAGGGCAACCAGCAAGCCGCTCAGAACGACAACGACGACGCGACGCCCGTCGCGGCCCCCGCACCGCTGTGCGGATTCGGATTCCTCACCATGCTCCCGCTCACCCTGCTCGGCATGTTTGGCATGAAATTCAGGCGTTACAGCTAGCCAAAACGCAAGTTCGATAGCTGCCACGCCGCAAGCCTGGGGCGCGCCGCCCGGCGCGCCCCTTTGAATTGCGCCCGCCGTCACGCCCACCGCGATCGAACACCGCCCGCGATTTCGTGTCAGCCGCTGGCCGTGCCACGCCCCACGCCGCTAGAATGCCCCGCCCCAGACCGAAACCCTTGCCGGACGGGAGTCGTTCCTGAATGTCGAGACTATGTGCCCGCGTCTTGTTGTTTGTCGGCCTGTCGGCGAGTGCGGCGGCTCAAGTGGACATCGCCACGCTCAAGCAGCGCGGGGAGCTGGCGAACAACGAGCAAACGGCGCTGCGCACCTGGATCAGCGTCCAACTCGATCAACTGCAGGGAGATGATCCGCAGCCGGCGTTCGACGCATTGCGCGACGCGCTCCGCGACAGCACACCGGCGTTCCGGGCCACTTTCGGCGCCCTCATGAATGAGGCGGCCGCCCCACGTCTGGCCTCCATGCCGCCGTCCGCTGCAACCCGCGTGCTCGCGGTGATGTACGAGGTCCGCGACGCGGCCGCGGTCGGACTCTTCGTCCAGGCCCTACGCAGCCAGCAACCCCTGCTACGAGCCGCCGGCGCCGCGGGGCTACGACGGTTGACCCCGCAACTGGCCCGCGAAGGACCCGGCGAGGTACGCCCCGTCCTCACCACCCTCGTCGAAGCCGGTCGGGCCGAAACGTCGCCGGCCGTCCTGACCGAGATCTACGACGCCATGGACTACACCAGCGTCGCCAACGCCGATCTGGGACCGATGATCGAAGCAACGCTGCAGCTCCTGCAGACACGCGTCTCGTCGTTTGAAGACGGACGCGCCGCCGCCGCGACCGGCGTCGACATGCGCGGCGTCCGACTCTTGCTGCAACCGCGCGTCACCCTCTCTGCCGAACAACGCCAGCAGCTCGCCAGACTCACCGCGCAGTGCATGCGCCAGTGTGTTTGGCGTTATACGAGCGACGCGGCGTTGCGATCGGCAGACACACCTGACGTCCGCCAGCTGATGCGACGCTTGGAAGCGTGCCTCGTGTTGGGCGAGCAATCCCTGACCCAGCTCGGGATCCAACCCCAGCCGCAACCCGACTTGGCCAACGCCATGCGCGACAGCGCCGCGCTGGTGCGCGCTTGGAACACCATTGCGGCCGCCTTCCAAGGCGAGTTCGCCTCAACGCTCGAGTTGCCGCTCGACCTCGCCGTCGGCGGCGGAGATGGCGGCCCACGGTAGCAGGCGGACCGAACAACCGCCGGTACTCGAACCCGAACGGCGCGCTGCCGATGTCTGCGTCCATCCGCGCCGCAAGGCGCAGCGCGCTGCATCAGCCAATGTCGGCGTACGCCCACAGCAGCTGTCGGCTGCGTGCGTCGAGCCGCGCGGGATTCTGGATCCGAAAGAGGTTCCCATCCAAGTCGCGCAGCAGAAGCGCCCCATCCTGCAACGGATACGGCCAGTCGTCGTGCTTCGTCTGGAAGCGATACTCCCCCTGCTCCGTCCGGACGCACCAGTTGCGAATCTCGAACTCGGTGTCGATGCGCTCCACCGCCGTGACATCGAGCACGAAGCTGATCTGCGCAAGCGCCGTAACCAGCACGCTCCGCGAGCCTTCGTCGAGATCGCATAAGTCGCGGATCAAAGCCTCTTCCTGATCTTCGTCATTCATCAGCGAGACGAACTGGTCGGGAGATGACCACGGAAACGGCCGCACGACGCGCACCACCACATCGTCGCGATCAGGCCGCACCAGCCACAAGCGGCCATCCACACGTCGCTCCACGCGTAATGCGGTTTCAACTGCCATGCTCGACTTTCCCAATCGCCGTACGCTCGCGCGCCGCAGCGCCGGCGTTTACTTCACCAGCCCATGCAGTCGCTTGAACAGGTCGCCGCTCGCCTCACGCAACACTTCGAAGATCGCGGACTCCACCGTCGTCACCGTTACGCCGGCAGTTCGCATGCGATCGAGCGCGATCTGCCGATCTTCGCTCCGCCGCGAACCGACCGCGTCGGCCAACACGTACGGCCGCATCTGCATGTCGAGCAGCTCGAGCGCGGTCTGCTGCACGCACACGTGCGCCTCGACCCCGACAATAATCACCTGCGGTCGCATCAGGCCGGTCAAGCGGCGTCGCGCGGTCGGATCACCACACACACTGAACGCGAGTTTCTCAAAGCAGCACGACGCGGGTTCGACCTGATCGGGATCGGCGACCCGCCCCATCAGGCCCGCAACCGTGGGGCCAAGCCCCTTCGGATACTGCTCCGACACCGTGACGTGCAGCCCAAGCTCAACCGCCGCCTTGAGCATCAGCTCCGCACGCGCCAACACGCGATCCCCATCGGCGATCGCCGGCATCATTCGCTCCTGCATGTCGATGATCAGCAACTGCGCGTGGTCAGTGTCGAGCCGAGTGAGGGGCACGATACGCCTTCCATCTAACTAGTGTAACAGCCAGCCGGGCCCGTCTGCCGCACGCGAGTGTACCCGCAATCGAAGCACACAACACCTGGACGTTGTGCGGCTAACTCACTACTATATTCGTGAAAGTCCACTCGAGGAGCGTGTCATGGATGACCGCGATCCGGCCATGGATGCCGACCAGCATTCGGGGTCCCAAGCCAGCATGAACCACGAAGCGGCTGATTCTGACACCGGCGCCCCGCGCACCGGGCGGAAGCGGCAGCGCTCCGCGCGTCGCCCGACGGCGACCCAGGCCGCCTCGCCCACATCAAAGACCGCCGACCACGACCGCCCGCGCGCCGAAACCGACAGGCGGGCGCGTGCAGACGCGGCCGGCGCGGAAAACGCCGCGAACGAGCCCGCGTTGCGAGCCATCGTCGAGGCGACGCTCTTCAGTTCCGACGGACCGCTTTCGGCCGGACGCATCGCCGAGATCGTCGGCGCCCCAACCGCCGCGTCGGTTCGCGATGAGATCAACTCGCTCAACGAAGACTACGCGCAAACCGGTCGCTCGTTTCGCATCAACAAACTCGCCGGCGGCTATCAGATGCTTACCGAGCCCGTCTTCATGCCGTGGCTCACGCGGTTGCACCAAGACCGATCGCGGTCGCGTCTCAGCAACGCAGCGATGGAGACCCTCGCGATCGTCGCCTACAAGCAGCCGATCATTCGCGCCGAGATAGACGCCATTCGCGGCGTCGCGAGCGGCGACGCCCTGAATCGCCTCCGCGAAATGGGACTTGTAAAAGTCGTCGGTCGCGCCGATCTCGCCGGACGGCCGATGCTCTACGGCACGGCGAAGAAGTTCCTCGACGTCTTCGGGCTTTGCGACCTGAAAGAGTTGCCGCCTCTGGAAGACATCGCGCTGCAACCGTCAACACCGCCTTCGACGATCGGGCCGGCCGAAGACGCCGGTGCTCACGCGGATGAACCGCCGCCCAGCCGCATGTCGGCGTAGGTCGCGTCGCCGAGCGCGCGGCATGCTGCTCGCAGTGCGCGCACGCGGCGTGTGCATCCGGCCGCGCTCAGAAACGCGGTCCCGTCTCAGGCAAGCGCGGCGCTAGGGTCGTGAGACGTTGACCGTAAAGCTGTCGCCGCCGACATCGATCACGCGGATCTCAAACTCGTCCCGGTCGCGCAACCGGTTCATGATCTGTTGAAAATCGCTGGCGTGATCGACGCGCCGACCCTCGACCTCGCTGATTACATACCCCGGCTCAATCCCCCGCAACACGCGGTCGTCCGTCTCCACCACCACCACGCCGCGCAGGTCCTCGATCTCTCCGCGCGGGCCGCCCATCAGCGGAGCGTACGGCATGCTGCGCACCTTCAGACCGGTGTGCTCGATGGGAATTCCGGGCAGACGCGGACCGCGCGGCATCCGCGACGGCTGCCGCCCGAGCGTCACACTCACCCGCCGCTCGTTGCCATGCCGCATGACGCGCAAGCGAATCGTCTCACCCGGACCGATGTCCGCGATCCGGTTGCGAAAGGCTTCCAGACCATCGACCGGCACGTCGTCAATGGACGTGATCACATCTTCCACTTGAAGCCCGGCCCGATCCGCGGGCGTGTCATCCAACACCCCGTCGACCACCACGCCCTTCTCGTCACGGAGGCCGAACGCGTCGGCGATTCCCTCACTCAGGTCCGCCATGCTGATGCCCAGCCAGCCCCGCTGCACTTCACCGTTCTCGATGAGCTGCGTGACGACACGCTCGGCCATGTCCGCCGGAATCGCGAACGCGACACCCGCGTTGTAGCGATCCTGCTGCGTCGCGATCGCCGTATTGATCCCCACAATCTCGCCGCGCAGATTCAGTAGCGGCCCGCCGGAATTGCCGGGATTGACGGCGGCGTCCGTCTGAATGAAGTCTTGGTAGGTGATGTTGATCCCCGCCACGCGTGTGCGCCCCTTCGCGCTGACGATGCCGTGGGTCACGGTCTGCGATAGGCCGAATGGCGCACCGACTGCCAACACCCAGTCGCCGACCTCCACCTGGTCAGAGTCGCCGAACCGCAGCGGCTGCAGGTCTGGGGCGTCAATTCGAATCACCGCGAGATCGCTCTTTGGGTCGACACCGACCACCGTCGCCGGATATTGCCGGTCGTCCCACAACGTCACCGTCACCAACTCACGGCCGCCAACGACGTGGTTGTTTGTCACGATATAGCCGCGTTCGTCGATAACGACGCCGCTCCCGGCGGCCTCGCCACGCCGCCGCAGCCAGTCGCGGAAGGCGTCATCCGGGATGTTGCCGTTTCGCTCGCGAAACTCCTCGAGCTCCGACTCGATTTCCTCATCGCTGAACAGCCCGCCAGCAACCTCGATGTGCACCACCGCCGGCTTCGCCACCCTCGCCACCATGCGGAACACGTTCGAGACTTGCTCGACGCCTGCCAACTCCGAAGCGGTCGCCTCGATGCGCCCGCGTTCGGCCGCGTAGCTCCACTGCTCCGCGACGCGACCGCCGACGTCCACCCCCGCAACCGCTGTTAACACGCCCAGACTTGCCGCCGCAGCGACGCGCAGCACGCCCATGATTGAATCCTCGCTGATATCGGCGGAACTCGCCGCCGCTGCTTTGATGTTGCGCAACCGACGTGCGTCACACCTTTCGCAAAACTGGACATGCGAGCGGCTGCGCCGTAGCCCACTTGGTTAGTATGTTATGCTCGACCGTCGATGAACCGCACAATGTTGGAGGACGCCGGACGATGAGCACGATTGAGACGCCGTCAGTCGCCGACAAGGCGATGGATATCTTACGCTCCCGAATCTTGGTCGACGGCTTCAAGATCGTCATGAACCTGCGCAAGAGCCATGACTGCTACCTGTATGACGAGCTGTCCGGCGATGAATTCTTGGACTTTTACGGATTTTTCGCGTCGCAGCCGATCGGCTACAACCACCCCAAGCTGGTTGCCGACGACTTCCGCGACGCGGTGATGCCCGCTGCAACCACCAAGGTCGCCAACGCCGACGTCTACACGGTCGAGTATGCCGAGTTTGTCCGCGCGTTCGCCGAAATCGCCGCCCCCGCGAACTTTCAGCACTTTTTCTTCGTCGACGGCGGCGGCCTGGCGGTCGAAAACGCCCTCAAGGCCGCGTTCGACTGGAAAGTTCGCAAGAACATGGCCGCGGGCCACGGCGAGGTAGGCGGGCAGGTCATCCACTTTCGCCGCGGTTTTCACGGTCGAACCGGGTACACCCTCAGCCTGACCGACACGGCCGACCCGCGTAAGACCATGTACTTCCCGAAGTTCCCCTGGCCGCGGATCGATAACCCAGCCATCAACTTCGCATTGGACGAACCAGAGCGAACGACCGACGTCGCGGCCCGCGAGACGGCTTCGATCAACGCCATCGAGCAGGCCATCCAGCAGCACAGCCCCGACATCGCCGCGATCCTCATCGAGCCGATCCAAGGCGAAGGCGGCGACAACCACTTCCGCGGCGAGTTCTTGCACGCCCTGCGACGCATCGCCGATCAAAACGACATTCTCTTGGTCTTCGACGAGGTGCAGACCGGCCTCGGCGTCACCGGCAAGATGTGGGCCCATCAGCACTTCGATGTCGAACCCGACATCATCGCCTTCGGGAAAAAGGTCCAGACCTGCGGCATCATGGCCGGGCCTCGCATCGATGAGGTCGAAGAGAACGTGTTCCGCGTCGCGAGCCGGATCAACAGCACGTGGGGCGGAAACCTCGCCGACATGGTCCGTTGCACGCGATTCCTCGAAGTCATTCGCGATGAGAACCTCGTCGGCAACGCCGCCTGTCAGGGTGTCCGGCTGCTCGACGGCCTGCACGCCCTGGCGTCGCGGCACGCACAAATGAGCGCCGTCCGCGGGCGCGGCTTGTTTTGCGCGTTCGACCTGCCCGACGGCGAAACACGCGACAACACGCTCCGCGCCTGTCTCGATCGCCGCATGATGGTGTTGCCCTGCGGCGACCGCTCGCTGCGATTCCGCCCGGTTCTCGATGTGCAGCCAGAGCACATCGACCGCGGTCTCGAGATTCTCGACAGCGCGCTCGGTTCAACGTCCTAGCTAGCACGCGGGGTCCGCCCTGCGGACCCGATGCCGTCAACAAGGGCCGGGGCGGTTTACGCAGCCGGTCACCGACCGTCGAGTTGGCTGCGCAAGCGGTGAACGAGCGCCGCAGCGGCCTCCGGATCGAGTCGGCCCAGGTCCACCTCGCGTAACTGCCGCACCACCGCCTCCTCCGGCTCCTCGAACAGGCGCAACTGCCGTATGCGGCGCCGCTGCGCGGCCGCAAGCGTCGGCCGCTGGCTTTCGCGGGCAAACGATCGCTCCAACTCGGCCAGCACCGCGTGAGCTCGTTCAAGCGCCCGAGGCGGCACACCCGCCAGCTGCGCGACGTGCAAGCCGTAGCTGCGATCGGCCGCCCCCGCAACAATGCGGTGCAGAAACACCAACTGATCTTCATACTCCCGCACCGCCACGTTGAGGTTGAGCACCCCATCGAGCAACTGCTCGAGCTCGGTCATCTCGTGATAGTGAGTGGCGAAGAGCGCGCGACAGCCAACCTGTGTCGCCAGGTGCTCCGCGATCGCCCACGCAAGCGCCAATCCGTCATAGGTGCTCGTTCCCCGGCCGACTTCGTCGAGAATGACGAGGCTCGCGGGTGTGGCGTTGTGCAGGATGTTGGCCGTTTCGAGCATCTCCACCATAAACGTCGACTGACCGCGCGACAGTTCGTCGCTCGCGCCGATGCGCGTGAAGATGCGGTCGACCACACCCAGGCGCATCGCGTCAGCCGATACCCAGCCGCCGCAGTGCGCGAGCAAAGCAAGCAGCGCCGTCTGGCGGATGTAGGTGCTTTTGCCCGCCATGTTCGGACCGGTGATGATCGCCAGCGATCTCCCGCCAACCCTCAGCATCGTGTCATTGGCCACGAAGTGCTCATGCGTCTGCTCGACCACGGGATGCCGCCCGGCGGAAATCTCGAGCACCGGCTCGTCAACGAACTGGGGCAGGGTGTAGCGGCGTTTGATGGAGAGCTCCGCCCAACCGGCGAGCACATCGAGTTCGGCCAGCGCCGCCGCCGCCGCCAAAAGTGCCGCGGTATGCCGCTCCACGTGATTGCGCAACGCGGTGAAGAGCTCGTACTCGAGTTCGTTCGCGCGCGACTCGGCGGATAGCACCTCGGTCTCATGACGCTTGAGCTCGTCGGTGATGAAGCGCTCGGCATTCTTCACCGTCTGCTTGCGAACATACGCAGCCGGCACGCGATGCTTGTGGGGATTGGTCACCTCGATATAGAAGCCGAACACCTTGTTGAACCCGATCTTGAGATTGGGAACACCAAGGCGCTCCGCCTCGCGCGCCTGGTAGGCCCCGAGCCACTGTTCGCCGTCAACATGCAGGCCGCGCAGCCGATCGAGCTCGTCATCGACCTGCGACGCGATCAGGCCCCCTTCGCGCATCGTTGTCGGCGCCTCCGGCTGCAGCGTGGCGCAGATGCGCGTCGCAAGCTCGTCCAGCCCGGCGAGCGCTGCGGTCAGTCCCTCGACGTCGGGCGAATGCAGCTGCGCTAACACGTCGCGCAAGCGCGCGAACTGCGCCACCCCATCGCCCAATGCGCGTAAATCGCGAGGTGTGGTGCGCTGGACCCCGACCCGGCCGACCATGCGCTCCAGGTCTCCCATACGCTCCAGCGCGGCGCGCAGCGACTCGCGCACACCAGCCGCATCGCGCAGGGCCCCGACCATCCGCTGCCGCCGCTCGATCGCTGCGATGTCGCGGAGCGGATAGCACAACCATTGGCGCAGCAACCGGGCGCCCATCGGCGTGCTGGTCTCGTCGACCGCCGCCAAGAGCGATCCCTGCCGCGCAGCGCCGCGCACCGTCTTCACCACCTCGAGCGAACGCAGCGTCGCCGGGTCGAGCTGCATGTGCGCCCGTTCGTCGTACCGGCGTGGCGGCTGAATGTGCACCGCCGCGCCCCGCTGCGTCTCACGCACATAGCTCAGCAACGCGCCCGCGGCTTGCAACGACGCGTCGACCTTATCGAATCCGAAACCCGCAAGCCCACGCACCGCAAACTGCTCCGTGAGCAGCCGCTCCGCCCAGTGCGCGGCGAAGTCGGCCGGCGGACGATACGTGATCATGCAACCGACGCGCTCGCGCAGGTCGGCGTCGAGCGGCGCCCGGCCCTGCACTGGCTCCGCGAGCAGCACTTCGGCCGGCGCGAGACGCGTCAGCTCGTCCACCAGCGCGCCAGGCTCGCACGACTGCACGCGGAAGTGCCCGGTCGAGAGCTCGAGCGCCGCCACCCCCACCGCGTCGCGCGCCTCGCACACCGCCGCCAGCAGATTGCTCGACTGCTGATCGAGCAGCCCGTCGTCCGTCAGCGTCCCCGGTGTGACCACCCGCACGATGTCGCGCTTCACCACCCCCTTGGCCTGCTTGGCGTCTTCGACCTGCTCGCTAATCGCGACCTTGCAGCCCGCCGCCACCAGCTTGGCGAGATACCCCTCCAGCGCGTGATGAGGAATTCCGGCCAGTGGCGTGCGCCCCCCGTCGCGACTGGTCAGCGTGATGCCGAGCAGCTTCGCACCGCGCTCCGCGTCGTCATAGAACAGCTCGTAGAAGTCACCCATGCGAAACAGCAGAATCGCATCCGGCGTCTGCTGCTTCTGCTCCCAATACTGACGCATCGCCGGCGTCAGCGACTCGGGCGGCGGTGGGCTGAAGCGCGGCTGAACGGCGTCGGTCATGGCGCAACGTTACGTGCAAACCGTCAAATGCAAAACTCGCAACCGCGACCACCCGGATGCCCTCCGCGGTGGGACGCGTCGCACCCGCGGCTCACGCTCAGCGCGACGGATTGGTGGCCGGCGCCGCCTGATTTCCGTCGCTCTCGGTCAGCAGCGCGGCGGCCGATCCTTCTTCGTTGCTGACGTCGCTCGCCGCCCGCAGGCGCTCACGTAAGACCGCTTCAGCATCGCCGAGCGCTCCAGCGTGTGCTTCGAGCAGTTGCGTCGCGGCTTGAAGCAACCCCTCTGGCGGATCTTCACCCGGCGCGACCGCTCGAAACGCTTCGGCAAGGGCCTCCGCAGCGCTCCCGAATTCCTCGAGCTGTACATGAACGCGGCCAAGTTCGATGCCGAGCCGCACACGCCGCGCCGCCTCCTCCGGCCCGCGTAGCCGCTCGAGTTCGAGCCGCAGCAACGAGCGTTGCAATGCGGTGCTCCTGGGTTGGTCGCGTTGCATCTGTTCGCGCCACGCCGCCAATTGCTCGACCGGCAACTCAGCGGCCAACGTCGTGACGCCGCTCAGCGCCATGGCGCGGACCGACTCATCCGTCTCGCGAGCAGGATCCGCGAGCGTCGCGAGCGCCTGACGCAGGGCTTCGTTCTGCGCTCCACGCGAGAGGCGCGGCAGCAACGCCGCCACTTCGCGGCGCACCTGCACATCCGGGTCGCTGGCCAACGGCAAGAGGTCGGCGTGCGGAGCCAGGTCGGGCGCGGCCGCCAGTCCGCGCAAGGCCGCATAGCGAACCGGCGTAGGCTCAGAGGGATCAAGCGCCTCCACGAATTGCGGAACGCTGCGCGACGGCGCGACGCGACCGAGCGCCGACAAGACCCGTTCCCGGACGGACGCTCGCTCAGGGTCGCGCCCCACGGCGTCATAGAGCGCTAGCAACTTCGCGACCACTTCGTCCTGCTGCTCGGGACGAATCAGTCCGCGCTCCGCCAGCCGACCCACCGACGTGAGGATCGCCGACTGCAGGCTGGCGTCGGCGACGGCCAGCCGCTCCACCAGCGGCGCGACGCTCTCCGAATCACCCAGAAAGCCGAGTCCACTGGCGATCGCGATCAAGACGTCGTCGCTACGCTCCTGCGCGAACATCGCCCGCAGACGTGCGGCGTCGTTGGGATCCTGATAACCCACGAGCGCTCGGACGGCTGCGGCGCGCACCGCCGGCCTGGCGCTGACCAGCAATCCCTGCACGGCTTGCACCACGCGCGGCTGGGTCCGCCAGGGCTGACCGAGTTGGTTCTGGACGAGTTCAAGCCCGACCAACTGCGTCAGCTCCATGGGTTCATTGAGCAATCCGAGCACTTCCGCCGCCCGCTCTGACGGCTCCAGCAACTCGTAGTTCCGCTGCAACGCGCGCACGAGCCGGGTCTCCAACGCGTCGTTGTCAGCCCGTAACCGACGACGCTGGGCCGTCAGCCACTGCGTCTGTTGCTCGCGCCATTGCCGCGCGTTCAATCGCCCGACTTCGTCCCACCAGCGTCGGGCCGCTTCCGCGCTGTCGAATGGCCGCCCCGCCGTATCGGCCAGTGCCCGCAAGATCGCGTCGCGCGTCGCGTCGTCAGCCGTGTCGAGTGCCGCAACGAGAATTTCGACCGCGGCCCGACGCCCCGCGAGGCCGAGCTGCTGCACGATGTGCTGACGCAGCCCGGCGTCCGTCGCTGGCGCCGCGAGCCGCTCGCGCAGCGCGATCAGACCCAAGTCGTCGGGATACGCGGCCAACGCGTTGACGGCGGCTCGGCGGACGTCGGGATCGGTTTCGGCCAGCAACCCTTCGAGCGGGCCGCGATACGCAGCCGTGAGCGCCGCCGGTCGCTCCGCCAACACCGACGCAACAGCCGCTTTCGCGGGCGCATTGTGGTTCTGCAAAATCCCCACCAACTGGTTCTCGACCTCCGGCCACCCGAGCAGGAGCAGCTCGCGGACGCCGGTACGGCGCGCCTTGGGCGGATTCGGCCCGACCACGAGACTCAACAACTCGTCCAGCCGCTCCGCATCCACCGCGACTGCGCGCGGCTGGTCCGGCGGCTCACCGGGCTGCGTCGACGTGGCGGGTACGGCCGCCGCTTGAGCGGTCATCCAGACCAGGATCCAGAGCATGTGGAGCCACCAATACCGTACTCGCAAGAACTGCGCTACACCGCAACGGCTAGGCAATATACCGCGTTGACGCATGGAGCGGCGGCGAGAATCCCCCTTACCCGCATCGCTTAGCACAACGCGACGCGAATTCGGCCGATAGATGTGGTTGGTCGATCCGAGTCGGATTCGCTACACTCTGCTGGCACGCGGGGTGGATTACGCCTCGCCCGAGCGGGTAAGGAGTTGATCGATGCAACGGTGCGCCACCCCACTACTGCTTGCCGTCGCGTTTCTCGCGGCCCCGACCGGTCACGCCGGGCTCTATGAGCAGATCTATCGCGGTCTAGGCTATGTCGCGCTGCCCACCGGCGGGCCGACGTTCACGACCGCCAACGGTACGGTCGTCAACGGCTCACGCAGCGGCCGACTCCAGATCGTGCCGAACCGCGCCGGCGACGGACACCGACTCGAGTTCAATCGCACCTTCGGCCCCGACACGACCGGCCGGCCCGAGATCATCGATCTGGGTCCGTTCGAGGTCGAACTCGCCGGCGCCATGGCGCTCACCGCCGACTATACCCGCCGCTTCGATTTGCTCATCGCCGACGCACAGCTCGCGATGAACAATCTCAACTACCGCCTGGCCGTCAAAACCGGTGGAGCAGACGCGACGTTGGTGGGCGTGTTTGATCTCGCCCACACGATCGAAGTCAACCAGCTCGGCTTCTACACCACCACGCTCGACGTCAGCAACAACAACTCGCTGCTCGTCGTCGACACGCTGTCCGACCAGGAACGCACCGAACTCGACTTCGACATCGGCCCCATCTCCGCACGCGGCAACATCTTCCTCGATCTCGTCACCGGCGGGCTCAACGCGCTCGGCGCGGGGGGCGTGTTCGAGGACATCACGAATCGCTCACTCGTCTCGCAGCTCGACGAGGCCCTTCGCGACGCCTTTGAAGACCAAATTGCGATCGCGGGCTATCAGGTCGTCGGCGAAGAGGACGGGGCCCTGCTGATTGAGACGCTCGACGGCGAGCCCGTCGATGTCGATGCGTTGCAGGCCGTGCTCGACGCTCAAGCCGAAAGCGACGGCGCCGCCATACCCGAGCCCAGCGCCATGCTCGGCTTGCTGCTCGCGGGCGGCGGCCTCATCTGCATGCGGCGTCGCTAGCCTGAACGCGACGCGCCGCCGTATCAGCCGCGCGCTGCTAAGCTTCGCGATCACGCAAGCGCACGTTGCGATAGTGGTCGAGCGTCCGTGGGTTCGCCAGCGCTTCGCGATTGCCCGGCTCCTGACCGGTCACCACCGCTAACACCGCCAACTCAACCTTCTTCCCACTGATCGTGTATGGAATCTCGGGCACGGCGTAGATGCGTCGCGGGACATGTCGACGCGTCGCCGACGTTGCAATCTCGTTACGAATGGTTTGTTGCAGCGAATCATCCAGCTCGCTCGCCTCAGCCAACACGACGAACAGCACGATCTCGGTGTCGCCGTCATCCGTGGGCAGTCCGACCACAACGCTATCCGCCACTTCCGGCAGGGCCTCGACGATGCGGTAAATCTCAGCCGTGCCGATGCGCACCCCGCCCGGGTTGAGCGTCGCGTCTGACCGGCCGTAGACGATGACGCCGCCGCGGTCGTTGATTTCGATCAGGTCGCCATGCCGCCAGACGCCGGGGAAGTGCTCAAAGTACGCGGCCCGGTAGCGTGACCCGTCCGCATCTTTCCAAAAACCGATCGGCTGTGATGGGAATGGCTGCGTGCAGACCAACTCCCCCTTCGAATCCGTCACCGCTTCGCCCGCAGCGCTCCACGCCTCGACGCTCATCCCCAGCCCGAGTCCCTGAATCTCGCCGGCATAAACCGGCAGCAGCGGATTGCCCAGCATGAAGCACGAGATGATGTCGGTGCCGCCGCTGATGCTGGCGAGTTGCAGGTCAGCCTTCACATGCTCGTACACCCAATGGAACTGGCTCGGCGCGAGCGGCGCGCCGGTCGAGCAAATCGTCCGCAGCGCGCCCAGATCATGGTCGCGACCCGGTTCGAGATGCGCCTTCTCGCAGGCCGCCAGGAACTTGGGACTGGTTCCGAACACCGCCAGCCGCTCGGCGTCCGCCACTTCCCACAGCCGATGCACGGTCGGATGAATCGGGCTGCCTTCATAGAGCACGGCCGTCGCACCGACCCCCAACGCGCTCACCAGCCAGTTCCACATCATCCACCCGCACGTGGTGTAGTACATCACGCGGTCGCCGCAACGGATGTCGGTGTGCAGCATGAGTTCCTTCATATGCTGCAGCAGCGTGCCGCCGTGGCCGTGCACGATGCACTTCGGCGTACCCGTCGTTCCCGACGAGTACATGATGAAGAGCGGGTGGTCGAACGGAACCGCGGCGAACGCCAGCGTCGTCGACGATCCCGCGCTCTCAAGAAACGCATCCCACAACACGGCCCCGCGAACCGTCGCGACGTTCGGTTCGACATCGAGCAAGGGAACGACCACGACATGCTGAACGCTTGGCAACTGCGGCAGCATCTCGCGCACCCGCGAAATTGTCTCCAATCGACGCCCGTTGTAGGTGTAGCCATCGGTCACCAACAACACGCGCGGCTCGATCTGCTGAAAGCGGTCCAGCACGCCACGCGCGCCAAAATCGGGCGAGCACGACGACCAGATCGCTCCGCGGCTCGCGGTCGCCAGCATCGCAACCACGGTTTCGACGGTGTTGGGGAGAAAGCCGGCGACGCGATCGCCTTGCCCGACCCCCATCGCCGCCAGCCCCGCGGCGCACCGGGCGACACGATCGCGCAGCTCGTCACGCGTGAGCGCGCGACGCGCGCCGCGCTCCGTGATGCCGATCAGTGCGAGCTCATCGCCACGCCACCGCAAGAGGTTGTCGGCATAGTTGAGCTGCATGCCTGGGAGCCACTGTGTGTCGAGCATGCCATCGCCGACGCGCGTGCACTCCGCCTCGCGGAGCGCGCGCAGCTCAGCAAAGTCGAAAAATTCACGCCAGAAGTACGCGGCGTGCGTCAGCGACCAACGATGCAAATCCGGCCACATGGCGGGGAAGTTGTACTTGCGAGCGACCCGCGACATGAACCGATGCATGTGCGACGCTTCCACCCGATCGGTTGAGGGCGTCCATAGCGGCGTTGGCGTTTGATCCGTCGAGTGTGGCATGGGCGGCGCTCCTGTGCATGCGCTCGGAGGTGCGCAAGTCTAAAGCAGCCGCGACCTCGCCGCTCGAAGCGCCGCATCGCGCGCTGCCGACGCATGACGTACGGTGGTCTGTTCAATCTGGAAATTGGGGATGAGCCGGTCAGGTATGACGCCGGGTGCGCAGAAAAAAGGGCTGGGACCACGTCTGGCGACCGCCGGGCAGTTAGCCGCCAGACTTACGCTTGGTCCCAGCCCACAAAACCATCCGGGGAGCGAATCCGGATGATCCAAGTGAGACGCCCGCCAGAGGCGAGCGATTCTTCGCGGTCCTGTGTGGGGCTCCCATCCCGCACAGGACTGCGAGTTCCTGAAGCGTGGAACAGGAGGAGCAACCGCCGTGCCAAACTCGCCCCCATCGCACCCCGTTGAACTTAAACGACTACAATTAAAAGACTTACGGAATTCGGAGGAGATTCGGCCCGCGACGCGGTGCGCCCGGAATCCCCACTCACCACCCCAACAGCGCACTGCGCGCCCCCATCCTAAGTGACCCCCAAACCCCACAACGCCAATACCCCCCCGCGAGATAGCCTTACCACCGGGTCGCATCACACGCGAGGAGAGCGCGATGGCGGAAATGGCGAACGTGCTGGAAGCGATCGGGCGAACGCCGCTGGTGCGGCTCAACCGCATCGCCGCTGGATTGCCCTGCCCCGTCTACGGCAAGGTCGAGTTCTTCAACCCCGCGGGCAGCACCAAAGACCGCATCGCCCTCGCCATGATCGAGCGCGCCGAAGCCGATGGCGTACTCAAGCCCGGCGTGTCGACCATTATCGAGCCCACCGCGGGCAACACTGGGGCGGGCTTGGCGCTCGTCTCCGCGGTGAAGGGCTATCGCTGCATCTTTGTCATGCCCGACAAGATGAGCGACGAAAAGGTCGCGCTCCTCAAAGCCTACGGCGCCGAAGTGGTGATCACGCCCACGAGCGTGCCGGCCGACTCGCCAGAGAGCTACGCCGGCGTGGCCAAACGTCTGCTCAACGAGATTCCCAACGCCTGGCAGCCCAACCAGTTCGAGAATCTCGCCAACCCCGAGGCCCACTACCTGACGACCGGCCCGGAAGTCTGGGAGCAAACACGCGGACGCGTCACCTGCTTCGTTGCCGGAATCGGCACCGGCGGCACCATCTCCGGCGTCGGGAAGTATCTCAAAGAGCGCAACCCCAAGATCAAGATCGTCGGCGCCGACCCCCAGGGCTCGGTGCTCTCCGGCGGATCGCCCGCGAGTTGGAAGGTCGAGGGCATCGGCCAGGACCACGTGCCGCGCACCTTCAACAGCCACTTCGTCGACGACTGGGTCATCGTCAGCGACGCCGACTCATTTCAGATGGCCCGCAAAGCCGCGCGCATGGAGGGGTTGTTGATCGGCGGATCGTGCGGCACCGCGCTGGCCGCAGGACTGCGCTACGCCGAACGCCTGTCCCCCAACGATCTGGTCGTCGTCGCGATGCCCGACACCGGCCGCAACTACATGAGCAAGATGTACAACGACGAGTGGATGCGGTCGTTCGGTTTTCTCGATGACGCCCGCCCGCCCGCAACCGTGCAAGCGCTGCTCGATACGCAGAGCGAACGCGACGTCTTCTCACTCGGCCCCGATGCAACCCTCCAAGACGCCATCGACCTCTGTCGCAACAACGCGATCTCGCAGATCCCCATCGTCGAGAACGGCGAGCCGGTCGGCTCGATTCAGGAAGTAACAATCGCCCGGCTGCTGCATGACCGGCGTGACCCCAATTCCGTCGCGCTGCGCGAAATCATGGCGCGACCGCTGCCGGTCGTCACCGGGCATACATCGCTCGACGAGGTCTATCGACTCTTGCTGTCGGGCAACAGCGGCGTGTTGGTGAAGAGCAACGGAACGCTGGCCGGCATCGTCACGCGGATCGACCTGGTCAACTTCTGGGACACCGCCAGTCGGTAAAGCCGGCGCGCTCTCGGCGCCGCGCCGCCACTGTCCATGCACGCTCTGCGTCGCGGTCGCCCCGTGGAAGGCTGACGCTGCACTCGCGAAGCGTTACCGGTCGCACTAGCATCCATCTCGCGAGGCCGCGCAAAGCTCGAAGTCGGCTTCGACGATGCCGTCAGTCGATCCGAGAGGTGAGTGGATGACGAGCAGTCACGACCGCCACGCCGCGATGGTCAGCACTCGAACCGCGACGTCGCTGCTGTTTGAAGTTGCGTGGGAGGTCTGCAACAAGGTCGGCGGCATTTACACCGTCCTGCGCAGCAAGGCCCCGGTGATGGTGCAGCGCTGGCGCGATTCGTACTGCCTCATCGGCCCGTATCGCGAATCGCAGGCGCACGTCGAACTCGAACCCCAGCCGCCCACCGGCCCTATCCGCGACGCGATCAACGAGTGCAACGCCCGCGGCGTGAAGCTGCACTTCGGACGCTGGCTGATCACCGGACGCCCGCAGGTCATCCTGTGTGATCTGGCTTCCGTCACGCACAAGCTCGGCGAGACCAAGTATCTGCTCTGGAAAGACAGCGGCCTCACCTCGCCTGACCACGAGTTCGAATACGACGAGTCCATCAACCTGGGCTACGCCGTCGCCGAGTTCCTCGCCACGTTGAAACGTTGGCTCCCCGACCGCCCCGTCCTCGCACATTTCCATGAGTGGCAGGCGGCTGCGGCGCTGCCGATGCTGCGACATCGCGACACGCCGGTCGGCACGGTGTTTACAACGCATGCGACCCTCACAGGGCGGAACTTGTGTGCGGCGAACGCGAACCTCTACGAAGACCTGGAGCAGATCGACGCCGCCGAAGTCGCCTGGCGCCATGGCTTCGGACATCGGCACGCGCTGGAGGGCGCCGCGGCGCAGGCCTGCGACGTGTTCACCAGCGTCTCGGACATCACCGGTCGCGAAGCGGCGCGGTTTCTGGGTCGCCAGCTCGACGTGGTGCTGCCCAACGGCTTGAACGTCGAACGCTTCGCAGCGCCCCACGAGTTTCAGGTGCTGCACCGCGAGGCGAAGGAGCGCATTCACGAGTTCGTCATGGGGCACTTCTTCCCCAGCTACACGTTCGATCTCGATCAAACGCTCTACGTCTTCACCTCCGGCCGCTACGAATACCGCAACAAGGGCATGGATGTCTTCATCGACGCCCTCGCCGAACTCAACCGCCGCATGCGGGCCGAGTCTTCGCCGGCGACGGTGGTCGCCTTCATCGTGACGAAGGCCGACTACCGCACGCTGAACGTCGAGACGCTCAATCGTCAGGCGATGTTCAACGAAGTCAGCGAGGTGTGCGAAGACGTGTCTGAGGAGATGCAGCGGCGCCTGCTCCACATCATCGCCGAAGGCCGCATGCCGTCGCTCGAGGAGCTGTTAGGCGAGTACGGCGCCGTGCGGCTCAAACGCATGATGTACGCCATGCACCGTCAGGCGCCTCCAACGATCATCACCCACGACCTGGCCGATCAAGACCACGACCCCGTGCTCAATCACCTGCGGGCGCGCCAGCTCTGGAATATGAAAGACGATCGCGTCAAGGTCATCTTTCACGGCGACTTCATGTCGGCCGTGAGCCCCCTGCTCGGCATGGAGTACGACCAATTCATCCGCGGGTGCCACCTCGGCGTGTTTCCTTCGTATTACGAACCATGGGGCTACACGCCGTTGGAGTGCATCGTCCGCGGCTTGCCGGCCATCACGAGCGACCTGAGCGGCTTCGGCGCCTACGTGATGGAGAACTTCCCCGGCCACGACGAAGCCGGCATGTACGTGACGCGCCGCATGGGTCGCAGCTTCGGCGACGCGGTGCAGCAGGTCGCCGGCTGGATGCACGGCCTCACGCAGATGAGCCGCCGCGCGCGGATCGCGCTGCGGAATGGAGTGGAAGCCTATGCCGAGCATTTCGACTGGAACCGACTCAGCGTCCACTATCTCGAGGCGTATCGCCTCGCATACGAGCGGCGCTACGGAAACGCCGATGCCGACACGACGCGGTCACGCCTCCCCGCATCGACCGGCGGCTGAATCCAGACGGCCGCGTCCAGCAGCCGTCCGACAGCGCACGGGGCTCAGCGCCCTGATCGTGTTGCTCGCATTGCCCCTCGGCTGCGAATCCACGCCGACCGCCTCCAACGACCAAACGCTGCGCGACGACGATTGTCGCGCCCAGCTGGCCAGCATCACCGCCGAGCGCGACGCGCTCGCTGATCAACTGGCAGCGCAACGGCGCGCTTATCCGCCACTCCCCGACGAAGTCGCCGCCGCCTTCAATGCCTTCGCGGCGCAGAACCCCGAGCAAGCGTGGTTTGACGATAAGCGCGGCGTACTCGTCCTCTCCTCCAGCGAGCTGTTTCATGACGACAGCGCCCGGCTCCGCCAGGAAGCCCGACCCCTGCTCGCGACGTTGGCCCCGCTCATCGCTGCGGCGACGAGCGCCGCGAATCGATATGACGCGTTGATCGCGGTGCATGCGAGCGACGCCCCAATCGTGCAGCCGCATATCGCGGCTCGGTATCCCACGCGGTGGCGCCTGTCGGCGCATCAGGGGCTGGCCGTGAAAGACGCGCTGGTCTCGGCTGGCGCCCCGGAAGCGTTTCTGGGGGTGCTGGCTTACTCGCACTTGCGTCCGATCGCCCGCGCACGCGACGTCAACGCACGCGTCGAGATCCTGCTCGCCCCGCGACCCAAGTTCCGAGCAAACGCCCCAGGCGGCAACCGCTGATCTCGCCTTGCCGCACGGGCCCCGCGCTGGGCTCAAAGCGCATAAGGTTGTGGTTCTGATCCCCCCGCACCATCAACTACACGCCAGTGGCGAACTTCACGTCGCGCCAGATTGATCGTCGCCACCGTGTAGTCCAGAGCGCGATGCAACGCCCCCGGATTGACCAGCGTCACGCCGCCCAGCGTCTCGCAAGCTGCATGGTGCGTGTGTCCATAGAGTACATAGTCGCCGCCCACCGACCGGTCGCGCTGCGCGAGTTGTCGGCACAGCAGTCCGAACTCCGGCTCGTGTCCGTGAAACACCAACACGTCACGCCCGGCGAGGTGCAACTGCAACGGCCTCACCTCCGGCGGACCGACCACCCCGAGCGAAGCGGCATAGGTCACGAGCGATTGTGAAGGCGGGTCGGTATTGCCCCACACGAAATGCGCCGGCCCCGGCGCCAACGCGTCGATCACCCGCTCGTCGCCGATGTCGCCGCAATGAACGAGATGCGTCGCCCCCAGCCGCCGAAGCAGGTCGACCGCGTGCGCCGTGCGGCGAAACCGGCCATGGGTGTCAGACAGCACGCCCAAGAGCATGACGCATCCAAGCCTACGTGCGGATGCTGGCGAGAAAAGCGTCGACCGACTCGTGCTTCCCCATGCGGTCTTGCAGCAGCTCGATCTGTTTCGGCTTGGGCAGGTCGTAGAGCTGACGCCGCATCCGATTCACTTTGTTGAGCGCGTCCTCGCCGAGGAGCTTCTCCTCCTTGCGCGTGCCCGATTGACGCAGGTCGATCGCCGGCCAGAGGCGTAGGTTCGCAAGTTCGCGATCGAGTTTGAGCTCCATGTTGCCGGTGCCCTTGAACTCTTGAAAGATAAAGTCGTCGGCCCGGCTCCCGGTCTCGACGAGCGATGTGCCGATGATCGTCAGCGACCCGCCATTCTCGACCTTCCGCGCCGCGCCGAAGATCTGCTTGGGCTCCTGCAGGGCGCGAATGTCGAGCCCGCCGGTCATGGTGCGCCCGCTCGAGCTCTGCGATGTATTAAAAGCCCGCGCCAAACGCGTAATCGAGTCGAGCAGCACGATGATGTCGCGGCCACTCTCCACCAGGCGCCGCGCACGCTCCATCACCAGACGCGTCAGGCGAATATGCGCCGCGGCGTCGTGGTCGTTGCTCGACGCAAACACTTCTCCGTTCACGTTCCGACGCATCTCGGTGACTTCTTCCGGTCGCTCATCCACCAGCAGCACGATCATGTACGCGGCGGGATGATTCGTGGCGACCCCGTGCGCCATCTGCTGCAGCAAGATCGTCTTGCCCGTCCGCGGCGGAGCGACGATAAGCGCCCGCTGCCCGAACCCGACCGGCGTAAAGAGATCGACGATCCGCATCGTGAGCGGCCCGCCTTCCGTGGAGAAGTGCAGCGGCTGCTCCGGATCGATCGCCGTCGTATCTTCGAGTGGTGTCGGCGGCGACCAGTCTACGATCGCCGCTCCATCGACCGCGTCGACCCGCAGCGTTCCGTTGCCCTCGACCTCCCCGGTCAGCAACTCACCGCCCCGCAGACCGAGCTTCTGGATCACGTTTGCATCCAGTTGTACGTCGCCGCCGCGCTTTGCGAGGTTGCGCTTCGGATCGCGCAGCGCGCCAACGCCACGCTCATTCAACTCCAGCACACCCTCGACCGGGCCCGGCGGCGCCGACGGCACGCCACCGCTGGCGGGAGCGGCGTTGGGTTTGGTCGCGGTGCGACGGTGGCCCGCCCCCGATGACTTGCCGTGTCGGCGCCCCTGACCACCTTGCGGGCCTCGCTTGCGGCGTCGGCCGGGTTGACGGCTCTCAGCCAATCATTGCTCCTCGGGTGTTGTAGATCGGATGAAGGGCGAGCTTGACTCGCGCAATGTCGCGCGACGTGTCGGTCGACCGACCGCGACTCCTTCCGCCGGAATCCTACCATGCTCGGCTCATCCGACAAGCTGTCGCAACCAGCCGTCCCGCCGTTTCGCGATCAGCGGCGGTGCGCACGGCGATGTTTCAGCGATGAAATGGAGCACGGCGGCATTGAACGCATCGGGACGGTCGAACATCGCTTCGTGTCCCGCGTCCGGAAGAATCACGAGCCGCGCATCGGGTAAGCGCTGCTCCATAAAGCGCGCGATCTTCACCCCGTGTACGCGATCGTGCTCACCCCACAACAACAGCACAGGCTGGCGAATCTCATGCAGGCGGTCGCGCAGTGAGTGATAGAAGATGCTGCGTAACGCACGCGACGCAGCACGCCCGATCGGGCGATAGCGTGCGCGATTGGCGCGCACCGCCATCTGGTAGCGGAAGATCTGATCGGTCGCCGGATTGGTGTGCACGAACAGCTTCGGGTAGATCTGCGGCCACGCGCCGCGCAAAAAGTCGCTGACCAGGAAGTCGTGCCATAGCAGCCGAAAGGCGAGATCCAGAATCACCCCGGGTCGCGGCCAGACGCCCACGGCCCCCATCAGCACCAAGCGGTCGACGCGCTCCGGGTAATACGCCGCCATGAGCAACGCCAAATGTCCGCCCATCGACCCGCCCACGATCGTCGCCCGCTCGACATCCCGCGCATCCATGAAGGCTACGATCGTTTGGCAGATCCACAACAGGTCATAGTCGACATCGGGCTTGTCCGACTTACCGAAACCAGGCAGGTCCACCGCGAGCACACGATGATGCAGCGCCCACGTCGGAAGATTGAACTGCCAAAAGTCGATCGACGTGCCCAAGCCCGGCAGGACCAGAATGGTTTCGTCGCCAGTCCCGAACTCTTGGTAGCAAAGCGTGAGCCCGTCGTCGACCTCTACGTATGATTCACCCAAGCTATAGGTGTATTGCGCCATAAACACGTCGTCGCGAAAACGCGCGACGCGCAATTCAGAGCAGCCGACGAGCGACAGCAACGTCGCGGCGCCAACTAATGCCGCCAAACCACGACGCATCACTCGATTCAAGCGTTGATTACTCGCACCCATACCAGACGTGACGCCAAAACCTGATCTCTAACCCGGACCGCCCGGAGTGTACTTATCGAATCGTCGCGCCTCAACAGAAACGCCGGCGGCGAAGATCGCTAGCGTGATCCCGCGACAACCGCATCCAGCATCTCATCGAGCACTATCTCGCTTCCGCGGGTGAAACGCGGCACGTGCCGCCCGTCAACCATCACCATCGGGATGGCCGTCAGCCCGAGCGTCTTTGCACCCCGCGCGTCGGCGGCGATGATTTCTCGCGTGCTTGCCGCATCGAGCGCCGCCTCAAACGCCGCCCGCTCCAGGCCCAGCGCCTCCGCGACCGCCCCCACACTCGCACGGTCGATCGCGTCGCGATTGCTGAAGAGAAACGCGTGCATCGACCAATACGCCTCATCTCCACCCACGACCCCCGCGGCTTCAGCCGACAGCGCCGCCAAGCACGCCAGCGGATGACGCGTCTCGACCGGCAGCGCCGGGTTGCACGCGGTGTTGAACGGGTAGTGACGGAAGGTGTAGGTCAGCGCGACATCGTCGTGTCCGCGCATATAGCTGCGAAGCAACGCGTCCACTCGCGTCGTCTGCGGCTCCTGATAGTCGCCCCAAACCACTATCTCCGTCGCCGCCGCCGACACCGTCGTCACGCTCGTCCGCAACGTGTGCGGCGTCGGATCCGGGGGCAGTGGTCGCAGCGGGTTGGCGCGCCACAGTTCGAGATACTTCTCAATCGCCAGAATCGGCTCGTCGGCGACGGCGCTCCGCGCCGGCGGATTCGTCGCGGCGAGTTGCACCACGGCCCGCGTCACTCCCTGACGCGCGCCAATCCCGCGAAACTCAACGCCGTTGATGAAAATCATCGGCGTTTGAACGATGCCCAGCGCGATCGCTTCTTCGATATCAGCTTGCACCGCGGTCAGTGTCTCCGGCGAGCGCATCTGCTGCTCGAACTGCGCAACGTCGTAGCCGCGCTCATTCAGAAACGCGCGCAGTTCGCCATCCGTAACCCCGCCGCGCCGCGCGAACAGCCACTCGTGCATCGCGAAGAAGCCGTCGTCGCCGCGCAATTGGCCGGCAGCCTCAGCCGCACGGGCGGCCCAACATGCATTGGGGTGACGATCAGTCGAGATGTGCCGATTGCACGTCGAGCTGAAGGGGAAGTGTTTCACCGACAGCGAGACATCATCTCGCGCGCGGACCAGCGCCATGATCTCTAGCTCGACGCGCTGGCACAGTTCGCACTGATAGTCGGTAAACATGACGATGCGAATCGGCGCCGGATCCGGCCCAAACACATAGCGACCCGTAAAGCCGCGTTCCGCGTAGCGCGCAGCCAACGCGCCACTCAGCGCTTCCGCCCCAGCCTCGGCGGCGTCGGGCGCTGCGCTCGCCGTGATCATCTCTTCGACCGACTCGGCGAGCCCCTGCTCTTGCGCCGCCTCAGCCGATGACTGCGCGCCGATTTCAATCGCCACGAGCGAGAGCGTCGCAACCACGAACCCCGCCACCGGCGCGAGCGCCACAGCGGGCCGCTGCCGCGCCGAACGCGGCCCCAGCTCGACGGTGATCCAGAACGCGAGGTTGGCTCCGTGCGCCCATGCACACCACGGGCACCACTGCCCGCGAACCAGCATGACGATCACGTACATCAGCGACAGCCCAGCGCCGAGCCGCACGATGCCGCGCAGCAGCGGACCCAGCGCGCCGGCGCTGGCCATCCAACCAACGAGTGCCGCCAGGAAGTACGCCGCACCCACGTGCGACACCGGCCAGTTCAGCCCCGGCACGCGGCCCCACACACTATCAGCCAGCGCAGCACAGGCGCTCTCGCGACCACAGCCCGGAAGCTCGATCGCATCGAAGTGATGGATCACCAGCACGACCGACGCCGCGGCGGCGTTGGCCAGCAGAAACACGCCCAGCACAATGAAACCCAGCGACGCCGACGACGAGGACAGCGGCGGACGTCGATCAAAGGCGGCGGCGCGCGGCGCCATCTTGCGATCACGCGGGTTGGCGCCGGATTTGCGCTTGCGCTTCTTGCTCATCTCGCGTGCGTGTAGATCGCTTAAGAAAGTGGCCAATCGGCGTCAGGCCCCGCCCAGCCCATCGCACGAACGAGACGCCCGACGACCGCGCGGAGCTCCGCAACGCAACTCAGCCTACCGCGAATCCCGGTTCACGACACGTCGCCGCGGCGTGACTTCCGCGTAGATCTGCTCGAGCTGCGCCACCATGGCGCGCCAATCAAAGTGTTCACAGCACAACGCACGCCCCGCCGTCCCCAAAGCCGCGCGTCTTCCCGGATCACGAGCGAGATCGACCAACGCCGCCGCGAAGGCCGACGCATCTCCATAACGAATAAGCCGGCCGGTCACCCCATCCCGCACGACTTCGGGCGTACCGTCAATATCGAACGCGACCGCCGGCAAGCACATCAACAGCCCTTGAACCACCGCGCGCGGCAACCCCTCCCACTGCGAGGCGTGCGCAACGATGTCGGCCCCGCTCAACAGCCGCGGAATCTCCGCCGGACGCACCAGCCCCGTAAGAATCGTGCGATCGCGCAGCCCCAGTTGCGCGAGTTCGCGTTCATAGGCGCCGCGTTGAGCCCCGTCACCGATCCAGACAAAACGCAGATTGCGCTGCTGCGCGGACGCCCGCGCCATAATCGGAATCAGTGCTTCGTAGCCCTTCTTGCGGAACAGTCGCGCGATCGTCACCACGACCACATCGTCATCGGCCACGCCCCACGCCCCACGCACCTTCCGACGCTCGTATCGCGCCGGATCAAACGCATCGATTTCCATCCCCGAATACACCGTGGCGAACTTCTCCGCCGGCGCGATTCCCGCCGCGACCGACTGCTGAATCATCGCGTCCGCGACGGTGACGATGCGATCGGTATAGGCGGCGCAGCGTCGCTCGAGATGCGCGTAGAGCCGGCGCACCACGACCGACTGCGTGCGGTTGAAGCTCATGCCGTGAATCGTGTGTATCACGCCGCACGCCGCCGAACGACGCGCCGCCAACCGGCCGAGAATGCCGGCCTTGCTGCTGTGCGTGTGCACCACGTCCGGGGCCAGTTCGCGCAAGCACGCCTTTAGCGCGCTCACCGCCCGCCAATCCCGCCACGGCCGCACCGCGCGCACCAGTTCTGGGATTTCAATGAAGCGATAGCCGCCGCCGCGGACGCGGTCCAGCAAGCTGCCCTCCGGACCGAGAGTCGGCCCGCTGATCAACGTCACGGTATGCCCCCGCGCTCGCAGACCCTCGCAGGTCAATATCGTGTTTTCCTGCGCACCGCCCACGATAAGCCGCGTGATGATGTGACAGACGTGCAACGGGCGATCGGGGGAATCTGACGGCACGGCGAATAGCGTAATGCCGCCCCGAGCCGTCGTGCGAGCGCGTGGCCCCTCATCCCGGCTACGGGTTGTAGTGCGCCAGCACGATCGTGAGGTCGTCACGCTGCGCCAGGCCTTCGGTGAACGCGCGCAATTCCTGCACAAGTTCCTGCAACGCGCTGCTGGCCGGCTGACCAAACGCGTCACACAACCCGTTCATGAAACGCTCGGCGCCAAACGCTTCCTGCCGCCGATTGCACGCGGCAATCGCTCCCGCCGTGAACAACGCGAGTGTCTCCTGCGCGCCGAGCGTTGTACGCTGTGCGCTGTACTGGTGCAGCTTGGCGCTGCCTAGCCGCGGCGGACGCGGACCCGCGACCAGCGGCCGCTCCTCGCCACGGGCGCTCACGATCCACGCCTCGATGTCGCCGGCGGCGGCGAACGTCAGCTCGCCGCTGCTCGGATCAATGAACGCCACCAGACAGTCGAGCACCCGATCAGGCTGACCGTCGTACATCAGGATGTTCAGCGACGTCAGCAGCACGTGCGGCGGGTCGAGGTGCATCGCGCCAACCCGGAAGGCCGCTTGCGCCTGAGCCATGAGCAGGCTGGGCGTCGCACCGCTGCTCGGCGCACGCGCGATCAGAACGCCGCAACGACCGTCGCCTAGCCGCACCACGTCGTACACGTCGCCGCTATGCCCCGTCCCCACTTCGCGAAACGCCCCGCAGCTCAGCGTGTCCCACTGTGGCAGCTTGCGCGGCGTGATGCGCCCCTGAATCGCATGCGCCACCCCGACCTCACCCGCCACCAGCGCGCCGCGATTGCGGGCCGCCTGCTGAATCACGGCGTCGAGCTGCGCGGCGATCTGCAGCGCGATCAATACGAAGAAGTCGACATCCCGCTCGTCAAAGCGATGTTCGGCCGACCCGCTGTCGATGTACAGCATCCCAAGCATGCCGCGCGGCCCCGGCAGCGGTCCTTGCAACACGCTCGCCCCGTGATGCTCGCGAACGCGCGGAACAAACACGAACTGGCTGCGGTGGAGAACACGCGCCTGCAGCGCGACCCCGATCGCCGGCAGCTCGATCGACGCTCCGTCGCGCGTGCGCCCCTGGACGTATTCCATCGGCCCGTAGTTCACCCGGCGCACACCGATCCACGCGTTCCGGGCGCTGCAAATCGACACCAGAACATCGAGAGCCGCATCCATCACACCGGGAATCGCGTCGGCGCAACTCAGCTTCACGGCGGCGGCGCCAAAATCGCCAAGTCTCGCCCCGGCTAACTCAACGTTCTCGTCCAACCGCCGCAAGATCGCTCCCGGCGGCAGCGTCGACTGAACGAAGCGGGTGAGTTGTTCGACGCCGGCCGTGCGGTCTCCGCAATCCGGCTGCTCGTCCTCGGGCGGCGCCACGCAATGCAACACGTAGTCAAAGAGCTGGAGTTCGTCGCCAATCGAGAGTGGTGCGCTCGCCCGGACCGGCCCCGCGGCGGATCGCAACGGCGCGTCAGGCGCCATCCACTCAATCTGCCAGCCGTCTCCGTCCCTCTCGATGCGCACTGCTTCCGCCGGCACCCGCGGATCGTCCAGAACAACGTGACACTCGAAATCCGCCCCGATCGTCACACCGGTTCGGAGTGAGATCTCGGCGAGAACTTCCTGATCTCGAGACACAATCAAAAACATGGGCGCGACGCCGCCGGCTGCCGCGCGCGATGACCTGCCGCCCGGGGCGGTTTGTGAACGGGACCCAGCGCGGGCCCGCGGTGTCGCGGAGTGTGACAGCCTCAGTTCCCCTTTACTCTAGCAGCAAATCGCGCAGCGGAGCCAGATCAGATCAACCCTGCGGTTCCGCTACTTACTGCGCCATCGCCGGAAGCACGGTGCGCACCTTCGCGGCCAGCTGATCGGGCGCGAACGGCTTGATCAGGTAGTCGTTCGCGCCGGTCTTGATCGCTTCGATGACGCGCGACTTTTCCGCTTCCGTCGTCACCATGATCACCGGGGTCGTCTTGCCCGCCTTGCGAATAGCGCGCAACGCCTCGATTCCGCTCAGGTTCGGCATGTTCCAGTCGAGCAGAATGATGTCGAAATTCTGCTGCGCAACCAGGCTTAACGCCTCGGCGCCGTCACCCGCCTCGACGGCGTCGTCAATGCCCACCATCGACAGCGCTTTGACGACGATGCGGCGAATGGTCATGGAGTCGTCGACAACCAAGGCTTTCATAACAGGACCATCCTTACTTGGCGCTGTAACTGATTTCCATTCCGAACGACCCCCCCTCGGTCTGAAACGGCACCTCGAGCCAATGCGAATTCGAGGGGTACTTCAGCCGATAGCCGGCCCCCTCGACGACCGTCGGAAGACCGAGTTCGAGCGGTGGGTCCATGTCCAACTTCGCCTTCGCGTTGCCCGCCACCATGTTGGCGAGCTCAGCCACCGCATCGACCACCTCGTCGTTCACCTCGGTCACTTCGGACCCCAGCAGGCGACCGGCCAAGGCGAGCGCTGTTTCCGGTGGAAAACGCAACGCCACGACCCCGTGCACCTTCCCACTGATGCCGATGATCGACGTCACCTGCTGCGTATTCGCCTCGCTGGGGTTCACCTTCAGCGTCTTTCGCTGCGGCTTGAGCCCGAGCATGGTTTCGAACACCACGTTGACGGCTTCCACGAATGGGTTGATGTAGCGAACGTCCAGACCGCTCGGCGGTGCTTGGGTCGTCGGCATGCGTCGAGTCCTCACAGAACAATGAAGCGTCCTCCGATCGCCGGAGGCGGTGCTCCCGTGCTATCGACAGAACGCGCGTACAAGTTTCGCCGCGCCATCTACATTCCACGCGCCGCCGATGCCGGCTCAATCCGTTGCATCAACCGCGCGATACTCGCGGGCAGTTGGTCTAACGGCAGCACGTGCTCCGCGGCGCCGCAGTCAGCGGCCGCCTTTGGCATCCCATAAACCAGGGACGTCGCCTCGTCTTGGGCGACGGTCCGCGCCCCCGCCCGGCGCAACTGCAATAGCCCCGCGGCCCCGTCCGATCCCATCCCGGTCATCAACACACCCACCGTGCGGGTCGGCATCACGCTCGCCAGCGACTGAAACATCACGTCAGCCGATGGCCGGTGCCCAGACACTTTCGGCCCCTCGTCAAGCTGAATCCGCAAGCCGGCGCCGCTGCGACGCACGCGCAGATGATGCGAACCCGGCGCGACATAAATGCACCCGTCGCGCACATCTTGCCCGTCAGCCGCTTCGACCACACGCATCGCGCAGGCGCGATCGAGCTGGTCCGCAAACGAGCGCGTGAATTGCGGCGGCATGTGCTGGGTCACCAGAATCGGTACAAAATTGCTCGGGAACGCCGGCAGCATGTGCGTCAACGTTTGCGGACCGCCGCAGCTAATCCCAATGCCCACCACCCAGCCACGCACATTGCTCGGCGGGAGCGTTGGGGCCGCCGACCGCGTGCTCGGGCCGACCGCACGGACGCGACGGCCCTGGCTGCTGGCCGCCGACCGCACCTTCGCGAGGATCTTCTTCTCGAACTCCGCCCGCGATACTCGCGTCGCTTCAGGCTTGGTGACATAATCGAAGGCTCCCTTGCGCAGCGCTTCAAACGTCACCTGCGCCCCCGCTTGCGTCAGGGTTGAGACCATGACGAACGCAACCGGGGCCTTGCCTACGACGCGTTCGAGTACGCCGATCCCGTTCAGCCGCGGCATTTCGACATCGAGGGTCACGACGTCGGGTTTGAGCCGCGCGATGGCCTGCAACGCCTCCGCCCCGTCGCGTGCCGCACCAACCACGTTAATCCCGGGTTGCGCCAAAGCGCGTTGAAGCAGCCCGCGAATGACTGCGCTATCGTCGACAATCAAAACGCGAATCAGGCGTTCCGTCATAAGACTCGCTCCGCAGAGTGGCCGGTGCATCTGTTGAATCGGCACTTTCGCGTACGACGCCAACCGGCGCGCCGCAAATGCGGCGTACGGGAAAGTCACGGGTTGAATCGCTGCGGATCGTTGGTTAGACCTGAGGGTGCTCTAATAGACACGACGCGGCCCATGCCGCTCTGAGCGACGTCCCCCGGGTGTTCGAGGACGTCGCTCGCCTTTTGCGAGCTTGGGTTCCGTCGCCCCCCCTGGCCCGTCACTTGCGCTTCCAAAACGGTCGCTACCGATCGCGCGCCTCGACCGCCAAGTCCGATTTGGTCTCGCCGGCCTCGGCTTGTGACCATCGCTCGAGCATCTGCACATGCGAATCGAGCGTTGTAAAGGCGCGTTCAAGCCGGTTCTCGCGGGCTTTGAGCTCGGAGTAACGCTCGTTCAGCGTGGCTTCCCGATAGCGCATCGTCGTTTCGAGCCGCTTCAATTCTTCCTGCGCTCCCGCCAACGCGACGCTCTGCGCCACGATATCGGCCCGTGCCCGTTCGCCCTCCTGCCTCTCGGCCCGCGCTTGCCGCAGCCAAGCCTTCAACCGTCGACGCCGACCCTTCATTCGATGTCGTTCAGTCTGCCGCGCCCGCGTCGCCGCTTCGAGCCGCTGTCGCTCACGCTGCACCTCGAACGCTTGCTCGGCCAGCGCTTCCTCACGCTCGTCGAGCGCTCTGCGATGCTGGGACACGTCCTGCTGCGCGGCGAAAATCGCCTTCTCTCGCTCACCGAGCGCCGCTTCCGTATCGACGATCGCTCGTTCGCGCCGCTGCACCGCCGACTCGCGATCCGTCATCTCATTCGTACGCTGCTCCAAATCGCCGTCACGCTGCGCCAGTTCCTCCTCACGCACACGCAGCGCGTGCTGCCGCTGCGCAATGGCCGCTTCGCGGCGCTCGACCTCCGCCATCAACCGCGCCGCTTCCGCCTCCCGCTGCTCGACGTCCGCGACGCGAGACTGCTCCTGGCGCAGCGCCGCAGTCCGCGACCGTAAGGCATCCTTCCACGCCGAAAGCCGCCGGCTTCGCGCGTGCAGGTCCGTCCAGGCGCCGGCCAATTCCGTCGTCTGCTGCTCGAGGAGACCGGCCTGCTCCTCGAGCGCCGCCCGCTGTTCATGCGCATGAAATCGTCGCTGACGCAACCAAGCCGCCCGACGCGCCAGCCGCTCACGCTGTCGCTCGATGCGCCGTACCGCCTCCAGCTCGCGCTCCGAGACTGCTTCGGCACGCGCTTCCAACGCTTGCCGACGACCACGCAGCTCCGCCGCCCGGCGACGAAGCCGCTGCGTCGCCGCCCCCAGCACAGCGCGTTGCTTGCGCAGCCGACCATCCCGCTGAGCGACCAACGCCGCCTGACTGGTCATCTGCTCGAAACGGTCGAGAAACTCGTGCTGCGTGGCGGTGAATTGCGCGCGCTCCTCGCGCACCTGCTGAAACCGCTGCGCCAATCGGCTCCGGATCCGCCCCAGTCGGCCTGCCTCGTGTTGCTGCGCCGCGACGCGTTCGGCATGGTCACGCTGCATCCGTTCCGCCGATGCGGCTTCGTGCTTGGTCGCCTCGATCTGCTGCCGAAGGGTTTGCCGCTGTTCGCGCAGCATCTGCTCCGCTTCGACCACTGCCTGTCGACGACTCTCCACCCTCACCCGCAACGTCGCCAGCTCCGACGTCTCGCGCGCCACACTCTCCGCAGTGCGTTCGAGCGCCGCCGCCCGCTCATCGAGCTTCATCGCGCGCCGCTGCAAGTGACGCAGCTCAAGCTGAATCTGCCGGTCGCGCTCCGCCGAAGCCGCGTCACGCGACTCCAGCGCATTCGCCTGCTCGCTCATCTGCTGCTGGCGGCGTTCTAACGTCTCACGCTCCGTCGTCAGCCGCCGCTCGCGCTTGTTGAGTTCTTGCGCGTGAGCGTTTTGGCGTCGCACGAGTTGCTCGAGGCGCTCCTCCCGCTCTCGCAGCCCCTCCTGCTGTTCTTCAAGCGCGACGCGCAGCTTCTCCAACTCCTCCTGCCGCGACTCCAGACTCCGCAGCCGACGACGAACCAGTCGCGTTCGCTGCGCGATGCGCTGCGCCGCTTGTTCGCCGACGTGTAACTGCTCTTCGAGCACCTGGCTTTGCTCGACCAGCCGTTGCTCACGCTGTTCGAGCTGCGCCGTCTGCGGCGCAATTTCGTCGCGCAACGAACGCAGCGCCGCCGCCCGGGCGTTCAGATCGTCGCACAGCCGACGCCATCGGACCGCCCGCGGGCTTAACATGGTTTGCACCGACGCCGACGGCGTCTCACCGTCGACGGGTGTCGGTTTCTCGACAGCGATTGGTGCCTCGCTTGGCATGCAGGCGCCTCCTCGGCGGCAGAGTCGCAACGGGTCGCGCACCGCGGTGGGCAAGACCACGGTCGTCGCGAGTGCTATCGTCCGGAAACCAAGCGGCGCTCATTTATGAGGCCGCGCCGCTTGCCAGCGTGCGGTTCGTGCGCCAAACATCGGCCCGCGCCCGTCGCCGCTCGTCAACTTGCGAGACACCCCCATGATCGAACGTCAAATGGTGCGCTTCCCAAACGCCGACGGCCTGCAGCTCAGCGGCAGACTCGAAACGCCGGCCGACCCCCGGGCCTACGTCGTCTTTGCGCATTGTTTCGCCTGCACCAAAGACCTGAAGAGCGCCGGCTGGATCAGTCGGCGACTCGCCGAACATGGCCTCGCAACCCTGCGATTCGATTTCGCCGGCGTCGGCGACAGCGCCGGTCAGTTCCCCGAAACCAACTTCACCACCAACGTCAACGACATCATCGCCGCCGCCCAGTTCTTGCGCAAAAACAACCGTCCACCCCAACTGCTCATCGGCCACAGCCTTGGTGGCAGCGCCAGCATCGCCGCTGCCGCGCACATCGACTCCATCCAAGGCGTGGTTACGATCGCGTCGCCGTTTGAAATTCGAGCCATCGCCGATCGGCTCGAAGGGCAGGCGCCCGCGCTGCGCACCGCAGGCCGCGCCACGCTCGACCTCCTCGGACGTCAGGTGACGATCTCGCACGAAATGCTGAATGATTTCCGAACGCACGACGGCGCCGAACTCGCGAGCCGTTTGCAACGGCCCCTGCTCGTGCTCCACTCACCCCGCGACGAGGTCGTCCCGGTCGCGCAGGGCGAACAGCTCTTCGCCGCCGCACGCCAGCCCAAGAGCTTCGTCGCGCTCGATGGCATGGATCATCTGATGGTGGCCCGCGAGGATGACGCGCGCTACGTCGCCGACCTCATCGCCACGTGGTTCGATCGGCTCGCCCCGCGTCAGGGAAAGTCGAGTTCGTAGGCGCCCTTGAAGTCGTAGTCGGCGAAGTCGCGACCGGCTTCGGCCACCCGCTGCTTTAACCGACTCACTTCCGCCTTGCTCACGTCGTTCAGCGGCTGCGCCGCGACCACCAGCGGAGCCCGGCCGGGGCGATCAACCACCACCGCCTCGATGCCGCGCGCTCGAAGATGCGCGACCGCCGACGCAGCGTCGCGCTGACGTCGCGAACGATCGCGCTGCACCGTGAAATCTTGAATGACCAGATAACGCCCCGGGCCCAGCGGCGTCGTGCTGCGACGGGCCTGTGGCGCCAGCGGCTCCTCGACCGGTGCACGCGCAGCATTCGGCTCGACCGTCGGCGCCAGTTGAACATTCGCCGGCGAGCGCGGCGCCCGCGGCACGGGCGTCGCCGCGGGACCCACTCGACCCGGGCGATCGACGAGCGCATCGCCGGACCGGGGTTGCGTAGGACTCGAGATTGGCGTCGACGCGGTGGATTCCGTCGTCGGAGCCGAGCCGACCGACCGACGCCCCGTCGTAAACGCGACAACCAGCAACAGGACGAGCCCCACGGCGAACGCGATCCCGCTGGGCCAGGTCAGCGTGATGACCAACTGATCACCGGCCACGCGAATCGTCCGCGGCGCCGCGCTCACCGCCGCCCCCTCGCCCCCCGCCGTTTCCCGCGGCTCGGGGGCGGGCTCCCTCGCGTGGGCCGGCGGGATCGGGGCCGTGGC